>CACEQR010000036.1 GCA_902561765.1 uncultured Pelagibacteraceae bacterium | reverse complement strand
GTAACCAACTTTTCCATTTATCCGGATTGTTGTCTAACCACTCATTTACAACTTCTTTAACGTCTCTTTTTTTGATGTCAACTTCAACAAGCATCTTAGCTTGGTCTAAGTTTTCTAATTTCATTCTTTCAAAAAAAGCTTTTGCTTTAGCATGTTCTGGTTTAGCAAATGTCTCAGGGTTTCCATAATTCATAGTGTAATCTTTATCCCAACCAGTTGCTGGCCATCCATCTGTACCGCAAGTTTTCCAGTTGTTTGCTTCAGTAAATGTGTCTCCTGCACAAGTTTTGTATTCAGGAAGTTGAACTCCTACCATGTCAAACTCACCAAAGAACCAGTGTGGTGACCATAAGTATAACAAGAACGGCTCTTTTCTCATGTAAGCAGCTTTTGCTTCTGCAATTGCAGCCGCTTCAGTACCTAGCTCATCTGCTTGGAAATCAATTCCTAAAAGATCAAGTCTTTTTTGGTCATGACAGTTCCAACCAGCTACAGGACATCCAATTAATCTTCCTTTACCGCCTGTTTCAATAGTTGCAAATTTAGCTTTATGTTTGTTTAGGTCTCTCCAAGTTTTAATGCCCATTTCATCTGCAGCATATCTAGGTATCCAGTAATCTGACATACCGATGATTCCAGTAGTTCCTAAAAGATCAACTGTTCCATCTCCTTTATAAGATTTTACTACTTTGCCGTCATAAATTAAATCTTCATTAAACATTACATCGTCTGCCTCTGCATAACTTGGCCAACTCTCGCAAGCGAAATCAAGTTCTCCAGCTGCAATTGCTTCCCATAATCCAGTACCAGACGGGAAAACTGTTTGTTTAATTTTATAGCCCATTTCTCGTTCAAGAATTGCTACTGCAACTTCACAAGTGATTATTCCACCTGTCCAGTCAGCAATAGCAGCATGTAATCTTTTTGCATTTGCCTGAGTAAGACTAGCAAATAAAATTACGAAAGATAAAAATAGAGCTGATATTGTTTTTGATAACCTCATTTATTTCCTCTCTTTTAATTAATTAAAGCCTTATTTTAAAACAAAAATTACTAGTTTGTAAACTGTGAATAATGATGCTTTTACTTGACTTATAAACCTAGAGCTTCTCTTTGTTTTTTAGTCCAAGCAAGTGAAATTCTGTCTATAATTATTGCTAATAATACAATTCCTATACCTGCTGCCAACCCTCTACCGGTATCAGATCTTGCTAATCCATTAAATACTTCCAAACCTAATCCTTTTCCACCAATTAAAGGTGTAACAATCTGCATTGCAAAAGCCATAATTACTGTTTGATTAAATCCAATAACTAAACTTGGAATTGCTAATGGAAATTTAATTTTATTTAAAGTTTGAAATAAAGTACCACCAAATGAACGTGAAACCTCTGAGTAAGTTCCAGATACTTGAGTTAAACCTAAAGACGTTAATCGAATGATAGGTGGTATAGAGTATATTACCGTTGCTAGTACAGCAGATACTATTCCTCCTCCAAAAAACATCAAAACAGGAATTAAATAACAGAAGTAAGGTAAAGTTTGCATGGCATCTAAAACCACGTTTTGAACATTTCTAAATCTCTCATTATAAGAAGCAATTATTCCAAGAGGAACTCCAATTATAAAACATAAAGCTACAGACACTAATACGGACGATAGTGTTATCATTGATTGTGGCCATATCCCACAAGCACCAATGAAAAGTAATAATATTGCTGTAATAACTGCAAATCTGATACCAACAGTAAAATATCCAATTGCTGCAAAGACACCTAATGTGTACCACCATGGCACATGAGTTAAGAATATATCAAGTGGTCTTAAGAGTTTAAGATATACAAATCCCCTAAGAGCTTTTGTAAATGCAATAAAACTAGGGTTAACAGTTAAAGACTCGACACTACTAGAAATCGGCTGTCTAATTGACAATCTCCACTCTTCAGGAAATGATCCTATACTTACCATATAAGAGTCAACGAATGATATAGTCAGAACAAGTAAAAAAGATGGTATTATATAATAT
>CACEQR010000035.1 GCA_902561765.1 uncultured Pelagibacteraceae bacterium | reverse complement strand
TATCTCGAAATAAAGCACAACCTCGAGAGAGTAGAGGATAATAGAAAAGTAGTACAGGACAAAACCAAAGAGCAAATAATCCAAGAGCACAGAGCAGAACGAGGACAAGAGCCTTTTAATTTTTCCAAGAAAAAAGGGCGAGATAAAGCTCAAAACTATATAGTAGATTATATAGCAGAAGCACACGAAGCAGGGCTTATCAACAGTATAGATGATGTTAAAAATCTTGTGGAAGATTTAGAGCTCGAGTATGTACGAAGTGGACACGACTTCAAGACAGATACACACTACCTAACATTCAAAAATGAAACGGGAAAAATAAGCCTAAAAGGAGAACTATTCAATGAGCGATTTTACACAGAATTTACAAGAGAAGATAGAGAGAAGCAAATCAAAAGTAATAGAAACACAAGAAAGACAGAGCGAGGAGCTAATAAAACTCTTCAAGAGCTCGAGAGAGCACTTGAAAGAAGCCTTAGTCGAAGATACAAAGAGATTGAGAAGAGGTATGAAAAATCTCGCCAAAGAGCTCGAGAGCGAAATAGAGAGATACAAGAGTTACAACGAAGAGCTGATAAAGAACGAACAAGCAGAGAGCAACAGCAGATACACAATGATAATAGTGATGTTGTTCGGGATAATGGGGATACTAGCTTATCCACACATCAAAGATTATCTCAACCTAGACGAGAGCTGGCTCGTACCAAGCGAGAACAGATACGAAAACAAAGAGGGAGAAAAGTATATAGTCATACCAAAGGAAGATATACAGATTACAGAGAACGGGAAAATCTACTTTATCCAAATAAGCGAAACGAAAAAAGGGGAGTAAATGGAACTTTTAGAGCGACAGATAGAGATAACAGAGAGGATAAAGAGGGAAGCAGAACAGAGAGAAAGAGCTCTTTTGACCGCTTTAGAGAAGCAAGAGAGAGTCTTTATGAGCAAGCTCAATCAGTTATGCAACACAGAGCAAACAGACGAGGAGCTCGAGAGCGATATAGAGAAGCGATTACAAGCACTCGAGATGGACTTCAAGAGCTTCAAGACACAATACGAAGAGGATTTTCAACAGTTGTTGAACAATCAAGGGATTTTATCTCAACAGCTAAAGAGTTTGCAAGAGCTATTGAGCAGAAGATAGCAAGAGAAAATTATCAAGAACCAGAGCCGAGTTATTGGTCGCCAGGTATGTAGTTATTTTTTCTTTTTTTTCTTCTGCTTTTTGGTCTTTGGTTTTGGTAGATAAAGAGCTTTCATTTCATCAACATAGGCAAGTATAAGGGAGTCTTTGCTTTCTCTTTCTTTGTTTAATTGTTTCTCTAGCTTGTCAATTCTTTTTAAAAGTTTCTTTACAAACTTTTGACACTTATCTTTACTGCTTTTTGAAACCTCTTTATCTTCGTCAATTACGAATAAAACTCCGTTTTCTTCTATGCTTTCAAGTAAACCTTTTTTGACTTGATTATACACGGTTTGTCTAGTAATTTGATACTTTTTTGCATATTCATTTACAGTAATTTTACTCATTCCATTTCCTTTAAATACTTCATAACAGAGTTTCTTGAAGTTCCACTATCTTTTGCAATTTTAGATATGTTCCATTTACCACTTTTAGATTTATAATCATCTTTGAACATACCTGTAACAATACTAAGTATTTTTCGCTTAGTATCAGCCATTCGTTTTTCTCTTGCTTTTTTTGCACCCTCTTGTCTTGACATTCCTAATCCTTTTCTTTTTGGTATAGTCCAGCCTCGCTCATCGTACCAATTCCAAACGCTGCGACACTTTGCTTTTAGTGTGCTTTTGTCTTTTGCTCGGTCAATAAATCGAGCAAAGGCAAAAGACTCAATAAGAGAGTATGATATGAGGTTTCCCTCTCCAGACTCTCTTATTAAATCTTCTGTATATAGTTTGATAGACCAAAATATATTATCTTCGCCTCTATCTCCTTTTTCATAGTCGTTGGCTCTTTTAATACTTTTTAAGCCTTGAAAATAAGATAGTTCTATCCCCTCATCTTCTGAACTTGTTACTCTTGTGTCTAAAACTTTCATTGATAGGGTAAATCGTGCGAGAATGTCGTTAAGGTATGCAATACTCTTGTTTGTATGAAAAAAGCCGTTTACGGTGTATTCTATGGTGTATATATTGCCTCTTCGAGAGTAGTTGTGAGGTAGTGGCAAGGAATAATCGAAGATTTCGCTTCCGTCGCCTTGTATTGTTATTGATATTTTCGTGTTCTTTTGGTACAATTTCACTATCCGAAAAGGAAAAAGGTAAGCCAAGTTCTAGTGCTCCAACACTATGATGAACTTGGTTCTCTCTCACATTAAATTTTTAAACTTCCAAAATTATAGCACAAAATGTTCAAATAGATAAATGAAATCAACACTTTTAAAAAGTGTTCAATCTAATTGTAGTAAGGGGTAATGGCAAAAGCCGACCTTTGGAGGCATAC
>CACEQR010000034.1 GCA_902561765.1 uncultured Pelagibacteraceae bacterium | reverse complement strand
TGGAATGGTAATCAAATAGCTAAATTAATCCCTGGATCTGATTATCTAAATCCAGAAATTTATTTAATAATTGATGAAATGATTGAGAATAGTGAAAAATCAAGACTTAATTCTTATTTGCAAAACTGGATAAATGCTAAAATTGAAACAGAGTTAAAAAGTCTAATAGATTTAAAAAATATAAAAGATAAAAATACTGAACTTAGAGCTCTTGCGTATCATTTGTATGAAAATAATGGAGTTGTAAAAAGAGATGAAGTTTTAAAATACTTAACAAAACTAAATCAAGAAGAAAGAAAGAAATTGAGAAACTTGGGGGTAAAATTTGGCAGGTATCATATTTTTTTATACAAACTATTTAAACCAAGTTCTGTATCATTAAGAATTCTTTTATGGAAAAATTTTAATGAAAAAAACTTTGAGTTTTTACCTCCAACCTTTGGATTAAATTTTTTAGAGGAAAAAAAAGTATTAAATAAAAATCTAATGTTATTATGTGGTTTTGAGAAGTTTGAAAATTTGTACGTAAGAATAGATATTTTAGAAAGGTTATTTCTAATGATTTTTAATATTAAATCTGAAGATAAAATTAAAGAAATTAAGTTAATTCCTGAAATGCTAAATTTGTTAGGTTGTAATAAAGAAAATTTTGTGAAACTAATCAAGAAAATGAATTATAAAACTTACGAGAGGGATAATAATCTGTACTTTAAATATACGCCATTAAAAAAAATAATTAAAAAAAATTCTAATAAGAATGTTAATGATAATCCATTTAATGTTCTTTCACAACTTAACTTAAAATAATGTTTAATATTTTTAAAAAAGATGTAAATGAAAAAGAAAACCATCATCCTTCTATAATAGCAGTCGCTTGTTTATTAATTCACTCTGCTAAAATTGATGAGAATTATACTGATAAAGAAAAAAAAATTATTAAAGACGCATTAATTGAAATGGGGGCTGAAAGTGATGGAATTGATGAAATTATGTTTAATGCAGAGGAAAAAGAAAAAGATTCTAATCAAATTATTGATTTCACAAGAGAAATTAAAAATATTAATGAAGAAGACAAAAAGATAATTATAGAGGCTTTATGGGATATAATTTACTCTGATGCAGATGCTGACATGTATGAAACAAACCTGATGAGAAGATTATCTGGTTTACTCTATCTTGATCCAAAATTTGTAGGAGATATTAAAGAGAAAGTTCGTCAAAAAAAAATATGACATATTTAGTAAATGATAAATGCATCAAATGTAAATTGATGGATTGTGTAGAAGTATGCCCAGTGGATTGTTTTTACGAAGGAAAAAATATGCTTGTAATTAAACCTGATGAGTGTATAGATTGTGGCGTTTGTGAACCTGAGTGTCCAGTGGATGCAATTATATCGGATAATGACGATAAAGAAGGTAAATGGTTAGAGGTAAATAAAAAATATTCGGACATATGGCCAAATATTAGTGAAAAAAAAGATCCTCCAGCGGATCACGAACAATTTAAAGATGTAAAAGACAAATATGAAAAATATTTTAAAGAAAATCTTGAATAATAAAAAAACAAAAAAAGTAGTAAAAAAAAAAACCAAAGTTTTGAAAAAAGTAGCTAAAGTAAACAAATCTAAAAAAATTGTTAAAACAAACAAGCCTGTAAAGATCAAAAAGGTTAAAAAAGTATCAAAAGAAATTAATAAAAAAAAAATAAAAGATCAGAAGAAAAAAGACAAAACTGAAATTAAAGTAGATCCATTAAGAATTCCTAAGAATAATGAACAAAAGCCTGAAATTAGAAAAGTTAAAAAACAGGAAACTGAAAAAAGATTATTTAAAGTGAAAGATTACGTAGTCTATCCAAAACATGGAGTAGGCCAAATAACAGAAACAAAAAAGATAAATATAGGTGGAATTGATGTTGAAACTTATATTTTAAAGTTTGAAAAAGATAAAGCAAATGGAATGGTACCAGTTAACAAGCAATCTCACTTAAGACCCCTCGCAACAATAAACCAAATAAATAAATGTGTAAGCATCTTAAAAAGCAAACCAAAAATTAAACGTTCAATGTGGAGTAGAAGAGCTCAAGAATATGAGGCAAAAATTTCATCAGGAAAAATTTATGATTTAGCAGAAGTTGTAAGAGATCTTAATAAAGGTGATGATATAATGATTGATCAGTCTTATAGTGAAAGACAACTATTTGAAAAAGCTTATGATAGACTGTTAACTGAATTCCAAATTGTGATGGGATCAAAATTAGAAGATGCTCAGAAAAAGCTCGATAAAGCTCTTAAAAGAAATTTAGAAAAACAAATTCAAAAAGTTGAAGAAAAATCTGTTTCTGAGGAAATAACTACTCAAGAAATAACGGAATAAAAAAAAACGCTTCCCACGCAAGCGCCATGAGAAGCGTAATCAATTAAAAAGAATACTAAACTATCTTCTTTTTTTCTTTTTAGCTTTTTTCTTAGCTTTTTTCTTAGTTTTCTTTTTAGCAGCTTTTTTTCTTCTTTTAGCCATCTTTAGCTCCCTTTTTTTAT
>CACEQR010000033.1 GCA_902561765.1 uncultured Pelagibacteraceae bacterium | reverse complement strand
CCTTATAAGCTTTTGTAAGATCTAGGTTTGATTTTTTAGCTATTGTCCATGCCTCTCCAAGGGCAACCAAATGTGTAGAAGCTAAATAATTTGTAATTACTTTAAGAACAGAAGCAGTACCTAATTCTCCTGTATGTAATATTTTACGACCCATTACTGTTAAAGCAGGTAAAATCATTTCGAATGCATCTCTGTCTCCACCAACAAATATTGCTATATTTCCTGAAGCCGCCCTATGGCATCCACCGCTTACTGGACCATCTAAGGGTATTGCTTTTTTGTCTATTACTTTTCTTCCAATCCTTTTTACCTCTGCCTCATCAGTAGTGCTCATTTCCAACCATATTTTATTTTCAGAAAGACCTTCCAGTATCCCGTTTTGACCCTCCATCACTTCTGCACAAATTTCAGGAGAGGGAAGACAAGTTATTATTAAATCAACTTCCTCAGCCATTTCTTTGGCAGAGTTTGCAATTTTTGCCCCAGAGTCTTTAAATTTTTTTGTTAAACTTTTATCTAAATCTCTAACTGTTAAATTAAATTTATTCCTCAATAAACTCCCAGCTAGTTTGCCTCCAACATTTCCTAAACCAATAAATCCTATATTCATTAATTTACCTCCTCTTTCTTTTTATATAATATCAATATGACACCAACTATTATTACTACTCCTCCAATAAATAACTCACTTGTTGGTTTTTCACCTAATAAAAATATTGCTGCAAGTAATCCAGTGGGTGGTATGCCCATAGTTACTATAGGCAACACTTTATACAGTGGATTATTTTTTAGAACATAATAAAAACAACCATAAGTTATTGGTTGCATAATAAATCCTATATAAAATGCTATTAACCAATGATTAAATTTAGCAGTTGATAAATATGATATGGTATTACCCTCGATAACAGTTGAAATTAAAACTAAAGTAGGTCCAGAAAATAATGCAAGCCATGCAACTAGTGCCAAAGGATTAATTTCTTTACTCAAAGGTTTTACAATTACTTGACCAAGTGCCCATATTGCTGAACCTAAAATTGTAAGAGCAATCCCAAATATTTTCCCATCTAAATTGGGCGAGCCGGTTAAAATATATACTCCTATAAATGCAACTCCTATTCCAATTAAAGCTCTTAAGGTTGGTTTTTCTTTCAACATGAAAAATGCAAAAATTACTCCAAAAGGAACTTCTGTTTGCACTAATAATACTGCTGCAGATGCATCAATAAAATTTAAACCAGTATAAGTAATACTATATTGTAAAGTGTTTGCTATAAATGAGGCAATAAAAATTTTTTTTAAGAAACCTTTTGGAATAGGAAACCACCAAATTAAAATTGATGCTGCAAATATAAATCTTAATCCCATTAGAAGTATTGGTGGAAAAGACTCAAAAGCAGGTTTGGCAATTACAAAACCAAACCCTAAAAAAATAGGAACAAGTGATGCAACCAGAGTATCTTTAAAATTCATTCAATTAATTTAATATTAATGATTATTCGAGAACTTATGATATATTCACCTTTTTAAAATATGAATTCAACAAAAATAGAACCAAAATATATAAGTAAATCAAATCCACGAGTTGGCCTTATTGCACTAGCAAGCGATTTTATGATTGAAAGAGACTTTATTAATGTAATTAAGGATAGAGAAATTGATTTTTTTGTTAATAGAATAGAGTGTTATAATCCTTTAACTAAAGAAAATTTGATTAAAATGTCAGATAAAGTAACTGATGTTGCAAAAGATATTCTTCCAGACCAGGATATAGACTGTGTTGTTTATGGATGTACTTCAGGAACAATAGCTGCGGGTTACAATTCTATAGAACAAAAGGTAAAAGCTGCAAAACCAATGGCTGAGGTTACAACACCAAGCACAGCTGCTATAAAGGCTTTAAAGAAATTAAATATTAGAAAGCTTTGTTTGTTCACTCCTTACAGTAAAAAACTTAATGATGATGTTGTAGAATATTTTAAGTCTGAGGGATTTGAAATAACCTCCAATTCTTATTTTGATATAGAGGCAGACTATGATATCGGTAAAGTAGATCAAAATTATTTGTATGATGTATTATCTAAAATAGATTTAAACGGTGCAGATGCATTATTTGTATCTTGTACAGCTTTACCCGTGCTACCAATAATTGATAAACTTGAAAAAAAACTGAATACAATTGTTTTATCAAGTAATCAGGCTTTGATCTGGGACACTCTAGTCCAAATAAATAAAAATAATCTAGTTGAAGGTTTTGGAAAATTATTCAAATAGAAATTTATGTCATTTACTAAAGAGGAATACAAACAAAGATTAAAAAAAGTCCAGTCAATGATGGAAAAAAAAGGTATTGAACTTTTAATTTCTCACGACACTAATAATATGAATTATTTGACCGGTTATGATGCTTGGTCTTTTTATTATGCTCAATGTGCAATAGTGCATGTCAATTCAGATGAACCACTTTGCTTTGTAAGAGCGCAAGATGCTGGTGGCGCACATATAAAAACTTATCTAAAAGATGAAAATATAATTGTTTATGATGAAAATTATATTCATACATGGCCGAAACATCCTTATGACTATTTAGTAAAAATAATTAAAGATCGAAAATGGGATAAACTATCGATTGGTGTTGAAATGGATGCTCATTATTTTACCGCTTTTTGTTATGAAAAGATAAAACAAGGTTTACCAAATGCGAAAATTAAAGACTCAGAACGTTTAGTCAATTGGGCGAGATTTGCAAAATCTGATGCAGAAATAAAATATATGAAAAATGCTGCATTGATTTCAGAAAAAGGAATGAAAACTGCAATGGACATTATTAAACCTGGAGTAAGACAATGTGATGCAGTTGGAGAAATACAAAAAACTTTATTTTATGGAACACCTGAGTTTGGAGGGGAATACTCGAGCATTGCAACACT
>CACEQR010000032.1 GCA_902561765.1 uncultured Pelagibacteraceae bacterium | reverse complement strand
AATTCGTTAATAAAGAAAGGATATGATCTTTTATCTTTGCAAACTTTTTTTACATCCGGACCTGAAGAGTCCAGAGCTTGGACAATAACTAAAAATTCTACTGCACCAAAAGCTGCTGGAGAAATTCATACAGATTTCCAAAAAGGTTTTATTAGAGCCGAAACAATATCTTATGAAGATTTTATAAAAAATAACGGATGGACAAAAAGTAAAGAGGCTGGAAAAATGAGATTAGAAGGTAAAGATTATATAGTTAAAGATGGTGATATTTTAAACTTTCGTTTCAATACGTGACCAAATTTTTTTCATACTGAAATAAACTAAAATAGTCAAAACTGTTAAATAAATTATAACTCTAAAACCCATTTTATGTCTTGTTTCTAAATGAGGTTCTGCTGTCCATTGTAAAAAAGTTGTTACATCTTTGGCCATTTGATCTACGGTAGCTTTCGTACCATCTGCATACTCTACAATGTCATCATCTAATGGAGATGCCATTTTAATTTTATTACCATACATATATTTATTATAATATACACCATCATCAAGCTCCATCCCTGCTGGAGGATCTTCATATCCCATTAGGACAGAATAAATATAATTTGCTCCACCACCTCTAGCTTTAACTAATACTGACATATCTGGTGGATATGCCCCACCATTAGCTGCTATGGCTTCCTGAACATTCGCATATGGCATAACAAATTTGTCAGATAGTTTTGCAGGTCTTTCAAACATTTCTCCATCACTGTTTGGTCCATCTGTAACTTCAAAATTTGAAGCAATTGCTTTAGCTTCAAGCTCAGTGAATTCAGGTCCACCTTTTTCTGCAAGGTTTCTATAACTCAAATGTTTCAAAGAATGACACGATGCACAAACTTCTGAATAGACTTGATACCCTCTCTGCAAAGATGCTCTATCAAACTTTCCAAAAAAACTTTTAAAGCTCCAATCAACTTTCAACAGTTCTTGTTTCTCGCCAGCAGCGTTCACATTTGAAAAAAATAGACTTGAAATTAGAGTAATATAGGTGATTAATTTGAAAAAGTTTTTCACAATTTCTCTTTATAATCAGAATTATTTTTAGCCATCGCCATATCAGCAGAACCTCCCAATACAGGCTCTGTAATACTAAGTGGTAATGGTGTTGTCTTCTCTTTCATTCCT
This sequence comes from uncultured Pelagibacteraceae bacterium, assembly GCA_902561765.1. Classification (GTDB taxonomy): domain Bacteria; phylum Pseudomonadota; class Alphaproteobacteria; order Pelagibacterales; family Pelagibacteraceae; genus Pelagibacter. The sequence goes on along the minus strand of CACEQR010000032.1, from coordinate 1,990 downwards.
AAAAATGGAAGTATTATTAAGAAATGAGCAAAATAATAAGCAGTAGCAACTCTTGCGATCAATAAATATAGTCCTTCTGCTGGCATTGCACCAACGTACCCAAGTATCAAAACATCAGCTACTAAAAACCAGTAAAATTGTTTGTATATTGGTCTAAAGACTGTTGATCTAACTTTAGAAGTATCTAGCCATGGAAGAATAACTAATACAAATATTGCTGCAAACATTGCTATAACTCCAAGCAACTTATCAGGTACTGATCTCAGTATTGCATAAAAAGGTAACAGATACCACTCTGGCACAATGTGAGCTGGTGTAACTAATGGATTTGCCTCAATATAATTATCTGCATGTCCTAATATATTAGGTGAAAAAAATACAAAAAAAGCAAAAATTATTAAAAATATCAAAAGCGCAAATAAATCTTTAATCACTATGTATGGATGAAAAGGAACAGTATCTTTTGACGGTTTTTTTATATCTATACCAATAGGATTATTATTTCCCGGAACATGAAGTGCCCAAATATGAAGAATAACTAATCCTAAAATTAAAAATGGAAAAAGATAGTGTAAACTAAAAAATCTTGTTAAAGTTGGATTATCTACTGAATAACCTCCCCATAACCATGTAGTTATACTATCTCCAACTAACGGAATGGCACTAAACAAATTCGTAATTACTGTTGCGCCCCAAAAACTCATTTGTCCCCAAGGAAGCACATATCCCATAAATGCAGTAGCCATCATTAGAAAATAAATTAACATACCTATAATCCAGATAACTTCTCTTGGTGATTTATATGAACCATAATATAGAGATCTAAATATATGAATATATACTGCTAAGAAAAACATTGAAGCACCATTCGCATGCACGTACCTTATCAACCATCCATAATTTACATCTCTCATTATATGTTCAACACTTTGAAATGCTAAATCAGCATGAGCAACATAATGCATTCCTAAAATAATTCCTGTTATAATTTGTGTTATCAAACAAAAAGTTAAAATTCCTCCAAATGTCCACCAGTAATTTAAATTTTTTGGTGTTGGGTAATCGGTCAAATGATTTGCCAAAGTTAATAATGGAAGTCTATCGTTAAACCATTTTCCAACTTTTGACTTAGGTGTGTAATCGTGATCGCTCATTAAATTAAATTATCCTATTTTTATGGTGTTACTATTTACAAATTCGTATTTTGGGACTTCCATATTTGTTGGTGCGGGACCTTTTCTAATTCTTCCTGATGTATCATAATGTGAACCATGACATGGACAAAACCATGCATTGTAATCACCTTTATCAGTTAATGGAACACATCCAAGATGTGTGCATACTCCTAACATTACAAGCCACTCAGGATCCTTTGCTCTGTCTTCATCTTTTTCTGGATGTTTTAATTCACTTAAATCGACTGCTCTAGCGCTATCAATCTCATCTTGAGTTCTTCTTTTAATAAAAACCGGCTTACCTCTCCATATTACAGTTATTGATTGTCCAGGCTGGACTGAACTAATATCTACTTCTGTACTCGCTAATGCTTTTACTGAAGCATCAGGGTTCATCTGGTCAACTAAGGGCCAAACTGCTGCACCAACACCAACAGCTCCTGCAGCTGTTGTGGCTGTTAATATAAAATCTCTTCTATTTGGTTTCTTTTTATCTGAGTCTGACATTTATTATTTTAATTTTTCCTTAATATATGATTTCATATGAAGAAAAAGATATTTTTTCCATAGCAAGAATGACACACAAAACAAATAATTCTAGGCCAAAAATAGCACTTTACGAGCCAGATATACCCCAGAACACAGCTGCGATAGCTCGAACATGCTCTTGCTTGGGCGCATTATTGGAGATAATTGAACCTTGTGGGTTCTTATTAAGTGATAGACGTTTTAAGAGAGTCGTGATGGACTACTTAGATGAAAGTATGATCAAAATTTACAAAAGCTCTGAAGAATTTTTTAACTTAAAGAAAAAG
>CACEQR010000031.1 GCA_902561765.1 uncultured Pelagibacteraceae bacterium | reverse complement strand
GTGGGTCATCATAAACAGTTGGACCACAAACGTACATTTTAACGTTATTAGCATCTATCGGTAGAAATTTTTCCTTTTTTCCACCATAGCTATTTGTTAAAAAAATATCTTTATTCATTTATCTAGGAATATACTTTAATTATAGATTTGTGAATCTATTTGATTAGCTTGGAATCTTGCAAACTGGAATTGGATCCATTTTATGCAAATTTGAGTTTCTTATTTGGATATATTTTTGTCTATTTTTTGAATTTTCATTTTCCATGGCCTCTTCAAGTTCCTTATAGCTTAAGCCAAGTTGACCTTCATCAGTTCTACCGTCATCCCATAATCCATCAGTTGGAGGAGCATCGATTATTTCTTGTGAAATTTTCAGTTCTTTTGCCAATTCCCAGACTTCGGTTTTGTTACAATCTGCAATTGGTGAAATGTCTACCCCACCATCGCCATATTTTGTGTAGAATCCCACTCCAAAGTCTTCGACTTTATTTCCTGTACCTACAACTATACCATTGTTAGCTGCTGCTACTTGATAAAGAGTAGCCATTCTCAATCTTGCTCTTGAGTTCGCCATTCCATGTAAATTATTAAAATCTTTTAAAGTGTCTTCAAATGTAGAAAAAAGACTATCCAACTCAACTGTAATTCCTTTAACATTTTGAAAATTTTTTTTTAACCATTCTTGATGTTTCAAACTTAGATCGTGTTGCACACTTTTTTGTTTTATTGGCATTGATAAAACGATTGTTTTTAATCCTGTCATTGCGCTTAAAGTGCTTGATACAGATGAGTCAACTCCTCCGGAAATCCCAATAACGAGGGACTCTGCCTTTTTTGGCATTGAATTTACATAATTCAATATCCAATCTTTAATAAATATTACTTTCTTACCTGTATCCATAAGTGAAATATAATTATAAATTTACAAAATTAAATGTTTAAGATGCCGCTCTAACACCATTTTTAGCATACAAGGTATTCTTTTTAATCTCATCTGAAATTAAAAAAGCTAGTTCAAGTGCTTGATTGGCATTTAATCTTGGATCACATTGAGTATGATATCTACTAGATAAATCTGTATCTGATATTTTTTGGGCACCACCAGTACATTCTGTCACATTTTGTCCTGTCATTTCTATATGAAGGCCACCTGCATATGAACCTTCACTCTGGTGAACTGCAAAAACATTTTTAACTTCATTTAAAACATTATTAAATGGTCTTGTCTTAAATCCAGTTGTTGATTTAATTGTATTTCCATGCATTGGATCGCATGACCATATTACATTAAGACCCTCTTTTTTAATTCCCCTTATTAATTTTGGTAAAAATTTTTCTACTTTATCGTGACCAAAACGAGATATTAATGTTATCTTACCTTTTTCATTCTTAGGGTTTATTAACTCACAAATTTTTGCAATTTCGTAAGGGTCTGAAGTAGGTCCACACTTAATCCCAATAGGGTTTTCTATTCCTCTACAAAATTCAACGTGGCCACCATCTATTTGTCTTGTTCTATCTCCAATCCAAACAAAATGAGCAGATGTATCATGATATTCGCCAGTAGTTGAATCTACTCTAGTCATTGTTTCTTCAAACGGCAAATGTAAAGCTTCATGAGATGTCCAGAAATTTACTGTATAAAGTCTTCTATTGAAATCAGATGTAATTCCACAAGCTTCCATAAAAGCTAAAGCATCTGCAATTTTATCTTCCAATTCTTTAAATTTTTTAGCTTGAGCAGCAGATTTTATGTAACCCAAATTCCACAAATGGACTTTTTTTAAATCTGCAAAACCACCATTTGAGAATGCTCTTATCAAGTTTAATGTAGAAGCTGACTGAGAGTATGCTCTAAATAATCTTTTTGGATCCGGGATTCTTGCTGACTCAGTAAATTCGATCCCATTAATATTATCTCCTAAATAACTTGGTAGTTCAATATCACCTTGTTTCTCTGTTGGGGCGCTTCTAGGTTTTGAAAATTGACCAGCAATTCTTCCAAGTTTAACAACTGGAAGGGATGCTGAATAAGTCAAGACTAATGACATTTGAAGCATTAATTTGAAGTAATCTCTTATATTGTCTGGATTAAATTCTGCAAAACTCTCTGCACAATCTCCACCCTGTAACAGAAACGCTTTTCCATCAACAACATTTGCAAGTTGTTCTTTAAGATGTCTAGTCTCACCAGCAAAAACTAGTGGTGGGAAATTTTTTAATTTACTTAATACTAAATTTAACTCATCCTGATCTTTATATTCAGGTATGTGCTTTACTGGATGATTTCTCCAACTATTTACTTTCCATTTTTTCATATTCAACCTATGAGTGTTCTAGCAGAGTTTTGATATTATTCAACAGTGACAGATTTTGCTAAATTTCTTGGCTTATCGATATCATATCCTTTTTCTAATGCTGAATAAAAAGCAAGTTTTTGCAAAGGTATAGTCATTAAAAAAGGAATTAATTCTTCATCAAGTTTATCAACTTCAATCTTTTCCCAAATATTTTCTGAGATTATCTCATCTTTACTTTTATTTGTTAACAATAAAACTTTTGCTCCTCTAGCAATAACTTCCTGCATGTTTGAAATGGTTTTTTTATAATGATCATCTCTTGGAGCTAATATGACAACAGGCATTCCTTCCTCGATTAATGCTAATGGCCCATGTTTCATTTCACCAGCTGGATACCCTTCTGCATGAACATATGCTAACTCTTTAAGTTTTAATGCTCCCTCTAATGCTATAGGAAATGAATAGCCTCTCCCTAGGAACATTGAGCCTTTTGCGTTTGCAAATACTTTTCCAATATTTAAAATTTTTTGATCTATTTTAAGAGTTTTCTTTGCAGAATTCGACAATGTAAGTAAATTTTTTATCTTAGATTGATATTCTTTTTTTGATATACATTTTTGATCAAAAGAAATCTTAGTACATAAAATGTATAAAACTAACATTTGCCCAATAAAAGCTTTTGTAGAAGCTACTCCAACCTCTTGACCACAATAGATTGGCAAAACTAAATCGGCATCTCTTGCTATTGAACTTTCAACTACATTAACTATAGCACATGTTTGCATTTTATTTTTTTTGCACAAATCTAAAGCAGCATAAGTATCGGCGGTTTCTCCAGATTGTGAAACAAATATATACAGGCAATCATTTTTAAATCTTACTTTTCGATATCTAAATTCT
>CACEQR010000030.1 GCA_902561765.1 uncultured Pelagibacteraceae bacterium | reverse complement strand
AACAAATTTGTCTGAAAAAGGGAGTTAAACTTACTGATCAAAGAAAAATAATAGCAAAAGTTTTGTCAGAGTCGAAAGAAGTTTATGGTGAATCAGACCATCCAGATGTTGATGAATTATACAAAAGAGTTTCTGAATTAGACTCAAAAATAAGCATTGCCACTGTTTACAGAACAGTTAAGCTTTTTGAGGAGTCAGGTATACTAACAAAGCATGATTTTAAAGGTGGAAAAGCGAGATATGAAGCACTAGTTGAGAGTCATCACGACCATCTTATTGATATTAAGACTGGAGAAATAATAGAATTTGTTGACGAAGAAATTGAAAAATTACAAAAAAAAGTTGCTGAAAAATATGGATATAGATTAGTAGATCATAAATTAGAGCTTTATGGAATTAAAAAAAATAAATGACAGATTTCATATTTTTTCTAAAATAAAAAATGTTAAATAAAAAAATCTTCATAAAAACTTTTGGCTGTCAAATGAATGAATATGATTCTAACAGAATCTATGACTCTGTAAGTAAGTTGGGTTTTGTTAAAACATCAAATCAGTCAAATGCAGATTGTTATATTCTAAACACATGTCATATACGTGATAAAGCTAAAGAAAAAGTTTATCATGAAATTGGCAGAGTTAAAAAATTATATAAAAATAAAAAAAAACCAATAATGATTATAGCCGGCTGTGTTGCTCAAGCCGAGAATGAGGAAATGTTTAAGAGAGAGCCATATATTGATATCATTTTAGGTCCTCAATCATATCATAAAGTTAATAACTTACTAACTGAACATATAGTAAATCAAAAACAAGAAGAAACTGAATTTGATACTATTTCAAAATTTGGATATTTTGATCAAGTAAAAAATAATAATAACAAAATATCTGCTTTCTTAACAATACAAGAAGGTTGTGATAAGTTTTGTCATTTTTGCGTAGTACCTTACACAAGAGGACCTGAATACTCTAGGCCATTTAAAAAAATTATAGCAGAAGCTGAACAACTAATAGAAAATGGTGTGAAAGAGATAACATTGTTAGGACAGAATGTTAATGCATATTCTTATTTAGAAAATAATAAGGAATATAGACTTTCTCATATAATAAATTATTTAAATCAATATTCAGAATTGGTGAGAATAAGATACACTACATCACATCCAAGAGATATGACTGAAGACTTAATTGAATGTTATTCATCCAGTCAAAAACTCATGCCATTTGTTCACTTACCTATTCAAAGTGGATCAAATAGAATGTTAGAATTAATGAATAGAAAGCATACTGTAGACGATTATTTAGATATTTATGAGAGATTAAAAGAAATTAATGAAGATATTGAATTTTCAAGTGATTTTATCATTGGCTACCCAGGCGAAACACAAAAAGATTTTGAGGAAACATTTCAATTAATTAAAGAGATAAAATTTATTAACTCTTTTTCATTTATTTTCAGTCCAAGACCTGGAACAATTGCATCAAAATTAGATATGATAGATAAAAGTATAGCAAAAGAGAGATTAACATTAATTCAGGAAAAGTTGTTTAGCAACCAAATAGAAATTAATAAATCAATGGAAAATCAAATTATTGATGTGCTTGTTGAAAACAAAATGGAAAAACAAAATAAATTTTTTGGAAGAAATAAGTATATTACGCCGGTAATCTTTGATGGAAATGATAATCAAATTGGTAAGAACATTAAAGTAAAAATTCAAAACAGCAACCAGAATACTTTATTTGGTTCAGTCATCAAAAATATGAAAGCTGCTTAAATTGAGTAAGATAAATAAAAAAAAAATTATTTCTGAATTAAAATATGTATATTCAGAAAATAATACTCTAAGTATAATTTTTCAAAATAATGAATTGTTACTTGGTGTTACAGGTGAATTTAATAATAATTTAAAGGAACTAGAAAAAATTACTGAAACTAGTTTATATTCAAGAGGTAATTCTATACTTGTAAAAAGTACTTCTGAAAAAAATAATATAGTTAAAAATGCTATTCAATTTTTAACTGAACAATATTTAAATAATGGAACAATTGAAAAAAAAGATATAATTTCCTCTATAAGCAAATTTATGATTAACCAAAACAATAATTCTGAAAAAAAAATAGAATATATTATAAAGACTCCAAAAAAATCTGTAATTCCAAGATCAGAGAGACAGAAGGACTATGTAAGAGCATTAAAAGAGTCAGACATAATTATTTCAGCTGGACCAGCTGGAACAGGTAAAACTTTTTTAGCTGTTGCCGTAGCATTAACAATGCTGTTAGAAAAAAAAATCGAAAGAATCATTTTATCTAGACCAGCTGTTGAAGCAGGTGAAAGACTTGGATTTTTACCTGGTGATATGAGAGAAAAAGTAGATCCTTATTTAAGACCGTTGTATGACTCTTTGTACGACTTATTAGATTTTGAAAAAATACAAAAAAAAATTGAAATTGGTGACATTGAAATAGCTCCTTTAGCTTTCATGAGAGGTAGAACTTTAAAAAATTCATTTGCAATTCTTGATGAGGCGCAAAATGCAACAGATACCCAGATAAAAATGTTTTTAACTAGAATAGGGGAGAATTCTAAAATAGTAATTAATGGGGACCCCTCGCAAATAGATTTACCCAATAAATCACTTTCAGGATTAAATAGATCAAAAAAATTACTTGGACATTTAAATGAAATATCAGTTGTTGATTTTGACCATAAAGATGTAGTTAGACATCCACTCGTTTCAAAAATTGTTAAAGCATATTCAGACAAAAGTGCTGAGGAATGATAAAGGCCAATGTAATATCTGATCATTTAAATTGGATTAGAAACATTGAAAACCCAAACGATTACCTAAATAAAAGACTTAAAATTTTATCTAAAGCACCTTTTTTTAAAAGAAAAAATCATGAATTTTCAGTGCTCCTTACCAATAACAAAAAAATGAAAAAATTAAATTTTAAATTCAGAAAAAAAAATAAAACAACAGATGTTTTATCTTTTCCTATCAAGATTAAAAGTAAAAGTATTCTTTATGTGGGTGATATAGCAATTAGTTATGAAATAATTAAAAAACGATCAAAAGGAACAAATTTTTTTTTAGAGTTTGATAAAATGTGGATACATGGTTATCTTCATCTGATTGGTTATGATCATAAAAAATTAAATGATTTCAATAAAATGCTTAGAAAAGAAAAATTAATATTAAAATATTTTCATAAAGTAAATTGACTCTAATTTATAAAAATCAAATTTTATTATACTCATTTGTATTTTTATTAGGCTTAATCTCGTCATATAGCCTTCCACCTTATAATTTATTTTATCTAAACTTTATTTCATACCCTGCTTTTTTATGGATATTATTAAAGTTCCCTAAATACAAAGTTAAATCTTTTAATATTGGATGGATGTTTGGTTTTGGCTATTTCATTTCCAATTTATATTGGATAACTAATTCGCTTACATTTGAAGATACATTCAAACCTTTAATACCATTTGCTTTAGTTTTAATACCTTTATTTTTAGGATTATTTTATGGTTTATCAACTTTAACTTTTTCATTTTTAAATCCAAAAAAAAATTTTTTGTCAATTTTAATATTAGTTACCTCTTTATCTATATTTGAATATATTAGAAGTTTTGTATTTGGAGGTTTTCCATGGAATTTAATTT
>CACEQR010000029.1 GCA_902561765.1 uncultured Pelagibacteraceae bacterium | reverse complement strand
AAATTGACTATTCTTCAAAAAATAGGAAAGAAAATTTATATAGATAGATCAGCATATAGTCTTGTGCAACCAAGAAATACTCTTAAAAATTTAAGTGCATTATTATCAAGACTAAGCGAAATACTAAAAAACGAAAAAATAATTAAAAGATCTTTTAGTATTGATCAAATTTCTGATCATCTAAAAAATAATTTTTCATATTGCTGGTATTATTTTTATCAATTTATTTTTACTTTAACCACAAGGTGGAAAAAACAACTAGGAGACCTTGAAATTTATTCAGTAGGAATGGTTATAACATGTCACTCAATAGTAAATAAATCTTATGAGGGGAGTTGGCCAAATTTTTCAGAATCGACAGAAGATATGGTTAATGCTAAAGAAGTTGGTGTGAATACCATGTCAATTTCAGAAATTACCCACATACCAAGACCTACAGTGGTAAGAAAATTAAACTACTTATTAAAAAATAAATACATAAGTGTTAATAAAAAAAAACAATTTACGATAAATATGAAGGATCAAGCATTAAGTGATACTGTTAAAATTCAACAGCAAAATATCTCGTCTTTATCAGATTTAGTTTGTAAAATATTTGAAAAAGCTAATATCAATTAGATCTTCGAAGTATAAAAATAAATACGAAACCAGTTAAATACATTATAAGAGCATACGCTGCGGTTGGTATCATGTAGGTAATATCATTAAACATTTGTGTTGCCACAAACACTGCCAAAGTTCCATTTTGTAAACCACATTCTATCGCAATACATTTTCTCTGTTTCATTCCAGTTGCAAAGAATTTGGCTATATAATAAGCAAGTATCATCATCACAACATTTAATACTAATACCGCAAATCCTGCTTGTTTTAAGTAATTAAAAATATTTTCTCTTTCTTCAATCCATATTGCTGCAAATACAATGATGAACAAAGCTGTTGTTACTTTATTAACAATTGAAATATTTGAAGAAATAAAATTATCTGCAAATTTTCTAATAATCATACCTAAAATAACTGGCACTGTAACTACCAATGCCATCTTTAGTGTAATTGCTGTCATAGTAATATCTGCTGATATATTTGTAACACCTAGCAAATCAGCTGATTTTAAAACTATAAAAGGTACTGAAATTATACTTATTAGACTTATTACTGCAGTTAATGAAATAGATAAGGCTACGTCTCCATTTGCAAATTTAGTCATAACATTTGTAGTAACACCTCCTGGTGCAGCAGCTATAATCATAAGCCCTAATGCTATCTCTAAAGGTAAATTTAATATTAGTATTAAAATATATGCAACTATTGGTAAAAGTAACAATTGGCAAAAGAATCCAATTACAAAGTCTTTAGGATTATTAATAACTCTTAAAAAATCTCGCCCTGACAAACCTAATCCAAGACCTAACATTATAAGTGCTAAAGCAATTGGAGCTATTTTAGTAACTATTTCCACTTTTTTTATCCTTAAAATATTATTGTTATATTAGTATTTTGTTCAATTTAGTATATATAAATTTTATGCTTTCAGATAAATCAACAGTTTGTCCGCTAAATTTATTAGATATTGCACATCAAAAAAGAGGTATCAAAGCAGCAATAGTTAATGCAGGTAAAGTGTTGCCTATGCTCTCTGTTATGGATGCAGTAAAAGAAAAGTTGATAGTTCCTATTTTAATTGGTGATGAAAATGAGATTAAAAAAACAGCTGATGAATTAAAGTTTGATATATCTGAGTATGAAATCATTAATGAAAAAATTGAAAATAACACAGCTAAAATTGCAGCTCAAATTGCTGGAGAAGGAAAAGCAAAAATTATAGTCAAAGGTCATATACATACTGATGTGTTAATGAAAGAGGTTTTGCAGAGAAAATATAATTTAATAGGCAAAACAAGATTAAGTCATATTTGGCACATGACATTAGACAAGGAAGACGATCCATTAATAATCACTGATGGTGCACTAAACGTTAACCCAAATGTTAAAACTAAAATGCATATCTTGAGAAATGTTATAGATTTTTGTCATAGAATAAAGATAGCAAGACCTAAAATTTCAATTCTTTCTGCAACTGAAGAAGTTTTAGATAGCATGCAAAGTTCAATTGATGCTAAGCAAATTTGTGAATTAGCCGAGAAAGAAAATTTTAATGCAGATATATTTGGTCCCCTTGCATTTGATAATAGTGTTTCAAAAAAATCAGCAGCCATTAAAGGTATAAAAAATCAGGTTGCTGGGGATTCTGATGTATTGTTGGTTCCCAATGTTGAAACTGGAAATGCTTTAGTTAAAATGATGATTTATTTCATGGGAGCATGTGCTGCAGGTGTTGTTGTTGGAGGTAAAGTTCCAGTTGTAATTACAAGTAGATCGGATGATGCGACAGCAAGACTAGCCTCTATTGCTGCAGCTGTGGTAGCTTTAGATTAAATGAATATTGAAAAAAAATAATAATTAAATTAGGATTTATATATGGCAATAACTTATTTAAAAAAATCACCAAAAACCTCATCGACTGATGATACAAAAACTAGAGAGATTGTTGAAAATATTCTTAAGGATATAGAAAAAACTAAAGAAGAGGGATGTATCGAATTATCAAAAAAGTTTGATAAATATGAAGGTGAAGTAATTGTTACTAGAGAAAAAATTGAAGAAATAAAAAAAAATTTAGATCCTAAAACAAAAGATGATATCCAATTCTCACATGAAAGAGTAAGAAAGTTTGCTGAAGCCCAATTAAAAAATTACGGTCAAGATTTTGAAGTAGAGTTATCAGATGGTTTATATGCTGGACAGAAATTAATACCCGTTAATACAGCAGGTTGTTATGTACCTGCGGGTAGGTATGCTCACATTGCCTCTGCTGTGATGAGTGTAACAACAGCAAAAGTAGCTGGTGTAAAAAATATTATAGTTTGTAGTTCTCCAAAACCAGGTGTGGGAGTTCATCCTGCAATTGTTTATACAGCAGATCTATGTGGTGCAGATGTAATAATGAACTTAGGTGGTGTTCAAGCTATTGCAGCAATGACATATGGTCTTTTTGGAAATGCTCCTGCAGATATGCTTGTAGGCCCAGGTAACCAATTTGTTGCTGAGTCAAAAAGAATTCTATTTGGAAAAGTTGGAATTGATTTATTCGCGGGCCCAACTGAAATTGCAGTTATAGCTGATGATACAGCAGATCCAGAATTAGTTGCTTTTGATTTAGTTGGACAAGCAGAACATGGGTATAATTCTCCAGCTTGGTTATTTACGACAAGCAAAAAACTTGCTGACTATGTCATGCAAAGGGTGCCAGAGCTTATTGCAGATCTACCAGATTTACCTAGAGAAAATTCAGGCGCTGCTTGGAGAGACTATGGAGAAGTTATTTTATGCGATACAGATGAAGAAATGGCTAAAATCAGTGATGAATATGCTCCTGAACATTTAGAAATACAGACTAAAAACCTTCAATGGTTTCATGATCGATTAAAAAACTACGGATCATTATTTATTGGAGAAGAAACTACAGTTGCTTATGGAGATAAATGTTCTGGAACAAACCATATTTTACCAACAAAAGGTGCTGGAAAATACACGGGCGGTTTATTTGTTGGCAAATTTATTAAAACATTAAGTTTCCAAAGAATGACAAAGGAATCTACTAAAGAAGTGGGCGCAGCTTGCGCAAGAATTTCGAGGTACGAAGGTATGGAAGCTCATGCTCGAACTGGAGACGTAAGACTTAGAAAATATGGATTTTCTAATTAGTTTTAAACTCTAGATAGTAATAAAATTGTAACGCCAATTACAAAAACAACAATACCTAGGATTTCAGTTAACTTTACTTTTTCTTTAAATAAATATTTTGAAGAAAAATAACTAAATAATAATTCAATTTGACCAAC
>CACEQR010000028.1 GCA_902561765.1 uncultured Pelagibacteraceae bacterium | reverse complement strand
GCCCAATAAGCAACGTCCGATTGTGCAAAGCCTGAATTTCTTAATCCTGAAATTATTGCATTTACATTATCAACTGATCCTCTTGATGATACTGCTGATGCAATCAGATTTGGTACTCCACAGCTTCCACCTTTACCACACTCTCTAGATCCTGGTGGTTTTGAAATTGCATTAGCAATCATTCCACCAACTGGATAATAAGTATAAGCGGTACCACCTGTACCAATTGTAAAAAATTTAAGTTCTTGTGCAAATGATTTACCTGACAAACCTATCATCAAAAATAAAATCATTAGAGAACTTTTAAATAAATTTTTAATCATATTTTCTCCAATCTATTAGTTATTAGACCTATTTAATAACAATCAAATATTGTTGTCTATATAAATTTAAATAAAATTATGGTTTTTTAAGTTCTTCTATATTTTTATATTCAGATAAAACTGATGGATTTATTAATGCTTGAATATTTTTTATTTTATTTCCTTCAATGATGTTTTTAACTGCAAGTTCAACTATTTTTCCATTTTTTGTTCTAGGAATATCTGAGACCTCAATTATTTTTTTTGGTACGTGGCGTGGAGATGCATTCTGACGAATAGCCTTTTTTAATTTTAGAGATAAAATCTCATTAAGTGTTTTAGGTTTTTTTAGTACTATGAATAAAATGATTCTCACATCATTATCCCACGACTGCCCAATAACTATAGACTCTTTTACTTCTTTGAATTTATCAACAATAGAGTATATCTCTGCAGTACCTAATCTAGCACCTCCAGGATTAAGTGTTGCATCAGATCTTCCATAAATAACATATCCACCGTTAGTTTTTCTTTCTGCATAATCTCCGTGATGCCAAACATTTTTATATTTTTCAAAATAAGCTGACTTATATTTCTTATTGTTTTTATCATTCCAAAAATAAATTGGCATTGAAGGGAATGGTGATTTACAAACTAATTCACCTTTTTTATTAACTAAAGACTTTCCTTTTTCAGAAAAAACATCTGTATTCATTCCTAATCCATTATTTTGAATTTGACCTCTAAAAACAGGAGAGTAAATATTTCCTAATACAAAACATGAAACAAGGTCTGTTCCACCTGCGATAGACGCTAAATGAACATTCTTTTTTATATTCTTGTAAACATAATCAAAGCCGTCAGATGATAATGGTGATCCAGTAGAACAAATAGTTTTAAGATATTTTAGTTTATACTTAGTCTTTATATTTAAATTTAATTTTTTTAATTGATCGATATATTTTGCACTTATGCCAAATAGGGAAATTTTTTCTTTTTCAGCTATTTTTAGAAGCAAATCACTTCTTTTATACATTGGAAAACCGTCAAAAAGAACTATTGAGGCCTTTGATGCTAAAAAAGTCATTAGCCAATTCCACATCATCCATCCGCAAGTAGTGAAATAAAATACATTATCACCTGGTTTTACGTTACAGTGAAGTTTGTGTTCTTTTAAATGTTGAAGCAGAACGCCACCGGCTCTATGACATATACACTTTGGTTTGCCTGTAGTTCCACTTGAATACAATATTGCTAATTCTTTATCAAAATCGAATTTTTTAAATTGAAATTTCGTTTCTTTTGTATTTCTCAACTTCTTGTAATAAAAAAAATTTACTCCTTTTACTTTTTTTTGTTTTAAATTTTTTTTACCTGGATAATTAATAACTAGTACGCTTTTAATAGATTTTATTTTCTTGAGAATGGCAGGTAGTCTTTCGATAATATTTATTTCTTTACCATTATAATAGTATCTATCAGTGATGATTAAAAGTTTTGGTTTAATTTGGGAAAATCTTTCTATAACACCTTGTGTTCCAAAATCTGGAGAACATGATGACCATATAGCTCCTATTGCACTAGTTGCCAAAAAACCCTCGACTATCTCAATTTGATTTACTGTATATGCTGCAATTCTATCTTTTTCTTTTATTTTATTTGCTTTTAAAAAATTAATAAATTTTAAGGTGTTATTATTTAATTCTTTCCATGACTTTTCTTCTCTATATCCATTTTCACTAATAAAAGTTACAGCCTTTGAGTCATCATTTTTTGATAGAAGGTTTTCTGCATAATTTAATTTGGATTTTACTAAAAATTTGCTTTTAATGATTTCTTTTGGAAAGAAAAATTTATCATTTTTAATCCCCTTAATATTTGCATATTCCCAAATTGAAGACCAAAAAAGCTTTGGATTTTTGATTGTCCAATTAAATAGTTTTTTATAATTTTTAAAAGATTTATAATTAAACTTTGTTGCTAAAAATTTTTCAAACTCAAATAAATTCGATTTTGTTTTAGTTTTAGAATCTGCTTCCCATAATTTCTGAGGCATAAAAAAATATATTTAATTTTTTGAAATTATGATAACCTTAAAACATTAAATAATAAAAATGAGAACTTTTTCCTCGACGATTCGGACTAGTTTTAGCCCATTTTTGTTCTTTAGAGGTAACAACATATAGTACTGGTAAAAAAAATCACACCAAAGCTAGAAATGAAAAAAAATAAAATCACTGCAGTTCTTGGACCTACAAATACTGGAAAAACCTTTCTTGCGATTGAAACTATGCTTTCTTTTGACTCAGGAATGATCGGTTTTCCATTGAGGCTTTTAGCAAGAGAAGTGTACGATAAGATAACTAAAAAAATTGATCCATCAAAAGTAGCTTTAATCACTGGTGAGGAAAAAATTATTCCAATAAATGCTAAATATTTTTTATGCACTGTTGAGTCAATGCCTTTAGACAAGAATTTAGAGTTTGTGGGTATAGATGAGATACAAATGTGCAATGATCATGAAAGAGGTCATATTTTTACAGATAGACTATTAAATATGAGAGGTGAAAAACTCACAATGTTAATGGGATCAAGCTCGATTAGAAAAATTATACAAAAACTTGATGATGATATTGAATTTAAAAATAGGGAGAGATTATCAAAATTATCATTTGGAGGTCATAAGAAAATTTCGAGAATTGAAAGGAAAAGTGCTGTGATTGCTTTTTCTACAGAGGAAGTATACGCAATCGCTGAGTTAATAAGACGGCAAAAAGGAGGGGCAGCGATTGTGATGGGTTCACTTAGTCCAAAAACAAGAAATGCACAAGTAAATTTATATCAATCTGGTGATGTTGACTATTTAGTTGCTACTGATGCAATTGGAATGGGAATAAATATGGATCTTGATAATGTTTATTTTTCAAATTTAAAAAAGTTTGATGGGAAAAAATTAAGAAATCTAAATATCTCTGAAATAGGACAAATTGCAGGAAGAGCAGGTAGATATTTAAATGATGGAATTTTTGGTACAACTGGGGAATGTAAAGAAATTCAACCTGAAGAGATCGAAGCATTGGAAACTCATCGCTTTCCAGATATCCAGACAATCTTTTGGAGAAACTCAAGATTAAATTTTAGTAATAAGGTTTTATTATTGAAATCTTTAGAAGATAAACCTCAAAAAGACTGGCTAAGAAGAATAAGTGAATGCCAAGATGAAAAGGTCTTGAAATATTTCTTGAAAGAAGCACAAAATATAAAAATTCAAGATAATACGGAAACTTTAAAAATACTCTGGGAATGTTGTCAAATACCTGATTTTGTTAAGAAAACTTATGGTCATCATTTCGAAGTAGTTAGCAAAATTTTTAATTTTTTAACAACTGGAAATAAAAGTGTTCCAAACCACTATATGAAAGAACAATTATCATTATTAGATAAATTAGATGGAAATGTAGACTCTTTATCTAACAGAATTGCAAATGTTAGAACATGGGCATATGTATCGAATAAGTCTAATTGGGTTGAAAATCAGGATTATTGGATAGAAAGAACAAAAAATCTTGAAGATAAATTATCTGATAGACTTCATGAAGAATTAACAAAAACTTTCATTGACAAAAGAGCAAGTGTTTTAGCAAAAGGTTTGAAACAAGACATTATTTTTGAGACAGAAATTGTTAATGATGAAG
>CACEQR010000027.1 GCA_902561765.1 uncultured Pelagibacteraceae bacterium | reverse complement strand
AGGATGAGTTCATCCATTCAGATATTAATCTGTAGTAGGTTGGGGCAAGATTTTCGAAATTTCCTGTGATTAATTTTTGTATACTGCTCTGGTTAATTTTTTTTATGTTATTCATTATGTTTTCCGCATTTTCATTCTATTATTTAAAACCCAAAATGGGCATATAATAAATAAGTTAGAACCCATTTTGGACACTGAAAGAATTTTAACGAATTTAAGATGTGTTTTAATAAAGTTATATGAGTTATAGTAATAACAAAAGAGCATCTGATATTGAAATTTCTTCTCAATTAACAGGTGACGTGAATATTGATACCCCTCAAAAAGTAGATATCAGTGCTCTTAAACTCAGAATTATCAGAAAAGAAAAAAAAGAGACTTTAAAAAATAGAGTCTTCATTTTAACAATCTTCCTGCTCCTAGGTACTTTTGGATATTTTATATCCAATTAACATTTAATTAGTTCATAATTTAAATTAAATCTAAGGATTACAATCATATATCAGTTGTTGTAATAAATAATAATTAGTTAATAATAAAGTAATGAAACCATTTACAGGATATCTAATATTAGCTTTAGGTATTACCACAGGTATAGCAGCTAATAGTTTTGCAAAAATTTCTGAAGGTTTTACTAAACTAACTCCTACAATTGCTTGCTTACTTTTAATGACTGTAACAATGTTTTCTTTAGCAAAAGCGATGTCTGTAATACCTGTTGCTTTTAGTTACTCCACTTATAGTGGATTAACAGTGGCGGGAGTAGTAATCTTTGGTATGTTAAAATATAATCAAGTTCCTAATGTTTATGGTTTTGTTGGAATTTGTTTAATCGTGACAGGCGTTATAATGGTAAATTATTTAGGACGTGCAGGCTAAAAATTTTTTACTATTTTAAAAGACTTCGAATATCTTTTTTTATATTTTCTGGTATTTTAATTTCAGATTTAAAATTTTTTTTATATCTTCTTAATTTATTTTCTCCAGGGTATAATATTTCTTTAAGACCTTTTAGTTTAGGAAGTTTTTTGATTCTTTTAATATTTTCTTTAATTCTAGTTTTAAAATTTGATTGAAATAAATTTGCTTTCATTACTATAAATAAATGTCCAATATTTTGTGGCCCAGAAAAATCATCAAATGGATCTTTTACTTTTCCACCGTGATTACCTCCAGTATAAACTCCACTTAAAATATCGACCATCCATGCAAGACCAGAGCCTCTAAAACCTGCAATAGGGAGCTGAACACCTTCAAGAGCCTTCATGGCATTGGTAGTAGGGTTACCAAATTTATCTAGAGCTACACCTTTAGGTATTTTTGAATTAGTTATTGATGCTACTCTAATTTTTCCTCTATTAATCATAGAAACAGATGTATCTAAAATGAAAGGTGTTTTAGATCCTGTTGGTGATCCAAAGCAAATAGGATTAGTGCCAAATAATGATTTAATAGCACCATGTGGAGCAATTGCTGGTGGTGCATTAGTAAAAACTAAAACAATCATGTTTTTCTTAACTGCTTGCTCTGCGTAATATCCTGACATTCCATAATGACCACTATTTTTAACAGCCACCAATCCTATTCCAGTTTTTTTTGCATTTTGTATAGCTTTTTTTATTGCTGTATCGGCAGCAACAAAACCAATGCTATCATCAGCATTTATATGGGCTACAGATTGGGAAATATTTTTAATTTTTATTTTAGGTTTAGGATTAATTAATTGATGATTTATGCGATCACAGTACATTTTTAGTCTTGATAAACCATGTGTTGGAGCACCAACTAATTCAGCATTAATTATTGCATCAGCGCAGATTATTGAATGATTTTTTGAGAGTTTATATTTTCTAAATATTTCGACTATAATTTTTTTTAGTTTATTTTTTTCCATTTAATATTTTTTAAATCTTTATTAAAAAATGAAAGGATATCACCAACCAAAATATCTGGTTCTTCCAAAGCTGCAAAATGACCACCGTTCAGAAATTTATTCCATCTTTTTACATTAAAAATTCTATTAACATATGATTTTGGAGGCCATTCTAACATTTCTTTAGGAAAAATTGCTATTGCAGTAGGTACTTTTATTTTTTTTAAAATTTTTTGGAAAAGATCTTCCACCTTCTTTTCTTCTGCCAAAATATATCCAACTAGCAGTATTAAAACTTTTGGTTATTATATAAATCATTATATTTGATAATAATTCATCCTTTGAGAAAGTTTTTTCTATCTTACCCATTTTTAGATCTGACCAACCATGAAATTTTTCCAAAATCCAGGCTGCTGTACCTACAGGACTATCTATCATTGCATAAGATAAAGTTTGAGGTTTTGTGGCTTGTTGTGTTCTATATCCCTCTTGTGTTATTTGATCAAAATTAAATTTTTTTTCCCATTTTTTCTCTTTACTATTTTTTGGTCCTTTTGGATGTCTAAGTGGTAAACAATTAATATGTATTCCTTTACAATATTTTGAACTATCAAGACCTATCCATCCAGCAATGGTAGCTCCCCAGTCACCACCTTGTACAAAATAGTTTTTGTAGCCCAAGTTTTTAATCATAAATTTATTTAAAATTTTTCCTATTTTTCTTGGACCCAATGCTTTCTTGATTTGAGATGAAAATCCAAATCCTGGCAAAGAGGGAACAATTACATCAAATCCATCTTCAATTTTTCCTCCAAATTTTTCTGGGTGAGCAAGTTTTGGAATGATATTTAAAAATTCAGATATACTTCCTGGCCATCCATGCAAAAGTAATAATGGTCTAGAATTAGGATTTTTACTTTTTTCAAAAATAAAATGTAAGTTTATATCTTCAACTCTAGTTTTATAATTATTAAATGAATTGATTTTGTTTTCAAATTTTTTCCAATTATACTTTTTAATCCAGTATTTAGATATATTTTTTAGATATTTTAAGTTGGTTCCATACTCCCAACCATTCATATTTTGAGCAGCACTCCAAGGAAAGTTACTTACTTTTTTATAGATCTCATTAAGTGTGCTTTTAGGCACACTTATTTTGTATTGTTTAATCATCAATTAACTATGACTTATCCAAATTGTTTTTGTTTGAAGAAACGAATTTAGGGCTTCGGTACCTTGATCTCTGCTTAATGAACCTGATTGCTTATAGCCTCCAAATGGAGTTTTAATATCTCCTTCTGAAAATGTATTTACTGATACAGTTCCACAAGGCAAACTTTTAGCTAAATGAAACGCTCTATTTATGTCCTGTGTAAATACACTAGCATGTAATCCATATTTCGAATTGCTGGCAATTTTCAAAGCTTCCTCATCATTTTTTACCGTTAAAACACCTAGCACTGGTCCAAATATTTCTTCTTGAGCGATGGTCATATTTTCTTTTAATCCATCAAATAGGGTTGGTTTTGCATAAAAACCTTTTTGCTTTTTGCTTGAAACTCCTCCAGATAAAAGTTTTGCTCCTTCATCTATCCCTTTTTGAATATATCCATCAACAATTTGTAAATGTCCTTTTGAAATCATAGATCCCATATTTGATTTTAAATCTAATGGATCTCCTACTTTTAGTTTTTTAACCTTTTTAATAACTTTATCTAAAAATTCATCTTTAACTTTTTTATGCACTATCTGTCTCATATTTGCTGAACAGTTTTGTCCACCATTCCAAAATGCAGAATTCATAGCATTATCAATTAGATCATCTGTAATTTTAGCGTCTTCTAAAACTATAAATGGACTTTTTCCTCCCATCTCTAATGCGACTGGTTTTAAATTACTTTCACTTGAGTATTTTAAAAAATAACCACCTACTTCGGTAGATCCTGTAAAAGATACTGCATCAATATCTTTATGTCGACCAAGAGCTTCCCCAACATCACCATAACCTGGAAGCACGTTTAAAACACCATCTGGTATTCCAGCTTCTTTTCCAATTTGGGCAACTCTAATCGCTGTAAGAGGTGTATCTTCTGCTGGCTTTATAATTACCGAACAACCAGCTGCAAGAGCTGGTGCCATCTTCCACACAGCCATCATTAAAGGAAAGTTCCAAGGAACAATTCCAGCAACAACTCCTATTGGCTCTTTAACAATTAAACTTGTAATGGATGGTTCAGTTGGACCTACTTTCCCAAATACTTTATCAATTAATTCTCCATACCACTGAAAATGCATTGGTGCATCATTTGCAACTTCATTAATGCAGTCTGCGATAAGTTTACCAGTATCTATACATTCTAAAACTGAATTTTCATCACCATGTTTTCTGAGTAGTTCAGCAAATTTTAACAAAACTTCTTTTCTGTGTTCAGGTGAACTCTTAGACCAAACTCCACTATTGAAAGCTTTTCTTGAAACTTTTACTGCTAAATCAACATCTTTATGATTACATTTTGCAACAGCACAAAGCTTTTTACCAGTTGCTGGGTTGATTGTTTCAAACTTTTTTCCATCGATTGCATTTACATATTTGCCATTAATGAATGCTCTTCCTTCAAATTTAAGTTTATTGGCTATTGATTTATATTTATTACC
>CACEQR010000026.1 GCA_902561765.1 uncultured Pelagibacteraceae bacterium | reverse complement strand
GTGTAACTAATCAGATTATATTGACAAATAAAAATGAGTGAATTTGATGCTGTAATTGATTTTGGTTCTAATAATTTGAGAATAGGTGTTTTTGATAGTCAATCAAAAATTATTTACTCTTCAAAAGTTTCAATGCGCGATAGTTTATATAATGAAAAATCAAATAATTATCTAAATGAATTAATTAGAGATGCTGAAAGGCATTTGTCAATTCATTTAGAAAATATAAAAGTATTATATGATTCATCAAAGTTTTATTCTATTGATCTTTCAATAAAAAAAATATTTGACCAGCCAACTATTATTAAAAAACATTATGATAGTTTAATAGAGGAGGCAAACTTTATTATTTCACAAAATAATTTTAAAGCTCAAGTTTTACATATTATTGTAAACAATATAATCGCAGATAATAATAAAGTAGAAAAGATTATAGATGATGTTGAAATTAAATCTTTAACATTGGAAATAAAATTCATCTGTCTCAATAAATCTCTAATTGATGATATATCAAATGAATTCAAAAAAAATAATTTAGTTGTGTCAAATATATATTGCTCAAGTTACGTAAGAACTTTCTTTTATAAAGAAAAAATAGAAGCCAAAAATGATTATATATTTTTAGATATTGGTTATGAACGAACTTGTGCTTTATTCTTTAATAACGAAAAGTTTGAATTTTTTAATTCAATACCTATTGGTGGAAATAATATTACTAAGGATATTTCAAAAATATTGAAATTGAATATTGATTATTCTGAAGTTTTAAAAATTAATTTTAATATAAACGAAGATGAATTATCCTTTAATAAAAATCTAACTAATAACAATCCCTTTAGCGAAGTTTTGGAAAAAAATATTTCGGTAGATCTATTAAAACAAATAATTGAAGCGAGAGTAGATGAAATTATTGAATTATCAGTATTTCAAAGTGATTATGTAAAACAAAATAAAACATTGCAAAAACCAAGTATAATTTTTATTGGAAATGGGTCTAAATTATTATCCAAATACAATAATTTTGACTTAAAAAAAAAATTTACTGAATTAATCTTTTTTGAAGAAAATGATTCGATGATTTGTGAGGCTGGACTTTGGTATTATTTAAGTGATGAAAGTATTCTTACAAATGCTAAAAAAAAGTCAAAAAAGGTTGGTTTTTTTGAGAGTTTTTTCAATCTATTCTCAAAATAATGGTATTTTCTTGTAACATTACTTGAATACTAAATTTTCCTCAATTTTATTATATTCATCCTATGTCTATTCTAACTCAATCAACTATAGCTAACAAAGTATCATTATCTGGAATTGGAGTTCATACTGGTGAATTTGTAAATCTTAATATTTTACCATCATCGCCAAACTCTGGAATAATTTTCAAAAGAATAGATTTGCAGAAAAATAATATCATAGTTCCCAATTTTGAAAATGTTAGCGAAGCAACTTTGTGTACGACAATATCTAATGAATATGGAGTAAAGGTTTCAACAATTGAACATCTTATGGCAGCTTTCTTAGGTCTAGGTATAGATAATGCAATTGTAGAAGTTGACTCTCAAGAAGTACCGATACTTGATGGTTCAGCAATAAATTTTGTAAATATTTTAAAAAAAAATGGAATAAAAAAAAGCGATGTTCCAATTAAATTAATTAAAATAAATAATAAAGTAGAAATAGAAGATGGAAATAAATATATCTCAATAGAAAAGTCTAATACTGCTTTAGAAATAGAATTTGAAATTAATTATAAAAACCAACTTATTAAAAATCAAAAAAATAAAGTAAATGTATTTGAACACAATTTAGATGATATTTTTAACTCTAGAACATTTTGTTTATATGAAGATATAGAAAAACTTAAAAAATTAGGTTTGGGCAAAGGTGGATCTTTAGAAAATGCAATAGTAGTTAAAGATGACAAAATTCTAAATGAAGAAGGTTTGAGAAATAAAAACGAATTTGTAAATCATAAAATTCTTGACTGCATGGGAGATCTTTATCTTGTTGGATATAGAATCATAGGTTCGCTTAAATGCGTACATGGTGGCCATAGTCTAACAAACAAACTTTTGAGAAAAGTTTTTAGTGACAATAGAAATTATTCTTTACTTGAAATTAAAGGAAAAAATTTACCACATTCATTAATAAATAATCGTCATAATTTAAAATCTATTGCTTAAAAATTAGAATTTTAAAAAAAATTCTGGTAAAATTCTTTCATGAAACTTATTAATTTTTTATTTTTTCTTCTATTAATCATCAATTTAGCATCGTGTTCTAAAAAAGAAGAAAAAGTTTCATTAATTAAAGAAAAAAATTTAGAGATGCAGATGATAGAAGCTTATAATGAAGGATTAGAAGAATTCAATAAAGGTGACGTTTTTTTTGCAGCTAAGAAATTTAATGAAGTTGAACTTTTATATCCCCAATCAATATGGGCACCAAGATCAACTTTAATGGCAGCATATGCTTGGTATTCTCAATTGTATTTTAACGATGCAATATTTGAATTAGAGCGATTTTTAGATAAGTATAAAAATCATCCTAATACTGATTATGCATATTACTTGTTGGGCATTTGTCATTATAATCAAATAATAGACGAAAAAAAGGACTTAGGAGAAATTCTTAAAGCTAAAACATATTTTACTATGTTAATAAATGAGTTTCCAAATACTGATTATGCTGAAGATGCTCAATTCAAATTAGAGTTAATAGAGGAAGTGTTAGCTTCAAAAGAGTTATATTTAGCAAACTATTATTTTGATAGAGAAAAATGGATTCCAGCAATGAATAGATATAAAAAAATTGTAAATCAATATGATACAACTATTTATGTAGAGGAAGCTTTGTATAGACTAGTTGAATTAAATTATAAATTAGGACTAGTTAATGAAGCTAAAAAATATACAGCTTTGTTGGGATATAATTATCAATCAAGCGAATGGTACGAAAAATCTTATAAAATTTTAAATAAAAATTATGAAAACCCAAAGATTAAACAGGATTTAAAAAATCAAAAATCTTTACTTAAAAAATTTAAAGACTTATTAAAATAAAAAAGAATTTAATGAAAGAAAGTGAGATAAGAAACTATTATAATAAGAAAATTAAGGAACTAAAAAAACATAATAAACTCTATTTTGAGAAAAGCTCACCAAAAATAACAGATTATCAATATGATCTAATTAAAAAAGAGATTATTGATTTGGAAAAAAAACATATATTTTTAAAGAGTGATTTTTCACCATCTAATTCATTAGGTTATGCTCCATCTAAAAATTTTGAGAAAGCTTTACATAGAGTTAAAATGCTATCTTTATCTAATGCTTTTAATTTAGAGGACTTAGAAAACTTTGAAAAAAAAATATTTAATTACTTAAACCATAAAACTGAAATAGAATATAGCGTTGAGCCAAAGATAGACGGTATTTCAGCATCATTAACTTACAAAAATGGTGTTTTAGTTTTAGGCACATCAAGAGGTGATGGTACAACTGGTGAGGTAATTACAGATAATTTAAAGACAATTAAAGATATACCAAAAAAAATAACTGATAAAGACTTTCCTAAGGATATTGATATAAGAGGAGAGGTTTTTATAAAAAAAAGTCAATTTAATAATTTAAAAAATAATTTTGCAAATCCAAGAAATGCTGCATCAGGTTCATTAAGACAAAAAAATCCTGAGGTAACAAAAAAGATTCCTCTTAATTTTGTTGCTTATACTTTTGGCTATTTTGAAAGTGACAAAATCAAAAAACAATCAGACTTTTTAAAGTCATTGCAAAAATGGGGTTTTAAAATAAGTGAACATAATAAAGTTTTAAAAAATATTAATGAATTAGAAAATTTTCACAAAACATTTGAAGAAGATAGATTTAATTTAGAATATGATGTTGATGGCTTAGTATATAAAATTAATAATTTAGAACTTCAAAAAAGATTAGGCTTTACTTCAAATTCTCCAAGATGGGCTATTGCTCATAAGTTTTCTGCGGATAGCGCATATTCCGAAATAACAGATATTAATATCCAGGTTGGTAGAACTGGGGCTTTGACTCCAGTAGCTAGAATAAAACCTGTAAATATAGGAGGTGTTGTAGTCTCTAATGCAACACTTCATAATGAGGATGAAATTGATAGAAAAGATATAAGGATTGGTGATACTGTAAAAATCGAGAGAGCAGGTGATGTAATTCCACATGTTATATTTGTAGATTTAAAAAAAAGAGATAAAAAATCGAAAAAATTTAATTTTCCAGACTCCTGTCCTTCTTGTGGTTCAAAAACTATCAAAGAATTTAACAGAACAACAAAAAAATATGATGCTGTGAGGAGGTGTACAAATGAAGGATTTGAATGTGAAAAAATTGCAATAGAAAAAATTAAACATTTCATTTCAAAAGAAGCAATGAATATTGATGGATTAGGAAAAAAAGTTGTAGAAAACTTTTGGGCACTTGACTTAATAAGATTTCCTCAAGATATATATAAATTAGATTATAATAAAATTTCTAATCTTGATGGTTGGGGCGATCTCTCAGTTTCGAATTTAAAGTATTCTATAAATCAGTCAAAACAAGTTACTTTAGATAGATTTCTATATGCCATTGGGATTAGACATATTGGTATGGAAAATGCTAAACTCTTAGCTGAGTATACAAAGTCTATTAAAAGTTTTTTAAAATTTGTTAATAAAAAAAAATTAAATGAATTCTTAAATATTGATGGAATTGGAGATACTCAAATTAATTCGTTAAAAAAATTTTTTGATAATAAATCAAATTATAACGTAGTTGAAAAGCTATCTTCAGTATTGAACATTTCTGATTTAAAAATTAACAAAGATGGCAAGTTAT
>CACEQR010000025.1 GCA_902561765.1 uncultured Pelagibacteraceae bacterium | reverse complement strand
TTCAAAATCTAACCAAGATCCTCTATTAGGAATAACTCTGCAATTAAATAAAAGTTTACCACTTGCATGTGATTTACCTTTGTCATGATCAAAAAAAACACCAGGACTTCTATGCATTTGATTTACCACAACTCTTTGAACACCATTTGTGATAAAAGTTCCACTGTTTGTCATCATAGGAACTTCACCCATATAAACTTCTTGCTCCTTAGCTGACAAAATATCCTTAGTATTATTTTCTTGATCTATTTCGTACACAACTAATCTTAGTGTGCATTTTAAAGCAGCAGAATATGTTAAGCCTCGTGTGATGCATTCTTCAACATCAAATTTAGGTTTTTCGAGTCGGTAAGAAATATATTCTAATGTTGCCTTATCATTAAGATCTTCAATTGGAAAAATACTTTTAAATACTCTATGGAAGCCTTTAATAAGATGTTGTTCAACATCACCTTTAAACTCTGTTAATTCTTTATAAGAATTTTTTTGAACTTCTATTAAATTTGGTATGGATAAACTTTCTTTTAGTTTACCAAAACTTTTTCTAATATTTTTTTTTTCAGTAAAAGATAATTGCATATCTAGTTTATTGCTGAACAATAATTTTCAGCAATTGAATTCTTTCTATTTTATTTTTACTTAAGTTCTACTTTTGCGCCTGCAGCTTCTAATTTAGCTTTTATTTCTTCGGCTTCTTTTTTATTAACACCAGATTTGACTTCTTTTGGTGCACCTTCAACTAAATCTTTTGCCTCTTTTAATCCAAGTTCTGTAACTGCTCTAACTTCTTTAATAACATTAATTTTTTTATCACCAGCTGCTGTTAGCATAACTGTGAAATCATCTTTTTCCTCTGTAGGAGCCTCTCCTCCAGCAGCAGCAGGTGCAGCAGCAACTGCAGCAGCAGCTGTTACTCCCCATTTTTCCTCTAATTGTTTTGAAAGCTCAGCTGCTTCTACAACAGTCAAGCTTGATAAATCCTCTATAATTTTGTTTAAGTCAGCCATAGTAATTATTTTTATCCCTGGTTATTTTTTTGATTTTTCGAGCGCTAAAATAGCGATTTTTGACGCCGGCGCAAGTAAAATACTTGCTATTTTTTGTGCTGGAGACCTTAAAATACCTACTATTTTGGCTCTAGCCTCATCTAATGAAGGTAATGTTGCAACATTTTTAACTCCGGCAACGTCTAAAATGTCTGCACCCATGATTCCTCCTAGAATTTTCAAGTTCTCATTTTCTTTAGAAAATTTGGTTAGAATTTTTGCTGAAGTTATAGCATCCTCTGATAGAGCTACTGCTGTAGGTCCAGTGAACAAATTTGATAATTCTTTACACTTGGTTTTTTCTAAAGCCAATTTAGTAATTCTGTTATTTGTAATTTTAAACTTTATGCCATGTTCACGCATTTTTTTTCTAAGATCATCTAATTGGGTAACAGTTAAACCTTGATAATGAGTAACTATAACAGCTTCAGTTTTATCAAACTGAGATGACATATCTTTAATATACTGCTTTTTTTGTTCTTTATTCATCATAATTATAAACTCTTATGTAATTTTATTTTATATGACACACCCATACTTGATGTAACAAAAGCCTGTCTAATTAAGTCTCCTTTAATTGTTAAGTTCGATTTTTCCTTTTCTAGAGCTTCAATTACTGCATTGTAATTTTTAATAAGTGTTTCATCATCAAATGATTTTTTTCCAATACTTAATCCTATATTTCCATCTTTGTCATTTCTAATTTCAACTTGTCCAGCTTTTGCTTCTTTAACTGCTTTTGCTATATCATTTGTAACAGTTCCTAATTTTGGATTTGGCATTAGTCCCTTAGGCCCTAAAACTTTGCCTAACTTTGAAAGTTTAATCATCATTGATGGGGTGCATATAAGTTTTTCAAAATTTAAATCTCCACTTTTAATTTTTTCCACTAAATCATCACCTCCAACTAAATCAGCATTAGCTTCTTTTGCTTCATCTAATTTGTTATCTTCACAAACAACGGCTACTTTTATAGACTTTCCTGTCCCACCAGGTAAATTTACCACCGTTCTTAGATTAATCTCATTTTTCTTTTGCTTATTATTAATTCTAAAACTTATATCTACAGACTCATCAAATTTTGTGGTACAATTTGATTTAACTGATTTCAGTAAAGTCTCTATTTTTTCTGAAGGTAGTTCTTTTGTGTTTTCAGGTAATTTTTTGTATCTTTTCGATTTCATTAGTCTTTAACCTCTATTCCCATTGATCTTGCTGATCCAGCTATTATTTTAGCAGCCTCATCTATGTCGTGAGCATTTAGATCTTCCATTTTTTTTTCAGCAATATCTTTAAGTTGTTGTTTAGAAATAGTTCCAATAATATTTCTTCCAGGTTCCTTTGATCCGCTCTTCAATTTCATTGCTTCTTTTATGAAATGTGATGCGGGAGGTGATTTTATAACAAAATCAAATTTTTTATCTTTATATACAGTAATAATCACAGGAACTGGCTTACCAGCAAATGACTTTGTTTTATCATTAAATGCTTTACAAAATTCCATTATGTTAATTCCTCTTTGACCTAGTGCTGGACCAACTGGAGGAGCGGGGTTAGCTTGACCACCTTTAATTTGTAACTTTACATATCCACTTATTTCTTTTTTTGCCATTAACTTGCCTTTTCTACTTGATTATATTCTAAGTCCACTGGAGTTGGACGACCAAATATTGAAACAGAGACTTTTAATCTTAATTTTTCTTCATCTATATCCTCTACTAAACCACTGAATGATGCAAATGGTCCATCTATCACCTGAACCTTTTCTCCAACATTATACTCTACACCAGATTTTGGTTGTGCGACTCCATCTTTAATTTCACCCAATATTTTTTCGATCTCTTTATCTGAAACTGGAATTGGGGTTCCTTTTGAACCCAGAAAACCACTAACTTTTTTTAAGTTCTTAATCATATGATAAATATTATTATCCATTTCACTTTTTATAAGAATATATCCAGGGAAATATTTTTTCTTCCTTTGAACTCTTTTACCTCTCTTTACCTCAGTAATGTCATGAGTAGGAACAATAATCTCCTCAAATTTATCTGATATTTTTGCTTTTTCAGCCTCTTCTCTTATAAGTTGGGCAACTTTATTTTCAAAACTAGAGTGAGATTGAACAATATACCAATTTTTCATCAAATACCTATTTTAAGAATGATTTCTAAAAAAAACTTTAAAACTTGATCTAGTAATAAAAAAAATAATGATGCTAGAACTGCCATAGCAAAAACCATAAGAGCTCCTTGAACAGTTTCTTTTGCAGTAGGCCATGTAACCTTAAAAGCTTCTTGTTTTACGTCCTGAATAAATTTTAAAGGATTTTTCATAATATTATGTAACACTTTGTTGGCAGGAGCGAAGGGAATCGAACCCCCAACCTCCGGTTTTGGAGACCGGCGCTCTACCAATTGAGCTACACTCCTATAGAGTTTACTCTATAATTTTTGTTACTACTCCAGCTCCTACTGTTCTACCACCTTCTCTAATTGCAAAATTTAGTTTTTCATCCATTGCAATTGGTGTGATAAGTTTTACTGTAAATTTAGCATCATCACCTGGCATTACCATTTCTGTACCTGATGGCAATTCTACTTCTCCGGTAACATCTGTAGTTCTAAAATAGAACTGAGGTCTGTATTTAGTAAAGAAAGGCGTATGTCTTCCACCTTCCTCTTTCTTTAATACATATGCTTGTGCTTCAAACTTTGTATGAGGTTTAATTGAACCAGGTTTACAAAGAACTTGTCCTCTTTCAACATCTGTTCTTTCAACTCCCCTTAGTAATGCACCAATATTGTCACCAGCTTCTCCAGAATCTAATAATTTTCTAAACATTTCAACTCCGGTACAAACTGATTTTTTTGTTTCTCTGATACCTACAATTTCAATCTCTTCACCAGTTTTGATAACACCAGACTCAACTCTTCCTGTAACAACTGTACCTCTTCCTGATATTGAGAAAACATCCTCAACTGGCATTAAGAAGTCTTTATCTTTAGGTCTATCTGGTTGAGGAATAAATTCATCAACAGATTTCATCAATTCCATGATAGAATTTTTACCGATCTCATCATCTCTACCCTCAACTGCTGCTAAAGCTGAACCTTTAATGATTGGTGTTTTATCACCTGGAAATTTATATGATGTTAGAAGGTCTTTAATTTCTTCTTCAACTAAATCAATCATTTCTTTATCGTCAACTTGATCAACTTTATTTAGGTAGACAACAATTGCTGGAACTCCAACTTGACGAGCAAGAAGTATATGTTCTCTTGTTTGAGGCATTGGACCATCAGCTGCATTAACAACTAAAATCGCACCATCCATTTGTGCAGCACCTGTAATCATATTTTTTACATAGTCAGCATGACCTGGGCAATCAACATGGGCGTAATGTCTATTTGCTGTTTCATATTCTACGTGAGCTGTTGATATTGTTATACCTCTCTCTTTTTCCTCAGGAGCTTTATCAATTTGATCATATGCAACAAAGTTTGCACCACCACCCTCTGATAATACTTTTGTTATAGCTGCAGTTAGAGTTGTTTTACCATGATCAACATGTCCTATTGTTCCAATATTACAATGCGGTTTATTTCTTACAAATTTTTCCTTAGACATTACTTTTTTTACCTCACTTTATTTTTTAATTTTAAAATTTTTGGAGCGGGTGATGAGAATCGAACTCACGCAACCAGCTTGGAAGGCTAGTGTTCTACCACTGAACTACACCCGCAAACCCAAGTGCGCACTCCAAAATCATTTAAAGTTTTTTTGAATGGTGGAGGGGGAAGGATTCGAACCTTCGAAGACCGAAGTCAACGGGTTTACAGCCCGCCCCATTTGACCGCTTTGGTACCCCTCCCTAATAGCAGGGGAAGCGTCCCCTTGTTCAATAAAGCTTTAAACAACATGCGTTTTATATATTTTTATTGTACAAATGCAATA
>CACEQR010000024.1 GCA_902561765.1 uncultured Pelagibacteraceae bacterium | reverse complement strand
TATAATGGAAACAAATGAAGCTTTAGAAAATATTTATAATATCGCTCATGCTAGTAAGAGAATTGTAGCTTTATATTTTGGTGGAGTTGATATGGCAGCAGAGCTTAGAGTTGAGAATAAATGGGAAAATCTTGTTCACGCAAGATCAAAGTTGGTTCATGCGGGAGCTAGTGTCGGTGTAGACGTTATAGATGTGCCTTATTTAGATTTAGAAAACATGGATGGAATGAGGAAAGAAGCTGAACAAGTCAGAAATCTTGGATTTACTGGAAAAGGCTCTATTCATCCCAAACAAATTCAAATTTTAAATGAAGTATTTACACCTCCAAAAGATGAAATTACTAAGGCAAAAAAAATGTTTTAATTTCATCAAGTTCTTCAGGATTGTTGCCATCAAAGATTTTTTCAAAATGCAAAAATATTCAGAGAGGCATAATTGGCCATCCATTCAATCCTGTATATTTATTACCTTTGGTAGAAATAGTACCTGGTAAAAGAACTAGTGAGAAATCTTTAAAAATTGCAAATAAATTTTATAAGTCAATTTCAATGAATCCAATAGTTCTAAAAAAAGAATTACCTGGTTATTTATCTGATAGACTTCAAGAAGCCTTATGGAGAGAGGCGCTTCATATTATTAATGAAGGATACGCTACAACAGAGGACTTAGATAGAGCCATAGAGGATGGTCCTGGTCTAAGATACTCTTTAATGGGAACATTTTTAACCTTCCATTTAGCGGGTGGAAAGGCTGGGATGAAGCATATGTTAGAACAATTTGGGCCAGCATTAAAACTTCCATGGACTAAGCTTAAAGCGCCAAAATTATCAAAAAAACTCTCAGAAAGGTTGATTTCAGGCACAAAAAAACAAGCTAAAGGAAAATCAATTAATCAACTTTCAAATATAAGAGACGAGTATTTAGTCAACTTACAACTATTTAGAAAAAAATATGAAAATAAAATTAGAAAATAGATATCTAAAGAAAAATTAAAATGGTAAATTAAATACATGGACTTCAATCACTTCTTAACTAGCTATATGCCAGATACAAATGTAGGTTCAAAACAACATTTTAAAAATATGTTGGAAGAATGTGTTGTTGCAGAGAAACTTGGTTATGCAACAGTATCAATTCCTGAACATCATTTAATAAATTTACTTATGATGCCATCACCTTTGCAGATGGCTGTAAAAATTGCATCTATCACAAAAAATATTAAAATCACGACTGGAATAGTTGTTTTACCTCTTCACGATATGAGAACATATGCTGGTGAAGTTGCAACAGCAGATATTTTAACTGATGGCAGGTTAATTTTAGGAGTTGGAAGAGGTGCTTTTGCTTGGGAGATGCAAAGATTAGGAACTCCCATAGAAAAATCAAAAGAAAAATTTATAGAGTCACTCGAGGTTTTACAATTATTGTTAAAAAATAAAGAAGTTTCATATAAAGGTAAATTCTATGATTTTGAACCAATTACTATTATGCCTCGACCAATAAGTAATCCTGTACAAATGATGATAGCTGCCATGAATTTAGAAAGTATTAAAGATGCAGCATCAAGGGGATTTCATGTACAATCAACGGTATTGTCAGGTACTAAAGATCTTTTATTAAGTAGAGTGAATGCGTTTAAGGAGGGTTGTACAAAGTTAGGTGAAGAAGGAAAACTACTAAAACTGTCTATGCAACGCATGGCTTATTTAGCAAAAGATGAAAATGAAGCTAGAGAAAAAACTAAACTTGCTTACGAATATTATAAACGATTTGATAATATGTTTACTGGCCCTGGTAAAGTAAATGAAGGGAATATTGAAGCTTTGCCTAGAAAACAAACTTTAGATGAATTAAAAGAAAATCTTTTGATCTGTCCTTTGAATGAAATGATTGATAAATTAAGTATCTATGCCGAAGCGGGAGTTGATGAAATTATTCTTAGTTCAAGTTTTGGTCAATCACAAAATGATTTAATTGAGTCGATGCATAGAATTGGTGAAAATGTAATTCCATATTTTAAAAAATCAAACATACAAGTAGCATAAATATCTATGAGCATCATAGATTGTAATTATTCAGTAACAGGATCAGGTCCTGCAATTTTTTTTACCCATGGAGTAGGAGGAGCAGAGGATGCATGGAGATTCATAGTTCCAAAACTCAAAGATAAGTTCACAGTTGTAACCTATGATTTAAGAGGTCATGGAAAATCACCTGTGAGTAATAAAGATTTTAATCTAGATGATCTTGTTTTAGATCTTGAGAGAGTTAGAGAAAGAACAGGTATAGAAAAAGCCCATTTTATGGGGCATTCTCTTGGAGGAATGATTGCACCTGCTTATGCAAGAAAATTTCCTGACAGAGTAATTTCAGTAGGTTTATTATCAACGGTGGCAGGAAGATCTGATGATGATAAACAAAAAGTGTGGAATGTTATTTCTGATTTAAAAAATAAAGGTGTTGAACAAACTTTAAAAAATTTAACCACGAGGTGGTTTACAGATGACTTCATTGAAAAAAATCCTGATCTTGTATCAAGAAGATTAAAACAGGTTATAGATACTGACAAAGATGTTTTTATTAATGTATTTAAAATATATGCAGAAACCGAGATGATTCCTTGGTTAAAAGAAATTAAGAAGCCATGTTTATTTATGACAGGAGAAAATGATGGAGGTTGTACACCTTTTCATAATGAAAGAATGTCAAATGAGATTGAAATTTCTAAATTGGTTATAATACCAAAGGTAAAACACTCTTTTTTGATAGAGGCTCCTGAGCAAATAATAAATCACTTATTAGAATTTATTGAAAATTTATAAAAACTTAATGCATTCTTAAAGTGTTACCATCAACACCAACTACTTGACCAGAAATTCTAGAAGACTCATCAGAAATTAAATAGCAACACATATTTCCAATATCTTTCTCATAAACCCAAGTGTTAAGAGATGTCATAGAAACAAACTCACTCTCAACAGCTTTCTTAGAAATTTTTAAAAATTTTGCTTTATCTCTGATTACTCTACCCATTCTGTCTCCTTTGACAGTTCCTGGACAAATCGCATTTACTCTTATTTTGAATTTTCCTAATTCCATTGCTAAGGTTTTTGTCATACCCACGACTGCCCATTTACTTGCTGAATACGGAGATCTTAATGGAAAACCAAATATACCTGCAGTAGAAGATAGATTAACAACAGATCCACCTTTATTTTTTTTTAACATTGGAATTGCTAATTTTGAGAAAATAAAATGACTTATTACATTTATTTTTAATGTTTCTTCCCAATCTTTTGTCTTAAGTTTATCCATAGTTCCAGTTGGACCTGCTACTCCAACATTATTAATTAGAGCATCAATTTTTTGTGTTTTTTTTTTAATTTCTTTAAAAAAATTAATCACATCGTTTTCATTTGAAGCATCGCAATGAAAACTAAACAATCTTTTATTATTTAACGGATGTTTTTTTAATTTATTTATTGATTTTAGATCTATGTCACACAAAAAAACTTTTGCACCTTTTTCAAGACACTCTTTTGCTGTCGCCCAACCAATTCCTGTAGCACCAGCAGAAATAATTATTTTTTTACTTTTAAAATTGTATGACATTAATAAATTTAGTCGGTTAAACCATCAGATCTAACTTTATTTCTTTCTATATGTATGGGCAACACCTTTCCATAAATTGCTTTAGAATGTTCAGGTGTATTTACTCTCCATGGATCTAATACATATGCTGGTATACACATGTAACGTGAGGTTTTTCCTATTATTTTGGTTACTCTATGCATAGTAAATCGTCCTTTAAATATTTGTAAATCACCAGGTTTTAATTCAAGTTGTTTAACTTTTGAACGATCTCCATCTAACACTTTTCTTACTTCATCAAATCTTTCATTTCCTGGTTCTCTTATATTTGGACAATACTCAAATATTCCACCTTGCTCTGGTTTTTGTATCATAAGACTTAAAGTAAATTCACAACTATCAAAATGCCAAGGCAATATACCATCAGGCTCCATTACATTATAAGCATGACAAGCTAAAGGATCAGCCCATCTATAAATGGGAGAAATCCCTAAACAAGCAGATACAAATTTAATTAATTCTTCAGTTTCGTAAAGAAATTTCATTTCGGAGTCCTCAGCAAAGCAATCAGAGTTTAGATATCCATTGTATCTGTTCATAAATATTCTTTTTGGATGATCCTTAGGAAGAGAGGGGTCATCTTTTGCATAAAGATATGCATTAATACTTTCCTTGGACATGTAAACTTCATCTAGCTGTTGCTCTAATTCTTTTCTCATAACTGCTAAAGAATTTGGTAAAATAAAGTTTGGAATTACTGAACAACTATCATTTTCTAATTCTGCTTTACATTTTTCAATTATTTTTTTTATTTTGTGAGATTGTAAGTCATGAATAGGATATTTTTCTAAATCAACAATTTTGTCTAAGTTTTTTTTCATAACTAATTTATATAAATTATGAGCTTCTCAGTGATTCTTGTAATTCTTTATTTGAAATATAGCCTTTAGCATTTCCTTGTTTATCAATAACTTCACAATTGGAATTACTACAAACAACTTGAGGTAGAAATTCCTCGATAAATTGATCTTCTCCAACTTTAATCAGGTTTGATTTATCAATATCATCTGATTGGTTAATAGGTTTCATTATAATTTTTGCTTTAATAACTTTGGTCCTATTCACATCTTTTACAAATGCCTCAACATATTCGTCTGCTGGGTTCATAATAATTTCCACTGGTGTTCCCACTTGTACAAGTTTGCCTGCATTTAAAATTCCAATATGATCTCCTAATCTAAGTGACTCATCAAGATCATGAGTAATAAAAACTATAGTTTTTTTTAATTCTGCTTGGAGATCTATCAATTGTTTTTGCATGTCACTTCTTATTAATGGATCTAATGCTGAAAAAGCTTCATCCATAAGCATAATGTCAGTATCAGTGGCTAAAGCTCTTGCAAGTCCTACTCGTTGCTGCATTCCACCAGATAGTTGGGCAGGATATTGATTTTCAAATCCAGATAAACCTACAGACTCAATTTTCTCCATTGCAGTAGTATTTCTTTTTTCAATTTCTACACCTTGCATTTCGAGTCCGTAACCCACGTTTTGTAAAACTGTCTTATGCGGAAATAAGCCAAACCTTTGAAATACCATACTCATTTTTTGCCTTCTAAATTCAATTAGTTGCTCTTTATT
>CACEQR010000023.1 GCA_902561765.1 uncultured Pelagibacteraceae bacterium | reverse complement strand
AGAGTGTTCGGCAATGTCCAAAAAATATCTTGGTGAAAAATTTGATATTCATGGTGGTGGTAGAGATTTAATATTTCCTCATCATGAAAATGAAATTGCACAATCTAGATGCGCTAATGGTACTGAAGTATTTGCTAATTATTGGGTGCACAATGGGTTTATTACTTTATCAAATGAAAAAATGGCTAAATCTCAAGGAAACATTTTAAAAATAAGTGATTTTAAAAACAATATCAATGGTCAATCTTTAAGGTTAGCATTAATGAGTACGCATTACAGGCAACCATTAGATTGGAATGATAAACTTGTAGAGGAGAGTCAAAAAACAATAGATAAATGGTATAAAAGTTATGTTGAGGTTGATAAACCAAAATTAATTTCTGATGATGACCTTTATCCTTTGTATGACGACTTAAATACTCCTAAATACATTGCTAACCTACATAAACTATTTGTTAAATCTCAATCTGGTGATTTAGGAGATAAAAAAGAATTTGTATCTGCATGTAATTTTGTGGGTCTCTTAACAGAAACAAAAGAAGAATGGGTTAATTTTAAAAAAAATAAATCTATTTTAAATGACGAAATAATTGAAACAAAAATTAAAGAAAGAAATAAGGCTAGAGATGATAAAAATTATGAATTAGCTGACCAGATACGTGATGAACTTTTAGAAAAAGGAGTTCAAATAGAGGATAAAGATGGTAAAACCTCGTGGAAATTTAAATAATGTCAGATAAAATATACATTTTTGATACAACATTACGTGATGGTGCCCAAACCCAAGGTGTTGATTTTTCTTTGGACGATAAAGAGAAGATATCATTAGCTTTAGATAATCTTGGTGTAGATTATATTGAAGGAGGATGGCCAGGTGCAAATCCTACAGATACTGAATTTTTTAATAAAAAGCACTCATTTAATAACGCAACTCTGACTGCATTTGGAATGACTAAGAAATCTGAACATAGTGCTGAAAATGATCCAATGATTTCATCTCTAATAAATTCTAAGGCAAATTCAATTTGTTTATTTGGAAAGTCTTGGGATTTTCATGTTGATGTTGCCTTAGGTATATCAAAAGATCAGAATTTAAAAAATATTAGTGAAAGCGCTAAACATATAATTAAATCAGGAAAAGAATTTATGTTTGATGCTGAACATTTTTTTGACGGATATAAATCAAATAAAGAATACGCTTTAAGTTGTATTAAGGCTGCTTATGAAGAGGGTGCCAGATGGATAGTTTTGTGTGATACTAATGGAGGAACATTACCACATGAAATTTCAAAAATAGTTTCAGAGGTTTCAAAATATATTCCAGGTAAAAATTTAGGAATTCATGCACATAACGATACTGAGAATGCTGTTGCAAATTCTTTGGTTGCTATACAAGCTGGCGTTAGACAGGTTCAAGGAACAATTAATGGTTTAGGAGAAAGATGTGGTAATGCAAATTTAATGTCATTAATACCTTCGTTGTATTTAAAAAGAGAATTTGCTCAAAATTATGAGTTAAATATTAATAAAGAAAATATTAAACATTTGACACAATGCTCGAGATTATTAGATGAAATCTTGAATAGAAAACCAAATAAGCATTTACCATATGTTGGTGCAGCAGCCTTTTCACACAAAGGCGGTATGCATGTATCTGCAGTGCAAAAAGATCCTAAAACATATGAACATATTGATCCGAATGAAGTTGGTAACTCAAGAAATATAATTGTTTCTGATCAAGCGGGACAGTCAAATATTTTATCAAGATTAGAGACAATAGGAATTGATATAAAAAAAAATGATCCAAAAATTAAAAAACTTTTAGACGAAGTAAAAGGTAGAGAGTTTATTGGTTATAGTTATGATGGAGCCGATGCATCTTTTGAACTTCTGGCAAGACGAATTGTAGGTGAAATTCCAAGATATTTAATCATTAAAGCTTATGATGTATCTGTAAAGAAAAATATATCTGGAGAAATTATTTCATCAGCTAAAGCAGAATTAGAAGTAGATGGTGAAACAATAGTATGTGAAGGTGAAGGTAATGGACCAGTAAATGCTTTAGATAATGCTATTAGAAATAATATCAAAAAAATTTCTAAATATTCTGATTATTTAAAAGATCTAAGGTTAGTTGATTACAAAGTAAGAATATTAAATACTGGAACTGAAGCTGTAACCAGAGTTTCAATAGAAAGTACAGATTCAAAAGGAAAAAATTGGTTTACCATTGGCGTTTCTCCAAATATTATAGATGCTTCATTCAAGGCACTAATAGATAGTCTAGACTATAAATTATTTAAAGATAATGCACCGGCAAGTGCTTAATGAATTTTAATAATATTTCATTTATATTGCACAAAACTCAGCTTTCTGAAAATATAGGTTTATGTGCAAGAGCAATGAAAAATTTTGGTTTTAAAAATTTATCATTGATAGATCCAAAGCCCTTATTTCCAAATGATAAAATAATAGCAACTTCGGTGGGCGCAAAGGATATAATCCAAAAAGCAAAAGTTTATAATGATTTAGAAAAATCGTTAAATAATACAGATATTTTGATTGCTACTTCAGCGAGATTTAGAAATAAAAATATTAAACATATTTCACTAGAGGATATAAAAAAAATAGATTTAAAAAAAAAAATAAGTTTTTTATTTGGTTCTGAAGCGTCAGGACTATCCAATAAAGAGGTGAGTTATGCTGATTATACACTGCAAATTCCAAGCAATGAAAAATTTCGATCCTTAAATCTATCTCATAGTCTTGTTATAGTTGCTCAAACAATCTCAAATATTATTTCAAAAAAAAAAAGTGATTTTCAGAAGTCAAAAAAAATACAAAGAGCAACCAAGAAAGAAATATCTGCAATGTTGAATTTTTGTATTTCAAATCTAGAAAAACAAAACTTTTTTAAACAAAAACCTAAAAAACCAATAATGTTGGAAAATTTAAGAAGTATTTTTTACAAAATGGAACTATCTCAAAAAGAAATACGCATTTTATCAAGTGTATTTGCCGGTTTACGTAAAAAACCTTGATTGACAAAAAAAATTTGATGTCTATAAAACCCATAATTAGTATATGACAAAACGATTAAACTCAAAACACAAAGTCGACAGGAGACTTAAAGTAAATTTATGGGGGAGGCCCAAAAGTCCATTTAATACAAGAGCATATCCTCCAGGACAACACGGTCAGACAAAATCCTCAAAGCCATCAGATTATGGAATTCAACTTCAAGCTAAGCAGAAGCTTAAATGTTATTATGGAAACATGAATGAAAAACAATTTAGAAATATGTACAAGAAAGCTATAATGAAAAAAGGGGATACAGCAGAAAATTTAATTGGTTTACTTGAAAGAAGACTAGATGCAGTGATTTATAGATCAAAATTATCAAATACTATATTTTCATCTAGGCAATTAATAAATCATGGACATGTAAGAGTTAATGGTAAAAAGGTCAATATTTCAAGTTATCAAGTCAAAGAAGAAGATAGCATTGAAATTAGAGACAAATCAAAACAGTTAGCTTTGATAGATATAGCTCTTGCTAATAAAGAAAGAGAAGTGCCTGAATATTTACAACTAGATGAAAAAAATAAAAAAGTAAAATTTGTGAGAGTTCCAAAGTTTGAAGAAGTTCCATACCCTGTAGTAATGGAGCCAAATCTGGTAATTGAATATTATTCAAGATAATTATTTGATCAAAAGAACATCAAAAACACATATTGAAAAAATTCTTTCTCAAAATCCCAACTGGAAGGTTTTAGATATTGGATGTGGTTACGGTGCTAATGAATATGCAACTACTATAAGTGATATTTTAGATCTTTCAGACCATTATAGAGATAAAACTTTTGTAAAAATAACTGAAAAAAAATTACCATTTAAAGATAAAGAGTTTGATTTCATTATTGCATCACATGTTGCTGAGCATGTAGAGGATATCTCTTTTTTTTTAAATGAATTATCTAGAGTTGGTAGAAAAGGTTATATTGAAGTACCAACTAAACTCGAAGATAATTTGGTATTTGAAAATAAAAAAGCTCACATTTGGCATTTGTTATTTGACGATGTAAACAATCAATTAAATATATCAAAAAAAATACAATACATCGAACCTGTTTTAACAGTAAGTACTATAAAAAAATTTAATGATTACTTCAGAGAAAGTTTAGTTATAGAACTGTATTGGGAAGATAGTATTGAATTTAATATAGTAGAGAATAATCCTAAAATTTCAGAAAAAATATCAACCTTAAATTTGTTGAAAAAGTATTTTTCAAAAAAAATTAGATCAATTTTAAAATAATTAGCTTTTCTTTTTAAATTCAATTCCGTTATCTTCAAAAAGTTTTACTAATTCACCATTTTCGTACATTTCCTTAACAATATCACAACCACCTATGAATTCATTTTTTACATATAGTTGAGGAATTGTTGGCCAGTCGCTGAATACTTTAATTCCTTCTCTGAGATTTTGATCTGCTAAAACATTTACACCTTTAAAATTAACTTCAAGTATTTTTAAAATATTTGTAACGGCCATAGAGAAACCACACTGAGGAGCGTCAGGTGTACCTTTCATAAATAGACACACTTCGTTACTTTTAATTTCGTTATTTATTAAATTTTTTGTATCATCATCCATTTAACTCTCCTTAGTTTTGACTGCAAGGGCATGTAATTCATTTCCCATTTTTCCCTTGAGTGAATCATATACCATTTTGTGTTGTTGAATTTTACTTTTTCCTGCAAATTGCGACGAAATTACAGTCGCTGAATAATGATTGCCATCACCCGCTAAATCTTGGATTTCTATTTTAGCATCAGGCAAAGCTTCTTTAATTAAGTCTTCTATTTCTTTTAAATCCATAGCCATTAGTTAACCATATATTCCTTTAGCCAATTTTTATAGCCTTCTTTGATATCGTCAATTGATATTTTTAGATCATTTCCATATGTAATCTGATCACTTTCAATTATACCTAATTTATCAAAATGAATTGAGTCTTTTTTTAACATATCTTCAACTTTATCTAAATTTTCAGGTTTGATTTCTACAATATATCTGCCCTGATCTTCACCAAAAAAATATTCAAATTTATTTACTAAACCATCTATGGAAAATAATTTTATTCCTCTATTTCCTTTTACGCTCATTTTTGAAATTGCAGTTAAAATTCCTCCTAAAGACACATCATGGCAGGTTTCAATTAAATTTTCCTTTTTCAAATTTAAAATACACATTCCATTTTGTTTTTCGTTGAATAAATTTATTTCTGGAGGGGGACCTTCAAATTCAGATAATATATTTCTGGCAAATACAGATTGATTTAAATGACCTTCAGTTTTACCAATTACATAAAGATAATTTCCATCATTTTTTAATTCCATTGTTATCATTTTTTTATAGTCTGAAAGTAACCCTATACCTCCAATCGATGGAGTAGGTTTTATTCCTTTATCTTTTGTTTCGTTATAAAAAGATACATTCCCTGAAACAACTGGATAATTAAGATATTTAGATGCTTCTGAAATTCCTTCAACACATTCAACAAACTCTCCCATATTTTTTTCTTTTTCAGGATTTCCAAAATTAAGACAATTTGTAATTGCGATAGGTTTTGCACCTACTGAGATCATATTTCTCCAACTTTCACAAACTACTTGTTTACCTCCAGTTAGTGGGTGAGCATGACAATAAGTGGCTGATGAGTCTACTGATGCAGCTACCGCTTTATTAGTACCATGAACTCTAACAACACCTGCATTACCACCTGGTTTTTGTATTGTATCTCCCATAACTGTATG
>CACEQR010000022.1 GCA_902561765.1 uncultured Pelagibacteraceae bacterium | reverse complement strand
AAATTTCAGAAAATTTAAGAATTTCAGAAAATGAAAAAAATGAAAATGAAGTATTAGTTGAAAAAATTGATAATAATATTTCAGAAATAAGATTAGAGCTAAATAATACAAAAGAAAGTTCGATTGAAATTAGAGAAAAAAAAGCAAGCTCTGGAGCTACCATTGATGGCCTTAAAAAAAGAAGAAATGATCTTTTGGAAAGGGTTATGACAGAATTAAATTTAGAAGAGGGGAAAATACTTAATTATTCAAATCTTGAAAATAGTGAAGAATTTCCAGATTTAGTTACTCAAGAGGAACTGGTAGATGAAAAAAAAAGGGAAAGAGATAAGCTTGGTTCTGTTAATTTAAGAGCTGATGATGAAACTGAAAAATATAAAACTGAAATAAAGAAAATGGAACAAGACAGACAGGATCTTGTTACAGCAATATTAAAACTGAAGGAGAGTATCACGGAACTAAACCAAAAAGGTCGGGAAAGACTTTTAGATGCTTTTGAAAGAGTAAATAGAAAGTTTAATGAAGTTTATACAAATTTATTTAATGGAGGTAGTGCTAAATTAGAATTGGTAGACTCTGACGATCCTCTAGATGCTGGTTTAGAAATGTTAGTAAGTCCTCCTGGTAAAAGACTTCAATCTATTACTCTACTTTCAGGTGGTGAACAGGCTTTGACTGCATTATCTTTAATATTTGCAGTATTTTTGACAAATCCTTCACCAATCTGTGTATTAGATGAAGTTGATGCTCCACTTGATGATGCGAACGTTACTAGATTTTGCAATCTTCTAAACGAATTAACAAAAATTACTTCCACGAGATTCATAATTGTAACACACCACGCATTAACCATGTCAAAAATGGATAGATTATATGGGGTTACAATGCCAGAGAAAGGGATAAGTCAACTAGTTGCTGTTGACCTTCAAAAAGCTGAGAGCATGGTAGCTTAGGCTAATGGTAGAGGAAGATTTCAAAACTCGCCTTAAAAGTGCAAAAAATAGAGCAAAGTCTAAATATTTAGAAAATAAAGAGCCTAAGACGTCAGGAATGGGCCACGCTTTTAAGATGAGCACAGAATTAGTTGCTGCAGTAGCTGTTGGGACAATTATTGGGTTTATTTTAGACAATTGGTTTGGTACTAAGCCATGGTTAATTTTAATATTTTTTTTTGTAGGAGTAATTGCAGGCATCATGAATGTAATTAAATCAGCAAAAAAAATGCAGAATAAGTAGAAGTAAGAGAATATAATGGCATCAAATCCAATGTACCAATTCAATGTTTATAGGATTGGACCAGAAATAAAATTAGGCTCTGTTGATATTTCTTTCACCAATGCAAGTTTATTTATGGTTATAAGCTCATTAGCTATTTTGATAATTTTTAATTTAGGTGCTAAGAAAAAAACTTTAATACCTGACAAATTACAACTATTGTCAGAACTCAGTTATACCTTTGTAGCCAAAATGATTAGTGATACGGCTGGATCAAATGCAAAACCATATTTTTCATTTATTTTCTCACTATTTATGTTTGTACTATTTTGTAACATGTTCGGAATGATACCTTATGCCTTTACAGTCACAAGTCATATTATAGTTACATTTGTGCTGGCAGCTTTTATCTTTATTGGAGTTACAATTATTGGTTTTATGAAACATGGATTAGGATATTTAAAATTATTTGTACCTAGTGGAGTTCCGATGGTTTTACTTCCATTAATAGTTGTTATTGAGATTATCTCATATTTAAGTCGGCCAATTAGTTTATCCGTAAGACTATTTGCAAATATGATGGCAGGTCACACGATGATGAAAGTATTTGGCGGTTTTGTTATTAGCTTAGGAATAGTTGGTGGATGGCTTCCACTAAGTTTTTCGGTTGCGCTTACAGGTTTGGAGATATTAGTTGCTTTTCTTCAAGCATATGTATTTGCAATTTTAACATGCATTTATTTAAATGATGCATTAAATTTACACCATTAAAAAAAAGGAGGAAGAATGGAATTAGAAGCAGCAAAAATGATAGGAGCAGGTTTAGCAGCTATTGCGCTAGCAGGTGCAGGAGTTGGTATTGGAATTATCTTTGGTAATTACTTATCTGGTGCTATGAGAAATCCGTCTGCAGCTCAAAAACAATTCCCTAATTTATTATTAGGATTTGCTTTAGCTGAAGCTACAGGATTATTTGGACTAGTAGTTGCGTTGATTATTTTATTTGCATTTTAGTTAATGTTTAAAAAAATAATTATTTTAGTATTCTTCACATGCTTTGCATGTTTTAATACCGTATTTGCTGCTGAAAGTGGTGGTATGCCTCAACTCAATCCAGAGTTTTG
The DNA here is from genome assembly GCA_902561765.1 of uncultured Pelagibacteraceae bacterium. Taxonomy (GTDB): domain Bacteria; phylum Pseudomonadota; class Alphaproteobacteria; order Pelagibacterales; family Pelagibacteraceae; genus Pelagibacter. The sequence goes on along the minus strand of CACEQR010000022.1, from coordinate 4,178 downwards.
GATATCTCAAATATTCTGGCTTATCATCACATTTGGAGTACTTTTTATTGTTCTAACCAAAGTTATATTGCCTAAAATCAGCGATAACCTAGAAACTAGAAAGTCCCAAATATTAGAAAATATTGAAACAGCGGATAAACAAAAAGAAGAAAGTCAGAAAAAAATAGATGAATATGAAAAAATTATTTTAGATAGTAAAATTAAAGCGAAAAACTACTTTAATGAAGCTAGAGAAAAAATATTAGAGGATATTAATAAAAAAAGAAATGCATTAGAAAAAGATCTTGATGAAGAAATTAGTTCAGTAGAAAACGAGTTGTCTGAATTTAGAAATAAATCAGGTGAAAAAATAAACAAAATAGCAGCCGAAACATCAGCAGAATTAATAAAAGAGCTTATAGGTGAAGAAGTAAATAGTAGCAGCATTGCTGCGATAGTAGAGGATCAAGCAAAATTAAACAAAGAGAGAAAAGATGTCGTTTGATGCAACATTTTGGGTAGCAATTTCATTTTTTATATTTATTGGTCTGTTGGTATATTTTAAAATTCCTCAGAATATAAACAATCTCCTTACAAAGATGATAGGAGATATAAAAAAGGAAATTGATGAAAGTGAAAAGTTAAGAGTTGAGTCAAAGAAACTTTTAGATGAGGCTCAGGCTAAACTTAACTCCGTGGAGGGCGAAACCAAAAAAATACTCGATCAAGCCAAAACTGAGTCAGAACAGCTTGTTATTAGCATGAATGAAAAGTTTCATAAAAGTTCTGAAATAAAGAAAAATTTAACTCAAACTAAAATAAATCAGATGAAAGAATCAGCAATCAAAGAAATCAAAGATAGATCAATTAAAATTGCACTAGAGTCTGTGAAAAAGATTATGATTACAACAGTTGATAGCTCCAAATTAGATAATCTTTTTGAAAAAAATCTTGAAGAAGCAAAGTCTGAATTAAAAAAAATTAATTCATAACTTAATTACGTTACATTTACTCAAAATAATATAAAATCTGTATTATGAATTCGATAGTAATTGGATCAGGTTTTGGGGGTATCGCTGCAGCATTGAGATTAAAGGCTAAGGGTCATAATGTAACTCTTATTGAAAAACATAAAGATTTAGGTGGAAGAGCAAGAGTTTTTAGAAAAAATGGATTTACATTTGACGGTGGTCCAACTGTTATAACAGCGCCTTATTTGATTGATGAATTATTCCAGCTTTTTAATAAAAACTCTAAAGATTATTTAGAAATTAGATCTCTCAAAACCTGGTATCAGTTTGTTTTTGAGGATGGTTTCAAATTCAACTACTCAGGTAATGAACAAGAGATGATTGATCAAATTAAAAAGATTAATGAAAAAGATGCAGACGGTTATAAAAATTTAGTAAATTTTACAAAAAAAATTTTCGATAAAGGATTTACTGAATTATCAGATGTGCCATTTGATAAACCGTCATTTATGTTAAAGCAAATACCCTCTTTGTTCAATCTAAAGAGTTATAAATCTGTTTATGGTTTAGTTTCCTCTTACATAGAAAATGAAAAATTAAGAAGATTACTTAGTATGCATCCACTGTTGGTAGGTGGTAATCCTTTTACAACAACATCAATATATGGATTAATTTTATATTTAGAAAAAAAATGGGGGATTCATTATTCAATGGGGGGTACTGGTCAAATAATAAATGGTATGGAAAAACTAATGAATGAAGAACATATAAAAATATTAAAAGGATGCGAAGTAAATAAAATCTTATCAAATAAAAATAAAATAACTGGCGTTGAACTAAGCAACGGAGACAAAATAGAGGCAGATAATGTCATTTGCAACGCTGATCCACCTGCAGTTTACTCAAAATTAGCAAACACAAATAGTAGTAATTCTATTTTTAATTGGAAAATGAAAAGAATGGAATACTCAATGGGTTTGTTTGTGTATTACTTTGGAACTAAAAAAGTTTACAACGATGTTGAACATCATACCATCAAATTTGGAGATAAGTACAAGGAACACTTGGATGACATTTTTAACAATAAAAAATTAAATGATGATATTAGTTACTATTTACATAGACCAACTGCTACTGATAAATCTATGGCACCAGAAAACCATGATTGTTTTTATGTGTTGGTACCCGTTCCTAATAACCAATCTGGTATAGATTGGTCTATTGAGGGAGATAAAATGAAAAAATTGGTTATTAAAAAAATGGAAGAAAGTTTACTGCCCAATCTAAACGAAAATATTGTTGAGGATTTTTATTTAACTCCAGATTATTTTGAGAAAGAGTTAAATACAAAATATGGCTCAGGTTTTTCTATTCAACCAAAATTTACCCAATCAGCTTATTTTAGATTTCACAATAAATCAGAGATTTTTGATGGTTTGTATTTTGTTGGGGCAGGTACTCATCCTGGAGCAGGTGTACCAGGAGTGCTATCTTCAGCAAAAGTCTTAGACAAAATTTTATAATGGAGAATAAGAGTTTTCTATCAATATACGCAAAATCATTTTACTGGGCTGGTTTTTTTCTTCCAAAAAAAACTTATTTGAAATGTTCTAATTTATACGATTTTTGTAGGACTTTAGACAATATAGCAGACGATGAAGGAATTATTGATGTTAAATTAAGAAGGTTTTTAAACTTCAAAAATAATTTTATCAATAAAGAATTTCAGAATCCAATAATAAAAAATATGTGGGTATTAATGAATGAATATAATATTTCCACAAAAATTGTAGAAGACTTATTCGATGGTGTGGAGTCTGATATTCAAAATGAAATAAGATTAAATTCAAAAAAGGAATTATTGATTTATTCATATAGAGTAGCTGGGACTGTGGGATTAATGATGGCAAAAATTTTGAATGTCACAAGTTCTAATTCTCTTAAATCAGCTATCGATTTGGGCATAGCTATGCAACTTACAAATATTTCGAGAGATGTGATAGAAGACTCAAAAAATAAACGGTTTTATATAAAGCATGATTTTGAAACTATAAAAGAAACATTGGCGACTGCAGATTTATTTTATGATAGTAGCTTTTCATCAATAAAAGATATTCCATTAACTCTTAGATTTTCAATTCTAGTTGCAAGAAGAGTTTATAGACAAATTGGAAGAAATATTATTAAAAAACAAACTATTCAAAATTATGATAAATCAGGTAAAATTTTTGTAACCAAAAGTGGTAAGACATTACAAACAATATTATCTATATTTGACCTAGTAAAACTATCATTGATTAAAAAACATAATCACCTTAGAGATAAAGAGCACGAATTAATTAGTGAGGAAATAAATTTAAATGAAAGATTTTGATTTTGTAATAATTGGAGGAGGTTGCGCAGGATTATCTTTGGCATATGAATTAGAGACAAATAATAAGTTAAAAAATAAAACATTAGCTATTATTGAACCAAGAAATGAATACAAAAAAGATAAAACTTGGTCTTTTTGGAAGACATTCCCGCATAACTTTGAAGATTGTGTAAAAAAAAATTGGAAACATTTTTCAATAAATGTGCCTCAAAAGACTAAACATCTAGAGTGCGATAATTATCCATATCAGAGTATTGATAGTGGGCTATTTTATGAGAAGATAAACAATAGATTAAAAGAGAATAAAAATATTTCATTTCACAAAAATGATCAAAATTTAAATTTTGATAACTCTTTAGTATTTAATAGTGTTCCAAATTTAAATAATCAAAACAATGGTCTATGGCAGCATTTTTGTGGAGTAGAAATAGAAACAAAAAAGGAATTTTTTGATGAAGAAATGATGAATCTAATGGATTTTGATTGTGAACAGAGAGGAAGTGTTCATTTTTTTTATACACTTCCATATTCAAAAACGACAGCATTGGTTGAAACAACTTGGTTGTCAGAAATGAATGACGATTCCCAAAAAGATTATGATCAGCAAATTAAAGAATATATTGAGAATAATCTAAAAATAAAAGATTATAAGATTACATACAAAGAAGTGGGTGCAATACCTCTTTTTTACCCAGTAATTAGCCAAGTTAAAAATAAAATTAATATTGGAACAGCTGGAGGTATGACAAGGTTAAGCACTGGTTATACTTTTCTAAATATTCAAGAACAAAGCAAATATATAAGAGAAAACATCGAAAACATTAGTAAATTAAAAACTTTTCAAATTAAAAAGA
>CACEQR010000021.1 GCA_902561765.1 uncultured Pelagibacteraceae bacterium | reverse complement strand
AGAGAATTGAAAAATTAAGAGCTAAAGATTTAAAATTATTTTTAAGAAAAGAACAAGCTCTATTAAGAAAAGAGCAAGCGGAAAGACAAAAGAAATTTTTACAAGAGTTAAGAATACAAAAACAGATTGAAAGATTCAGGATTAGAGAGGTAAAAGAACTTGAAAAATTAGAAAAGATGTCTCTAAAAGAAAAAAGAGAAGACTATGGAGAATTACAAAAGAGAATAGAGAATTTAAAAAATAAATATAGATTAATTAGAGATCAAAAAATTAGAGAAAGAGTTGAAGCTCTTGGAGTAAAAACTGATGAGGAAGATGATAGATCGGCTCTACTTCAAAAAGAAAGGGAATATAACTTAGCAAGACAAAAAATTGAGTTTGCTTTAGAAAGTTTTTATAGGAGTGCTAACAGTTTAGTTTTTCAATTAAACAAAAGATATATTACAAGACATATGTCTATATTTAGATGTATAGACAAAAGATTTGAAACCGGAGAGATATTTATTAAATGGGACGAGTCAGCAGACGAGGATTGGTTAATTTTAATATATATTAAGGATAATTCTCCAGATAAGGGAATAATAATAGAAGATAAGACAAACGACGAAAAAAATATGTCACATGAATTTAAACCAAATGAAATATTTAAAGCCTCTGATTTGATGGTGGACTCACTAACTCAATTAATTTCAAAAAAAAGGCAAAAACTTAAGCAAAATTAACCTTTTATTCATTAACGTAAACAGAAACTCCTCTAGAATTAATATCTACATCAAATTTTTTATGAAGAGGTGGAAAGGCTCTTTGTGAACAATCAAGTCTATCGCATGTTCTACATGATACGCCTATAGGTAACTCTGATTTTTTATCAGTTAAATCTAAATTTTCAGTATAAACAAATTCTTTTGCATACTTTGCCTCACATCCTAAACCTATAGATAACATACTTTTCTTCTGTCCATATCTTCCAACACCTTTTTCAACTGTCTTTGCTATACAAACATATTTTTCTCCATTAGTCATTTTACTTACCGCTGCTTGAATAACACCGGGTCTTGAAAAGGCCGAGTAAACATTCCATCTTGGACAAGCACCACCATATCTTGGTATTTCTATTCCTGATAAAGAAAATCTTTTTGATATGTTTCCAGCAACATCGACTCTTAAAAAATGAAAAGGTATTCCAGGCAGTTTAGGATCTTGTAAACATGTCACTCTATGTGCAACTTGTTCAAACGAAGTTGCAAATGTATTTTGTAAAAGTTCAAGATCATATTTTAATTCTTTACACTCTTTATGAAAAAGGGAGTAGGGCATTAATATTGCTGCTCCACAATAATTTAAAAGAGCAACCCTAGTTAATTTTTTAGATTCATTTGTTGGAAAATTAAATGTTGATAAATATTCATCAATTTCTTTTGATGCTCCTTCTTGTGAAATTTGTGCAGCTGCAAAAAGTTTTTTTGTTTCAAGTGAAAGATAATCAGACAATAATAATTCTTTATCTTTTACTTTGTATATTTTTGAAAATGGTTTTCCTTCTTTTGGAATTACATCTTTAACGGTTATGCCATACTCAGTTTTTAGAAAATCGCAAAGAGCTATATATCTTGTTCTGTTATTTTGTTTAACCTTATCAAAAATATTATTTGCAAATCCTTCTAATTTTGGAAAAAAATTTTTATTCTCTTGTAAAAAGTCAGAAATTACTTCTCCAGGAAATGCATTTTTTCTTCCATCAATAATTTTTCCTGAAATATTTTCTAGTTTATTAAAAATTTCATGATCTTTTTGTTTAAAGTTATCCCCGAGCTTAATTAAAGCTTTAGCAATTTTTGGATTTGTATTAACCAAATCTTTTACTTCTGGTCCCAAGATATCTAGATCTTCAAAAAGCTCATCACCTAACAACTCAGATATATTGTTTTCTAGATTAATATCCGTCTTACTTGTTAAATCTGATAGTTCAATTTTAAGTTTATCACAAACCCTTAATAGTAAATCACCATCAATTTTTCTTTTTCCACTTTCGATTAGATTTAAATAACTTGGAGAGATAGACATTTCCTCAGCTAGTTTGTTAGCTTGAATTCCTAACTGCCTTCTAAAAGCTTTGATTTTTGGACCAATTTTTGTATCAATTTGACTCATTTTACTATTTGTAAATTTTGTAAATTTAAATTTACACAAAATTATCGCATTTTACAAGGAAAATTTAATTAATTGTAGATTTTGTAAATATTGTAAATTATAAGATTTACATGGAAAAAAACAAAATAAATAGCATAGAAAATAACTACCAAATTACTAACAAAGAAGAGCATTCGGAACATAAGTCTAAAGGTATATACATAAGAGACGATCATTGCGATTGGGGATCAAGCGGAATGAACGAATTTACTGAAGAATATAGTTCAAATTAAAAATTAGTAATTTCTAGTCATTTATTCAAAAAGAGAGAGGTTTAAGTGTCAGCTGAAAATATTTCATACGATTTACAAAGGTTCGCAGATATTAAAAGAGATTACACGCCCGAGGAAGTTGAAAGATTAAGAGGATCAATTAAAATTGAGTATTCAATGTGCAAAATGCAGTCCCAAAAGCTTTGGAGGCTTTTAAATACAGAAGCTTATGTAAACACTTTAGGTTCACTTTCTGGAAACCATGCGGTTCAACATGCAAAAGCTGGTTTAAAAGCAATTTATCTGAGTGGTTGGCAGGTAGCTGCTGATGCTAATAGTGCTGGTGAAATGTATCCTGACCAATCATTATATCCATATGATAGTGCGCCAAAATTAGTTGAGACTATGAATAATTCTTTAATCAGAGCTGATCAAATTCAACATATGGAAATGATAGATGGAGACATGGATAAAAGTAAAAGAACTGATTACATGTTACCAATAATAGCCGATGGTGAAGCTGGATTTGGTGGTCCATTAAATGTATTCGAATTAACAAAAAAATTTATTAGAGCAGGTGCCGCTGGAGTTCACTTTGAAGATCAATTGGCAAGTGAAAAAAAGTGTGGTCACATGGGTGGTAAAGTTTTAGTTCCAACTGGAACTATGGTTAGAAACCTCAAAGCAGCAAGATTAGCAGCAGATATAGCTGATGTCCCTCTGATTATTCTTGCTAGAACTGATGCTAATGCTGCCAAACTAATCACTAATGATTTTGATGAAAATGATAAACCTTTCTTAACTGGCGAAAGATCGCCAGAAGGTTTCTTTTATGTAAAAGATGGGATTGAGCAAGCAATTTCTAGAGGTCTAGCTTATGCACCATACGCAGATTTAATATGGTGTGAAACAGCAACTCCGAATTTAGAGGAAGCAAAGAAATTTGCTGATGCAATTCACGAAAAATATCCTGCTAAGATGTTAGCTTATAATTGTTCACCATCATTTAATTGGAAGAAACATTTGTCAGATGAGGAAATTGGATCGTTCCAAAGAAAAATTGGAGAAATGGGTTACAAATTTCAATTTATCACACTTGCTGGTTTCCATACACAAAATATTGCGATATTTGAGTTAGCAGAAAAATACAAAAAAGAAGGAATGACTGCATACTCTAAAATTCAACAGCATGAATTTGCAAGAGAAAAAGATGGATATACTAGTGTAAAACATCAAAGAGAAGTAGGTACATCTTATTTTGATGCTGTTTCAAATACAATTAGCTCAGGCAAGAGTTCAACCACAGCAATGGAAGGGTCAACTGAGTCAGAACAATTTTAGATTATAGTATAATGTTTACTAGCGGTCTTCTTTTAATAGTAAGCTATATTTTATTCAAATATTCAGTTCAGTGGATCCAATACTACAATCAAACTGATCCCAGAATGCCAAACTCTATTTGGCGGTACACTTGTGACTATAAAGTAATAGGCATAAGAGACATTTGTGACTTAGATGACAAGCCATTTGTAAGACAAAGAAGGAAAAGAGACAAAATTGTTACTATTATGTACTTTATAGTAATTTTAGCATTTATATTCTCTATGTATTTTATGTCTAGTTTATTAGGATTAATTCTTTAATTTTTGTATTTGGCTCCAAGCAGAATTGACAGCTCTCATTTTAGCTTTACTTTCGTCCAAAACCTCTTGAGGTACACCTTTGCTCATTAATAAATCTGGATGATGCTCTTTACTTAGTTTCAAATAACGTTTTCTAATTGTATCTAATGAATCTTCAGGTTTGCTTTCTAATACAATGTAAGGGTTAAGCTTGTCTGATGATTTTCTACTCTCCTTAATTCCATTTATTTGAATATCATTTAATCCAAATATTCTTGCTATATCTTCAATCATTTCTAATTCTTTATCACTTACGTCTCCATCTGACTCTGCAATATAAAATAAAGTGTTTATTACTTCCTCCATAATATTTAAATTACCTTTGTAAACTTCTGCAATTTGTCTTGCGTATGGCTCGTAACCTGTGCTTTCTTCTTTGGCCTTATTAAAAATTTTTCCAACTTGATCTAATTCACTATCAGGTATTTTTAATTTATCTTTGACTGCAATTAATTCTTCACGACTTACTTTTCCATCTGCCTTACTTAGTTTGGCTGACAAAACAATTAAAGAAAGTGCAAAAATTTGTTGTGGTTGTGCAAATGATCTAAATCCTCCACCAGATCTTGATCTTGACATTTTTCCACCAATTAAAGATCCCAAAAGCATTCCAAATGGTCCTCCAAGAGAAAAACCTATCATTCCACCAATTAAACTTCCCCATATAGCCATTATTCAAAACTCCTTAATCTATATTCCCAGTTTCCCATTTTATTATAAGTTACTTTTAAAATTAAATTATTTTTTGGATTATACCATACATCAAATTCAAATTTTTTGTCTTCATCTAGATTTTCATCATTTGATTTAATTTTAAAATGTTCACTGAAGTACTCTTTGTTATTTATAATAATATTTTCAGTTCCAATTAAATTTACAGTTTGCTTCTTTATGCTACCAGATAAAGGACTAATTTGTTTATTAGCTTTAAAAATTTTATGATTCCACCAATTACCAATAGTACAATCTATATCAGCTTCTCCCTTAAATGATGAACCATCAATAATGAATTTATTTTTTGCTTTATGATATTTTAAATTTACATATTTTTCTTTATCATTTTGGAATGTATTTGATTTAAAAAAAATAAGTTTATCGTCTTTATATTTTTCTATAGTTTCACTTAATATTGAAAAAACTGTAATGCCGAATAATTCTACTTTAAAATTAGTGTAATTTTTTACTACAAATAAATCTTCATCAAATTCAAAGAAATAACTGGTGCTTCCGATAATTTCGTTATTTCTTAAGACATCCATCTCAATCTTTTTTAAACCTTCATAATGACTACTATGTGAAATAGCCTTTGATGAATGAATAAAAATTATTATTATCAATACAAAATGTTTCATTTTCATAGATTTTAGTTCAAGAAAGTATAAATAATAGTAAATTATATGTTCCTTACTATCAAAAAAATCCCAAAAGTTTCATGGAGTTCTGATGAAACTTTCAATTTAAAGCCAAAATTGTCAACATTGTTTTTTCTTTGTTTTGGATTGACTTTATTTGGCTTAGGGGAGGGGCTCTTGATTGTTTCTTTTACTGGAGCATCCCCTTGGAGTGTTTTGGCACAAGGAATATCTTTAAATGTAAATCTTACTATTGGAACGATCACACTTTTAATTAGTATTGGTGTATTAATTATGTGGATTCCCTTATCTCAAAAATTTGGCATGGGCACAATATTTAATGCATTAATAATTGCATTGATGATTGATCTATGTGTAAAATTTGTGCCAACTCCAACAAATTATTTAAGTCAATTAATTTTGGCTGTTATATCAGTTCTAATTGTTGGAATTGGAGGAGGAATTTATTTAGTTTCTAATTTGGGAGCTGGTCCAAGAGATGGTTTAATGATTGGTCTTCAAAAAAAAACAGGTCTACCAATAGCTCTAGTGAGAGCAATTATAGAAATTTCAGTTGTAAGCATAGGCTGGTACTTGGGTGGAACAGTTGGAATTGGAACCTTGCTATTTGCTTTTGGAATAGGACCTTGCGTCGCCTTAGGTTTATATTTAGTTGATAAAATTTTTGATTAAGCAGCAGCTCCTGATTTTTCATTTTTTTTTCTTTCATTAGGATCAAGAATTGCCTTTCTCAACCTGCATGACTTTGGAGTAATTTCTAATGCTTCATCTGTATTTAGAATGCTTAATTGTTCGGCTATTGACATTTGTCTAACTGGAGTTAGTACTATATTTTCATCTGTCCCTTGTGTTCTCATATTAGTTAGTTTTTTTCCTTTCATAACATTAATTATCATATCACCTGGTTTTGGTGCCAAACCAACAATCATGCCTGTGTAAACTGGATCATTATGAGTTATAAACATTTCTCCTCTAGCCTGTAAATTAAATATAGCAAATGCAACTGCCTTACCTTGCTCCATTGAAATTAGAGCTCCGTTTCTTCTTCCTTCCATATCTCCTTCAAAATCTCCATAAGAATGAAAAATTCTGTTAATTACACCTG
>CACEQR010000020.1 GCA_902561765.1 uncultured Pelagibacteraceae bacterium | reverse complement strand
ACTTTGACTCTTGGGCTGTTGCTTGGGGAGGTAGAGGATATGGAGCTGGTGATACATTTTTAAAACCATACTTTTGGAATTCAATTAAGATGGTTGTTCCAGCTGTATTTTTTTCAACATTTATTGGAGCAATGACAGGATATGTTTTAACAAAATGGAGATTTAAAGGAGACCAATGGGTATTTCTTTTTTTATTATTTGGATGTTTCATTCCATTCCAAGCAATCTTATTACCGATGGCTAGAACTCTTGGAGTTTTAGGAATATCGAACTCAGTAATTGGACTTGTGTTAGTCCACACAGTTTACGGAATTCCATTTACAACTTTATTTTTTAGAAATTATTATATTTCTGTTCCAACAGAATTAGTAAAAGCTGCAAGAATAGATGGAGCTGGCTTTTTTAAAATATTTTTCAAAATTTTGCTTCCTATATCAGCACCAATTATAGTAGTAACAGTTATTTGGCAATTTACTCAAATATGGAATGACTTTTTATTTGGATCAACTTTTTCATTTGGAGAGGCCGCACCAATTCAAGTTGCATTAAATAATATGGTTTTATCAAGTACAAGTGTTAAGGAATATAATGTAGACATGGCTTCAGCAATAATTGCAGGCGTTCCTACACTTATTGTTTATGTATTAGCAGGTAAATATTTTATTAGAGGATTAACTTCAGGAGCAGTGAAAGGATAAAGATGAAAACGTTAAAAATTGATGAATTATCAAAAAATTTTGGAACAACAGAAGTTTTAAGAAAAATTAATTTAGAAATAGACGAAGGAAATTTCTTAGTACTTTTAGGTCCTTCGGGCTGTGGAAAGTCAACATTATTAAATATTATAGCTGGTTTAGAAACAATAAATGAGGGAAATGTTTATATAGATGATTACAATGTAAGCAAAGTAGAACCAAAAGACCGAAATATTGCAATGGTATTTCAATCTTATGCTCTGTACCCATCAATGAATGTAAGAGAAAATATGATATTTGGCCTTAAACAAGCCAAAGTATCAAAAGAAAAAATAGAGGAACAGTTACAAAAAGTTTCAAAATTCTTGCAAGTAGATGCTTTATTAGAAAGGAAACCTTCGCAACTTTCAGGAGGTCAAAGACAACGTGTTGCTATTGGAAGAGCATTAGTAAGGGAGCCTAGAATATTTTTATTTGATGAGCCATTATCTAATTTGGATGCAAAATTAAGAGTTGAAATGAGAAGAGAGATTAAAAAACTTCATCAACAGCTTAAAACTACTGTAGTTTATGTTACTCATGACCAAACTGAGGCTATGAGTTTAGGTACCAATATTGCGATAATGAATCATGGTGTAATCCAACAAAATGATACGCCAGAAAATATTTACAACAAGCCTAGCAATACATTTGTGGCAGATTTTATAGGTTCACCATCAATGAATTTGATTAAAGGTAATCTAAAACAAAGTTCAAATCAAATTTCATTTGTTGCAAATGGCTCAAATTTTGAAATCCCAATAAATGGATATGAATTTAAAGAAAAATCTAATTTAGAAAACAAAGAAGTTTATTTTGGTATTAGACCAGAGCATATATTCTCTAAAAAATCAAATGAGGGAGATTTTGAAATTAATCTAAGAGCTGACTTAAGTGAGTATATTGGTCATGAGCAAATAATGACATTTGATTATGAAAATCAAGAAGTGTTAGCTAAATTTCCTTCTACAATAAAAATTGAATTATCAAAAAACACGAAATTATATTTTGACTTAACACAAATTTCATTATTTGATGCTAAAACTGAGGAAAGGATTTAAATGAAAGTAAAATATTTTGATCTTAAAAATAAAAGAGTTTTTATTACAGGAGGAGGATCTGGAATAGGCGCTTCTATAGTAGAGCATTTTTGTGAGCAAGAATGCGAAGTTTATTTTGTGGATATAAATATAAAAGAATCCAAAAAATTAATTTCAAATTTGAAAAAAAAAAAGATTAAAGCTCCACACTTTATTGAATGTAATCTTTTAAAAATTAAAAAATTAGAAAATATAATTAAAAAAATAATAAAATCAAAAGGACCTATTGATATTTTAATAAATAACGCAGCCAATGATGACAGACATTCAACTAAACAGGTAGATGAAAAATATTGGAACAATAGAATGGATGTAAACTTAAAACATTTCTTCTTTACAATTAAAGCTGTTTTAAGAGGAATGATTCAAAAAAAAAGGTGGAGCTATTATAAATTTGAGTTCAGTTTCTTGGATGTTAGGGGAAGGTGACAAGGTTGCTTACGAAACAGCAAAATCAGCTGTTATTGGTTTAACTAGATCTTTTGCAAGAGAATTTGGTAAATACAATATTAGGTGCAACTCTGTTACTCCAGGATCAATTGCTACTGAACGCCAAATAAAGCATTGGTTAACACCTAAATATAAAAAGTTTATTCTTGATAAACAATGTTTGAAAAGGCAATTAAAACCAGCTGATGTAGCTAGTTTAGTTGTTCATCTCTCTTCTGATGTGTCCTCAGGATGCACCAAACAGAACTTTATTATAGATGCTGGTATCACCTAAGATATAGATTTGTGCCGAAGAAAGTAAAAATCTCAGTTATCGGAATTGGTTTAATGGGATTGCAGCATATTAAAGCAATCCAAAGATCTAAAAATGCTTCTCTTCACTCAATTGTAGAAATAAAAAAAACAGGCAATGAATTAGCGAAAAAATTCAAAGTTCCACTATATAAAAATACTAAAATACTATTAGAAAGTGATAAGCCTGATGCAGTTGTAGTTGCAACTCCAAATGTTTTACATGAAACGGATACTGTACAATTTTTAAATTCAAAAATACCTGTTTTGTTAGAAAAACCTATTTCAGATGATATTAAATCAGCAAAAAAAAATTATAAGTAGTGCAAATAAAAACAAAACATCTTTATTAATAGGATATCATAGACGACATAATTCTATCGTTAATAAAGTAAAAAAAATAATAGAAGGTAAAAAACTTGGCAAAATTGTATCTGCAAATATTTTATGTTGGCTTTATAAACACAAAAATTATTTTAATGAAAAATGGAGAATAAGTGATGGTGGTGGTCCATTAGGTATTAATTTAGTTCATGATATTGATATGATTTGTTATTTACTTGGCCCAGTAAAATATGTTCAGGCTTTTAAATCAAATAGTATAAGAAAATACAAGGTTGAAGATACAGCTTCAGTAAATCTATTTTTTAAGTCCGGAGCTTTGTGTACTTTAAATATATCTGACACTATTGCTTCTCCTTGGAGTTATGAGTTAACCGCTGGTGAAAATCCTGCTTATCCAATAACTGATCAATCATCTTATTTTATAGGAGGAACAAAAGGCTCTGTTCAATTTCCGAATTTAAAATATTGGTATTATCAAAAAGAAAGAAGTTGGTGGAATAGAATTCATAATAATAAAATAAATGTTCAAAAGAGTAATGAAACTTTAATTAATCAAATTGATCATTTCTCTAAAGTCGTAATAAAAAAAGAAAAACCCAAAGTGACAGGTAAAGATGGTTTAAACTCTCTTATTATTTTTGATGCAATAAATAAAAGTTCAAAATCAGGAAAAAAAATAAAAATTAACTAACTTTTTTAACCTTTTTTGATCCTTCAACTCTAATAAACATAACTCCAAAAATTATAATACCTATTAGACCTATAATTTTACTTATATCTGCAGGCACACCAAAAATTAAAAAATTAATTATGGTTGACCATAGTAACTGTGAATATTGAAAATTAGTTACAAAAGATAAATTTGATAATTGAATCGCATAAATAATTATAAAGTGACTTATGAAACCAAAAATACCCATTGCTACTAACCCTATCCAATAAAAATTATTCTCAATTGGTGTCCAATTAAAAGAAATATAAATAGTAAAAATTAAAGCACCAGTAACAGCAGTGTAAAAAACTGCTGAGAAAGGTTCATTGTTCCCAGAAATAAGTTTGGTAAAGAATTGATAAAGTGCCCAACATAATGGAGGAACTATTGGAAATATTAGCTCAGGTGATAATATTTTCATACTAGGACCTAAAGCGTAAACAATTGACCCAAAACTTAGCAGCATTAAAATTATACCCTTGGGAGATAAAATATCTTTTAAAAAGTACGCTGATAATAATGAAACAATTAATGGTGCACTAAAAAAAACCACATATATATCAACTAAATCAAATCTTTGTAATGAGTTAAACATAAAGAATGTTGCTGTCACCATTAATAAAGATCTAACAATTTGAATTTTAAAGTTTCTTGTTAAATTTAGTTTTGGCTTAAAAAGTAAAAAATAAACACAAAGTGCAATAAAATGGAAAAAAAATCTGCCCCATACTGCTTGAGTAACAGGCATAACACTTCCTAAATATTTTGCTGTAGAGTCCATGCATACAAATAAAAAAAAACCTGAAGCAGATAGAAAAATTACTTTAAACAAGGAAGCTTTTGGATTTTTAGACATGGGAGGTTTTTATAAATCAATCAAAAGCTACATTACAACGCCAACTTGCCAAGGATTAAATTCCTCATCACCGTAGCCATTAATTTCACTTTTTGATTTATTTCCTGAAGCAGTATTTACAACAAGATCAAATATCTTACTTCCAACTTTTTCAATATCTTCTTTTCCTTCAGCTATTGTTCCACAATTAATATCCATATCTTCTTCCATTTTTTCATACATTGCAGAATTGGTCGACAATTTTAAACTTGGTACCGGTTTACATCCAAAGCAAGAACCTCTACCTGTTGTAAAACATATAACATTTGCACCGGAAGCAACTTGACCTGTCACAGAAACTGGATCATATCCAGGAGAGTCCATAAAATTAAAGCCCTTATTTTTCAATGGCTCTGCATATTCCAATACATCTTCTAAAATTGATTTACCGCCTTTTGCAACAGCACCAAGAGATTTTTCTAGAATTGTAGTTAAGCCACCTCTTTTATTTCCTGGTGCAGGATTGTTGTCCATTGTACTATTGTTTATTGAAGTATAATGCTTCCACCATTCTAATCTTTTCATAAGTTTATCTGCTGTTTCTTGGCTGTTTGCCCTATTGATTAAAAGGTGTTCTGCACCATAAATCTCAGGAGTTTCTGATAATATAGAACTTCCCCCTTTTTTTACCAACATATCAGCTGCTACACCCAAAGCTGGATTTGCAGTTATACCCGAATATCCATCTGAGCCACCACATTGAAGAGCCAAAGTTAAATGACTAACTGACTCTGGAGTTCTTTTAATATCATTAGCTTCTGATAACAGATTTTTAATTTGAGATAAGACTTTCTCTACAATTTTTTTTGTGCCACCTTCATCCTGAATTGTTAAAAAATGTATCCTATTATGTTTTTTGACAGACTCATCAAATAAACTTACTTGTGCGCATTCGCAACCTAAGCCAATGACAAAAACATGTGAAAAATTTGGATGATTTTTAAAACCATCAATTGTTCTTTGAAACATTTGCATTCCTTCACTAACTGTATTCATGCCACATCCAGTAGAATGCGTAATTGGAACGATTCCATCTATATTAGGGTAATCATTTAAAATGTTTGAATATTTTATCTTTTCAACAATCATCTTTGTTACAGTTGCTGAACAATTAACTGTACTTACAATTCCTATATAGTTTCTTGTAGCAACTTGGCCATTTTCTCTCAAAATTCCGTTGAAAAAAGTATCTGCATTTTCATCAACAATTGTTTTTTTATTATTTACTTTAAAGGCTCTTTCAAATTCTTTGAATTCTAAATTATGCGTGTGAACATGTTCGCCTGCGCTTATATTTTTAGAGGCAAATCCTATTATTTGGTCATATTTGATTATTGGATCACCTTTTTTTATTGGTTTTAAACAAACTTTATGTCCAAAAGGTATTGGATCAATAGTGCTAATATCCTGTCCATTAATTTTTGTTTTTTCTGGCATAATGAATTGACTTACACCAACATTGTCATTTTTATTTAGAACAATTAGACTATTCATTTTTTAATATAAGTTTTATAAAACATTATAAATTAATTTAATTTAAATAAAATATTTATAATTTGATGAAAAAAAAGAATTTAAGAAGCAAACAATGGTTTGATGATCCTAAAGATCCAGGCATGACAGCCATGTATTTAGAAAGATATCTGAATTATGGACTTACAAGAGAAGAACTTCAATCAGGCAATCCAATAATAGGTATTGCACAGTCAGGTAGTGATTTGTCACCATGCAATAGACATTTTTTATCTTTGAGCAAAAGAATTAAAGATGGAATTAGAAGAGCAGGTGGAATTCCGATGGAATTTCCTACTCACCCAATCCAAGAAACTGGAAAAAAGCCTACTGCAATGTTGGATCGAAATTTATCTTACTTATCATTGGTCGAAGTTCTATACGGTTATCCAATAGATGGAGTAATACTTACAACTGGTTGTGATAAAACTACTCCGGCAGCTTTAATGGCAGCTGCTACAGTAAATATTCCTGCAATTGTTTTATCTGGTGGCCCAATGCTTGATGGAAATTATAAGGGCAAAAAAGCTGGAGCAGGAACCATTATTTGGGAGGCAAGAAGATTGCATGCTAAAGGAGAAATTAATTACGAGGAATTTATGGATATGGCAGCTGCATCTTCTCCAAGTCCTGGTCATTGTAATACAATGGGAACTGCTTCATCAATGAATTCAGTAGCGGAAGCATTGGGAATGTCTTTACCTGGATGTGCTGTGATACCGGCACCTTATCGAGAAAGAGAACAAATTTCTTTTGAGACAGGAACGAGAATTGTAAATATGGTCCATGAAGATCTTACACCCTCTAAAATAATGACAAAGAAAGCTTTTGAAAATGCGGTTGTGGTTGCTAGTGCTATAGGTGCATCAAGTAATTGTACTACTCATCTAATTGCAATTGCGAAACACATGGGTGTAAAATTTGATTTATCTAATTGGCAAAAATTAGGTCATAAAATTCCTTTATTGGCGAACTGCCAACCTGCTGGGGAACATTTAATGGAAGGTTTTTACAGAGCAGGCGGTATACCTGCAATCATGAAAGAATTAATGAAGCATAAAAAAATTCACCAAAACTTAATAACCGTAACAGGAAAAACAGTTGCTCAAAACTTAAGAAAAAAAATCAATGTCGATAGGGATGTAATAAAAACTTTCAAAGATAATTTAACTGATAAGGCTGGTTTTTTAGTTATGAAAGGTAATTTCTTTTCATCAGCAATCATGAAAACTTCAGTTATTAGCAAAGA
>CACEQR010000019.1 GCA_902561765.1 uncultured Pelagibacteraceae bacterium | reverse complement strand
CCGCAAAAGCAAAGAAGTTTAATGAGAATGATGATAACTTAGAAAACATGTATTATAATTTAAGAGAAAAACCAGACGCAAAATATTTTTTTATGGTTTCAATAAAAGATTTGAAACCTGGAGATGAACTTTGTGCAAATGATAACTTTCACAGTAATTTTCAATTGCAAATTTCCAATTACATTTTGCATTTAATCTAAAATAACCAAAATCATTTGCACAAAGTTCATCTCCAGGTTTCAAATCTTTTGTTTCTTTTAATTTATAAATTGGAACTTTATTTCCTACATCCTTTTGGGCCATTAACCTCTCATTTTTTTTCCATTTGGATCATAAAGTGGTTCTTTGATAATTGAACAATTGAATAAATCACCATTAATTTCTACTTGTATTCCATCTTCAGATGATAAATTTTTTTGATCTAGATATGAAAAAGCAACACTTTTATTTACAAAATGAGCAAATCCACCTGAAGTTATATACCCAATACTATTATCTTCCTTCATTACTGCTTCATTGTTTGTGACATCTATGTCGTTTGTTTGAATTATTAAAGGAACTAATCTATTTGAACTATTATCTTGTTTAGCTTTTTCTTTACCAATAAATTCTTTATTCCAATTAATAAAACTATCTAATCCAGTTTCTTTAGCAGTAAAATCAGGTCGATAGTCTAAAGTCCATGCACCCCAATTTTTCTCTAGTCTCATAGACATTAAAGCTCTTCCACCAAAAGGTTTAATTCCAAATTCTTTTCCCGCCTCCATTAACTCCTCATAGAGTTTTATTTGGAAATGTGGCGCAACATATATTTCATAACCAAGTTCACCCGTGAATGAAATTCGGTTTATAATTGCTGGGACGCCTCCAACAAACATTCTTCTTGAGTCTCTAAATTTAAATTTATCATTAGATACATCGTCTCTAACTATTTTTTCTAAAACTTTTCTCGAATTAGGTCCTGCTATAGATATTCCATGAAATTCATCTGATCTATTTTTATATTCAACATTAAATTTATCTAAATGGCTTTCAAACCAACGTCTATGCATTTCTTGAGCTGCACCTGAACCAAAAACCATAAATTCGTTTTCATCAAGGCATGAAACTGTAAGATCGCCACATAATTTTCCTCTATAGGATAACATTGGAGATAATGATATTCTTCCAGGATTTGGAAGCTTACCTGCCATAATATGATCTAAAAATTTTCTTGCATCTTTTCCTTTAAATTGATGTTTTGAAAAATTAGCAACTTCAATAAAACCAACATTTTCTCTTACATTGATAACTTCTTTTGAGACATAATTATGCGATCTAGATCTTTTTATAGTTGGCTCTTCGTATGCATCTTTTTTATCATTTGCAAACCACAAAACATTTTCTAAACCAAAGCTGTCTCCCATAACTGCACCTTGATCTACAAAGCGGTCATAGAGAGCTGTTGTTTTTTGTTTTCTTCCTTTTGGTAAAGTTTCATTTGGAAATGTCATAATAAATCTTCGTTCATAATTTTCAGAAGATTTAATTGTTCCATATTGAGGTGATGCATAATCTCCAAATCTTGCAACATCCATTGCCCAAACATCTATTGATGGCTCTCCGTCAATTATCCATTCAGCAATACATTTTCCAACTCCACCTCCTTGACAAAAACCAGCCATTACACCCACTGCTACCCAATAATTTTTCATTCCTGGAACAGGACCAATTAATGGTGATCCATCAGGTCCAAAAGTAAAAGGCCCATTTACAATATTTTTAATTCCTGCTTTTTCTAATGCTGGCATTCTTTCAAAACCTATTGCCAATCTATCTTGAATATTATCTAATTTTGGTTCTAGTAACTCATGACCAAAATTCATAGGCGTTCCTTCAACCTTCCATGGTGTTGATTTTGGTTCATAAGTTCCAAGAAGCATTCCTTTTCCTTCTTGTCTAAAATAAATATTACCCTCAAAATCTGTTCCAATAGGAATTCTTTGATCGCCCATAGCCTCAATTTCTGGGATAGCTTCAGTGATTAAGTAGTGATGCTCCATTGGTTGAACTGGAAGATTAATTCCTGCAAGTTGGCCAACTTCTCTTGCCCATAAACCTCCAGCGTTAATAACTATTTCTGCTTTAACATTTCCTTTATCAGTTATTACATCCCAACTTCCATCCTCTTTTTGTTTTGTGTCTTTTACAACTGTATGTGTATAATATTTTCCGCCATGAACTTTTGCAGCTTTAGCAAAAGCATAAGTCACACCCGATGGATCTACTTCCCCATCAATAGGATCCCACAATGCCAGAAGGTATCGTGATGGATCAATTAAGGGATTTTTCTTTTTTACTTCCTCTAAAGATACAAACTCTTGATCAAGACCCATATATCTTGCTTTGGACCTTTCTCTTTTTAAATAATCAGCCCAAACATCATTTGAAGCCAAATAAAATCCCCCACTTGATTTAAATCCTACGGAATGGCCAGACTCTTTTTCAATTTCTTTATACAATCCAATTGTATAAGCCATCATTCTAGAAATATTCGGATCAGACGAAATAACATGTACATTTCCAGCTGCATGCCAAGAAGATCCAGATGTTAGTTCGTTTCTTTCAAGAAGAATACAATCTTTTAAACCAAACTTTGATAAATGATAAAGAATTGAACAGCCTACTACGCCACCACCTATGATGACAACTTTTGCATGATTTTGCATGTTAGTATTTTATTTCTTTATTTACATCTTTCAACGTATTGTCTGTCCCATGGTGAAAATGTTTACTCATGTCTGGCATATACTTCATTGCAATTGGTTTTTTACCAACTGCAACTGCCATTTCTCTTACATGATGAGCTTCTGCTCCACAACAAATTCCAATTAAATTAATTTTTTCTTTAAGACATTCTTTAGCAAATTCTGCCATTTCAAATCTGTTACAATACAAATTATCTAGAGCAACGGGGAATGCATTTCCTCCAGGAATACAATCACATCCGTGATCTGTCTGATTCAAAAATCCAGGTTCTTCTTCTGTCGTTCTATATGGAACAGGAAGACCAGCAACATGACAGGATACTTTTTTTCTTATTTTTTTTAAAAGTTTCATAGTCATTTCTGGACCTCTGTAACAATTCAAACCAACAACATCAGCACCAAGATCTTCAATTATTCTACATGCATCTTCTGCTGTGTGACCATCTCTTGTCAAATCTCCTCGGGGTATTGCATAATTGGCTACGGCAATCATACCTTCATCCTTGATTGCTTTTAAAGCAATTTTCATTTCATCTACCCAATTAATTGTTTCAGCAACTACAAAGTCAACTCCTGCCTCTTTTGCCCAAAGCACTTGTTCTTCGTACATTTTTTGACATTCTTTAAAAGAGTTTTTATCTTTAGGGTCAAATATATTTGTATTCGCAACATCTCCGCACACCATTAAGTCTAAATCTTTAAATTCCTTTGCAGCATCCTTTGCAATTTTAAGTGCATTTTTTTGCATTGGCTCTAGCAAATGTTCTTTTCCAATAATTCTTAATTTTTCTCTGTGTCCATAATAGGTGAAAGCTTGAACAATATCAGAGCCGGCTCTAATAAACTCTCTATGTAATTGTGTAACTACATCTGGATGCTCTAGTACTACCTCGGGAACAAAAGGTCCTGCAGAAAGATAACCTCTTCTTTCCATAGCAAATAAATATCCCTCTGCAAATATAACTGGACCATTATCTAATCTTGATAATAAATTTTTACTCATTTTTATTTCATAATTTAATTCTAAATAAAGAGAGGATAAAGACAATTTTAACACAACTTTAAGTTGAAACAAGTTTGCAATTTTGCCTGCTATATGTTCTGATGTTTCATAATTAATTAATTAGGAGAGATAATGAAAATCAAAAAATTACTTCTATCTGCTGCTGTAATATTTGGACTAACTTCTTTTGGAAGTGTTGCCAACGCAGCTTGTGGAAATATATCTATTGCTAATATGAACTGGGCTTCTGCTAACTTTATGGCTGAAGTAGATAAGATTATATTAGAAGAAGGATATGGATGTACTGTTGAACTTGTGCCAGGCGCAACAATGCCGACATTTACATCTATGCAAGAAAAGGGCGAGCCGGATGTAGCACCAGAGTTTTGGGCTAACGCTGCTATCGTTGCTCTAAATAAGGCTGTCGATGAAGGAAAACTTCATTCAATAAATTTGGCACCAATTACTGGTCTAGGTGAAGGATGGTGGGTACTTCCTGCTACTTTAGAAAAACATCCAGAACTTACTACTGCTGATGCAATTTTAAAAAGACCAGACTTATTCCCACACCCAGAGGATCCATCTAAAGGTGGATTTCACATATGTCCTCCAGGATGGAACTGTGAATTAAGTAACAGAAACCATTTTAGAGCATGGGGTATGGAAGAAAAAGGTTGGGCAATTGTAGAAACAGGATCAGCTGCTGGTCTTGATGGTTCAATTGCTAAAGCTGCTGAAAGAGGAGAAAACTGGTTTGGTTACTACTGGTCTCCAACAGCATTAATTGGTAAATATAATATGCAAGCTGTAGATATGGGTGAATGGGGCGGCAAAGATAACTGGGATAACTGCTTAGTTAAGCCAGAGCAAGAGTGTGCTGATCCAAAAAAATCTTCATGGGTAAAATCTGAAGTATTCACAATAGCTACTGATAATTTCAAAAAAACTGCTGGTTCTGATGGTATGAACTATCTTGAGAAAAGAGTTTATCCAGGTCCAGTAATGAATGGAATGTTAGTTTGGATGGGTGAAAACCAAGCTGAAGGTGCTGATGCTGCAATTGAATTCCTAAAAACACAAGAGGATGTGTGGACTAAATGGGTTTCAAGTGATGCTGCTTCAAAAATAAAAAAAGCACTTTAATAGTAAAAGTATAATATCGAACCCGTTGAAATACGGGTTCGATTAATTTAAAAGAATTTTTATGGACTTCTTTAATAAAATTCCGGTAATGGATAGAACGGCATTAAGAGAATTAAAGAAGGGAATAGATTTAAGTTTTAAGGATTTTTCAAGAGCTTACGGTGATGGTATAGAGGGATTTTTTGATCCACTTTTGTATTTTTTAATTTGGTTGGAAAAATTATTAGTAAACAGTCCATGGCCCCTTGTCATTGGGGTATTTGCTTTATTAGCCTGGATAGGTTCAAGAAGTATTAAGTTAGTTATAGGAACAATAGTTTGTTTTATGATTATAGGTTACTTTGGGATGTGGAAAAACTGTATGGCAACAGTTGCCATCATTTCTGTTTCAACATTGGTTTGTATTGTAGTTGGTATTCCAATTGGAGTATTAATGTCTAAATCAAGTAGAGCTGAAAAGGCCATATTACCCGTTTTAGATATGATGCAAACTATTCCAAGTTTTGTTTATCTAATTCCTATAATTATGCTTTTAGGTATAGGAAAAGTGCCTGGTTTGTTGGCAGTTTGTATTTATGCATTGCCTCCAGTGGTAAGGCTTACAAATCTTGGAATTAGAGAAGTTGATAAAGAAACGCTTGAGGCAAGTGAAGCTTTTGGAGCAACACCAATGCAAAAATTAAAATCTGTACAAATTCCTCTATCACTTCCAACGATTTTCGCTGGAATAAATCAAACAATTATGATGGCGTTGGCCATGGTAGTAATCGCATCAATGATAGGAGTTAAAGGGCTGGGAGTACCAATTTTACAGGCTATTTCTAACCAATATTTAGCACTAGGAATGATGAATGGGCTGGCAATAGTAGCTCTAGCAATCATCTTTGACAGAGTTACACAGCAGTATGGTCAGAGAATTCAAAAACACAGAGGTCAAAAAAAATAACCCTGACACTTTGATCTAAAATTTTTCTAGACAGTTATTTTAAAATAAATAATTATTCATTAATGAATTTTTCATTAGAAATTGGACCTCACACAGATCTTGACACTTTGCCAAGTGTTAATGATGTATATGTTACAATGCTACCTGGAGGTGATTATAAGGAGACTGCTGATAAATCTGGAGATTTGATAAAAAATGGATTTAATCCAGTCCCTCATTTTCCCGCTAGATCAATAAATAGTGAAAGTGAATTAAAAGATTATGTTTCAAGATGCAAAGATTTAGGCGTCAAACAAGTTCTAGTTATTGGGGGTAGTCGAGAGCCAATTGGAAAATTTGATAGCTCTTATCAGATATTAGAGACAGGATATTTTGATGGGATAAAGATCGGAATTGCTGGACATCCAGAGGGGAGTCCTGATATATCCGATTCAGATTTAGAAAAAGCTATGATAGATAAAAAGCCTTATGCTGATTATATTGTTACTCAATGGTTACTTGATGCTCAGCCTATCGTTGATTTTATTTCTAAACAAACAATACCAGTTCATGTTGGAATAACTGGGCCAATGAAAATTTCAAGCTTAATAAAGTTTGCAAATATTGTAGGGGCAAAAAATTCCATTAACTTTCTTAAATCTAATTTTACTAAGGCATTAGATTTATTGAAACCTAAAGACCCTAATGATCTAATTGGGAAAGTTAAATCGCATACTGATTATTTTCACATTTATACATTCGGCGGCTTGAAGGAAACTAACAAGTGGTTGAAGGAGAATAACTATGTCTAAAGAATTTGACTATAGTAAGCTAAGACACATAACATCAGTAGATCAATCTGATAGAAAAGTGCCTTACAATTTAAGACAAAGCGGACCAACAAAAGTTGAAATGTTAATATCAACACGAGTAAGAAAATCACCATACTGGCATTTATCAATGCAAGCAGGTTGTTGGCGAGCAACTGTATACAATCGTATTTATCATCCAAGAGGTTATGTAAAACCTGAAGATGGTGGTGCAATGGTAGAGTACGATGCAATTGTTAATCACGTAACTATGTGGAATGTTGCTGTTGAAAGACAAATTAGAGTAAAGGGTCCAGATGCAGAAAAATTTGTAGACTATGTGATTACAAGAGATGCTACAAAAATTTCTCCAATGAGAGCAAGATATGTAATTCTTTGCAATGCATATGGTGGAGTATTAAATGATCCTATACTTTTAAGAATATCTAAAGATGAGTTTTGGTTTAGTCTATCTGATAGTGATATAGGACTTTATCTACAAGGTGTTAACTCTGACGAGAGATTTAATGTAGAAATTGATGAAATAGATGTAAGTCCAGTTCAAATACAAGGACCAAAATCAAAGGCACTAATGAAAGATTTATGTGGTGATCAAGTTGACTTTGATAATATGCCTTTCTATGGTTTAGCTGAAGCTAAAGTAGGTGGTAGAAGCTGTGTAATATCTCAATCAGGTTTTTCAGGTGAAGCAGGTTATGAAATTTATTTAAGAGAATGTACACTTTACGCTGAGGATATGTGGAATGCAGTTCTTGAGGCTGGAAAAAAACATAATTTAATGGTTATTGCTCCCGCACATCATAGAAGGATTCAAGCTGGAATTCTTTCTTGGGGCCAGGACATGGATAATCAACATAATCCTTTTCAATGTAATTTAGGATATCAAGTTTCATTATCTGGTAAAGGTGAATGGAATAAGAAAGCCGACTATGTTGGAAAAAAAGCTCTTGAGAAAATGAAAGCTGATTTAAAAGCAGGACATAAACCTTATAAACTTCAATTAGTTGGACTAGAATTAGGTGGAAAGCCAATTGAAGAATATGCACCTGATTTTTGGTTAATTTCAGATGAAGGAGGTGGGGAACCAATAGGATTTATTACTTCACCTTGGTATCACCCTGAGAAAAAACAAAATATTGCAATGGGGTATGTGCCATTCGATGGAACACTTAATGCAAATGGCTTTCCAAAAGGAAAAGTAGGAACTAAATTTAAGGTACATTTACCTGAAAAATATTCTGAAACTCCAGGTAAACCTGTAGATGCTGTAATTGTTGATATACCATTTAAAGAATCTTACAACGCAAATACGAGAGAAGTTGTAAAAGGTTAAAAATAATAAGGGAGGAATAAAGCTCCTCCCTTAAAACTTATGCTAGCACAATTTCTAGAAATTTTTTTTAAATCACTAAAATTAGATAGAACTTTATATAGAGATAATAAATATTTTGGAGAAGCTGCAATCTATTTTGCTGGTCTTGTAATGATACTTGATGGTGTTGCAGGAGCGGTAGCTGCAAATTCAATCATTAGAACCTCTGTTGGTATTTCTGGTTTAACAGCTCTTTTAACATGGTTCGTTTGGGCAATTTTTATATTTGTAATTGGTGTAAAAATTTTTCCAGATAAAGGAAGTAAGGTGCCATTTAAAAAAGTTTTAATTGCTGTTGGATATGCTCACGCACCAGGTCTAATAAGGTTTTTTGCTGTTACCCCAGACTTGGTTTTACCGATTATTTTTCTTACACAATTTTGGATTTTTGCTTCTCTAATTATATCTACTAAACAAATATTAAATTTGAAATCTAATTTAAAATCTTTTGGGATTGTGTTTTTATCATTTCTAATTATTGCTTTTCTCTCAATAACATTCATAATCAACAGAATGAATTCAATACCGATTAGCAATATAAGTTAAATAGGAAATACCGTTTTTGAAGTTCTACAAGATTTACACAATTTATAACCAGTCAGAATTAAATTTTGTGTAACACTTTCATCTTCTTTGTGACATTCTTCACAAATCTCGTCTAAATCTTTTAAATTTTTTTCTAAAAATTCTTCTTTTTTTTTATCAGTCATTATCTGTTAAACCAGCTCCTGCGGTTCTTGCTTTAGATTCTTCGCTTTCCTCAACGTAAGTTTTAATGGAAAGTTTATGTATTTCTGACCAATCATTCTCTGAAAAATTGTTCTGATTATCTAAAAATTTTATATTTATTTTGTCTGATTTTTCTAAAATATCTCCACTTAAATAATTAGAATAAATAGACTCGTTAAAATTAAATAAAAACTCTTTATTATCCATTTTTAAGAATATTCTTTTCCCTGTAATTTCTGATGCCCTACTTAAAAAAGACAAAAATATGAGAGGAAAAGCTATTCTGTTAATTTCAATTTCATTAAATTTTGAAATTATAGGTGACTGATCAAAAAAATTTAGCCCACAAAATATTGGGCAATAATATCCTTTTGCTGTATTTGAAGATGAAATTTCTCCGATATTTTCAAAATTGCTAATATTATAAATTTTAAAATATTGGTTTAAATTTTTTAGACCAGGCAAACCAAACATTTCTAATAACTTTATATTTTTTCCAACTTCCTCGGAAATGCCCCATGAAAAACCAATAGCCTTAGTTGCTCTTTTTATAATAGTTTCTATTTCGCTATAGCTTCTCATTCTATATTAATTATACATCCAATAATTATCAAAGTTTGAGAGTTCTGAAGGCAAAGGTGCTCCCTGAAACATACAGATACGTAACCATTTGTCTGATCTTGGATCGAATTTTATTGCGCCAAAAAAAGATAATTTAAGTCTCAACATATCAATTGGCATTAATTTAGACCCAATTGTATTATCTTGTATCTCCGCATATGGAAATTTTTCAGAGATAAACACTCTTCTTACTACATGTCTTAAATGATTATTGTCCATTAAAAATTTTCCAACTTTAGAACTATTTTTTTTAGTAAAAACT
>CACEQR010000018.1 GCA_902561765.1 uncultured Pelagibacteraceae bacterium | reverse complement strand
TTCAGGTTTTAAAATAGTAAAATAATATTGAAATTAATCTAATAAATTTATTCTCTTAGCATAAAACATTCTAATAACCCAATAAAGCACTAAACCAATTGGTCCAATGAAGTAGGTTATAATTAATGGAGTAAAAACTAAATATTTTGATATGAATAATTTTTGACTATCTTTAATTATCCATGCACCACAAAATAAATTTACTGCAAGAAAGTGTGTCCAAAACATTATTAAAAATGCTTCAGACTCGAAAAGATTTCTTAAATCGTACATGCCAAGATACAGGGTAAAATTATAATCAAAATCATATCCTGAAATAAAAAAGTAGTATCCTAAATAAGCATATACTGCAGATAGAATAAAAAAAGGAAATATAGAAGTTACTAACAAACCACAAATTTTAGATTGTGGAAAAACAATCAAAATTAGCCAAAAAGGTATAACTCCAATATTTAACCAAAAATATATCATCTCAATAGTAAAAAAAGCTGCTATTTGTTCAATCATAATATTTTTATATTATATTAAATAAGTTGATGATTCCTATAAAAAATAAAAAAAAGACATTAGAAGTTACTGTCGAGGAGATGACTAATTTCGCATTAAATTATGTTGAAAAATTTGCTCCATCAAAACAACAATTAAGAACTTACTTATTAAAAAAATATCTAACAACAAGAAGCCCCAACATTAAAAAAAATGATGTATCTAATTTAATTGATATTGTTCTTGAAGATCTTGAAAAATCAAAGTTTATTAATGATAAATTTTATTCTGAATCAAAAGCTAAAAGCTTGATACAGAGGGGGTCTTCAATAAATAAGATAAGAAATTATTTGATAAATAAGGGTGTGGGTGAAAAGTATATAAAAAATACTATAGAACAAATCAAAGATAAAAATGAAGATCAAGACTTCTTTTCAGCAATAAAAATTTGTAAAAAGAAAAGAATTGGACCTTCAAGACAGGAGGATAATAGACCATTATTTTATAAAAAAGATATCGGAATATTGGCAAGGTCAGGTTTTGAT
Source organism: uncultured Pelagibacteraceae bacterium (assembly GCA_902561765.1). Taxonomy (GTDB): domain Bacteria; phylum Pseudomonadota; class Alphaproteobacteria; order Pelagibacterales; family Pelagibacteraceae; genus Pelagibacter. Next base: position 10,119 of record CACEQR010000018.1, on the reverse strand, counting down.
TTTGAAGTTTCAAGAAGAGTAATGGATTTAGATAAAGATGAATACTTAAAAATTATAAATCTTCTTTAGATTTTTTATTTTTTTCCTCTAAATAATATTGAATTTTGTTTTTAATATAATTTTTAACCATAACAAAAACTACTAAGCCAAAAATTGATACTGAAACAATTATTATTAATATTATTCGCAATTGTTCGCTCATTATAATTTATTACTTCTCTTAATGATTAAACTAGGATTTTTAAAATCCTTTTTTCCATAAGTGATTTCATTACCTTCAAAATCTTTAATTATGCCACCAGCGTTTTCCAATATCGCATGTCCTGCTGCAATATCCCATTCACAAGCTCTTGGCTCAGCAACATAACCATCAAACTCTCCAGTCGCAATAACACAAAATTTAAGTGAACTTTTCATTTTTACGTATTCTGTTACACCAATTTCTTTATGGATCTTGTCAATTTCGGGTTTTAATTTATTAGAGTATGAAACCACTATCACTGAATTTAAAGGTGTTTTTTTTTTACAATCTAATTTTGTTTTTTTGTTATCAGACAATTCAAATGATTTATTTTTTCCATAAGAATAAAACAATCTTTTTTTTGCTGGTACATTAATTAATCCCGCAACCGCTTTACCATTTAAAATCAAGCCAGCATTTAATGTAAATTCTTCTTTATTATTAATATAATCATACGTTCCATCAATAGGATCAATTAGCCAAAAGTCTTTAAGATCATTTTTAGATTTATTGTGAGAAGTTTCCTCAGAGACAATAGGAATTTCAGGGGTCAATTCTAATATTTTTTTTGTTAAAATTTTATTTACTTCCAAATCCCCATTGCTAACAGGAGTATTATCAGATTTAATTTCTTTTTTTAAACCTTGGTTTCGAAGTTGAATAGAAACATCTCCAGCCATTAAGAACGTATCAATTAAACTTTCAATAATATTTTTTACCTTAGTTTCATCCATTATTTTCAACTCTTTCCAATTCTATATTATTTGCATTAATTACTTTTTTACCAACATTTTCAAAGTTAACAGTTACTTTGTCTTTAATTATTGACTGCACTTGACCAATACCCCAAGTTTTATTAGCAGGATTAATAACTTTGTCACCTGGTTCAAAATCTAAAATCATTTAATTTAACTTATAATAGAAATAAGTATAAATACCATCAAATGAATTTAGAAACTAATTCAATAGGATTAAAAAAAAAACCATCTGATACAACAGTCGTTGTTGCTATGTCTGGTGGTGTAGACTCATCTACAGTTGCAGGTATTATGAAAAAAGAAGGATATAATGTTATTGGTATTACTCTAAAATTATATGATGATGGAAAAGAAGTTGCTGCATCTAAGCAATGTTGTTCTGGACAGGATATAATGGATGCAAAAAGGGTTGCGCATAAATTAGATATAGAGCACAAAATACTTTATTATCAAGATAAGTTTAAACAAGGAGTAATAGATAACTTTGTCGAAAGTTATTTAAAAGGTGAGACACCAATTCCATGTGTTCAATGCAATCAAACTGTAAAATTTAAAGATTTGTTTGATTTTTCAAAAGATTTAAGCGCTGATGCACTTATTACAGGACATTATGTAAAAAGTTTAACGAAAGACAATCAAACAAATATGTATAGAGCTTTAGATATTAACAGAGACCAAAGTTATTTTTTATTTAATACCACAAGAGAACAATTAAATTTTTTAAGATTTCCTTTAGGTGGAATGTTAAAAGATAAAACAAGAGAAATTGCAAAAAATTTAAATTTAAATGTTGCAGATAAACCTGATAGTCAAGACATATGCTTCGTTCCTAATGGAGATTATGCTTCTGTAATAGAGAAATTTAAACCTGACTCTTTTAAGAAGGGAAATATCAAAGATTTAGATGGTAAAGTTTTAGGTGTGCACGATGGAATAATAAATTTTACAATTGGACAACGAAAAGGAATAAAAATTGCAAATAAAGAGCCATTATATGTAATCAGTATTGATCCAGATAAAAACGAAATAGTAGTTGGAGAAAAAAAATACCTTGCAAAAAATAAAATTAATTTACATAAGCTTAATCTGTTGGAAAATGAAAGTATATTTTCTGATAAAATTAAAGTCAAAGTTAGATCAACAGGTAAGCTTTTAGATGCAAAAGTTAATTTAACGAATACCAAAAGTGCCAGTGTAATACTGGACAATCCCGAATATGGTGTATCTCCTGGACAAGCATGTGTTTTTTATAAAAGCGATGAGAATGGCGAGAGATGTTTAGGCGGTGGTTGGATTAGTTAATTTTTTTAAAGAAAAAAAAAATAACAAAAAAAATAATTGTATTAAAAAAAAATAGTTCCATGAAATTATATTTTTGATTTGTGGAAAAGATTCAATTTTAATAATCAATACTGGAAGTAAAATTAAACCTGAAATAACTAAAAAATTAGATAAGTAGTAATTTGTTCTGACGATTTTATAATTAAAAAATCTTGAAAGTTTCTTTTTATTATTAATTAGTATTCTATTAGAGGAAAACTGAAGTAATACAATTGAAAGAATATATAAATAAATCCCAATTCTTTTAAAAAAAGAATAAATTTTACTTTCACCTAAGAAAGTTATGTATAAACACAAAAAAATAACTGTTATGAAGGTTAAAATAATTAAGTTTTTAGATTTAATCTTAAAATTATTAATTTCTTGTAAAAAAATAATCCAAAAAAAAAATATAGATATTGAATAAAGATACATCATTGGTTTAAAAAAGAATTTTACAGGTTCATATCTTCCAACTCTTGATATTGAGGTGCAACCTTCAAAAATTGGAATACACATTTCGACTAAATTTAGTTTTATAGATATAATGTATGAGATGATAACAGTAAAAATTGGTATGAAGAAACAAGCCAACGAGATAAATCTTAGCTTATTTGACATTATTTTTTAATTTTAATTACTTTTTCTTATTTTTCTTTCTGGCTCTTCTTTTTTTTGAGCCCATTTTTCTTCGGCCTCTATGTTTTTTTGGGTATCCCATAATCTCCTTAGTTTTACTATTTTATTGACTTATTTGGTGGATATAGCATTGTCCAATCAACATAGCAATTTTTTTATGAGTAATTCATTTAAGACATTTTTAAAACATACAGCAAAAGATTTCCATAATCACTCGGTCAATCCACCAGTAGTAAGAGCATCCACCATAATATTTAAATCAATGAATGATATAAGGCGAACACAGTCTAAATATAAAAAAGATCCTAGAGGGGGTCATTTTGATTATGGAAGACAAGGAACATCAACTACACATATCTTACAAAAAATACTTACTAAACTTGAGGAGTCTTATCATGTTTTTTTAACTCCTACAGGCTTTGGATCAGTTTTTTTAGCTATTTTTAGTGTAGTAAGACCAGGTGATGAAATTATAGTTGCTGATCCAGTTTACAATCCAACTAGGGTACTCACTCAGGATTTTTTAAAAGATTTTAATATTAAAACAACTTTCTATAATCCTCATGATTTAAAATCTCTCAATAAAATAATTAACAAAAAAACAAAATTAATTTTTGTAGAAAATCCTGGTAGTAATTCATTTGAATTTCAAGATTTATCCAAAATTATATCTATCGCTAAAAAAAGAAAAGTATTTACAGCAATAGATAACACTTGGGCTACACCTTATTTCTTTAAACCAATGAAATTAGGATTTGACATGTCAATTGTATCAGCAACTAAATATTATTCAGGACATTCAGATGTAATGGGTGGTAGTCTAGCAGTTAACAGAAAAGTTTTTGAACAGGTAGAGAGAGCACAAAAGATAATTGGGCTTAGATTAGGACCTGATGACGCATACCTAATAACAAGGGGTTTAAGAACATTAGATGTAAGATTAGATAAACATCAAGAAAATGCAAGACAAGTTGCAGCATTTTTATCAAAGAATAAAAAAGTTAAACTTTTATACCCTTATAAAAAAGGATCACTAAATTATAAATTATGGAAAAAATATTACTCGGGAGCTTCTGGTTTAATGGGGCTCAAAATAAAGACTAAGGACAAAAAATCTGTTATCAAATTTGTAAATTCTCTCAAATTATTTGGTTATGGCTATAGCTGGGGTGGTTTTGAAAGTTTGGCCATTGATCAAAGACAAGGTGAGAGAGGAAATAGAATTTATTCAGATGTTAAAAAAGATGAAAAAATTGTTAGATTGCATATTGGCTTAGAGGATCCAAAAGATTTAATTGAAGATTTGCGAAAATCGCTTAAATTCATTAAATGAGTTCTGAAAAATTTTTTAATACAAAAAAAGCTTTTATAACACTAATAGCTGCATCATTAGTTGTTATTGTATCTCTTGGCATAAGACAGACATTTGGATTATTTTTTTTTGATTTTAATACTGATCTAAATATTTCAATTTCTCATTTTGGTTTTGTTATTGGTTTGCAATTATTGATGTGGGGAGTTTTTAGTCCAATATTTGGTTTCATAACTGATAAATATGGAGGAGCAACTGCAATATTTATAGGATTTTTATTTTATTTAGCAGGCCTTTTTATGTTTTATTCAGGTTTAAATACAGGCTATCTTTTTACTTTAACCATAGGGCTTTTAATCGGAATTGGATTAGGAGGTACTGCTATTAGTATTCCTGTTTCGGTAGTCGCAAAACATTTCCCTTCGTCTAATCGAACAATTGCTACAGGCATAGTAACATGTGCGGGGTCATTTGGTTTTTTTGTATCACCATTATTAGTACGATATTCTTTAATTGAAATTGGGTGGGAGATAACAATTTTATATTTTTGCTTTCTTTTAGGAATAGGTTTAATAACTGCATTATTTATTAGTACACCCAAAACACCCGTTGGAACTAATGATAATAATAATCAAACTGCTACAGAGGCTTTAAAGGAAGCATTAAGCAACAAAAGTTTTATATTTCTGACGTTAGGATTTTTTGTTTGTGGCTGGCATATTGCATTAGTTGCGACTCATATTCCAACATACATAATGGATAGAGGATTACCAGATTGGACAGCAGCAATGATTTTAGCATTGGTTGGTGTTTTTAATATGATAGGAACTATGGGAAGCGGTTATCTTGCAACTAAGTTTAGTAAAAAAAAGGTACTAAGTGCAATTTATTTATTAAGAGGAGTTTCATTAATTTATTTTTTATTTTTACCACCAAGCGTATTTAATTCAGTTGTATTTGGAGTAACCTTTGGCTTACTATGGCTTTCAACTGTTCCTCCAACTAATGGATTGGTTGGACATATATTTGGAACAAAACATATTGGCCTTCTATACGGAATAGTTTTTGTGAGCCACCAGATTGGATCATTTTTGGGTGCTTATCTAGGAGGTGTTTTTTATGAGATGCATGGCAATTTTGATTATGCATGGTACACGTCTATCGCATTATCAATTTTTGCAGGCTTGATACACTTGCCAATAATAGAGAAATCAATTGAAAGACCACAAACAGCATAAATTTAGATTTAGTCCATTTTTAGAAAATCTTTATCAATCAAATAAACCATTGATAATTTACAAGGTAGAGGGTGGCTATGATTTATTTACTGATTTTTCAAAAAAAACAATAATAAATAACAAAAATATTGATAATTTTTTAAATTCTTTCAAAAAAAAAAAATATAAAAAAGAAACTGATCTTTTCATTGGTTTTTTTGGTTATGAAATACTATGTAATTTACTAAAAATAAAAATTAAAAATCAAAAAAATATAAAATTTTATAAAGGTGTATTTTATAAACCAGAAACGATCATAAAAATTAGAGATAAAATTAAAATTTATTCCACAAAAAGAAATCATAGTTTTAACTATCAATTTCAAAAAACTAATATTTCAAGTCCATTTAAGTTAAATATTAGCTATAAAAAATATAAACAAATATTTGATAATTTTTCAAAAAAAATTCGTGAGGGACAAACTTATCAAATAAAAATATGTACTAAATACAAAAATAAATCTGAGATAAATCCTGTAAATTTCTTTTGGAAACTTATGAAAATTAATTCATCTCCTGAGTCATTTATGATTAGAGATAAAGATTATTCGATAGTTAGTTGTTCACCAGAAACATTAATTAATAGGAAAGGTAACACAGTCATTACTAAACCTATTGCCGGAACACTAAAAAAAAATAAGTTCTACAATAAATTAAAAGCACTTAAATATTTTAGAAATAATAATAAAGAAACAAAAGAACATAATATGATAGTTGACCTTGAAAGAAATGATTTATCAAAAGTTTGCAAACCTGGAACAGTTAAAATCCAAAAAGAAAAGTATGTTGAAGAATATAAGCATCTTTATCATTATGTAACAAGCATAGTGGGCAAGCTAAATAAAAATATATCAGTCAAAGAAATTATAACTGCTATGATGCCTGGTGGATCTGTTATTGGGTGTCCAAAAATTAGGACGTTACAGCTGTTAAATTCACAAGAAAAAGAAGATAGAAATATTTTTACTGGAAGTTTTGGTTTTATTAAATTTAATGAGGATATGAGGTTTAATATAATTATAAGATCTATCTTGAACTTCAAAAAACAATCAGAAATATCTGCTGCATCAGGTGTAGTTTTAGATAGTGCAGCTAAAAAAGAATTTAATGAAAATTTTATTAAAGCAAAATCTTTATTAGAATTATTTAAATGATTTATATAATTGATCATCAAGACTCTTTTACTTGGAATGTTGTTCACCAATTTTCAAAATTTGATGAAGTTGTTTGCTCTAATTATTTTGAAATAAACAATAATTTACTTGAAAAATCTGATACGATTGTTTTATCACCAGGTCCAGGATCACCAAAAGATTATCCTAATACATCTAAAATTTATAAAAAATTTAAATCTAGAAAAAAAATAATAGGTATATGTCTAGGATATCAACAAATTTTATTTTGTGAAAAAGCAAAAATTGTCCAACAAAAAAATATTTTTCATGGTTATCAATCGGAAGTTAAGGTAACAAATAATAAATCAATATTTAAGAAAAATTCAAAATTTAAAGTTGGTAGATACCATTCATTAAAATTAAAAGAGCCTTTTTCAGCCAAAAACTTTGAAATAACGCTAAGATGTTCAAATAGTGGTATTGCTATGGGTTTTGAAAACCTTAAAGATGATGTATATGGATTTCAATTTCATCCAGAGTCTTTTTTAACAAAAAATGGTAAATTACTTATTAAAAAAATCCTATCAGCGTAAAAGCTTAAAAGAAATTAAATTTAATGATCTTTGGAATAAAAATGGTGTATTTACCACAATGTGGATTTACAATAAACCACCTAAAATTCTTTTCTTTAAATCACATATTCAAAATTTAATTAAATCATTAAAAGATTATAGAATTAGTGAAGAAAACATTAAAAATATTATTTTAAATTTAATCAGAAAAAATATAGATAAAAAAATCGTTTATAATCATTTACTCAGAGTTGCTTTGAATAAAAAAATTATATCGGTTTCAATCAGAGAAAGAGTAATTCCAAAAGGTAAATTTAGTTTAAAATTGGTAAATTATAAAAGAGTAAAACCTGAGTACAAAAATCTGAAATATAAAAAAATATTAGAATTTTTGTCAAAAATGAATACATCAAAACAGGATATTGCCTTATGCACAAATAATAAAATTCTTGAAACTGGAACTTCAAATCTTTTATTTGTTTCTAAAAAGAAGATTTATTCTCCAAAATCAAATTATTATAAAGGAACAAATATTAAGTTTTATGAAAAAAAATTTCCTATTATCAAAAAGGATATCTACTTAAAAGATATCAACCAGTTCGATGAAATTATATTAGTTGGGTCAGGTAAAGGTGTTGTATCTGTAAATTTTATTGAAGATTATAATTGGAAAAGAAAAAGTATAGAAATATTTAATAAAATTTTTAAAACGTTTCAAAGTGAGTTTAGCAAAAATATATATAAATATAATTAATGAGAGATCCTAATAATCCATGTCTTTTTTGCAATGTTCCATCAAGTGAGTATATATTTGAAAATAATCTCGCTTTTTCTACCTTTGATTTTTACCCAGTTTCAAAACATCATACACTAATTATTCCAAAGAGACATGTCGAAAACTATTTTGATATGTCAGAAGATGAAGTTTTATCATGTAATCAGCTAATAAAAAAAATGAAAAAAAAAATCCAAGAACTTGATTCGACTGTAGATGGTTTTAATATTGGCACAAATTCAGGTAAATTAGCAGGGCAATCAATAATGCATTGTCACATACATCTAATCCCTAGAAGAAAAAATGATGTGGATAACCCGCAAGGTGGCGTGAGGGCTGTTATACCTTCAAAACAGCATTATCAGCGAAAAAAATAAATTTTAACAATATACCAGTGCTAAAATGTCACTTTATCATAGTTGATCTATCATAATAAGTATACTAAGAATTCATCTGCGGAAGGAACGTCATAATGATTTCAACAAACCCATTTTTTATTTTATCCGAGAGTGTACCGGCTATATTAATGCAATCGTTTGTTGTACTTATGGGTATTTTAATATTAGTTGGGACTGTTATGGATATTATCCATAAAAAAAATGTTAAATATTTTTTTCAAAATGCAAAAAAAGCAAAATTATCAGCTAAAAAGGAATTAACAACGTCTGAAAGAATATCAGTAATATCAAAAACTATAGCAAGTGATATAGCAACTACATCTGAGCTGGGAGCAGGTAAAAGAAGATTAGCACATGTAATGGGAATGTATGGAACAATTTTATTTTGGGTTGGATCTGTTGTTATGATATTTTTTTATACTTCTCCAAATTCAGTAACACCTGCATTTTGGCCAATCATTTGGCACTTAGGTGCTGCGCTGACAGTTTTAGGTGGAGGTTGGTTTTGGTTTTTTTTAAGAGTAGACGTTTACTCCGAAGCTCAACCTTGGTACAGAATCATTCAAGCAGATTTATTCGTGTTAGCATTAATAGCATCTTCATTGTTTGGATTAATATGGTCATATCTTCAATCTCTAAACTTACAAGGAAGATGGGACGATATTATTTTTTTAGGATTATTTATAATTGCAAATTTAGTTTTATTTGGCGGTGTATATTGGTCTAAATTTGCTCACATGTTTTACAAACCAGGTGCCGCATTGCAGAAAAATTTAGCAGAAGCTGATGGATCTAGAGATAACCTTCCACCTGAAGCTGATGCTCCTGAGCAATTTGGCCTAGGTATAAAAAGAGAAGAGCCAAAACATTATTAATATGGTAAAGAACTCAAAGGAGAAAATATAAATTATGTCAACTTTTGTATACATGACAAGATGTGATGGCTGTGGTCATTGCGTTGATATTTGCCCATCAGATATAATGCATATCGATGAAACTATAAGAAGAGCAAAAAATATTGAACCAAATTTTTGTTGGGAATGTTATTCATGTGTTAAAGCATGCCCTAACCATGCAATTGATGTAAGAGGTTATGCAGATTTTGCTCCAATGGGTCATAGTGTTAGAGTTAGAAGAGAAGAGGAAAAAGGAACCATATCGTGGAGAATAAAATTTAGAAACGGAACGGAAAAGAATTTTGTGTCACCAATCACAACTAAACCTTGGGGTAAGTTTATTCCAAAATTAGCTGAAGGTGACAAGCCTAATCAAGGAGAAATCAACTCTCAAATATTATACTCAGAGCCAGAAGGATTAAATACAAATCAAGAATTACCAAAAGTAGATAAAAGTGCTTTTAAAAAAGGAGTTTATTATTAATGGCTAGAAAAACTATAGTAGAAAATTGTGATATTTTAGTTGTAGGTGGAGGTATGGCTGGAACTGGAGCAACCTTTGAAGCTAGACATTGGGGTAGAGATTTAAAAATAGTTTGTGTTGAAAAAGCTAACATTGATAGAAGTGGAGCTGTTGCTCAAGGATTATATGCAATTAACTGTTATATGGGAATGCAATGGGGGGAAAATCAACCCGAGGACCATGTTAGATATGCAAGAAATGACTTAATGGGATTAGTTAGAGAAGATTTAGGATATGATATGGCTCGTCATGTAGACTCAACTGTTCATATGTTTGATGAATGGGGTCTGCCGA
>CACEQR010000017.1 GCA_902561765.1 uncultured Pelagibacteraceae bacterium | reverse complement strand
GTACAACTGGTAGATTAGGTATGCCAATTGGTGATGCTATAGATCAAGCATTGATACCAGCAATGGAGAAGGCATCTGGAGGTAAAATGAAAATTGAACCTCATTATCAAAGAAGTTTATGTGCAGAGCAAAAATGTGGTGAACAAGCCAACCAAGGACTTATAGCTTTATGGACTAGTTCTACTGCAAACTATGGTAATTTTGGACCAGAGTTAGCAATTTTTGATTTGCCATTTATTTTCAAATCACTTGAAGATGCGAAAAGAATATCAGATGAATGGTTAGCTGAGAGACAGTGTAAACTTGCTCTTGAAAATGCAGGTCATATTTGTCTTTCTGTTTATTCAAGTGGTGGATTTAGACAGCTTGGAAATGCAACTAAACCAGTTCATGAACCTGATGATATGAAGGGACTGAAATGGCGTACTACTAAGAGTCCAGTTGAGTTCATGCTAGTTAAAAATTGGGGTGCAACTCCAACACCTTATGACTGGAGCCAATTATATCAAGGTCTTCAATCAGGTGTAGTTGAAGGACAGTACGTTGCAAGTCCATGGCAGCATGTTGCAAAACTTCATGAAGTTGCAAAGTATTTCACTGAAATCGGTGGAATGTGGTCTGGAAATATTTTAGCAATGGATGCTAAGCAATATAATGCATTGACTGATCAACAAAGAAAATGGTTACATCAAGCAGCTGATGCTTATGGAGAAAAAGTAAACGAGTTGGATAACGCTTGGATTAAGAATGGTGAAGATGCAATTAAAGCATCTGCTAAAGAGTGGTATGTACCAACAGAAGCGGAAATGACTAAGTGGAGAGCAGGTGCAATCGGTGCCTGGTTAGACGCTAAGGGTACTTTTGAACCTGAAGTAGCTAAAAGAGTACTTCTAGAACAAGGTATGGATGGATTTGTAGCTCAGTTAGAAGCAGCTGGCGCTCTATAATTTGTTCAACAAAAATTGTGTAAAGACCATTTAATTCTATAGAATTAGATGGTCTTTACCTTAGATAAATCATAACTTATAAGTATTCATGGAAAGTATTATTTTACTTGTAGTACTCCTTTTTCTAATTTTATTAGGCGCTCCAATTGGCTTTATATTAATACTGATTCCATTTGTTTATATTCTTCTCACAGATGCTGTTCCTCTTGTTTTGATTCCTAGTCAAATGTTTACAGCAATTGACTCAGTTCCATTGACCGCCATTGCATTCTTTATGTTGACAGGTGAATTAATGACAAGTGCAACGATCACTGACCGTTTAGTTGCTTTGAGTAGGGCATTAATTGGACGTATACGAGGAGGGTTAGCCCAAGTTAATGTTTTGGTAAGTATGTTTTTTGCTGGCATGAATGGATCTGTCGTAGCAGATACAGCTACAGTTGGTGCATTAGTTCTGCCAGCAATGAAGAAAGCAGGTTATCCTGCTGCATTTTCAGCTGCGGTTACAGGAGTAAGTTCCACTATAGGAGGGATCATTCCGCCTAGTATCATGATGATTGTGCTTGCTAATGCAACTGAGATTTCAATTGCATCTTTATTTGCAGCTGGAATTATTCCAGGAATCTTGATTGGTGTTGTTATAATGGTAATTAATCATTACTTCGCAGTTAAATATAACTTTGAAAGAAGTGATGAACCATTTTCTGTACGTCGAGCAGGAAAAGAATTATATCGATCCTCGTTTGCCCTTTTAATACCTTTAGTTTTAGTGGGTTCAGTAATGGGTGGGGTAGCATCAGTTGTTGAGGCTGGAGCTATTACAGCTTTGGTTGCGTTATTTACAGGTGTATTTGTTTATCGAACTATTAAATGGAAAGATTGCACAGGTGCTTTTCGTCGAGCATTCCGTAATTCAGCAATGGTTTTTATTATCATAGCTGCTTCAGGACCTTTCAGTTGGTTACTTACTTCTCTTGGTGCAATTGGTGATCTTGAAGCTTGGCTTTTAGGCTTAGCGGATTCCCCAATATTATTTATTTTAGCTTTGATATTATTTATTTTTCTTCTTGGAACGGTAATGGACTCAGCGGTTAACATTATCATTGTTGGCCCAGTGCTAGTGAATGTAATGTCTCAAGCTGGCTTTCCGGAGGTGCAAGCAGCAATGGTTGTAATAGTTGGCTTCTTAATAGGATCAGTTACACCACCAGTTGGAGTTGCTTACTTTACCTCTGCAACAATAGCACAAGTTCGACTTGAAAAGGTTGCTATTGCGTTAATTCCTTATCTGATTGGATTATTTTTACTTTTATTTTTTATTCTTATTGTTCCACAGTTGACAATGTTTCTTCCAAACCTATTGAGTAATTAATTATATGATAAATTTTTTAAATAGCATTGACCGATTTATCCATCGTACGTTGGAAGCTATGTGCTCACTCTTGTTAGCTGCAATGGTTGGTTTCACTCTTTACAATGTTACAATGCGATATGTTTTTAATAACCCTCCTGTTTGGGGTGATTTGCTAACAGTATTAAGTAATATTTGGTTGATGTTTATAGCACTTTCTCTAACAGCAAGAGACAATGAACATGTAGCTTTAAATTTAATTTATGAAAAATTACCAGAAAGAGTTTCGTTATATATACGCCAGTTCTGGAAAATTATGATTATGATAATTGGTGTGGTCTTAATTATTTATGGAATTGAACTTGTAGAAGGTATGCGAGGGAAGTATTGGGAAATGTGGTATTTTGAAATTAGTATGCAAGGTATAGAGTTCAAACCAAATTATATGCCCAAAAAATATGCAGTTGCAATCTTACCTTTAGCTGGATTTTTGACTACCATTGGTGCTGCTATTGGTTTTTTCAAAAAGGTTTAGTTATTAAAATTTATTTTTAACCTTTACCTCTCCAAGGTATAGTTTTGTCTATTATTTTTCTTAAGGTCACATCAAACAATAAACCAAGCATACCCATTATAAATATTGTTATCCAAATTACTTCATACTGAAAATATTTTTTTGCAACATTTTCAACAAAACCAATACCTGTTGTTCCAGCTAAAAATTCTGCTGCAACTAAAGTTCCCCAACACATTCCTACAGCAACTCTTATTCCAGTAAGAATTTCAGGTAAAGAATTTGGAAATATTACATGTCTAAGTATTTGTCTTTTTGATGCCCCAAGAGAATGAGCGGCATGGATTTTAGAAAGTTGTGTCCCTGAAGCCCCAGCTCTGGCTGATATAATCATAATTGATAATGAAACCATAAATAATAAAAATACCTTACCTGTATTATCAATTCCTAGAACTGATATAATTAAAGGAGCCCAAGCTAATGGTGGCACAGGTCTATATAATTCTATTAAAGGATCAAAGAAACCTTTAGCAAATCTATTTAGTCCCATAAATAAACCCAATGGTACTCCAATAATTATTCCAAAAACTAATCCTAAAAATACTCTTAAGAAAGAGTCCCAGATATGACCATAAGGAACAGGTATTTTAAATAATTTAAAATCACCTGTAACAATTTTTAATACTTTTCCTTTAAAGTTTTCTTTAACAATACCTTCGCTTGTATGAACAGGATATTCACCTGGCAAAATATCAGCAATCCAATCTGGGAGAATAAATCCAATTATTGAACTTACATCTATCATCTCTATCCAAAGAAGAGGGATGTTTTTGTAACCTACACTTGGTTTAGACATTAATATAAATTTATTAAATGTATCTGAGGGTTTTGGTAACCATCTTCCTGATCCTTGTTCAGAACAACTAGGTCCACTAGCAACAATTGTTCCAGCTGGAAATAAAAGAATGTCAATTAATCTTAGGCCAGCTTGCTCTCTTTCCTGAAGATTATCAAATTCAATAATAGCTTTTTGCATTTCATTTAGAGCGTTTGGTGGATAAATACTTGCAAATTCTATTCTTCTTGCAATTTTGACAATATTTTTTGCATAATCAGATGCAATTTCATCAGAGTCATCTAGATTTTTTCTATAAGTTTTGACGTCATCTTTTAATTGTTTAATAGAATTTTTGAACTGTGGATTGTGATTTCTTAATTTAAAAAATTTATCATTTATGATTTTAAGTTCTTCAGCTGCTGCTTGAAATTTCAATCCTTTGTCTGTTTCAGCAACAAATGGAACTTCTATAGTATTTTCTATTGATCCTGTTCCAGATCTTACTGTAATTATACCCCATTCGCCCTGTTCTGAAATTGCTTTTAGTCTGTTATTTTTTTGATCATTTGTTTCAAATGGGTAATCTTGCTTTTTAAAGTTAGAGCTTAAAAGTCTTATTTCTCTAGTCATCTCATCAATTTTTATTTTTGTATCCATTTCAATTAAATCCTCATTTGTTAGAAGAGGTATTAATTGTTTAGTCTTGTTTATAAATCCAACTAAAATTGTTTTTTGTTGATTATTTAAATCTTTAGAATTTTGTATTTCAGATGTAATTTTTTTTAGATTTTTGTTTTCAATCTTAATAATGGAAGTGCTTTTAAATTCTCTTTCTTCAATGGGAAATTGATATTTTAATCCTAACAAAGACTCATTAATTTTTGCAACTTGACATAATTCATTCGCAGACTTTGGATAAAAACCTTTTGCAATATCCCATGAATAATAAAGCCAAACTAATAATATTGCAGCACTACCAACAATTACCCAATGAGTTCCCCCTTTAGCTCTTTCTGGATTACCAAATACTGCATCAACTTTTTCAGTTTGAATAAGTCTTCTTCCGTAAAGTATACAACCAATAATAGATACAAAAATTAAAATTGTTAAAATTTGGGTTAACATTTAATTTTCCTTCCCCATTATCTCTTCTTCCATATTCCAAATCATGGATAATATTTCTTCACGTTTCGATGAAAATTCTTTATTTTTTTTTATTTCTCTTAAATCTTCTTTTAAACCCATTTCTGCAAAAGGAAGATTGTACTCTTTGTGTATTCTGCCTGGTCTTGGCGCCATTACATATAATCTTTCACCAAGTAGCAATGCTTCCTCTACTGAGTGAGTAATTAAAATAATTGTTTTTCCTGTTTCTTTCCAAATCTTTAGAACTAAAGACTGCATTTTTTCTCTTGTTAAAGCGTCAAGAGCACCTAATGGCTCATCCATTAATATTAAATCCGGATCATTTATAAGACATCTTGCAAGTGCAACTCTCTGCTGCATTCCTCCTGATAATTGGTATGTAGGAGTGTTACCAAAACCTTTTAATCCAACGATTTCTAGCCATTCATCAACTTTTTTAGCTGTTTTTATTGGATCTTCTTTTTTCATCCTAAGACCGAAATCAACATTTTCAGCAACTGTTAACCATTCAAATAAAGCTCCCTGTTGAAATACCATTCCTCGTTCTACACCAGGACCATTAATTTCCTTTCCACCAAGAACAATAGAGCCAGACGTCGGTCTTAAAAATCCTGCTGCTATATTTAAAAGTGTAGTTTTCCCACAACCTGAAGGTCCCAGTACTGTAAGTAATTCACCTTTTTTAAGAGTGAAACTTACATCTTTTAGTGCATGAACAGTTTCACCTTTTGGCGTTTTAAAGATCATATTCAGATCTTGGGAAACTAAGTCACTCATAAGATAACTATATATAAAAATTTTGTTAAAAAAAATAGGCGCTAATTTTAGTTAGCGCCTATTAAATATTTTTACTCTTTAAATTATAAAGGTAAGAAACTTGTATCTACATTTCCACCAGGCGTTCCCATTCCTTTTAAGAACGCATCAAGGTTTCCACTTTCCATAGATTGTTTAGTTTCTTCTGGAGTTAAGAATTTAAATCCACTTAAAGTTTCTTTCATATCTGCAACTTTCATTTCAGAAGCTTTAGACATAGCATTCATATCACTCTTACCTGCTCTGTATCTGTCATTTGCTTCATGAGTTACTTCTATAAAAGTTCTTAACATTCCTGGATTTTCCTTCATAAATTTATCTGTTACTGAAGTAATATCTATTCCTAGAATTCCAGCTGCTCTTGCCTCATCTACTGTTAGCAATCTTGAACCGACAGCTACTGCTGCTTTAATAGAGTTACCACCAAATAAACATGCCATTACAACATCACCACTTACTAATGCAGCAGCACCTTCTTCAGGATCCATTTGAATTATATCCATTTTACTTCTGTCAGCTCCAACAACTTTCATACTTTCATCAAACACATATTCAGCCATTGTTCCTAGTGGAACTGCAACTTTTTTACCTTCTAATTCAGTTGCATTAGCTTTTGTAATTCCAGAAGCGTTAGATGTAACACAAGTAGTTCCGCCCATTCCGTATTCCATAGCAATATCAACTAACTTGATAGGTGCATTAGATTTTACAGCATTAATAAAAGGCACTAGACCTTGTGAATAAGATATGTCAATGTCTCCTGCTAGCATTGCATCTGTCATTGCTCCACCATTTGTGAAGTTTGTCCATTTTACTGGAACTCCAAGAGCTTTAGCAAAATTCTTTTTTTGCATGTCCTCTAGATTTGGACTAGGCCATTCTAGAAAGTATGCAACCCTAACTTCATTTGCAGCAGCATTTGCAGCTGAAATTGATAGGTTAAGAGCAAATAAACTTCCTAAAATAAAACTAATTATTTTCTTCATTTTATCTCCTTAATTAAATTTAATTAGCGTTATTTAAGTTCAATTTTGAATATAAGTAAATGAATTTTGTAGGCATCTTAACCACAGATAAATTGAGATGTCTAAAATGGGTTCAATTGTAGGTTGTATTTTATATCACCTAATTACATATTAAATGTGCGCATTAATTATTTTCTATTTTTCTAAATTAGTCTATGAGAGAGTATAATTAACTATTTTAAAATATTTATGAGTTCTGAAAAACCACAAATACCAAATTCACTTAATGAACATTGGATGCCATTCTCTTCAAATAGAGACTTCAAAGCAAATCCAAGGTTAATTGTAGAGGCAAAAGGAGTTTATTTAAAAAATCATCAAGGACAAACTCAAATAGATGCAAGTTCGGGTTTATTTTGTAACCCATTAGGTCATGGTAGAGAAGAAATTATTGAGGCTATAACAAAACAATTAAGAACTGTTGATTACGCTCAACCCTTTCAACAGGGCTTCGGTGGTTCATTTGAACTTGCTACAAGAATTTCAAAACATACACCAGGAAATCTAAATAGAATTTTTTATACTATATGCGGATCAACTGCTGTTGAAACAGCAATTAAAATTTCAGTAGCTTATCACAAAGCTAGAGGTGAAGGGCAAAGATTTAGATTTGTGGGAAGAGAAAGAGCTTACCATGGTATGAATATTGGTGCTACCTCAGTTGGTGGAATGATTAATAACGTCAAAACTTTTGCAAGTGTTTTAATGCCAGGAGTTGTTCATATGCGACATACGCATCTACCAGAACATAAATTTGTTTCTGGGCAACCAGAAACTGGAGCTGAGATTGCAGAAGATCTTGAAAGAATTTGTACTAACTTTGGATCTGAAAACATTGCTGCATGCATTGTTGAACCAATTGCAGGATCAACAGGAACACTTGTTCCTCCGAAAGGATACTTACAAAGATTAAGAGAGATATGTGATAAGCATGGCATTCTTTTAATTTTTGATGAAGTAATTACAGGATGGGGAAGAACAGGCTCTCCATTCGCATCTCAAGAATACGGAGTAACACCTGACATAATTACTATGGCTAAAGCTACAACAAATGGAATTAGTCCTCTAGGAGCAGTTGCCTGCAAAGAAGAAATTTATGATACTGTAATGGATGGATCCCCAAAAGGTTCAATTGAACTATTTCATGGATATACTTATTCTGGGATACCCGTTTCTGTTGCAGCAGGATTAGCAGTTCAGGATATTTTTGAAAAAGAGGATATATTTAATAGAGCTAAAAATCTTGCTCCTTATTTCCAAAAAGGTTTAATGTCTTTAAAAGATATTGATGTGGTTGATAATATTAGAGGATATGGAATGATGGGAGGAATTGATATAAAAATGGATAAAAAACCAGGAGCTGCTGGATTTACTTGTTTTAAACATTGTTATGAAGCAGGTGTAAATTTTAAAGCTACTGGAGACTGTTTAATAATTGCTCCAATGTTCATTTGCGAAAAGAAACATATTGATGAAATAATCGATAAACTCAGAACAGGAATTACGAATTACTCTAAAAGTAAAAAAAACTAACTCACTTATATGAAAATAGGTGTTCCAAAGGAAATAAAACCACAAGAAAATAGAATTGGGTTAACTCCTGAAAGTGTTAAAACTCTAACTTCTAATGGTCATGAAGTATTAGTTGAAAATAACGGAGGATATGAAGCGGGTTTTGAAAATGATCATTACAAGTCTGCTGGAGCAAAAATAGTTAATCAAGCAGAAGATATATTTAATGATGCAGATGTAATCGTTAAAGTCAAAGAACCTCTCTCAAATGAGGTAAAAATGATTAAAGAAAATCAAATAGTATTTACGTACCTGCATTTAGCAGCAGCAAAAGAATTAACTAAGGGGCTAGTAGATTCAAAAGCAGTTTGTATAGCTTATGAAACTGTTACAGATAATAATGGAAGACTTCCTTTATTGGCACCAATGAGTGCTGTTGCAGGTAGAATGTCAGTACAAGCAGGTGCACATTGTTTAGAAAAAAATCAAAAGGGCAGAGGGATATTATTAGGAGGTGCTCCTGGCGGAGAGCCAGCAGAGGTAGTTATACTTGGTGGAGGTGTAGTTGGTGAAAATGCTGCAATCATTGCAACTGGAATGAGAGCAAAAGTGCATGTTGTTGATAAATCAGAGGCAAGATTAAAACAATTGACTGAAATGTTTGGTGATAAAATTATTCCTCAATTAAGTGATAAGACAGACTTAGAAAAATTAATTTCCCAATGTGATCTTTTAGTTGGAGGAGTTTTAATTCCAGGTGCTGAGGCTCCTAAATTAGTTACTAAAAAAATGATAAAAAATATGAAACGTGGGTCCGTAATAGTCGATGTTGCAATTGACCAAGGAGGATGTGTTGAAACAAGTAAACCTACAACACACGCAGAACCAACTTACATTGTTGATGATATAGTACATTATTGTGTAGCAAACATGCCGGGCGGGGTTCCTAGAACTTCGACTTTAGCATTAAATAAAGCAACTTTACCCTTCTTAACAAAACTAGCAAATGATGGATATCATAAAGCACTAAAAGACGATCATAATTTTTTAGCTGGACTAAATGTTCATAAAGGACGAGTTACTTATAAAGCGGTTGCAGATGTTTTTGGCTATGATTATTTAACAGCTAAAGAAGCATTAAATTAATTTAGAATATTAATTAATTTTTCCTCTATATTTTTACTTATTACAAAGACACCTTTTTCATTAGGATGCACTCCATCATCTAAATTTAGATCAGGATTTAAAGCAACTCCATCTAGCAAAAAAGGTATAAAATCTAATTCATATTTAATAGATAATTTTTTAAAAATTTTATCAAATTCATTTTTATAATCTTTACCATGACTATCAGGTGCTATCATTCCAGCAATAACTATCTGAATTTTTTTATTTAATATTTTTATTATAATTTCTTCCAAGTTTTTTTTAGTTTCATTTGGACTAATTCCCCGCAACATATCATTTGCGCCAAGGCCTAATAAAATTATATCAATATTCTTTTCACTAATTGTCCAAGCTATTCTATTTAAACCTCCAGCAGATGTATCTCCTGATACACTTGCATTGATGACTTTTACTTTTAAGCCTTTTTTATTTAAACTTTGCTCAAGCACGTTTGATAAATGATATTTTTTATCCAACCCATAACCTGCCATAAGGCTATCACCAAATAAGACAACTTTGTAATCGGCTTTAGCTCCAAATGCTGGTATTAATAAAACAATTATTTTAATAATAAATTTTTTTATCATGAGCAAACTTTTAAAATTATCTAATGTTAATTTAAATTATACCATAGACAGTAAGTCTATAAATATTTTAAAAAATATTAGTTTCGAGGTAGATTATAAAGAAACCATTTCAGTGGTTGGAGAAAGTGGTTCAGGCAAAACAAGTTTAATCATGTTAATCGGAGGTCTTGAAAAAGTATCCTCAGGAAATATTTTTTTTAGAGACTCAGAATTATCCAATATGAATGAAGATGAAATTTCTGAAATTAGAAGAAAAAATATTGGGATAGTGTTTCAGTCGTTTTATTTAATACCAAATTATACTGCACTCGAAAATGTAAGCCTTTCTTTAGAAATAAATAAATTTGATCAACCAACAATGAAAGCGAAAGAAATTTTGGATAGGTTTGGTTTAAGTAATAGATTTAATAATTTTCCAAGTCAACTTTCAGGAGGTGAGCAGCAAAGGGTTGCCATTGCAAGATCAGTTGCAATGAAACCAGAGCTAATTTTAGCAGATGAGCCAACAGGTAACCTAGATAGTGAAAATACAGATAAAATTTCAAGATTACTTTTTAATTATATAAAAGATGAAAATGCCAGTTTAATAATGGTTACTCACGATAATAATTTAGCAAATTTAACAAAAAGAAAAATAATTATTAAAGACGGAGAAATTACTGAAAATGAATGACTTAAGTCTTTATTCCAAATACGCATTTCGAGATTTAATAAGAAGTTATTCAAAAATATTAAGCATTATTATTACTTTATTAATAAGCTTATTTATACTTAGTGCCATTTTAACTATCGAGGAAAGTTTAGAAAATGAACTTAATGAAAATTCAAGAGTTCTCTTAGGAGGAGATTTAGAAATTGATTATAGTAATAAAGAGGGTGATAAAAGTTTAATCAATCAGATTGAAAGTTTTTCCACAGTATCTCAAATGGTTGAATTCAGCACAATGATTTCAACAATAAAAAAAACTAATAACAAAACATCATTTACAAGAATAAAAGCAATTGATCAAAATTACCCTTTATATGGAAATGTAATATATGAACCAATGGAGGCTTTAGAGGATTTAAACAAAATTGATAATACTATTATGGTAAATGAAAATATTTTTAAGAATTTAAAACTTAAAATTAATGATATCGTAAAAGTTCAAAATAAAGAATTTAAAGTTATTGGTGTTGTGAAAGTTCTTCCAGATATTGGTGGAGCATTTGTTTTTGGTGATTTTGCACTTACAGGAAAAAAAACATTAGATAATTTGGAATTAAATACTTTAGGAAGCTTCTTAAGTTACGAATACAAAATCCGATTTGATGGTAAAGAAAATAAAGATAATAAAATAAATAAAATTATTAATATTTTTAAAAATGACAGTAAGGTAAAAATACGATATCCAGAAAATTCTGCTGGAGGCATTAAAAGAATTATCGATAATTTTTCACAATTTTTATCATTGGTATCAATAAGTGCTATGCTTATTGCTGGAATAGGAATTGCAAATACCCTTCTTTCATTTATTAATCAAAAGAATTCATCAATTGCAGTTCAAAAAGCAATAGGAATTAATTCTGTGAATATTAAGACTATTTATTATTTACAATTATTTATTATTTTATTTTTAATTTCACTGATTGCCTATGGGTTAAGTTTCTTATTGGTGCCAACTGTAGATAAATATATATCAGATGGACTTGGATTAAATATTGAGGCCTCTTTTTCATTAACAAATTTATCAATAGTTTTTTTAGGATTATTGGTAATAATTATATTTTCAATCCCAACTGTTAATTCTATTGACCAAATTAAAGCCTCTAGTTTGTTTAGAAATGTTTTTCACAGTTTGCAGTTTAACTATTCAAAAAAATCAATAATATTAAGTTTGTTTCTACTAGCTATTTTGATTAGTTTATTTGCATTTAGGTCCTCTCTTCCATATTACAGCTTGATTTATTTTGCATCTTTTTTTGTATGTTTAGCTATATTTTTTTATGTTTCCCGTTTAATTATATTATTATTCAGGAACAATTTAATTAATCTTGGAATATCATCAAAAATAGCTGTTAAAAATATTACACAATCAAAAAGTATTACTCCAATAACTGTTATGTCTCTTGGACTAGGAATGACATTGTTGCTTACGTTAGCATTTGTGGGCACTAATTTTAAAAGAGAAATAGCAAAATCAATTCCTGATATTGCTCCTGATTATTTCTTTTTAGGTATTCAAAATAATCAGAAAGATTTATTTCAAAAGGTCATTGATGAAACAGATGAAGATGCTGTAATAGAAATTGTTCCTATGGTGTCAGCTGGAATTGTTAAGATTAATGGAATAGACCCTAACACCTATATATCAAATACTAATGATAGTTATTGGGTAATTATGAATGATAGACGAGTTTCTTGGGTCGACACAATTCCAAAAGATAATCCAATTTTAGAGGGTAGTTGGTGGGATAATTCACAACCTAACAAATTACAAATTTCATTAGATAGCAAAGTCGCAAAAGACTTTGGAGTTAACATTGGTGACAAGTTTACACTAAGAATTTATGGAAGAGAAATTGATGGAGAAGTAGTTAATTTTAGAATGGTGAATTATCAAGATTTAAGTATTAACTTTGCAATGTTACTTAATCCACAATTTGCAAAAAATATTCCACATGAGTACCTTTCTACTATAAAA
>CACEQR010000016.1 GCA_902561765.1 uncultured Pelagibacteraceae bacterium | reverse complement strand
ATTTTTAATTATTGCTGCTTTCCATTTTGGCAAAGAGGATTCTGAATTTATTAATCAAAAGAAAAATTTTGAATTAATTTATTTTTTTAAAGGATCATTGATAATTACATCGCCATTATTTTTCCATAAAGAAGAAACAATTACAATATTCGAGACATTAAATTTTAATATTTCAAATTATTTAATAATATCTGACGAGATATTATGCATTCTTATACTTTTATCTTTGCTCTCTGGAATTATTTTATCATTAAATAAAAGTATTGAAGCAAAATCTTTATTATTAATGGATTATTTATCAATACTTATCCTAAATTATTTTCTTAATCCAATAATTGCTTTTACAATTTATTTTTGCTTTTTACATTCCATTAGGCACTCAATTTCTTTGATGAGAGAATTAAATAAAAATTTGATAAAGGGTTTACCGTTATTTATTAAAAAAGCCCTTCCACTAACAATTTTGACAATTTTTGGATATGTTGTTTCAATATCAATTCTGAATAATTATAACGAATTTAATGAAACTATATATCGAGCAATTTTTATTGGTTTGGCCTCATTAACTTTTCCACATATATTGCTCGAATATTTAATTGAAAAAAATGAGCAATAAAAATATTAATTTAATTGGGTGGATTTTATTCATTATTTCTGCGTTGGGTTTTATTATATCAAGTGTAGGAAGTTTTTGGGCTATGTTTGGCAGTCTTTTTTTTCTAATTGCATGTATTGTTTTTTTAATTCCATTTTTTAGAAAGGATGAAAGTGAAAAATAATCATCTTAAAATACTTTTAGCTGCTCCTAGAGGTTTTTGTGCAGGCGTTGATAGGGCAATTGAGATTGTAAAGAAAAGTATAGAGAAATATGGTGCTCCTGTATACGTAAGACATGAAATAGTTCATAACAAACATGTAGTAGACGGCTTAAAAAAAATTGGTGCAATATTTGTTGAAGAGATTGATGAAATTGAGGATAAAACTAGGCCTGTTATCTTTTCAGCTCATGGTGTTCCTAAATCTGTGCCTCAAGAAGCAGAAAGTTTAAATATGATATTTGTTGATGCGACATGCCCATTAGTATCAAAAGTTCACAGAGAGGCAGAAAATTTAAATAAAAAAGATGTTCAAGTTTTGCTTATAGGTCATAAAAACCATCCTGAAGTAATTGGCACAATGGGCCAAGTAGCTAATGGAAAGATTGATCTTATTGAAACTATAGATGATGCAAAAAATTATCAAAGAGATAAAAACGATAAACTTGCTTATATTACACAAACGACATTGTCAGTTGATGATACTAAAGATATAATAAACGTTTTAAAAGAACGCTTTCCTGATATTCACGAGCCTAAAAAAGATGATATTTGTTATGCAACTACAAATAGACAAGCAGCAGTGAAAAAGATAGCAAAAAAGTGTGATAATTTGTTTGTGATTGGTAGCAGGAATTCTTCTAACTCAGTTAGGTTGGTGGAGGTAGCAAAAAATAATGGATGCAAAAATGCTGAATTAATTCATTCAGAAAGCACTTTTCCACTTGAAAAAATATCCAAATGCAAAACAATAGGTATTTCATCAGGTGCCTCAGCTCCTGAAGTATTAGTTAATGAATTCATAGAAAATATTAAAAAAAAATTTACTGTAGAAATAGAGGAAGTTGAAATAGTAAAAGAAGACGTAACATTTAAAATTCCAGGAAAATTAAATTAATGGCTGTATATACAAGGATAAATCAGAGTGATTTAAGCTTGATAGAAAAAAACTTTAATATTGGTAAAATTGTATCTTTTTCAGGCATAAAAAAAGGAATTGAAAATACTAATTACTTATTAAAAACAAATAAAAAAAAAATAATACTGACTATATTTGAAAAAAGAGTTCAAAAAAAAGATTTACCTTTTTTTATGAACCTTATGTTTGGTTTATCAAAAAATAAAATCAAATGTCCAGAACCAATAAAGAATAAAAAAGGGAAATATTTATTCAAAATCAAAAATAAAACTGCATGTTTGGTAAGCTTTTTAGAGGGAAAAGACAAAAATCAACTAACAAAAAAAGACTGTTTTCAAGTTGGAAAAAACGCAGCTCTATTACACGTGGCTGCAAAAAAATTAAGATTATATAGAAAAAATTCATTATCAGTGAATTCATGGGGACCTTTATTAAATAGAATAGATAAAAGAATTAATAAACTTTCAAGTAATTTAATAGATACTATGCGAACCGACTTAGTCGATATCAAAAAAAAATGGCCAAAAAGAATGCCCAATGGAATAATACACAGCGATCTCTTTATTGATAATATTTTTTTCTATAAGAAAAAATATTATGGATTTATTGATTTTTATTTTTCTGCAAATGATTTTTTAGCTTATGAATTAGCTACATGTGTTAATGCATTATGTTTTAAAAAAAGAAATAAAATTTTTATTCTAGATAAAAGTAAATCTTCTCAATTATTAAAAGGTTACCAATCTGTCCGAAAATTAAATTACAAAGAAAAGAGTAATTTCAATACTTTATGTAGAGGTTCAGCTTTAAGATATCTTCTTACGAGATCATATGATTATTTAAATACTCCCAAAAAAGCATTGATAAAGATAAAAGACCCAAAAGAATATTTAGATAAATTAAATTTCCACAGAAAATTAAATTCATTTAAGGATTACAGCTAATGATAAAAATCTATACTGATGGATCGTGTTTAGGTAATCCAGGTAATGGTGGGTGGGCTGCTATTATTATAGACGATAAAAAAAAAATTCAGATAAAGGGAAGTAAAAAAGATACCACAAATAATCAAATGGAGTTGCTTGCTCCAATAAAAGCTCTTAAAAAAATTCCTAAAGGAAGCAGTGTTCAGATTTTCACAGACTCTACATACGTAAAATCAGGAATAACTGAGTGGATACATAATTGGAAAAAAAATGGGTGGAAAACAGCTGGTAAACAACCTGTTAAAAATAAAGATCTCTGGACTGAACTGGATAATTTGACAAATGAATTTCAAATAAAATGGAGCTGGGTTAGGGGTCACTCAACTGATGCTTTAAATAATGAAGTAGATTTAATCGCCAGAGAAGCTGCAAATTCATAAGAGGGAACCTGGCAACAGAACTACGCTTCTTGCTAAATAATATCTAAAATTCCCTCTGCTGAGGATATTTCACAATTTTTAGTTTCTTCTTCTTCTTGAATATTTTGCACTTTAAGATTTTCAACAACCATTGCATAACGACTTGATCTAATTCCCATACCTTTTGAATTTCTATCAACTTCGGCACCTATTTGCTTAGTAAATGACAAATAAGGATCAGCTAACATAGTTATAGTTTCTCCTATATTATTCGCCTCACCCCAAGCATTCATTACGTAAGGGTCATTAACTGCTAAACAAAATATTTTATCAATACCTTTATCTAAAATTTGTTGAGCATTTTTAACATAACCTGGTAAATGAAATTTAGAGCATGTAGCTGTAAATGCACCAGGTAAACCAAATAATACTATTTTTTTCGATCCTAATACTTCAGATATATTTTGTTCCTTAGGTTCGCCATCAACTAAATGAAAGATTTTTATATCTGGAATTTGGTCATTAACTTTTAGCTTCATAATTTACTTTTAACAAAATTTTTTACTGCCTCTGTATCATTTTTTAATAGTTGAAAATTTTCCTTCTTACTATGAACATATTGAAGCTCTCTAGGGAGTTCTTCATGTTTATTTATAGCCTTATCTGTGGCAGCTGGAAATTTACATGGATGTGCAGTAGATAAAACTACACAATCACTAAAATTTAGCTTATTTGCAGCCCCTACTCCAACTGCAGTATGAGGATCTAATATGACACTACTTTTGTCAAAATGTTGTTTGATAATTTCTAAAGTTTCATTTTCATCACAACTTTCTGAAATAAAATCTTTTTGGATAATGTGTAAGTTTGATTTTCCTATTTTATATTCGTTATTCCTAACTTTTTTCATTATATCTGATGTAATTGCGGAATTAGAATTATTCACATAATAAATTAATCTTTCAAAATTACTTGCTAATTGAATATCCATGCTTGGGGAAAGTGTTTCTTTAACTTTTTTTGAAATATAATCACCTTTAGAAATTGCTCGATGCAAAATATCATTCTCATTAGTTGCAACAATAAGTTTATCTATGGGTAATCCCATTTGTTTTGCAAGATAACCTGCGAAAACATCTCCAAAGTTTCCTGTTGGTACTGAAAAGGAAATTGATTTGTCACTATCAAGTTTAAAATAAGTATAAAAATAATAAACAGCTTGAGCTATAATTCTTGCCCAATTGATAGAATTTACACCTGACATATTTATTGATTTAGAAAAATCTAAATCTGAAAACATTTGTTTAACAATATTTTGACAGTCATCAAAGTTTCCATCAATTGCAATATTGAAAACATTTTCATCTTCAACTGTTGTCATTAATTTTCTTTGTACTGGTGAAATTCTATTGTTAGGATGTAAAACGAAAATATTTAAATTCGATTTACCTCTAATTGCATCAATAGCAGCTGCCCCTGTATCACCAGAGGTAGCAACAACAATATTAATTTTTTTATCATTTTTAGTTAAGTAGTATTCATACAAATTACCAATAAATTGCATAGCAACATCTTTAAAAGCTAGTGTTGGTCCATGAAAAAGTTCTAACAATTTTAGATTGCCAAGATTTGAGATTTTAATAACTTCTTTTTCTCTAAAAGTTGAATAAGATTTTTCAATTAACTCAGAAAGATCTTTTTTAGATATAAAATCAGATGAAAACAAATTTATTATTTCAGTAGATAAATCGTTGTAATTATGATTTTTAAGATCTGATAATTCATCTAAGCTGAATTTTTTTAAAGATGTAGGCACATAAAGTCCCCCATCATCAGCTAAACCTTTGATGAAAACCTCTTCAAAACTATATTCTTTAGAATTATCTCTTGTACTTACATACTTCATGAATTTTTTTTACCATTTTCCTATAAAATAAATAGGATTATTTATTTTATGATCTGGTCTACCAAAAATAAGACAAAAAGCAAAAATAAGTAAAAAATTGAGTAAGAAAATACCTTTTTAGCCTTCTTAATTTCAAATTTGTTTTTTTTGAATTTAAGAAGATCGTAACAGACATAGTTGTAATAAAATGTGAGTAATAAAGAAACAATAAGAAATGTTTCACCAACAAACCCGATATAATAAGGCAAAATTACTATCGGTAACATTATTAATGAATAAACAAATATATTCTTCTTTGTCTCTTCAATTCCATTAGTAATCGGTAGCATTGGGATTTTAGCTTTTTGATAGTCATCTGCTTTATAAAGGCTAAGAGCCCAAAAATGAGACGGGGTCCAAAAAAATATTATTAAGAAAAATGTTATTGGTTCAAATGTTAGAGAGTTAGTAGCTATTGTCCAGCCAATAACTGGAGGCAACGCTCCAGATGCTCCTCCAATAACAATGTTTTGTGGTGTTTTTCTTTTTAACCAAATTGTATAAACAAATACGTAAAATGCTATTGTTATAGATAATAGTATAGCTGATGTTAAATTTGAAAAATAATAAAGTCCGGCTACAGAAATAATTGATAACAAAGTACCAAATAAAAGAGCATGCTCCCTATTTACTTTTCCAGTAGGAATCGGTCTAAGACAAGTTCTTGTCATTAACTTATCAAGATCAGCCTCGTACCACATGTTTAATGCACCAGCAGCACCAGCACCTATTGTTACGAAAAAAATCGCAATTATTGAATTTAGAAATGAAACTGAAACAGGAGCAGTTAATAACCCAACAGCACAAGTAAAAATAACCAAAGACATTACCCTTGGCTTCATTAATAATAAAAGATATTTAAAATATGATAATAAACTTATTGAAACTGATTTTTTTTTAATTGTATTTGTGGTCACTACTACTCAACATTCAGTGAAACAAATATTACAAGTAATAT
Organism: uncultured Pelagibacteraceae bacterium; assembly: GCA_902561765.1. Classification (GTDB taxonomy): domain Bacteria; phylum Pseudomonadota; class Alphaproteobacteria; order Pelagibacterales; family Pelagibacteraceae; genus Pelagibacter. The sequence goes on along the minus strand of CACEQR010000016.1, from coordinate 10,285 downwards.
AACACCCGCTATTAAGATATGATTACCAAGGTCAAAAATTCCTACTTTGCTGTTTTTCTTATCAATTAATCTTCTACGCAAAGGTATTTGATCATAAGGATTTATCGAGACTTTATCACCTTGTTCTTTTTGGTTTTCAACTTTTACTGAATAACCAAACCACACAATATAAATAAAAATTACAAATAGTATTAAAAAGAAAGCTAAATAGCCGTAAGCATCCATTTTAAGCTCCACCTCCAACCACAAAATAAAATAATCTTGAAAATAATGTATACTGAAATTCAGCTGCCATTAAAAATATGAAGCAAGCTATAGCTGTCATTGGCCATAAAAGAACATTTACTAATGCATATCTTTCCCAAAAAAGGTGCATGAAAAATGCCATTATAAGTCCAGCTTTTAAAAACATGAAAAATAAGATTAATGACCATCTCAACATTCCTTGGAATTGATACCAATCGACCATGTAAGAAAAAAAACTGAGTACGAATAACAAAGTCCAAATCCAAAGATAAATTCCAATTTTATGTGTGGAAGCTTCCTCTTTTTTGTCTGTTTTTTCAATATTATTTGTATTTTCCATAATTTATTTTACCACAAGTAAAAGAATGCAAAAATAAAAACCCATACAAGATCTACGAAGTGCCAATAAAGACCTAAGATCTCAATTTCTACATAATCGCCCTTTAATTTTGTGAACCATCCTTTTTTGCCTTTTTCGTAGTGGCCAGCAAACACTTTATAAGTATATATAAATAAAAAGATTACTCCGATAGATACGTGGAAACCGTGAAAACCAGTTATCATAAAGAAAAATGATCCAAATTGAGCAGCTCCAAATGGATTTGCCCATGGTCTAACACCCTCATGGATTAATTTTGACCATTCATAAGCCTGCATCCCAACAAAAGTTAAACCGCCGAGCGCAGTCGCCAATAATAGCCATCCACACATTTTTCTATTTTTTTCGTATCCATATTTAACAGCGATAGCCATTGTTCCACTACTGGTGATCAAGACAAAGGTCATAAGAGCAATCAGTAATAACGGAACAGGTACACCAAATGCCTCTAGTGCAAATACTTCACTAGGGTTTGGCCACTCGACAGGAGTTGAACCCCTTCCTTTCATGTATGAAATTAAAAAACAACTAAAAACAAAAGTATCACTTAATAGAAAGATCCACATCATGGCTTTACCCCAATGTACTCCTTTGAACATTGTTTGGTCTGACGCTGTGTCAGACGCCATTCCCTTAAACCCTGGTTTAAGTTCGAAGCCGTCTATTTTTGGTTCAGACATTTATTTCTCTTATGTTTTTTCTACTTCTGTATGTATTACTTCACTCGGAGCAGTAGTTTGTGGAATATAATCTTCCTTTGCTCCTGGAACACTAAAGTCATATGGCCATCTGTGCACGACCGGAAGTCTGTCACCGAAATTACCATGTTCTGGTGGAACAGTAGATGTGTACCATTCTAGTGAATTAGCTTTCCAAGGATTTTGCTCAGCCTTTTTACCTGTTTTTAATGTTTTAATTATATTGAAGATTAAAATAAATTGTGCAGCGCCAACTATGAATGCTGCAATACTAATAAATTCATTCATCCCAACTGCTGATGTCATATATGGACTATCATACATTTCAAAATATCTTCTTGGAACTCCAATAAATCCTAAATAGTGCATCGGGAAGTAAATGGAATAAGCTCCTAAGAATGTAATCCAAAAGTGCCATTTTCCAAGACCTTCGTCTAACATTTTCCCTGCAACTAATGGGAACCAGTGATAAACTGCACCCATAATTACCATCAATGGTGCAATACCCATTACCATGTGGAAGTGCGCTATCACGAAATAAGTATCTGATAATGGAACATCAACTGATACGTTTCCTAAAAATATTCCAGTAATTCCACCATTAACAAACGTTACAATAAAACCTAAACACCACAACATAACTACGTTAATTCTTATATTTCCTCTCCATAAAGTTAGTATCCAGTTATAAACCTTCATGGCTGTTGGGACCGCAATAATTAATGTGGTTGTTGCAAAGAAGAAACCAAACCAAGGGTTCATTCCACTTACATACATGTGGTGAGCCCAAACAAAGAAACTTAATGCTCCAATTCCAACAATTGCCCATACCATCATTCTATATCCAAAAATATTTTTTCTAGCATGAACAGAAATTAAGTCTGAAACTATCCCAAAAGCAGGAAGCGCAACAATATAAACCTCAGGGTGTCCAAAGAACCAAAATAAGTGTTGGAAAAGAATTGGGCTTCCGCCACCATATTCTAAAACCTCACCAGCCTTTAATATTGTTGGCATGAAGAAACTAGTTTGTAAAACCTTATCTAAAGTCATCATTATGGCACTTACCAATAATGCTGGAAATGCTAACATTGCAAGGACTGTAGCTGTAAATATACCCCAGACTGTAAGAGGCATTCTCATTAATGTCATCCCTCTAGTTCTAGCTTGAAGAATTGTAATCATGTAATTTAATCCACCCATTGTAAATCCAATTACAAAAAGAGATAAAGAAATAAGCATTAATAAAATTCCCATACCTGCTCCAGGAGTACCCTCTAAAATTGTTTGAGGAGGATATAAAGTCCATCCAGCTCCTGTTGGGCCACCTGGCACAAAGAAACTTGCCATCAAAACTGCAACGGCAACAAAGAACATCCAAAAACTTAACATGTTCACATATGGAAAAACCATATCTCTTGCTCCAACCATTAATGGTATTAAATAGTTACCAAAGCCTCCAAGGAATAATGCGGTTAAAAAATAAACTACCATTATCATTCCATGCATGGTTACGAATTGATAATAATGTTCTGCAGTCATGAAACCAGCTAACTCAGGAAAACCTAGCTGAAGTCTCATTAACCAAGATAAAATTAATCCTACAACTCCTGTAAATACTGCTGTTAAAAAATATTGGACCCCGATAACTTTTGCATCTTGGCAAAATACCCATTTCTCAATAAAGCTATGAGGGTGATATAATTCTTGTTCACCGACTTCTGAAGGTCTTACATAATCTATGTCAGGATTCACTGAACCTGTTGAACCATCCATTACCTCTGATGATTGTGCTTGATAAGATTTATTATTATCGTATTCGTCTGACATATTTTTTATCCTTTATATATATATTTTTTTAAATTATTAAATTGTTATTTTTTGGCTAATTTGTTCCCATCTACATTTAATTTTTCATATCTAGCAGATAATTGTTCGAAAGTTTCTTGTTCTCCTAACCAAGCTTCATAATCAGCTTTGTCTTGAACTTCAACACCACCTCTCATAGCATAGTGTCCAACTCCACAATACTCTGCACATAAAACTTCATATTCTCCAACTTTATTAGGTTCAAACCAATAAAAAGTTACTGTTCCAGGCACAGCATCCATTTTTGCTCTGAACTGAGGTACATACCAGTTATGAAGTACATCTACAGATCTTAGTAAAATTTTGACAGGTCTATTATTTTCTAAATTTATAATATCACTTTCGACCATTATGTCATCTTTACCAAATGGATCATCTGGATTGATACCAAACGGATTATTATCTGCAATGTTCCTGACTTGGGTTGTTCCTAATTTTCCATCTTTACCTGGTAACCTATATTGCCATCCCCACTGCCATGCCATTACATCAACTTCGATTGCATTTTTTGGAACATTCACATATTGATTCCAAATTATAAGTCCAGGAGCTAGCAGAGCAGCAACACCTAATGTTGTTGCCCAAGTTAAAATTTTTTCTAATTTTTTGTCTTCAGGTTTATATTCTGCTCTTCTATCCTCTTTATGTTGGTATCTAAAAACGCAATAGATCATGAATAGACAAACGGCAACAAAAACTCCTCCACCTACCCAGAAGGTAAGTGTGATTGTATCATCCATTCCTTTCCAATTAGATGCTATGTCTGTCCAATACCAAGGTGTAAAGATATGAAATAGTACTGATCCGACGATGACTAGTAAAAATATAATTCCTGCATGCATAGTGCCTGTATAGAATAATAATTTTATAAATACCTATGACAAAATGTCATAAAACATATTAATTATACTAATATAATCAATATATTTATGTTTGGTAAATTAGGTATTCTAATAACTATGCTTGTCTTAGTTTTGGCTTTCTATTTCGTTATTTCTTTTGGAGCTGGAAGATTTTCAAAAGGAGAGGTCAAACCTGAAACAAAGAAGTATCTTAGATCAGTGAACATTCTTTTAGTAATTATTGCAGTGTTTGGATCTGTGTTAGTTTTATTTCTTTAAAATTATTCTAAGCAATTAAAGATTTACAAAATTCAATTACAGTATCGTTGTAAGCAAACATTATTGTAAAAAATACCAACCAAACAATAAATAAAAATAACCAGTATAATGAAAGAGCATTAATACTTTTTTCTTCTTTTTTGTATTCGCTCTCCTCAGATTTAAAAATTCTTGAACTTACTTTGCCCCAGAAAAATAGACCTCCTAATAGATGTATGCCATGCAATGCAGTAAAGAAGTAATAAGATGAAAAATAAGTATTTGTTGAGACAAAATTTCCAGTTTGCATTAATTGATACCAAAGAGCTAACTGAAGAAATAAAAATATATAACTTAGTCCACCAACGTAAATTAAATTCTTTTTTATTGAACTTGTAATTCCATTTTTTAAATCTTTACTAATCTTGTTAAAAAAAATTGTTACTAAAATTAATACTAATGTATTTATCCAAAGCAAATTTGTTTTAAGAATAAAAGTCGTATCCTGTTCAGGTGGAAGTGAATAAAGATAACCAGTGAAAATTAGACTAAATAATGTTGTACTTACTCCAAATATAATTATTACCGCAGACATTTGATTTGATATTTCAAATGTTTTGCCCGAGTGACCACTATCTATTACTGCTTGATTTTGTTCCCAAGGTTTCTCGGTTAATGCGCCAAATAATTTCTTTATCATAGACATATTATTTATATAGTTCGATTATAAAATTTTACAATAATGAAATTAAAAACCTCTATTGCGGTATTAACAGGATGCTTAACAATATTCTTATTTTTAATGCTACCTGTATTTTTATCAATGAAAGAACAAAAAGATCAATCAGTCGCAGCATTCAAAGGCTCAGATTTTGAACTTAAAGACATGAACAACAATATAATAACTCAAGAGTCATTTAACGGGCCCCTGACTGCAATTTTTTTTGGTTTTACAAATTGTCCTGACATATGTCCAATGACATTAAATAAAATGGATATTGTTATGAACAGAATTAAAAAAAATAAAAAAAAAGATATTAAAGTATTTTTTATTAGTGTTGATCCAAAAAGAGATACTCCTGAAGTAGTAAAAGATTATCTCAGCAATTTTGATAACCAATTTGTTGGGATTACCGGAGATCCAGGTGAAATTTTTTTACTTTCACAATCTTGGGGAATAATAAGCCAAAAAATATTTTTTGAAAATGGTGATTATAATATTGATCATAGTTCACCAGTGATACTTTTAAAAGATGGAAAATATATAGCCAAGATTTCTCACAGAGACGACATTAAAAAATCTATAAAATTAATTAATAAATATTTATAGATTTAGGATATAACAAAGTATCGATATTGAAGATATAACTGCAGTTTCTGACCTCAATATATTTTCATTTATCTTAACTGATTTAACATATTTAAAATCTAGAATAGCTTCTCTTTCCTTCTCTGAAAAATCTCCCTCTGGCCCTATTATAATACAAATAGGTTTATTACTATTTTTATCTATTTCGATTTTTTTATTTTCAGAATTAAGATCAGTAAAAATTAGATCCATTTTGTTTTCATTTTTTCTCTAAAAAAGTTTTCAAATTATGAATTTTTTCTAAAGAAGGAGGATTTATTCTGTTTGACTGTTCAGTAGCCTCTACTATTATTTTTTCTAATCTTTCAGAATTAATTTTTCTAACAATAGACCTATCAAAAATAATTGGAAAAAATTTAGTAACTCCTAATTCTGTAGCTTTCTGTATCATAAAATTTGAATAATTTGATTTAATTGGAGAAAATGCTAACCAAATATCCAGGGGATTTTCTTTTTTTCTTAATTGTTCTTGAATACTAAATTCTACCTTTCCATTATTAATGTTGTCAATTTTAGCCAACCATTCACCATTTTTATTAAATAAAGAAAAATTTTCTCCAATTTTCACTCGCATAACTTTCGTCAAATAATGTGACTGTGGTTTAGCAAGTGAAGAACTTAAATTAAGTGATAAACTTTCAGAGAAAAATATTCTAATATTACTCATATCAAGAAAGTAATTTATGAAAAATATTAAAGCAATAATTTTCGATGCTTATGGAACTCTATTTGATGTAAATTCTGCAGCGGAAAAGTGTAAAGATAAAATTGGTACTAAATGGGAAAATTTCTCAAATTATTGGAGAACTACTCAGCTAGAATATACTTGGCTTAGGAGTTTAATGAGCAGGCATAAAGATTTTTGGCATGTAACAGAGGATAGCCTGGATAAATCAATGAAAGTTTTCAATATTAATCCAAATATGAGAACTGAATTATTAGATCTTTACAAAATTTTATCTCCATATCCAGAGGTAAAAGAAACTTTGAAATTATTGAGAGAAAAAAGTTATAAACTTGCAATACTTTCAAACGGAACCCCTGCTCTTCTTAATGAATTAGTGAATAGTAATAATCTTAATGATATTTTTGATGATATTTTTTCTATAGAAGAAGTAAGTATTTTTAAACCAAATTCAAAAGTTTACGATATGCCAATTAAAAAATATAACATTAAAAAAAAGGAAGTTGCTTTTTTAAGCGCAAATACTTGGGATGTTTCTGGAGGTGGAAATTACGGTTTTAACGCAATTTGGGTCAACAGAAACAATGCTATTTTTGATAATTTAGATTACACACCAGAAAATAAAATAAATAATCTTAAAGAGTTACTTGATATTATTTAGGCAAGACACTACTTTACGGCTATGACAAATATTTTAGATCTTATCGCAAGAATTTTAATTTCATTTGTTTTTTTCCTCAGTGGAATAAGAAAAATAATAAATTATGAAAATACAGTGATATGGATGGATGAATTTGGAGTTCCAGGTTTTTTTTTGATACCAGCAATAATTCTCGAGATACTGGCTCCATTGTTAATTGTAATTGGATACAAAGTAAGAATTTCTGCAATATTACTATCATTATTTTGTATAGTGACAGCTATGATATTTCTAAATGATCTACCAAATCAAATTGTAGGCTTTTCAAAAAATATTGCTTTAGCGGGTGGTTTTTTATTTTTAACGATTAATGGTGCAAAAGATTTTAGCTTAGACAAAAAATTATCAAAATAAGATGTCAAAAATTGAAGTTAAACAAATTATCGAACCTATACCAGCTTCTGACGGTGCAGGAGTTAAATTAAAAAGAAGCATTGGTGTAGAACCTAATTACTTTGATCCTTTTTTAATGTTGGATGAATTTGGATCAGAAAATAGTGAAGATTATATAGCTGGTTTTCCACCTCATCCTCATCGAGGTATTGAAACAGTAACATATATGTTAGCTGGAGATTTTGAGCACAAAGACAGCATAGGTGGCAAAGGTAGAATGACGGCAGGAGATGTTCAGTGGATGAAAACAGGAAGTGGAATAATTCACTCTGAAATGCCTGCAATGAAAGAAGGTAGGTTACATGGGTTTCAATTATGGATCAACATGCCAGCTAAATTAAAAATGAGTAAACCTAGTTATATCTACATAGATGCTGATCAGATGCAAACTCACCTAGATAAAGAAAAAATAGTCAAAGTAATAGCTGGTAAATTTAGAAATGCAGAGGGACCTATAAAAAAACATAACGTTGAGCCTATATATTTCGATATTGAATTAAATAAGGATAAAGAGTTCAATTTTGATTTACCATCAACTCACAATTCATTTATTTATTTGATTAAAGGAGAAGTAAAAATTGGAAATCAACAACATCAAAAAATTGAAAATTCAAAACTAATTCTTTTAGAAATGGGTGAGAAATTAAAGGTTTATGGTTCAACTGATGCTAAGTTCCTACTAATTGCTGGAAAACCAATAGGTGAGCAAATTGCAAGAGGGGGTCCATTTGTTATGAATACTAAACAAGAAATCTTGCAAGCAGTCGAGGATTATCATAAAGGTACATTTGTAAAATAAAATTACAATTGTAATAATGAAATCTATAATAGTAACAAAAACAGGTGGTCCTGAAGTTCTAAAACTAGAAGAGATTACTTTAGACAAACCAGGTGCTGATGAAGTTCAAATAGAACACGTATCTATTGGACTAAATTATATAGACACGTATCACAGGTCAGGTTTATACCCTCTTCAACTACCAACTGGAATTGGAATGGAAGCAGCAGGAATAATTAAAGAAGTGGGTTCAAATGTTTCAAATTTTTCAGTTGGAGACAAAATTGCATATGCTGCAGCTCCATTAGGTGCTTATTCAACTCACAGAAATTATACTTCAAAAAATATAGTAAAAGTTCCCAATGGTATTGATTTAGAAGTTATTTCAAGTGCTATGACTAAAGGTATGACAACTTTTTATTTATTACATAAAACTTATGTTCCAAAAGAAGGAGAAACAGTTTTATTTCACGCAGCCGCAGGAGGTGTTGGGCAATTCTTTTGTCAGTGGGCAAAAAGTTTGAATTTAAAAGTTATAGGCACTGTTGGAAGTGAGGAAAAAATAGAGATAGCAAAAAAATATGGTTGTGACGATGTAATTAACTATTCAAAGGAAGATTTTGCAAAAAAAGTTATGGAACTTACAGGTGGCAAAGGTGTTTCTGTTGTCTATGATGGTGTGGGTAAATCAACCTATGATAAATCAATTGAGTGTTTAAAATTAAGGGGTACTATGGTTTCTTTTGGTAATGCATCTGGAGCACTTGATCCGATAATTGTTTCAAAATCTTTGCAACCAAAAGGTATATATTTTGTTAGACCTGCAATGAATCAATATTTTACCAATAGCGAAGAAATAAATGAGGCAGCAAATATGTTGTTTAAACAAATTTCATCAGGAAATATAAAAATTGAAATTTATAAAAAATATAAACTAGAGGATGCTGTACAGGCTCATAAAGACTTAGAAAGTAGAAAGATTACAGGCCCAGCAGTAATTATTCCTTAAACTGAACATCCATATCTGACAGATGAAGTTTTAATGCTTTACCTGAAATTTGTATTTCTCTTATAAAAAAAATTATTGAAATCATCATAGATAAACAGCATGATCCAAAAATTACCCTTGCAATAATTAAACTATCTAAATAAAGGGCAAATACTGTAAGCATATTAAAAAGAAAACCGAATGCTGCTGACATAATGGCAAACTTTAATACTCCAATTCTACTATTTAAGTTTATAAGTTGGTCTTTCCACTCTGGTGGTGTGTGTTTTTCAAAAACATATTCATCATGAATTTTTCTAATCAGTCCACTAAGCGTATGAAACCTATTACTATAAACACTCATTATAAGTGGTATTGCTGGAAACATTAGTGCGGTTACTGTGTAGTCAATATTCATTCGAATCAGTTTGATTATGAAACTCTGCTTTGCTATTTACAAGTAAATTATTATGCAAAACATTAAATTATTCATTGAGCTTACAAGATTAAATAGGCCGATAGGCTATATGCTTTTATTTTGGCCTTGCCTGTGGGGTCTTACTATTGCTTATGATTTCAATTCAGAATTAAAAATATTTTATTTTTATTCTTTTCTATTTTTTCTTGGTTCAGTTCTTATGAGGTCTGCTGGGTGCATAGTTAATGATATAGTAGATAAAAATTTTGACAAAAAAGTTGAGAGAACAAAAAATAGACCGATTGCATCAGATAAAGTTTCTATAAAGCTTGCAATAATTTACTCTGTGGGTTTATGCGGATTAGCTTTTTTAGTGTTAATCAACTTTAATAGATTCACTATATTGATGGCACTATTATCAATGCCATTGGCATTTACATATCCATTGATGAAAAGATTTACTTACTGGCCACAACTTTTTTTAGGAATAACATTCAATTACGGTTTAGTGCTAGCGTGGATTTCAATAAATAACAATATATCTGCACTTCCAATAATATTTTATTTTGGGGCCATATTTTGGACACTGGGATACGACACTATATATGGGTATCAGGATATAAAGGATGATGAGATTATAGGAGTTAAATCTACCTCAATTA
>CACEQR010000015.1 GCA_902561765.1 uncultured Pelagibacteraceae bacterium | reverse complement strand
TAGATTTAGAAGATTTGAGGTATGGGAAAATTATAATTATGACTGACGCAGATGTAGATGGTTCTCATATTAGAGCTTTACTTTTGACCTTTTTTAATAATATTCCATTTAATAAATTAATCGAAAAAGGTCATGTATATTTAGCTCAACCACCTCTTTTTAAGATAAACAAAGGATCAAAAGGTATTTATATCAAAGATGAGAAAGATCTTGAAAATTATATAATTAATAATTCTAAAGAACTAAAGAAAATTAAGAAAAATTCAAAAGAATTTGAAAAAATTATTCAACAAGAAAAATCTAAACTAAATATTCAAAGATTTAAAGGTTTAGGAGAAATGAATCCTGAAGAATTATGGAATACAACACTTAACCCGGAAACTAGAAATCTTCTTCAAGTTCAGTACTCAAAGAATCTACAAAAAGATCAAAACCTAATACAAACTTTGATGGGTAATGATGTGGCATCAAGAAAAGATTTTATTGTAGATAATGCAATAAATGTCGTTAATTTAGATATTTAATTAATGGATTTAAGTGTCAATTCTAAATCATCACACTTAAATAAAACTACCTACATTAATCTCAGATGGATAGGTATAATTGGCCAATTTATTACTATCAATTCTGTAGCATTTATTTTTAAATTTGAATTTAATTTTATATTAGCAAATTTAGTAGTTTTAATTGGTGCTTTAAGTAACATATTTCTCTCGCATTTTTTTAAAAAAAATCAACTTAATGAAAAAATATCATTAATTTTTCTTACACTTGATATTTTACAATTAAGTTTTTTACTTTTTTTAACTGGTGGTACTATTAATCCATTCTCAATTTTTTTGATAATACCCAGTATTTTTGCTGCAAATAGTCTTAGTATTAAAACAAATATTTTATTAATATTTTTGACAATTACGTCAATTATTTTACTAACTTTTTTTCATGAAGAATTGCCTTCTCCATTGCATAAATATATTTTTAATAATTATTATTATTATTCTGTCCCAATTGCTTTAATTATTGCACTTATTTTTCTAAGTTTTTTTGCTATAACCTTTGGAAATGTGTCTAGAGTAAGAAAGGATGCTTTAGATAAAATTCAAGAAGTTATTTCAAAAGAGCATGAATTAGTATCATTAGGTGGTCAAGCTGCAGCAGCTGCTCATTCATTAGGTACTCCTTTATCTACAATAAAAATTATTTCACAAGATTTATATAATAATTTTAAAAATAACAATGATCTTAAGAAAGATATTGAACTACTTGTGAGTCAAGTTGATAGATGTAATGAGATTTTAAAAAGATTGTCTTTAAATCCTATAGTTGAAGACGACTTTATTGATAAGAACATAAGTTTGCATGATTACGTCAAAGAAATTGTAAATTCTTTTAAAGAAATATCAGATAAAAATTTTGTAATTAATGTTGAACAGGACTACAATTCTTTTGAAATTTCAAAATCAATTGAAATAGTTTATGGAATAAGAAACTTTATTGGAAATGCAAATAAATTTTCTCAAAAAAGTATTTATATTTCAATTACTAGTGATAGTGAAAATTCTTCAATATCTATAGAAGATGATGGAGAAGGATTTCCAAAAGACATCATAACTAAAATAGGTGAGCCATATATAAAATCTATACAATCAAAAAATAAATCTAGATCAGGTTTAGGTCTAGGCATATTCATTGGTAAAACTCTTCTTGAAAAGAATAAAGCTAAACTTTTAATTAGAAATTCTGAGACTAGAGGAGGTGCTGAAATAAAAATAGAATGGTCTAATAAAGATTTAAAAAATATTTAATGAAGTCTTTTATTCTCAAATAGTCCACTTAATTGATCTATCATGACATCACCTAATTCTTGTACATCTGAAATTTTGATGGCTTTTTGATAATATCTGGATACATCATGACCAATACCTATCGCTAGAATTTCAACTTCACTTTTATTTTCAATAAACTTAACAATTTTTTTCAAATTTTTTTCTAAAAAATCACCTGAATTTACTGATAAAGTTGAGTCATCCACAGGCGCTCCATCTGAAATAACCATAAGAATTTTTCTTTCCTCTTTTCTTTTTTTTAATCTATTGAAAGCCCATGTTATAGCTTCACCATCTATATTTTCCTTTAATAGACCCTCTTTTAACATTAAGCCTAAATTCTTCTTAGATTGTCTCCAATGTGAATCTGCTCCTTTGTAGATAATGTGTCTTAGATCATTAAGTCTTCCAGGATTTTTATTTTTTCCTAATCTATTCCACTCTTGACGACTTTTTCCACCTTTCCAATTTTTAGTTGTAAATCCAAGTATTTCAACTTTAACCGAACATCTTTCTAAAGTTCTAGATAAAATATCTGCACATATTGCAGCAATTGTTATTGGTCTTCCTCTCATTGATCCAGAATTATCAATTAATAATGTTACTATTGTATCTTTAAAGTCTAAATCTTTTTCTTTTTTAAATGATAAAGAATTGTATGGATCAATAATAATTCTTGGTAACTTGGAACTATCTAATAATCCTTCTTCAAGATCAAATTCCCATGACCGATTTTGTTTGGCCATTAACTGTCTTTGTAATTTGTTTGCTAGTTTAGTTATTAAGTCCTGAAAACTGGTAAGTTGCTGGTCTAAATTTTTTCTTAGTTTTAGAATTTCCTCTGGAGTTTCTAAACTTTCTGCTTTGGCGACTTCATCAAACTCTGTAGTAAATACTTTATATTCTTTATCACTTATACCTAAATTCTTTTTTTGGATTACATTTTCCGACTCCATGTCTTCGTTGTTTTCGTTAGCAAGTTGATCATCAAGTCTAAATTCATTTACATCATCTTCGCTGTCCATACCTTGAGATATATTTTCATCCTCACTTGACTTACTAGATTGTTCATTTTCTTTATCTTCGTTGTTATTTGGATTATTTTGATCTTGAGTGTCATCTTTTTCATCATTTTCTTTTTCAGTAGTGTCATCATTTTCAAATATATCCATACTTTCTAAAATCTCTGAAAATTTATTATTATAAATTTCTTGATTTTCTAAATTTGCTTTTAAAAAACTTAAATGTTTGTCTATTGACTTATTGAAATCATTTTCCCAAAATTGAAGAATTTCTTTATTCCCAGGACTTAGTTTCACATCAAAAAATTTATTTGTCATATAAATTTCAAAAGCATCTATTATATTAGTATCTTCTTTTTTCTTAATTTTAGTTTGTTCAAGTGATTGAAGTCTATATTTGTAATTATCTTTAAAATTCTTTGAAATTCCTTTTAACATTTCTGAACCTAACAACTCATATCTTACTTTTTCTGCTAAATGATAAAGTGTTCTACAAGATGGATTTTTTGGACTATTTTTATTTAGTAATTTTCTATTTGAAAATCTTCTTTTTAAAGCTTCAGAGTCCGTTTCAGCTCTTAGTTTCTTAAATTGATTTTTATCTAATATATTATCAATTTCACCAACACTATAAATTTTTTCGTCTTTTTTTTTATTTTTTCCTACCTTATAATCTTCAGAAATAACTTTATAAGTTGATTGCAGGGCTTGTTTGAATTTTTCTTTTATACTATCTTCTTTGTTCATTACACTTGAATATTAATCATTGATTCCGGCAGCTCCTCACCAAAACATCTTTGATAATATTCAGCAATAGTATTTTTTTCAGCATCATCGCATTTGTTTAAAAACGTTACTCTAAATGCATATCCTATATCCTTAAAAATTTCTGAATTCTCCGCCCAATGTAGGACTGTTCTTGGACTCATTACTGTCGATATATCTCCTGCCATAAATCCCTTTCTAGTAAGTGAAGCAACCTTTATCATGTTTGACACTTGTTCCTTTCCTTTTGGATTATTTAAATTTTTATTTTTACCTAAAATAATTTCCATCTCTTTTTCTAAACTTAAATAATTTAATGTAGAAACAATATTCCATCTATCCATTTGACCTTGATTAATTTGCTGTGTTCCATGATATAAACCTGTTGTATCACCCAGTCCAACAGTATTTGTAGTTGCAAAAAGTCTAAAAAATTTGTTTTGTTTAATAACTTTATTCTTGTCTAATAAAGTAAAACTTCCTTCTGATTCAAGTACTCTTTGAATAACAAACATTACATCAGGTCTTCCAGCATCATATTCATCAAAAACCAGTGCTACTGGATTTTGAATTGACCAAGGAAGTATACCTTCTTTAAATTCTGTAACTTGTTTACCATCCTTGATTACTATTGAGTCTTTTCCAATTAAATCAATTCTGCTTACATGGCTGTCAAGGTTAATTCTTATGCAAGGCCAGTTTAACCTAGCTGCTACTTGTTCTATATGAGTTGATTTGCCAGTACCATGATACCCTTGAATCAAGACCCTTTTGTTAAATGAAAATCCTGACAAAATGGCTAGAGTTGTGTCTTTATCAAATTTATATGTTTTATCAATTTCTGGAACATATTCACTTGTTTTAGAAAATGCATCTACTTCCATTTCACTTTCAATACCAAAAGTTTGTTTTATAGATAATTTAATATCTGGGGTATGATTAATATTTGGCGTCAATTTTATCCTTATATGTATTTTTTAACTGAGTGTAAGCTAGTGTAATTATTTTTAGCTTGTCTTCAAATTTTTTATTTCCTGAATTCATATCAGGGTGAAATTTTTTAACAAGCTTTTTAAATTTTTCTTGAATTTTTTCCCATTTTAATCCTACAGTGATACCTAATATATTAAAGGCTTTTATGTCGCTATTATTAAATTTAAACTTATTCATATTATTAAAATCATTGTTAAATTTAAATTTATCCATCTCATCTTTTAAAGCATTGCTCCAAAGAACTTTGAAAAAATTATCAGAAGAGCTGAAACTTTGGGTTGGTTTATGCCAAGTCATATCAGATCTTAAAAAATCTAATATTTGTTGATCACTCATTCCAGTGAAATAGTTCCAGTTCTTGTTGAATTCTTTTACGTGTTTTAAACATAATAATCTATAATCTTTACTATTATCTCTTTCTTTGGGTGCTTTATATAGACCCTCTTCTTTACAATTATTCCAATCACAAATATTTTTCATGATATATAATACTTTATATTATGGATATTAACCAACTTATTGAAATTATTGAAAAAAAGATTTTGTCGCATGATTGTATTTCAAAAGTTAAGATTGAAGATAAATCTTTTTTACACAAAAATCACAAAAATAATGTGCAAGGAAAATTTCATATTTTATTATCAATAGAGTCTAAAGAGTTAAAAAAAAAGAGTAAAATACATTCAACAAGATTTATTTATAAAATTCTAGATTACGAATTAGAAAAATATATTCATTCTTTACAAATTAAATTAATTTAAGTTATTTGAAATATACTTTTTTAAATAAGATGAATTAATATCAAAATCTACTTTTATCTTCCCAAAATCTTTTATTAACACAAGGTTTATATTTTTAGAATTATTTTTTTTGTCATTTTTCATATAATTCAAAATTTTATTAGCATCTTTCTTTTTAAATAATTTTGAAATTTTTGGAACTTTTTTGATTCTGTTAATATGATTTATAATAATATTAAATCTCTTTTTTGATAAAATTTTTCTTTTATAACTGAATTCAACTGCATTTTTTAAACCTAAAATCACTGCTTCTCCATGATTTAATTTTTTAGAAAATCCTAATGCTGACTCATAAGCATGCGCAAATGTATGGCCTAAATTTAATACCTTCCTATAATTCTTTTCCCCTTCATCTTTTTCCACCACTTTCTTTTTTGTGTAGCAACTATTTAATATAGATTTTTCTATGAAAGGAGATTCTAATTTTAAAATTCTTTCGAAATTTTTATCCAAATAATTAAAGGTTTTAAAATTTTCAATAATACTACTCTTTAAAACTTCAGCATATCCACAAATAATTTCTCTTTTAGGCAAAGAGTTCAAAATATTTATATCAGAAATAACTAAATCTGGTTGATAAAAACTACCAATTAAATTTTTACCAAAATTATTATTTATGCCTGTCTTTCCTCCAATTGATGAGTCTACCTGAGAAAGCAGGGTTGAGGGTATATTTATAAACTTAATTCCTCTTTTAAAAGTACTAGAGGCAAACCCAACTACGTCTCCAATTATTCCACCACCAAAAGAAATAACACAATCTTCTCTATTAAATCTATTTTTAAATAGAATTTTATGAATTTTTTCAATTGTTTTATAATTTTTATTTTTTTCTGATGCAATTAAATCAATTTTAAAAATTTTTTTTGATTTCAATTTTTTATTTAAAAGTTTTTTAAAATTTATTGGTATATTACTATCATTTACAATTAAACATTTCTCAAAAAATAAATTGTTATTATTTAAAATTTCATCAACTTTGTTTATTAAGCCCCTTCCAATAACTATCGAATATTTTTTGGTTTTAGTATTAATTTTAATTTTATATACTTTCATAAACATCTATTATTTTATTGATAATTTGACTTTTGTCTAATTTATCACAATTAATTTTATGGTCTGATAGTTCATAAACCTTTGATCTTTTTTTAATTAAATTTATAATTTCCTCTTTATTAAGTTTACTCACCAATGGTCTTTTTTTACTTTTATATATTCTTTCAACTATTGTCTCATTTTTCCAATTAAGCCAAAAAGATATACAAGTTTTTTGGCATAATGTTCTTATTTGTAAATTAATAAAACCTCCACCTCCTAAAGAAATTATAGAATTTTCTGACTTAAGAGATTTTAAAGATATTTTTTCCTCTATTTTTCGAAAATAATTTTCTCCGTTTTTTCTAAAAATTTCTGAGACAGTTAATTTTTCAAATTCTTCAATTTTTTTGTCAATATCAATAAAATTTAAACTTAATTTTTTTGATAAAATTTTGCCAATTGATGACTTCCCAGAGCCCATCATTCCTATTAATACAATATTTTTTTTTGATTCCATGAGTTTCCATATTGAAAAAACACAAATATGTCTTATTTTGAAATTATTAAATTATATGCAATTTAGAAAAAATACAAGTAGAGACAAATTTTTTAATATCAGTTTTATGTTAAAAACAATAATTGCTATTTTCATAATTGTATTTGGCTTTATTTTAATAAATCGGATTAATTTACCAGCCCCGATAAAACAAATTGAAAAAATTTTACCAAATGAAAATTTTAAAACAATTAAGTAAAATTTTATTTTCTCTCTACCTTTTTCTATTTGTTCAAAATTCCCATGCAGAGGAAATTAAAAACATCTGGTCCGAGATAGAAAAAAAAGAAGTAAGTAATAATAAATTAAATAATGTAGATATTTCTAATAATAAAAATCAAACACAAGGTATTAAAGTACAACTTTCTAACGAAAATATCTTAGTTGATCAAAATTTAGACAATTCAAATGTTTTATTGGCTGGCTTATTTGATCCCGATTTAAATGATTTAAACTTAGAAATGTGGACGAATACTAATGGCTTAGAAATTAAAAAGTTACTTGAAAAAATTCAAACAAAAAAACTATCAAGCTTTTCTGAGAGATTAATGGATATAGCTTTGTTAACAAATTCATATATTCCAAATCAAAATTTTTCTATAGATGAATTTGAAAACTTTACACTTGATCATTTAATTAAAAAAAAAAATTTTGCATTAGTTGAAGAGTTTATCCAAAAAAATTCTTCCATAAAAAACAAAGAGAGACTCATTGAACATGTAGCTAATTATTATTTGTCATTAAATCAAATAGATAATTCTTGTTCTGCTATTGATAGTTTAAATTTAGTACAGGATGAATATTTAACCTATTTTAAAATTTATTGTTTAATACATCAAAATAAAAAGGATGAAGCACAACTATTATTTGATTTAAAGTCTGAACTAGACTTGTTAAACGATTTTTTTGTTAAAAAATTTGAAGTTCTAATGGGTTATGAGGATAATAACTTTATATTGTCAGATGAAAATGTTCTTTATTTTCATCTTTCTCACAGAACAGATAAAAATTTTTTATATTATCCTTCTCTAGAATCCGATGAATTTGTTTGGAAATATTTGTCTAATTCAAATTTATTAAAAAATTTAAACAATCTCGACCTTAGTGATATTGATCAAATTAAATTTTTAGAAAAAGCAACAAGTGAAGGCATTTCTGAGGAAAAGGATTTGTTAAAAATGTATAAAAAATTCCAATTTGATATTGACCAATTAATTAATTTTGACGAAACATATAAAACTTTACCTGATTACGAGGGAAGAGCATTATTGTATCAAAGATTTTTATTAACAGATAATATGGAAAATAAATTTTTATTATTATCACAATTAGCTAATTCATTTGAAAATTCTAACTTTAAGAAATCATTTGATGATGAGCTATCTAAAATATTAAAAAAAATGGATAAGAATGAAATTCCATCAAAATATTTATCTTTTTATGAAAATAATTTAGTAACTGCCGAAAACAAAAGAAATAAGATTAAATTTAATAATGAAGTTTTCCATCAATCAAAAGTATTAAATTATTTTCTTAACAAAAATAGTTTACCGAAAACTCAAAAGATAACTGATAATTTAATTTCAAAGATGAAAAAAAATAAAGATTATTCTTTTAACTTTAAAGATGTATTGTTATTGCAATCACTAAAATATGATGGAATCGAAATATCCAATGTTGATGAATTATCTCAGTATAAATCAGATTTAAATCCAGAAATTGAAAAAATAATAAATAATAATGAATCAGGCTTAATTTTATTAAAATTGGTTGAAATTATTGGGGAAAAAGAACTAGCAGAATTAAATAGTGAAACACTTAATTATATAATTGAGATAATGAATAGAACTAAATTAATCAGCTTAAGAAACGAACTATTATTGGAAATTCTTCCATTAAAAGTTTAAAATATATCTATCAATCATGGCTATAAAGACAATTATAACTGAACCGAATGAAATTTTAAGGCAGATTTCAAAGCCTGTATCTTCTGTTGGTAATCAAGAAAGAAAATTAATGGATGATATGTTAGAAACAATGTATGCCGCTAATGGTATTGGTTTAGCCGCAATTCAAATAGGCGTTCCTAAAAGAATTATAGTTATGGATATTTCTAAGG
Organism: uncultured Pelagibacteraceae bacterium; assembly: GCA_902561765.1. Classification (GTDB taxonomy): domain Bacteria; phylum Pseudomonadota; class Alphaproteobacteria; order Pelagibacterales; family Pelagibacteraceae; genus Pelagibacter. Next base: position 8,119 of record CACEQR010000015.1, on the reverse strand, counting down.
ATGGGAAGAAAAATCCAATGTATTTTGTAAATCCAAAAATAAAGAATAAACATAAAGAAAAATCCACATATGAGGAAGGATGTCTGTCTGTTCCAAATTATTTTGCAGAAGTAGATAGACCAAAATATTGTGAAGTTGAGTATTTAGATTATCAAGGAGAAAATAAAATATTAAAAGCTGAAGGTCTTCTCGCAACCTGTATACAACATGAAATGGATCACCTTGAAGGAGTCCTTTTTATTGACTATTTATCTAAATTAAAAAAAACAATGATTGTTAAAAAGTTATCAAAAAGAAAAAGTAATACAGATAGAATTATTGTTTAATGAGCAAAAAAATTGCTTTTATGGGTACGCCTGTTATTTCTGGGCAAATACTAAAATCATTGTATCAAAATGGATTTGATGTCGAGGTTGTTTATACCCAACCACCCGTAGAATCAAATAGAGGACAAAAATTAAATAAATCTCCAGTTCATATTATGTCAGAAATATTAAATATTCCAGTAAGAACACCATTTAAATTAGATAATTCTGAGGAAAATAAATTTCTTCAAAGTAAGAATATAAGTTTAGGTATTGTTGTTGCATATGGACAGATTTTAAAAAAAGATATTCTTGATATACCAAAATATGGATGGATAAATATTCATTATTCACTTCTACCAAAATTACGAGGTGCAGCTCCGATTCAAAGAGCAATTATGAATAATGAAATAAAAACAGGGATTTCTATAATGAAAATGAATGAAGGTTTAGATACGGGCCCAATTTGTAATCAATACTCTGTGAATATTTTAGAAAATGAAAATAGTGAGGATTTAGGACAAAGATTAACTAATTTAGCGTCTGAGAAAATTTTAAAAAATGTTGATGATATTTTTGAAAATAAGGCCTCATTTAAAGATCAAGATCATACTCAATCTACATATGCAAATAAAATTAAAAAAGAAGAAGGAAAAATAAATTGGAAGGAAACTAGTAAAGTAATCATAGGCAAGATAAACGGCTTATATCCAACCCCAGGTGTTTGGTTTGAGTATAAAGGAGAAAGATATAAAATTCATAGAGCAGAATTATCAATTAGCTCTGGAAAACCAGGATATGTTTTATCTGATAATTTAGAAATTGGTTGTGGTGAAAAGTCCATAAAAATTATCGAAATTCAAAGACAGGGCAAAAAAGTTCAAAAAACAAGCGAATTTTTGCTTGGTAGTCAAATTACCAAAGGTGCTTATTTAAGCTAAAAATGTTTCGTTATCAAATTTTAATAGAGTATGTAGGTACCTCTTTCATTGGATGGCAAATTCAAAAAAAAGGAAAAACTATACAAGGAGTAATTCAGAAGAATATTTCAAAACTTATAAAAGAAAAAATAACCATTAACGGTTCTGGAAGAACAGATACAGGCGTTCATGCTATTGAACAATCAGCACATTTTGAATGCACAAATAGAATTCAAGATTTAAAAAAATTTTTAAATTCGATTAATTATTTTTTAAACAAACATGAGATTGCTATTTTGAAAATTAAAAAGCAAAATCTGAATTTTCATGCACGTTTTTCAGCGAAAGAAAGAGTCTATAAATATGTTATTTATAATCAATTCACCAAACCTATAATTAAAAATAAACGTGGTTGGTTTGTAATAAAAAAACTTGATCTAGAAAGTATGAAAAAGGGAGCAAAAAAATTAGTTGGAACTAAAGATTTTTCAACATTTAGAGCTTCTGGGTGTAACGCAAAAAGTCCGATTAGATTAATGAAATCGATAAAAATAAAAAAATTAAAAAATAAAATTGAATTTGAATTTAGATCACAATCATTTTTAAAACAACAAGTTAGATCTATGGTCGGATGTTTAAAGTATTTAGGTGAAAAAAAATGGACACTAAAAAAATTTGTAAGTGTTATTCAGTCAAAAAATCGTAAATTATGTGCACCTCCAGCACCTGCAGAAGGATTATATTTATTAAAAGTTAATTATTAATTTTTTCTGTTAGCCATTGCAAATTTTCTATTAATTCTCCACCTTGACTCTGCTCTTACGATATATCCACAACAATTTTTTGACTTACATTTACAGGGAAATTGCTTATAGTCTTTATCGTACCCAAAACCATAATCACAAGTTAATTCTTCACCTTTTTTTATATCTTTAATAGCTTTAACCCATATTTTAAGTCCTTTACCGTCATAATCACAATTATTTTCACAAGAATGATTTATTAGACCGGCTATATTCCATGGAAAGTCTCCATCAAGGTCGTATTTTTTGTTTACAGTAAATAAATATATTGGTTTACTATTATCGTATTTATTAGACTCTTCTGTTTGTTTCTTTGTAATTAATTTTCCAATATAGTCTATTATTTTTTCACCCTCCCTTATATCCCGTGTAGCGTAAAGTCCTTTACCTTTTTTATCTATATCTGACTTTTTAATTTTGTATGGTTTCATATTTCTTTACTTATTATTTAGAAAAAAAATTATCAATTAAATTCTATTAATGCATCAACATGTCGTTTAGTACTGCTTTGTAGTGCTCTTAAATCGTAGCCCCCTTCAAGAATTGAAACTACTCTACCTTTACAAAAAGACCTAGAACACTCTAATGTTCTTTTAGTAATTTCGTAAAAATCCTCTGAACTTAGCATAAGTTGCGCTAAAGGATCATCAATATGCGCATCAAAACCCGCAGAAAACAATAAAAATTCTGGCTTAAATTTCTTTAATTTATCTAAAACGATTTCGTAGGCATTTAAATATTCTTCTGAGGTTGTCCCAGCTTTTAATGGAATATTTAAAACATTATCAAAATTTCCCTTTTCTTTTTCCGATCCTGAACCTGGGTAGTATGGATATTGGTGAGTTGAAATATATAAAACTTTTTCGTTATCGTAGAAAATATTTTGTGTTCCATTACCATGGTGAACATCGAAATCTATTATAGCAATTTTATTATATTTATATTTTTCAATTAAATAGTTAGCACCAACAGCTACATTGTTATAAATACAAAATCCCATAGCCTTATTTTTTTCAGCATGATGACCAGGCGGTCTGACGGCACAAAATGCATTAATAAATTCTTTATTCTCTACTCCATCTATTGCTGTAATTATTGAGCCTACGGCATCTTTTGTTGCATCTTTGCTTCCAGGAGAAATTATTGTATCACCGTCTAAAAATACTAAACCTTTTCTAGGAAATGACTTTTCAACCTGATTAACATAATCCTCAGAGTGAGTTTTATTAATAAGAGATAAATTAAATTTTGCTGGTTTTTTCCATAGAAGATTTTTATCATCTATTTTTTTAAAATTATCGATTACAGCAGTAACTCTATCAATTTTTTCTGGATGACCATTTCCAGTATCATGATTTTTATAGGTATCAGATATTATAAGGCCAGTCTTCACTTAAAATAATATTTTAAAATATTTAAATATATTAAGCTTAATTTTTTCAAATCAGTCAATGAAACTGCTTCATCAACTTTATGCATTGTTTTTCCAACTAAACCAAATTCTAAACATGGGGCAATTTTTTTTATGAATCTCGCATCTGAGGTGCCCCCAGTTGTTGATAGTTTTGGTTTTATTTTAGTAATTTCTTTTATAATTTTTTGTATCATAAAAGTTGTATGATTTGGTTTTGTAAGAAAAGCTTCACCTGAAACAGAATAATCAATTTTGTATTTAGATTTAGTTTTATTACAGACTTTTTTCAAAATCTTTTTGATCTTATTTTTAATTGAAATTGAAGTATGCTTATTATTAAATCTTATATTAAATGTAGCATGAGCAATGCCAGGAATTACGTTATCTGCCATATTATGTATATTAATCTTTGTAATTTCTAGGTTTGTAGGCTGAAAATCTTTTGTACCTTTATCAAATTTTATATCTTTAAGTTCCTTAAGTATTTTTACAATCGTTGTAGAAGGGTTATTTGCTCTGTGAGGATAAGCTACATGTCCTTGTACTCCAGTAATTTTTAATCGACCAGTCATGCTACCTCTTCGACCAATTTTTATCATTTCTCCTAATTTATTTGGATTTGTTGGCTCTCCAACTAAGCAAAAATCTATTTTTTCTTTTCTCTTTTTTAAGTAATCAACAACTTTTTTAGTGCCATTAATAGCAACACCTTCCTCGTCTCCAGTAATCAGAAGACTTATAGATCCCTTAAATCCTCTATTTTTTTGAATAAAAATACTTACCGCAGACACAAATGCAGCAATTGAGCTTTTCATATCATTTGCTCCTCTACCAATTAAATGACCTTTTTTAATAGATGGTTTAAATGGATTTATTGTCCAATCATTTAAATTTCCAGCAGGGACAACATCTAGATGTCCTGCATAACAAAAATTAGGACCTTTATTTCCTAATCTTGCATATAAGTTTTTAACTGGTTCACTTCCTTTTTCTTTAAACACAAGAATTTTAGTTTTAAACCCAAGTTTTTTTAACTTCCTTTCCAGAAATTTCATAACTCCTGCATCTTTAGGAGTTACAGTTGGAAATCTAATTAGCTCCTTTGCTAATTGTAATTCATTAATAGTTGCCATTTAAATTATTCTCTCAAGAGATCGTTAATAGAAGTTTTTGATCTAGTTTTCTCGTCAACTTGTTTAATTATTACTGCACAATAAAGAGAGGGCGCAGATGAATTATTTTTATCTGGAAGTGAACCTGGCACCACAACTGAATAAGGAGGAATTTTTCCATAAGTAATTTCACCGGTTTTTCTATTAACAATTTTTGTAGATTGTCCAATGTACATTCCCATGCTTAATACCGATCCTTCTCCCACAATTACACCCTCTACAACTTCAGACATTGCACCCAAAAAAACATTATCTTCTATGATAGTTGGAAGTGCTTGTGCAGGTTCTAATACTCCACCCACACCTGATCCCGCAGAGATATGACAATTTTTTCCTATTTGGCTACAGCTTCCTGCTCTTGCAAATGTATCAATCATTGTACCTTCATCAATATAAGCACCGATATTAACGTAGCATGGCATTAAAACTGCATTTTTGCCTACAAAACTTCCTTTCCTTACTGGAGAGTTGGGCACCATTCTAAAACCAGCTTTTTCATGATCTTCTTTTGTCCATCCTGCTGTTTTACCTTTAAGTAAATGTGATTTATCATACCAACTGCTATAAGGACCATTCAAATTTTCCATAGGATACAATCTAAAACTCAACATGATTGCCTTTTTTAAATGTTGATGGGTTACCCACTCACCATTTATTTTTTCAGCCACCCTCGATTTACCACTATCCAAATCATCGATCACTTGATTTATCGTATCTTTAAGAGACTGTTCAGATGAGGGGTTTACTTTATCTCTATTTTCCCAAGCATCATTTATAATATTTTCTATACTCATAGTTTTACGAGTTTTTTAATAACCTTATTTCTTTTAAAAATAAAGAGAGATTTTCTATTTTGTAGTCAATATATTCTTTATTAGATTCCTTTTTCCCCCAATATTCGTTATTGATTAACCAAACTGTAGTAGCTCCTCTTTCTTTTCCGATTGACAAATTTTTAGCAATATCTTCAATATAAATTGTCTCTTTTGGATTAATATCAAATTTCTTAACCATTAAATCGAATGCTTTTGCGGCTGGTTTTGGATGATAATCAGCATCAACAATATCAAATACATCATCAAATAAGTCATCTATACCTAAGTGTGTAGTTATATTTTTAACATGTTCCTTGCTTCCATTGGTAAAAACAAATTTTCTTAGATCTAATTTTTTTATTTCTTCTCTTAAAACAAGGTCTTTCTCCATAAAAGATAGATCAATGTCATGAACAAATTGTAAAAATTCTGTTGGGGGAATGTCATGGTGTATCATTAATCCGTTCAGACTTGTGTTGTATTTGTGAAAATAATTGGTTTGTAGCTCTTTAGCTTCTTTTAAATCAATCTTTAACTTTTTTGAAATATACTGAGTCATTCTTTTGCTTACTTGACCAAATACTGCCTCTAAATCTTGATAAAGAACACCGTCACAATCGAATAAGATATTTTTTATGTGCTTCATTTTCTTATTAATGTTCCTGCACCTTTATCTGAAAATAATTCGAACAGAATTGAATGTTTTTTTCTTCCGTCTATGATTCCTACTCCTGTAACCCCATTCATTACTGCATCAAGACATGTATTTATCTTGGGTATCATGCCCTCTGTGATTGTTTCATTATTTATCATTTCTAAAATTTCAGAAGAGCTAATCTCTTCGATAAGTTTTTTTTCTTTATTCAAAACTCCTTCCACATTAGTCATTAATAATAATCTTCTACATTTTAAAGATTTTGCTATGGCTCCTGCGGCTGTATCCCCATTAATGTTATATGTTTGATTATTTTTCCCCAGACCTAAAGGGGATATAATTGGTACTGCATTTATTTTGATTATATCTTTTATTTTATCTACATTTATTTTATTTGGGATACCAACAAATCCTAGTTCCTCTGCTTCTGGAATAACTTCTATAACATTGTTTTTCTTTGTATTTAGAGAAACTGCATTTGCACCTTTTTCGACTAAAGAATTTACAATATCCTCATTAAAGTCGACAAGGACATTTTCAACTATGTTAATAATTTTTTCATCTGTAACTCTTAATCCTCTTATAAATTTTGACTGAATGTTTGATTTATCTAATTCTCTTTTAATTCTTGGCCCTCCTCCATGAACTATAATTATAGAAAGTCCTAGTTTATTTAAAATACTAATATCTGAGATAAAATTATTAAATATGTTTCTATCAATAAAAACATTTCCCCCATATTTAATTACAATTAATTGATCTTTATATTTATTTATGTACTTTTTAAATTCATCGATTGTAGGACCATCCTCAGGTACAATTTTTTCTATTTCCATTTTTAAACGGTTTTGACTGTCGTTCTCTTAATGATGATGTACTGTTGAGCCATTGTTAATATGTTATTTATAGTCCAGTAAATGACTAGTCCAGCTGGGAAAGGAGCCAATATTACTGTTAAAAATAAAGGGAAAAACATAAATATTTTTGCTTGGACAGGATCTGGCGGTGTTGGATTTAGTTTTTGTTGCATCCACATTGAAACTCCCATTAAACATGGCCAAACACCAATAAGTAAAAATGAAGGAGGGTCCCATGGAATTAAACCAAACAAATTAAATATAGAAGTAGGATCCCTTTCACTTAAATCTTTTATCCAACCAAAAAACGGCTGATGTCTCATTTCAATAGTTACAAATAAAACCTTATAAATGGCAAAGAAGAATGGAATTTGTATGAAAATTGGAAGACACCCGCTGATTGGATTAACTTTCTCTCTTTTGTACAGTGCCATCATTTCTTGTTGAAGTTTCATTTTATCTTCTTTATGTAACTCTTTTAGCCTTGTCATCTCTGGTTGGAGAACTTTCATTTTAGCCATTGATTTAAATGAGTAATTAGCAAGTGGAAAAAATACTAATCTAATACAAGCAGTAATCATAATAATTGCTATTCCAAAATTACCAGCAAGATTAAAGAAATATTGAATTGCAAAAAATAAAGGTTTCACGATAAAGTAGAACCATCCCCAATCTATAGCTAAATCAAACTTGCTAATATTTTCTCTTTCAGCATAGCCATCAATAACGTTTACTTCTTTTGCAGCTACTATTGCTCTGATAGAATTAGTTTTTATTTCATTAGCACCAATTTCAGTTGCATCAGTCTCTATAAAATTTGCTCTAAATTTATTTTTATAATCAAAATCAGACCTGAACCTTTTCCCATTTTCTGGAATAAGACTAGCAATCCAATATTTATCAGTAATACCCAGCCATCCAGTATCCGCATCTATAGAGTATTTTTTTTCCTCTATATCATCATAATCTTCTTCAACTAATTGATCGTCAAAAACCCCAATTAGTCCCTCATGCAAAATATAAAAATTTGTTACTTCTGGTGCGATGTTTCTTATGATTTGACCGTAAGGATAGAAATTATAAGTTTTATCAGATTTATTTTCTATAGTTTGTTTAATGTCAAAAAGATATTGATTATCAATACTAATTTCTTTTATAAATTTGATATTCTGATTATT
>CACEQR010000014.1 GCA_902561765.1 uncultured Pelagibacteraceae bacterium | reverse complement strand
TAAAATAGGTCTGAATTCATTATTAAATCTTTTAGCCAAATGGAGAAATGATTTAAAAGGAAAAATGAATCACAATAAACTGTTACAAACAATCTTAGATGAGTCTGGATATAGTGAAATGCTTAAAAACAAAAAAGATTTAGAAAATGAAAACAGATTAGAAAATATAAAAGAATTACTAAATGCTATGAAAGAATTTGATAACTTAGAGAGCTTTTTAGAACATGTTGCTCTTGCAACGTCGCTAGACCAAGACTGGGAAAGCGAAAAAGTTAATTTAATGACCATTCATGCCTCAAAAGGTTTAGAGTTTGATGTTGTGTTTCTTCCGGGATGGGAGGAGGGCTTATTCCCGCATCAAAAAAGCATTGAAGAAAAAGGTGAAAGTGGACTAGAGGAAGAAAGAAGATTAGCATATGTAGCTATTACTAGAGCTAAAAAGCTTGCAAAAATATCTTTTTCTATGAATAGGTTTTACCAGGGGGATTGGATTGATAGTATGGCATCAAGATTTATTGATGAACTTCCAGATGAATATATTAAAAAAAATAATAACTTTATCGATGATAGAGAGGAAGATTTTGAATTTAACCAAGATATAGATTTTGATAGTGATAGTGAAATTAGAAGCCCTGGTTGGATACGTTACCAAAAAAAACTAAAATGAGTTTACAAATTAAAAGTTTAATTTTATCAAATAATTTAGATGGATATATTATGCCTAAAAATGATAATTATTTCACTGAATACTCTAAAACAAACAATCTTAAATCTGTTACAAATTTTTCGGGATCTGCAGGATTTGCAATTTTTTTAAAAAATAAAAAATATTTATTTGTTGATGGAAGATACACAATTCAAGCACAAAAAGAGTCTGGAGATAAATTTGAAATTTGTGAAATTCCTTATGTGTGGCCTAAGAATGTTTTAAAGAAAAAAATAAAAATTGGATTTGACCCAAATCTTTTTACATGGGAAACTTTGAATAAATATTTTGGAAGTGATTACAACTTAATTCCCTTAAATTTCACATTTAAAAGTAAAAAAAAATCTTTAAATGCTTTTCCATTCTATTATTTAAATTCTAATGTTGCAGGTAAATCTGTGACTCAAAAAATAAATCAATTAATCAAAATAATGTTTGAAAGAAAATTTGATTATATTTATGTAAGTGCTGGTGAAAATATTTGTTGGCTTCTTAACATTAGAGGAAAAGATCTACCTAATTCTCCTATAGCCAACTGTAAAATGATTTTAACAAAAAAAAGAGAAATTTATTTTTTTTCAAAAAAAAAGAAAATAAAAAGAATTCAATTCAGTCTTAAAAAATTAAAAATATTTTTTTTGGAGGAAAATAAAATTTTGACATGTTTAAATAATTTAAGGAATGGAAATTTTTGTGTTGATAATAAAACTTGTTCAGTTTTTGAAGAAAGCTTAATTAATTACAAATTTAAAATTACTGGAAGAGAGGACCCTATATATAATTTAAAATCTTTAAAAAATAAGACTGAAATTAGAAATATGATAAATGCACATATTGAAGATGGAGTTGCGTTAACTAAATTTCTATATTGGATAAAACATAAAAAAATAGATAACCTTAGTGAAAGAAAAATTGAGAAAAAATTAGAGAATTTTAGAAAAAGAAATAAAAATTATTTATACCCTAGCTTTGATACAATTGCTGGATTAATTGTATATTTTGCTAAATACCTTTTTACTCTAAAATTATCATTATCTCCTTTCTCTTCTGGAAGGCTTCCTCTTTGAACTTTCATTTTGTGTGCAGTCTGCCAAGTTCTAATAATAACTTCTCCTACTCTACCCATAGCTTGACTATCTGATGCAATAATTGAAAAAGCTCCCATATCATGAAGAATATCCTCTGCTGCAATTGTCTCTCTTCTTATTCTACTTTCAGCAAAAGCTACATCCTCTGGTATGGATTTATCGAGGTGATGACAAACCATAAGCATATCTAAATGCTCCTCAATGGTATTGACTGTATACGGCCTTGTAGGGTTTGTAGAAGAAGGAATAACATACTCTTCTCCACAAACTTTAATTATATCTGGTGCATGTCCTCCACCAGCACCTTCAGTATGAAATGCATGAATAGTTCTTTTGTTTATTGCTTTAATGGTGTTTTCTACAAATCCACTTTCATTCAACGTATCTGTATGGATCATCACCTGAACATCATTTTTATCAGCAATACTTAAACAGTTATCAATTGCTCCAGGAGTGGTACCCCAATCTTCATGTAATTTTAAAGCACAAGCACCTGCGAGGATTTGTTCTTCAAGACCTTCTGGTAATGATGAATTTCCTTTACCTGCAAAAGCTAAATTCATAGAAAATCCATCAGCAGATTGAATCATTCTCTTAATATGCCATGGACCTGGTGTACAAGTCGTAGCAAGTGTTCCATGAGCAGGTCCAGTCCCTCCTCCCAACATTGTGGTGATACCTGAATGTAAAGCATCATCAATTTGTTGAGGGCATATATAATGAATATGACTATCAAAACCTCCCGATGTTAATATTTTGCCTTCACCTGCAATAATTTCTGTTCCTGGACCAATTATAATATTTACATTTGATTGAGTATCTGGATTTCCTGCTTTGCCGATTTCAATAATTTTTCCATCTTTTAAACCTACGTCAGCTTTATAAATCCCTTTAACATCTACTATTAAAGCATTTGTGATAACTGTATCTACAGCACCTTTCTCTCTGCTGATTTGTGATTGTCCCATACCATCTCTTATTACTTTTCCACCTCCAAACTTTACCTCTTCACCATAATTTGTAAGATCATTTTCGACTTCAATAAATAACTCTGTATCTCCAAGTCTTACTTTATCTCCTGTGGTAGGACCATACATATCAGCATATGAAGCTCTAGGAATTTTAACCATTATAAATTACCCATTATTTTTTTATTGAAACCAAATATCTTTTTTAATCCTTTTATTTCTATAAGTTCAACATCTTTAGATTGTCCTGGTTCAAATCGAACAGCAGTTCCAGAGGGTATATTTAATCTTTTACCATAAGATAAATCTCTATCAAAAATTAAATAATCATTTGTTTCAAAAAAATGAAAATGACTTCCAACTTGTACAGGTCTGTCTCCTGAATTTGAAACTTTTAATTTGGTTTTATTAGAGTCTTTGTTTAAATCTATTTCACCTTTTTTAGTAATTATTTCACCTGGTTTCATAATCATCACTACCTTATAGGTTTATGTACTGTAACTAATTTAGTTCCATCTGGAAAAGTTGCTTCTACCTGAACATCTTTTACCATATCCGCAACACCTTCCATACAATCTTCTTTTTTTATTACATGAGCACCAGCTTCCATAAGCTCTGAAACACTTTTGCCCTCTCTAGCTCCTTCAACAACAAAATCTGATATTAAAGCTATTACCTCTGGATAATTCAATTTTATACCTTTCGCTAATCTATTTCTTGCAACCATAGCTGAAAGACTAATTAAAAGTTTATCTTTTTCGCGAGGTGTTAATTTCATATTATATATTCCATATTTTTGGTATTTGTGAATTTTCAAAAAAATAAGATAAAATTTTATTAATAGCAAACTTCAAATTATAACTATCTTTAGAGATACATCTTATGATCATTTTTTCATCCCAGGTTGAATATTCTGAAGTCGTATAATTATCTTTTGTCATAAATTTCGATAATTCATCAGCAACATCTAAAAATTTGTTTCCAATAAGTATAATTGTAGCAATTGCACAATTATTATTTAAAATTGATCGACTTTTTAAGAACTCTTTATTAAAACCTCCGGTATTCAATGCTTCGGCGTGAATTAGTTTATTATCATAATATATTTTCCAAAGATCAGAAAAAAAACCACTATTCAATTTCTCTTTCATTGAAGTTCTTCCAAAAACTACACTTTCACATAAAAATAAATTTGAGTCTTTTGAAAGATTGATATTAAATTTCCTTTTTAAATTACAATTGTTGAACAAAATTAATTCTTTTGGTAGCCAAAATAAATTTCCTTGATTGGATATATTTAAATTTATTTCAACTTGCGCAGGATCTCCAAAACCACTATAGATTTTTTCTGCAGCTTGCGTTGAAATACATATATTAGAATTATCTAAGTCTATTTTTGAATGAAAATTATCTCCACTTGTGATACCACCAGCAGTATTAATTAGCATCAATTGCTGCAAATTTTCATGAAAATTAGGCAGTAAAGCTTTTAAAGAGCCTTGCTGAAATAGTTTCGAAAGATTATTATTTTTTATTTTAATCTCTAATTTACCTTTAGATTTCTCTAGTTTTTCATACGCAATATTCATTAAAAAAATACTAGCACTAAAACTTTAAGCTTTAAAAAGCTTATCAGATAAATTTTGTAAATCCTCGCCCCAGAAAACTTTTTCTTTAATTGTGTTAAAGTCAATATCAAAGACAGTAGACATGGCTGAAGCATAGACAGAACGAGAGTCTATTGTAGAATTTAAGTCTCTGCCTTGAAATAATTCTTTATTTTTAAGACCTGGCCAGTCAGTATAAACTTGACTTTGCTTTAAAAGACCTCCCCCCATAAATATAGCAGAGCCATATCCATGTTCAGTCCCAAGTCCACTATTCTGTTTTATTGTTCTACCAAATTCAGTGAGAGTAACTATTAATGTATTATCGAATTCCTCTTTAAGTCTTTTCTTTAAAGTTGCAAATATAAGATCCATGTCTTTTAAACAATCTGAATGTGTGCCATGAACACCTCCTTGTGCAGCATGAGTATCAAATCCACCAACTTCAAAGACTGCAACTCTTGGGCCGTCAGGCTCTCTCATTAAAGTTCCAGCTTCATTTGCTAATGAATATAAATCGTCTGCAGCATAAGACCTTTCTTTAGGTCTTGATTTTATTATCTCAAGCATGCCAATGAGTTCATCCTCTGATTTCTCTTTGTAGACGTCTTTAAGCAAAGATAAAACTTTATCTGTTGGCAGTTTACCTTTAGTAGGAAAATAATTATTATTTTTTGGGACTCCTCTTAATATTAGTGGCATAGGTAAAGCTAGTGCCAAACCTTCTTGTTTTAAGCCTGCAGCTTTCATTCCCCTGCCTAACCAACCAGTTTTTACCTTATATGGAATTTTTCCACCTGACTCCATTAAGTTTTGACCATCAAAATGTGATCTTTCTGTATAAGGAATGTTTGTTGCATGAACGATAGTGCCTTTTTTTTCTTTCCATAATTCATTAAAGCCCTCTAAAACTGGGTGCAATGCAAAATCAGAATTTAACTTTATAGTATTATCTAATATTAATTGTTTTCTTCTCTTCTCAAAATTTTTATCACCAATTACTGGAACTGCACATAAAGCATCCATTCCTCCTCGCAACATTATCACAACTAAATTTTTTTTTGTTTTTGTTGATGAGTATACTGGAATTCCTGATCCAGCTAAGAATAAGGTTGCTAAAGAACCCTTTAAAAAATTTCTTCTAGTTATCTTCATGCTCTAAATACCTCTGGTAAGTTAAACAGTAATATGTGTCTATCTATTGTTTTGTCGTTTTGTTTTAAGAGATTAAGTATTGTATCTGGATTATCAAAATTTTTATTTACTACTTCCTCAAAAAATTCATTATTTTTATTTTCGGCTTTTAAATTAATATAACCTTTTCTAGCATATATAAGCCTTCTAATAATTAATTCTGGTGACATCCAATCTTCAGCTAGATCAGAATATCCGTTTGGCTGTTTTGAAAGATAAGGATGATGACCCATATCCTCCATGAACCAGCTTGGTTTAGCCTGATAAGGGTCTGGTCCTCCACCAAGTCTATATGTATCAAACCTCTCATCTTTTGGTGGCCACTTAGCGTCTGTCATTCTACTCATTTGTAACCACCAATTTTCTGGGTTTTGAAATTTTTGATACTGATTGTTAAATTTAAATGCTACTTCAATTGTCGCCTTGTGCACTTCTGGTAAGTAACCACCACTTTTATCCCAAGCTTTTACAATTGGGTCAGTCATTTTTTTAGTTGGATAATCTGTTATTAAATATCTACAAAGTTTATAAGCAATAAATTCTTTACATGATGGATGATTAGCTAAAAAATTTACTGCAGCTCTAAGACCTTTTTTTCCTTTTGGAAATTCTTTTCCCCAAAATATTTTTTTTCCAGGTTCGTGATATTTTCTCTGAAATTTTACATCTGCAGTTTCAAGTCTTGTTTTATGATATTTGTCATCAGGTGCCCAACCTGTCATGATTAAAGCTAATTCTGTTATATTTTCTTGAGTATATCCTGAGTTAGGTGAAACAGTGTGTAACTCAAGTAATTCTCTAGCATGGTTTTCATTTATTGTGGCAGGTCTTTTTTTTCTTTTTCTCCATTCTGCTCTTGCATCTTCAGATTTGGGACCTACATTTTCCATATTGTCTAAATGCAAAATCATCGCCCATCCAATCGTAGCCTCATATGCTAACTCTTCAAATGTTTTATTTAAATTGGCTCTAATTATTTCCCTTTGATAAGCCCCTGTTGAATAGTCAGCTAACATATCTTTATCACTTATAGTGAAATGATTGGTCCAAAAATACCAAAGCTTTGCAAGCACTGGGTGGTCTCCATGAGTTGCTTCCTTATGCCTGATGGCTATCTCTAGATTTTTCCAGAACTTTTGACCAGTATTGTCTCTTAAAAGGTTTTTAGCAGCTTTATAGCCCATTTTGTCTTTTTTAAACTTTTTTCTTAAAACCTTTCTGTCTTGGTAAACCCATTCCCTATAATGCTTTCTTAACTCCTCTTCCGAATATATTTTACCTTTAAAAGAAAACTCTGGAATTTTGTCTGTTATTTGTGAAGTAGCCCAATTTAAAGGGTCAGATGGAATTTTTTCGTCAGGTTTTAAACCAAAGGCAACTTTTCTATAAAAATTTCTCATACAAGCTATGTTGTCCGCACTAACAGACTTTGTACTAAATTAATTTATCAATTCTTTGAATATTTAGCAATGAATTATTAAATTCAGTTAGATTTTCTCTACCTGAAATTTTTAAGATTGTAATCCCAAATATTATTATTAGAGCTAAAGGTATAGCTGTAATTATGTTTATGTAATCTGCAATAATTATTAAATATAATGCATAAAAAGCTATAGATCTAAAAATTACGGCAGATTTAAAGACAGCAATAATAGCTAAGGAATGTTTAACTAGGTTTAAAAAACTCATTTTAGAAGGTCCAAAGTATCTTGGACCTCTTATTGATGGGGACTTTGTTAAATTTTGTTCTATTTTAACAAGTGAGCCAGAAAAACTACTCCAAGTTGCTTTTTCATTAATTAATTTTTTTACAGTTTCTTTTGAAAGACAAGTAAAATTTCCAAATTTTATAAATTTTCCAGTAAATGTGTAGGTAATTAATTTGTGAATAAAATAACATATTTTAAATATTGTTCCTTCAGATCTTTTGACTCTTTCTCCAACAATTGATCTATTAGGGTTAGTTTTAATTCTTTCAAGAAAGTTTTTTATTTCCTCTGGTCTATCTTCTCCATCACCATCCATAGGTATTACACAATCAAACTCCTCATTTTCTGAGATATATTTAAGTCCCGCAGCAATACATCTTGCATGACCTCTGTTTTTTCTCATATTTATCAATTTAAGTGATTTAATATTATTCAAATTATTCATTTCTAAGGTTTTTTCCTCTGTCGATGCATCATTTATCACAATTATAGAAAAAGATGCATCAAGGTCGGTAATATTAATATCAATTTCTTCTATTAATTTTGATGTGGATTTAAAATCATTAAATACTGGAATTAATATTATAATATTCATTAACTCACCGAACCTATTAATCTGAACAAAGAGGCAAAAAAACCATATCCTGAGAGTTCAATTAAAACAATAATTCCTATAATTAGAAAAAGTTTTTTATTTTTTTGGTTTAATTGAAATCTCATTTAAATTTAATACATCTCATATCTTTATTGCATAAATAAACTTCACTCGAACTATAAATCCATTTTGGTCTTTCTGGAAGATGGTATGATATATTGCCTGCAATCCACTCATTACCTTTTATATATGTCATTTTTCCCAGATCATTTGCTTCGGTTTTATAAAAATCTTTAGCCTGTTTAGCTAAATTTTCTCCATTAAAATCTGTCCTTTTATCTGTTTGAGTAATTGAAATATAAGAATAAGAAATTGGAGATATTAAGAATAATATAAAGAAGATTGAGACAAAAGCTCTAGTTTTTTCAAAATTAATTTGTACTTTAAAAATATAAACAAACATTAAGCCAAAGCTTATGTAAAATGGTGTCATCCACATAGTTCTTATTTTAACACCCATAGTAAATGATGTTAGAAAAATAAATAAAATAGGAATTAAATTAATTGACAATAAGAATAATAGCCTGTCATCATTTAGACTAATATTTATCTTAAATTTTTTTACTAAAACAAAAAACATAAGTAAAAATGGAAATAAAATTCCAATTTGCTTACCAATAAATATTGCAGGATGTTTTATATGGTTCAAAATATTTGCTTCCTCTGAACCAGTTCTGAGAAGTCCATAAGAGATAGTTATATAATCATTTTCGGTTAACCAAATAATGTGTGGTAATAAAATTAAGACAAAAGGAATTAAAGAAACTAAGCACTTAAAATTTAATCTTTTTGTGTAAATCATGTAAATTAAAAGCACATTTATTGCTAAACCCAAATAGACAAATAAATATTTCGATAGAAAACCAAATCCAGCAAATATACCAAGTAATAACCAATCTAATATTTTATTATTCTTAATTCCTCTCCATAAATACAAAACTGAAAGAGACCAAAAAGGAATTAAACAAACATTTACATTAAATTCAGGTGTAGTGAAGTTATAGAAGTATATTCCTTCTAATAACAAAACAGAAAGTAAACAATAAATTTTGTTATCAAAAAAATCTTCAGCTAACTTAAAAACTACAATGAATGAGACTACGATACAGATTTGACTTAACAAATAATAAGCCCAGTCTTGAGATCCAAAGATTTGGTAAAATATTTCAGGTAAAAATGCACTCATTGGAGGATGTTTATTAAATCCCCAATCTAAGTTACTACCCCAAGCTAAAGCCTCGATAGTATCCAGAGGTAAATTTTGATTTGTAAAACTTGGTACCAATGTCCAGATCAATAAGTGTGCTGTAACAAAAATATAAAATAAAGTACCAATATTTTTTTTGTAAATGGCCATTTTTTATTAATTTATACAATTAATGCATTCTTGACACTTAATAAATGATGAATATATTCACCAAATTCATAAATTTGAGTATGGTAAAGATCTCTAAAAAATATATCCCAAAAGAAACTGAAAAATACATGTGTGCAAAACATCTTGCGTATTTCAAACAAAAATTAATGGATTGGAAAAAAGATCTAAAGAGAACAAACAATGAGGCAATATTTAATGCATCAATGGATGATAATAGTGCATCAGCGGACATTGTTGATCAAGCAAGTTCATACACAGAAAAAAATGTTGAAATGAGAGCAATCAACAGACAAATAAAATTAATTTCTAAAATTGATAGCGCATTAAAAAAAATACAAGATGGAACTTATGGTTTTTGTGAAGAAACAGCTGAACCCATTGGTCTTAAAAGGTTGATGGCAAGGCCAGTTGCAACTTTATGCATATCAGCTCAAGAAAAACACGAAAAAGAAGAAAAAGTTTACGCTGATATTTAAGGATAATCTATTACTGCCGACTCATTCAAAGCTTTAAATCCTTTTATAACTGCAGGACGTTTTGCAATATCGATATACCATCTTGATAAACCTTTAAAATTATCTAATCCAATATCATGTCTTTTGTGTCTTGCAATCCACGACCATGTTGCAATATCAGCAATAGAATATTCTTTACCTGCAAGATAATCACTTTTAGAGAGTCTAGCATCTAAATCCTCATACAATTTTCTTGTGATTTTAAAATATCTTTCCTCTCCCCATTCACTTTTGCCTTGATGGTAATAATGAAACTGGTGATGTTGTCCTATCATTGGACCAATCAGTCCCATTTGAGCCATTAACCACTGATTTATCTCCAATCTATTACTCTCTGGATAAAACTTCTTACTTTTTTCGCCTAAATACATGAGTATTGCTCCTGACTCGAATATTGACTGATCATTTTCATGATCTGTAATTACTGGAATTTTATTAAACGGGCTTATTTTTTTGAATCCTGGCTTATGTTGCTCACCTTCATTTAAATTTACTTTGGTAATTTTATAATCAAAACCAATTTCTTCTAGCATAATACTAATCTTCCAACCATTAGGGGTATCAGCTGTAAATAGTTCGATCACTATTTTACACCCAATCGATCTTTGATAGTGTTAGAAGCTGTTGTAAATTCAAACCTGTATTTCTCATTAGGTCTTGCATATTTAAAGCAACCTCTAGCAGCTAGCGCTCCTTCGTGAAAACCAGATAGAATTAGTTTAAGTTTTCCAGGATAAGTGCAGATATCACCAATAGCAAAAATCCCTTTTTTGTTAGTCTCAAAATTTTCAGTGTTTACCGGAATAGCTTTTTTATCTAAATTTAGACCCCATTCAGCTATTGGACCAAGTTGCATTATTAAGCCAAAAAAACCTAAGACATAATCAGCCTTTATTGTTTTGCTTTCACCATCCTCACTTTTGATTTCTACTTCCTCTAGTGACCCATTTCCTTTAACATCTTTAATTGAATACTTTGTAAATAAATTAATTATATTTTTTTGGCTAAGTTCTTTAATTTTCTTAACACTTGCAGGTGCTCCTCTAAATTCATCTCTTCTATGTATCAGTGAAACATTTGAAGTATTAGATAGTTCAATTGCCCAATCAAGTGCACTATCTCCACCTCCAAAAATTGCTACTGATTTATTTTTAAAGATAGTTTTGTCCTTAATTGAATACAGAACAGAGATACCATCAAATTTTTCTGCACTTTTTGTTGGAAATTTTCTAGGTTCAAAAGAGCCTACTCCGCCTGCAATTACTACATTTGGAGCTGTAAACTCTTTTCCTTGGGTTGTTTTAACTAGCCAATTTTCATTAACTTTTTTTAGTTCTTGAACTCTGTCATTTAAATGAAAATTGAAGTTAAATGGTTTTATTTGTTCTATTAAATTATTTGTAAGCTCTTCTCCAGTACACTCGGGCACTGCTGGAATATCATAAATGGGTTTATCTGGATAAAGTTCTATACATTGTCCTCCAATTTTGTCTAGGTTATCAACTATTTCACATTTCAATCCAATAATGCCAAGTTGATGAGCACAAAATAATCCTGTTGGACCTGCACCAACTATTACAACATCAGTTTTTATCATTAAACTTGTTTCTCCGGCATATACACACTTAAACCATCTAAATCATCAGAGACCATAATTTGACAACTCAATCTACTATTTGATTTTGGTTCATAAGCTTGATCTAGCATGTCATCTTCGCCCATTTCCTTTTTTGGCAATTTACCATACCAATCTTCTTTGACATAAACGTGGCATGTTGCACAAGACATGCCTCCACCACAATCAGCATCAATTCCTGGAATATCATTTTGGACTGCGCCTTCCATAACAGTAAGACCATTTTGAACATCTACTGTATGTTCATTACCATTATGCTCAATGTATTTTATTTTTGCCATTTGATTTATATAAGCACAAAAAAAAATAGGGCAAGTAATTAAACTTGCCCTATTTTATATCGTAACTAACTGTTACTATGCTCTTCTTGTAGAGTTAGAAACTGCGCAAGACCAGATAATTAAACCAAATGCGATTTTATTAACAAAGTCTGCTAAGTTATAGATAACGTTTAACGCGTTAGCATCAATTCCACCTGTTAGGTAACCAAAAATGTAACCTAATGGGTAAATTGCCCAACCTACAGTAACAATCATTCTTAAAGCTCCAAATGCAGTTACTAAAGCTTTGTTTCCAGATTTAGCAGCAACTTTTCCTGCTTCTCCTGAAAAGATTTCATAAAGAATGTAAATCCATCCAGCCATACCGATTATGAAACCTAGTGTAGCATTGATGAATCCTGCTTCTCCAAGATATCCACCTATTAACATAACTAGTGAACCAATTAAGATTCTCCAGAATATGTTTGTGTCAACTTTTCTTACTGCTGAAAGAATTAAGTAAAATTCTACTAGCTGTAGCGGTACAGTAATTAACCAGTCAATGTATCTGTAAACAGTTGGAGTATCACCTGTTTCAACCCATACTGCTCTCATATACATATAGTGAATAAATGCTATACCAGTTACTAATCCAGCTACGTTTACTGATTTTCTCCATTGAGAACCGACATTAGCCTGTTCCATAAAGAAAAACGCTGTAGCTGCTAACATACCCATTGAAATTAACCAAAACGAAATACCTACGAAATCGTCTGTAGCTAAAAAGGCTGTTGCCGCGTTAGCCGCCGTAGTTGCTCCAAAAAGCACTGCCGCTAAAGCTAACATTTTCATTGTCTTCATAAAAAACTCCCTCATAGTTAGTTTTTTTTAGTTTAAATTTAAACTACAGACTAATCTAATGATTAGCCTAAAGTTAGGGTTAGATAGCAAAAAAAATTAGTTTATTGAAGAGTTTTTGACCGCTAAAAAGTATTGATTTTACTTACTTTGTAAAATTAAATACAACCTGTTACATAAAATCATTATAAAAGTGAGTCAAAAAACAAATCACCATGACAGACAAATTTAACAAAATCTACCAAGAGTCTATCCAAAATCCTGAGAAGTTTTGGCAAAATGTTTCGGAAGATATCTTTTGGTTTAAGAAGCCTACAAAGATTTTGAATAAATCTAAACCTCCATTTTATAAATGGTTCGAAGATGGGGTAACGAACACCTGTTATAATGCAATTGATACTCATATTGATCAAGGCAAAGGTGATAAAATAGCCTTAATATACGACAGTCCTATCACAAACAAAAAAGCAAAATTCACATATAAAGAATTAAGAGAAAAAATTTCAAAGTTTGCTGGTGCCTTAGATAATCAAGGGATCAAAAAAGGCGACAGAGTAATTATCTACATGCCGATGATACCAGAAGCTGTTATAGCAATGCTTGCATGTGGAAGAATTGGAGCAATACACTCGGTTGTCTTTGGTGGATTTGCATCAAATGAATTGGCCAGTAGGATTGATGATAGCAAAGCAAAGATTTTGATTACTGCCTCTTGTGGATTTGAGCCAGGCAGAACGGTTGAGTATAGACCTTTAGTTGACGGAGCTCTTAAACTTGCAAAACATAAAGTTGAAAAAGTAATTTTCTTTCAAAGGGATGGTAATGAGGTGAAACTTAATTCTCCACTTGAGATTAGTTGGAAAGAGTCTCTAATAAATGCAAAAGACAAAGACTGTGTTGAAATAGGAGCAAATGAATTTGCATACATTCTATATACATCAGGAACTACAGGAATTCCAAAAGGTATAGTGAGAGATGTCGGTGGTCACATTGTAGCTCTTAAGTGGACAATGAAAAATATTTATAACATCGATGAAAATGATGTTTGGTGGTCTGCAAGTGATATTGGATGGATAGTAGGACACTCTTATATTGTTTATGCTCCTTTGTTTAAAGGATGCACAACTGTTTTGTTTGAAGGTAAACCAGTTGGAACTCCTGATGCAGGTGTTTTTTGGAGAATAATTTCTGAATACAAAATAAAATCATTATTCACTGCACCTACAGCTTTTAGAGCTATTAAAAAAGAAGATCCAGATGGAAAATTTTTTTCTAAATATGACTTAAGTTCGTTTGAGTCACTATTCCTAGCAGGAGAAAGGGCTGACCCTGATACATTAAAGTGGGCAGAAAATCTTTTAAATGTTCCTGTGATTGATCATTGGTGGCAAACCGAGACTAGTTGGGCAATTAGTTCAAATTGTACTGGAATAGAAATGCAAAAAACTAAATATGGTTCAGCATGTAAAGCAGTCCCTGGATATGATGTTAAAATAATTAAACCAGATCATTCAATTGCTGATCCAAATGAAATGGGAGATATAGTTGTTAAATTACCATTGCCACCTGGAACATTTCCTACTCTTTGGAATGCAGATAAAAGATATCAAGAAAATTACATGTCTAATTATAAAGGTTATTATCAAACATATGATGCAGGACACATTGATGAAGATGGTTACATTTGGATTATGTCTAGAACAGATGACATCATTAATGTTGCTGGACATAGATTATCTACTGGGGCAATAGAAGAGGTTTTATCTGAACATCAATCGGTTGCAGAATGTGCCGTTCTTGGAATTGCAGATAAATTAAAAGGACAGTTACCAATAGGTCTAGTTGTTCTAAAAACTGGAGTTGAAAAGGATAATGATACTGTCTCAAAGGAATGTATTAAAATGGTTAGAGATAAAATTGGACCAGTAGCAGCTTTTAAAGTTGTCATCGTAATAAAAAGATTACCCAAAACAAGATCTGGTAAAATTTTAAGGGGAACAATTAGAAAAATAGCTGATGGGGAAGATTATAAAATGCCAGCGACAATTGATGATCCAGCAATTCTAGGTGAGATTACTCAAAGTTTAATTGATAATAAAATTCTTACTAAATAATTAACTAATCCTCAAATCTAATTGGTTTTCCAGATGGTTCTCCAATGATCTCGCCATCCTTCATTTTAATCTCTCCGTTTATAATTGTATAAACTGGGGTTCCCTTAAACTTATATCCATTAAAAGGCGACCAACCGCACTTACTTTCTATTTTATCATTTTTAATCTCAATAATTTTATTCATATCCACAATTGTAAAGTCTGCATCATACTCTTCCTTTATGAAACCTTTTCCTATAATTCCAAAAATTTTTGCAGGGTTCTCACATACAAGATTCATTAATTGTTCAAGCGATAATTTACCATCATTTACATGATTAAGCATTACAGGCATTAAAGTTTGAACTCCTGGCATTCCAGACGGCGTGTCAGGATACTCTTTGTCTTTATTCTCTTTTAGATGTGGAGCATGATCAGAGCCAATTGTATCATTATAATTATTTCTTACTGCATACCATAAACGATCATAATGACTTTTATCTCTTAAGGGCGGATTCATTTGAGCGTAAGTTCCAAGTTTATCATAGCAGTCAGGTGCATATATGGTTAAATGTTGTGGAGTTATCTCAAAAGTAATATTGCCTTTATTCTGAGATAAAAAATCTATTTCTTGTTTAGTAGTAATATGTAAGATGTGAGCTTTTTTACCTAATCTTTTTGCAATTTTAACAATTTTTCGTGTCGATGAAATTGCACATTCTTCATCCCTCCATATAGGATGAGAATGAACGTTTCCTTTTTCTCTTAATTTTTTTCTTAAATTTAAAATATCTTCATCCTCTGAATGGACTGCAACAATTTTTGACGTGTTTTCAAATACTTTTTCTATATCTTCTTCTTTATGAACTAAAAGGGTACCTGTTGAAGAACCTGCAAATAACTTAACTCCACAACACCCTTCTAATCCTTTAAGACTCGCTAATTCACTTTGATTGGTAGGAGTGGCGCCAAAATAAAATGCGTGATTACAATACATTCTATTTTTTGCTAGATCTATTTTTCTCTGAAATTCTTTCTGATTTGTAGTTGCTGGATTAGTGTTTGGCATTTCAAAAACTGAAGTGATACCGCCAACTATTGCTGCCCTACTGCCTGTGTGTAAATCCTCGGTATCTGTTGAACCTGGTTCTCTAAAATGTGTTTGAGTATCTATGCAACCAGGTAGAACTGTAAGTCCATTTGCATCTATTGTTTGACTAGCCTTTTCTGCTATTTTTCCAATTTTTGTAATCTTGCTATTTTGAATGCCTATATCAACATCTTTCAGATCTTTATCAATATAGCATTTTCCATTTTTAATAATAAGATCTAACATTATTAGGAAAAGTACTTATATCATTTGTTATAGTATTACAATATGAATAGAAAAGTTTACATATTAGAAGATAGAGGGCTTCTCTATATTAATGGAGATGACGCAAAAGAATTTTTACAAAATATAATTACAAACAACATTGAAAACGTATCAGAAGATAGAAGTTGTTTTTCAGTTCTTTTAACTCCACAAGGAAAATATCTTTACGATTTTATAATTATTAAACATAAATCAGGCTTTCTTTTAGATTGTGAAAAAGAAATTATTGATGATTTATATAAAAAATTAAATCTTTACAAAATAAGGTCAAAGGTAGAAATATTAAATCTTAGCAATGAGTTTGTTGTAGCAAGCTTAAGTAAAGAAAAATTTTTAGAAATAGAAAATTCTAAAGATAAAGAAGGCTCAACGATTAAATTTAGAGAAGATCCTATCTTTTTGGACCCAAGATCTAAAGAATTAGGAGCTAGACTAATAATTAATTTAGAAAAATTATATTTATCTTTGAAAAAATTAGGATTAGAAATTTCAGAAGTTGATGAATACTACAATCATAGTCATCTTTTAGGGATCCCCCAAGTTGATACAAAATATTTACAAGATAAAATTTTTGGAATTGAGTGTAACTTTGAAGAATTGAATGGGATTGATTTTAGAAAAGGATGTTATGTTGGACAAGAGAATACTGCAAGAATTAAACTTAAAGATAAACTTAACAAAAGATTGTTTGCAATCAAAGTTTTAGAAGGTCAAATCAATAGTGAGGAAATAACTTTTAAAAATAAAAATATTGGAAGGTTATTGATAAATAATAAATATCCATTTGCTCTATTTAAACTAGAAAATAAAAAATTTGATTTTGATATTGATCTAAAATGTGGAGATGCAAAAATTAAAGCACTTAAACCATACTGGTTTTAAATTATTTTATAAATTTTGATAAATCCGGTTTAAAATAATCAGGTCCTTTCATAACTTTTCCAAATTCATTAAATATAGGTTTTCCATCTTTTCCTAATTTACTCATGTTAGATTTTTGAACTTCATCAAAACATTTATCTAAATCAATACCAAAGGCATGTCCTGCCCCGTAAGTCACATATAATATATCTGTTAAAGCATCAGCGACCTCAGTCAAATTTTTTTCTGATATGGCTTGTTTTAGTTCTTCAAGCTCTTCATTTATTAGTGATATTCTTAATGAATTTATTTTATCTGTACTTAAACTTGATGTAACTTTTACATCTTGATTAAAAGTTTTCATAAACAATCCAACCTTTTCAAAATTTGTCATTTTACTCCTATATGATTTTAATATTTTTTAATGTATAGTTGTTACAATATACTCTCAAAATAATATTATGAAATTTAGAAAAGAATATGACAGTATTGGCTCTATTAATGTGCCTGTGGATAAGTATTGGGGAGCATCCACTCAAAGATCAAAAAAATACTTTGATATCGGAGATGTCTTGGTTAGGCCAAAACTAATAAAATCCATTGCAATAATAAAAAAAGCAGCAGCTATAACAAACTATAAAAACAAAGATATTAATTCTAAAATTTATAAATCAATTATTAGAGCTTCAAGTGAAGTAATTAATGGAAAATTAGATAGTCACTTTCCACTTAAAGTTTGGCAAACTGGTTCTGGCACTCAAACAAATATGAATGTAAATGAAGTTATATCTAATAGGGCTATTGAAATATTAAAAGGAAAAAAAGGAACAAAAAAACCTGTACACCCAAACGATCATGTAAATAAATCACAATCTACTAATGATGTATTTCCTACTGCAATGCATATTGCTATAGCAATGGAAACTAGAGAGAAACTTTTACCAAGTTTAGTACTTTTAAATAAAGAATTAAAAAAAAAAGTAAGAGAATTTAATAAAATAGTTAAAATTGGAAGAACACACCTTCAAGATGCAACGCCTTTATCATTGGGTCAAGAATTTTCAGGATACCAATCACAATTACAAGATTGTATCAAAAGAATAGAAGTATCACTTAATGAAATTTACTACCTCGCACAAGGTGGTACTGCTGTTGGTACTGGAATAAATACAAAAAAAAATTTTGATAAGAAAATAGTTAATGAAATAAAAAAAATAACAAAATTACCATTTAAACCAGCTAGAAATAAGTTTGCTGCTTTAGCTGCACATGATGCGATTGTAAATTATTCAGGAACTCTTAACACTACTGCAGTATGTTTAATGAAGATTGCAAACGATATAAGATTTTTAGGTTCAGGTCCAAGGGCAGGATATGGAGAATTAATACTTCCAGAAAATGAACCAGGATCGTCAATAATGCCTGGTAAGGTGAATCCAACTCAATGTGAAGCTGTAACAATGGTATGTGTAAAGGTAATTGGAAATCATAATGGAATTACAATGGCTGGATCACATGGGCATTTTGAGCTTAATGTTTTCAAGCCTTTGATAATTCATAATGTTCTTCAATCAATTCAGATATTATCAGATAGTACAAAAAGTTTTGCAAAATATTGTATATCTGGTTTAAAGGCAGACAAAAATAGAATTAAACATTTAGTTGATAATTCCTTGATGTTAGTAACCGCTCTTTCGCCAAAAATTGGTTATGACAATGCAGCCAAGATAGCAAAAAATGCCCTAAAAAATAAAACTACACTTAAAATAGAAGCTATGAAAACAGGTCTTATTACTGAGAAAGATTATAATAAAATTGTGGATCCATTTAAAATGATTAAACCTCTTTAATCATTTATTATTCTTTTAACGAGTGTTTTAAGCTCCTGAGTGTTTTTTATATTATGTGCTAGTTTTTCTTTATTTTTTTCTAAATTATCTAATTTATTTATTTCAATATCGGATATTGAAATTAAACCTGTATTGATATTTTTTTTTATTTTAAAATATATATTATTTAAATTTTCTACTTTCCTTTTGTTTAATTGGAATTTTTTA
>CACEQR010000013.1 GCA_902561765.1 uncultured Pelagibacteraceae bacterium | reverse complement strand
TAAGATAGGCTTTAAATCTTTGTTGAAATTAAGAATATTTTTAATTCTTAGGTATCCATCTCTGTCTAAAATTTTCTTTAATTTGCTACTAAATTGCATGGTTAGAAGATTTTAGCAGATAATTTGAATCATGAAAAGATGTAAGCATTCTTTTTTTCGTCGCAACTATATGAGGATGATATTCAAAATTTTTATATTTCCATATAACAGGTTTATTAAATGCATAACTTCCATAAATAAAAAATCTTTTTGGACAGTTTTTTTCCTTAAATCTATTAACACCATGATAAGAATTAGGAGTAGATTTAAAGAAAATTACACTTCCTTTTTTTGGTGTAAACTCCATCAATTTATCAATTTCATTAATTTTGGGAAATCTTCTAAAGCTTTTTCTAAGGTTTCTGTTAGCTTTTTTTTTGTATAGAGTAAGAGACCCTCCATTTTTTTTTGGTATATCAGTTAAATATATCAAAAAATTATATATTCTATTGATATCATCTCTATGCGGTCTCAATCTATACCCTCCTTTAGATACTGAAAAATCAATATCTAGATTTAAATTTGGGTTTTTATAATTTTTACCTAGCAATCTTTTTAGCTCTTTAGAATTCACTTTTCTTTTTAATGTATATTTTTTTTTATTAAATATTTTTGGTTTAAACAAACTTTCCCATGTATTTGCCTTAAACTCTGTTTTAAATTTCTTATCAATTTTCTTATAAAATGTTTCTGTATTGAAAGTTGCAAAAAGTTTTTTTGAGATTTTAGAACTTGAGATATATTTGTTAAAATTTTTTGACCCTTTGTTAATCCTACTTCTACCACCCATAATCATATCATCGAAATTTTTTGAATTACTTATTTCTTTTATTAATGAATCGCAGACTGTTTTACTGATTATTTTTTCTCCAACAATGACTGGGAAGTTTGATTTAATTTTCTTTAGTTTGTTAATTTTCAGCATTTAGCTGTACATACCCTCTTTGACTCGAATCATTTTGTACATTAGATCATTTAATGGTGTGGCTATTCCATGTTTTTTTCCTATTTTAGATACAGCTCCACTTATAAAATCAATTTCAGTTTTTCTTTTGTAAAGTACATCAAAAGCCATTGAGGACTTATTTGTTTGTTTTGAATCAACAATTTTATTAAACATAAATAAACACTCATCTTCAGAAACATTAACACCATCTGCTAAAGCAACTTCTCTTGTTTCTAAAATAATCTCTTTACCTAAACTTCTAGATACGTCTTTGGCATTATTATTTATGTAAAGATCAGTATGATGCAGATCAAAAATAGCTGAAAGTGGTCCTATTGCGGTTAAAGCAAAAAGTTTCATCCATTTTCTTTTTTTTACATCTTCAGCTGCAATCATTTCTAAATTATGCGCTGTAAATGTGTCTGCAATTTCTGTTATTCTATCTGTTATTCCACCATCATACTCTCCAATCCAAGAGGGTAAAGCTGCGTGATTCATAATATGACCAGGGCCTAAGATATTTGATGCTTGAGTTGTTGTTCCCCCAATTACTTTTTCATCGCCAACAATACTTTTAATTATAGCTTCATGTCCAATTCCATTTTGAAAAGACATAAAAACTGTTTTATCTCTAATAATGTTTTTAATACTTTTTAAAGCAGGTTCTAGAGCTGTTGCTTTACACATTACTATTACAGCATCAACTTTTCCAATTGTAGATGGATCTGATGTTGCTATTACTTTTATAAATCTATCACCACCATGGCCATCCATTTTTAGACCATTTTTATTAATTTCCTCAACATGCTCTTTCCATACATCAATGAGCGTTACATTAAGACCTTTTTCTGCTAGTAGGCCTCCAAATAAACAACCCATTGCTCCTGCACCAAGAACTGCAACTTTTAAATCTTTATTATTCATATTTAACATTGAAATATATTTATGTAAAAAAATTATGCAATATATTATGTAACTAATTAATATATGAAATTAAAAATAGAAAAAGGAATTTTCAAAAAATTTGAGTTAAAAAAAATATCAAATGCATTAGAAAAAGGTCTGTCAAAGAATTATGAAAGTGTTAAAGCAGAAGTAATTGATTGCCCAAATTTAAGAAATTGGGATTGTCCATCTGAAGGTATGAGTGGTAACCAAAGGATAATCGATGTCGGAGGAGAGCCCTATATGCACGATCCTAAATATCTTGGAACTGAATTTGATTATTCTGAAATCTCAAAAATGATTGGATCGGAAAAATCGTATGCACTTGGAGCAGGATCTGGAGCAATGTCTTGCCTCGATGGACACTGTGGAGAACTAGTTATAAATGAAAACTTAATAACAAAAGAAAATAAGTCTTTAATTGCGAGGGTAGGGAAAGATAAAGAATGTATAGTAGAAGACTATACTGCAAGCAAACATGGTGGGCTTGGTAACATTTATTATTCAGATGGTGTTATAGGAAAAGTTATTTATTTAAAGATAAAAAAAAGAACTGGAAAACAAGGTTCATTACCTCAATCAATTAGAACAGCACTTTCTGACAATCTTAAAATTGGGCATAAAAATCATATTGCTCTTGCTGGTGTATTTAGAGTTTTGAATGGAAAAATAAGATCACACGTACAACCAGATTATAAGGATATAAAACATGAATATTATGATCCACAATTGATGAAATGCACAAAAGATTTTCTACAATTTTATGAGCCTGTTGGACCAAAATTACAATGCTATACTGTTTTATGGACTGGTGATCCAACAGGGGGAGAATTAAATTTAAGAGAGTCTGGCGAGCATACCCACTTCCACTCATATGAGCATAAAAATGACGCTGGACATTATCATTTTGACGTATCGCCACATGAAATTGAATATGAAGGATACTTTAATATTGCACAAGAAGTACATAGAGTGAATAATATTTATAAAGAATTAAAAAATATAAAATGAAAAAAATATATACTTGGGCTGCTCAACCTGCCAACAGATCTCTCACGGTTGATGATCTTAAAAAGGCAAAAGGAAAAAAAAAATTTACTCAAGTTACAGCAAATACACAAGATGAAGCTGAGGCCGCAGAGAAGGCCAGATTTGACATGATAATCTGCAATGCTTTTAATGTGAAAAAGGTGAGAGAGGGATCAAAGAATCTATTTTTAACTGCTGCATTAGTATTAAATAAGTTTGTCACTTCAGATGATATAATGAGAGGAGCGTTTGAAGCCTTAGAAAATGGAGCTGACGCTGTTATGACTCCTAGAAGCATGAAAATAGTAGAGATGTTGGCTAATGAAGATGTTCCAGTTATGGGGCATCTTGGTTTAGTTCCAAGAAAATCTACATGGATTGGTGGATTAAGAGCAGTAGGAAAAAATAGTGAGGAGGCGCACAACCTTTTTTTAAAATTTAAAAGATTGGAAAATGCAGGAGCTTTTTCTGCTGAATGTGAGGTTATCCCAGAAAATGTTATGGGAGAAATCTCTAAAAGAACAAATATAGTTACAGTTTCTCTAGGCTCAGGAAAAAAAGCAGATGTAATGTATTTGTTCATGGAAGATATATGTGGAGATACTTTGAAT
Organism: uncultured Pelagibacteraceae bacterium; assembly: GCA_902561765.1. Classification (GTDB taxonomy): domain Bacteria; phylum Pseudomonadota; class Alphaproteobacteria; order Pelagibacterales; family Pelagibacteraceae; genus Pelagibacter. Next base: position 20,061 of record CACEQR010000013.1, on the reverse strand, counting down.
CCTCCAAGACATTCAAAAGCTTATGGAAATTTATTAAAATTAAAAAATGAAATTAAAATTGAGAGAATTCGAGCTCTTAAGGCATTTAAAAAAAGATTCTATGGCCGGAAAATTTCCAGGAAAAAAACAGTCTTCAAATTTAAATAAAAAAGAGTTTGAGTCTTTTCTTGATAAACTTGATTAATAAGTCTCAGATTCTTTTTTACTTACTGAGCCTTTCATTTTTTCAACAATTGCTTTAGCACCAGCACTCATTGCTCTTTGATCAGCTCCTATAGTCACAAAATTAAAACCTTTATCAATCATTTTCTGAGCATATTCAGTTGTTCCATTATGTATTCCTGCAAAGATATTATGTTTTTTGGCATGCTCCAATATTCTTAATATCTCCGAGTATGCTTTTGTGTCTTCTGCTCTGTCAAAGCCAGGCTTTTCTCCAATCGCTAAACTTAAGTCAGCTGGACCAATATATATCCCATCTACACCGTCAGTAGACATAATCTCATCTAATTTATCTAATGACTCCTTTGTTTCAATCATAGCTAATTTTAAAATTTCATCATTTGCATGATCAGCGTAATCAGCCCCACCGTAAATTAATCCTCTAACTGGACCAAAACTTCTATAACCTCTTGGAGGATACATGCATGCTTGTACAAATCTCTCTGCCTCTTCTTTATTGCTTACCATAGGACAAATTATTCCATAACAACCAGCATCTAAAATTTTCATTATTTGTCCTGGTTCATTCCAGTTTACTCTTGCAAGAGGCGTTACATCAGTTGAAGAAATTGTTTGAAGCATTGGCAGTGCGTTTGTGTAATCAACAAGTCCATGTTGCATATCTACAGTAAGGGAGTCCCAACCTTGATGCGCCATAACTTCTGCAGATACTGTACTAGGTATTTGTAACCAGCCATTAACAACTGGCTTTCCTTCAGCCATCATTTGTTTAACTTTGTTTTTTCTCATTAATAATTAAGACCAAAATGAGTATATTTAATATTTAAATAATCCTTGATAGCCATTGATCCACCCTCTCTGCCATAACCTGTCTGTTTGATACCTCCAAAAGGAACTTCTGCAAACGCAATAGTAGGATGATTTACTGCACATGTTCCAGTTTCCATTTTTTCTGAGACTTTGTGAGCTTTTTCTAAAGAATTTGTATAAATATAACTTGCCAAACCTAAGTCATTGTCGTTAGCTCTTTGAACAACTTCATCTGTATCTTTAAACGTTAGTAGTGGAACTAATGGTCCAAAAGGTTCTTCTTTTGCAATTGTAAAGCTATCTTGAACATTATCAAAAACAGTAGGTTCATAAAAATATCCTTTATTAAAACCTGAAGGTCTCTTTCCGCCACATAAAACAGTTGCTCCTTCTTTTTTTGTTTTCTCGACTAATGCTTCTATTTCATTCAATCTCTTTTCTGTTGTTAATGGACCTAATATTGTGTCGTCATCCATTCCATTTCCAATTTTAAGTTTAGAAACTTTTTCAACTAATGTTTTTGCAAACTCATCTTTTTTCTTTTCATGGATATAAAATCTTGCTGGTGATATGCAAACTTGGCCGTTGTTTCTAAATTTTGCCGTTATTGCCATATCTGTAACTTTGTTTATATCTACATCATCAAAAACTATAAAAGGTGAGTGACCACTTAATTCCATTGTTACTCTTTGAACTTTCTCAGCAGCTTGTTTTAAAATAAGTTTACCTACTCTAGTTGATCCGGTAATAGAAACTTTTTTTACTATATCAGATGATATAAGTTGTGATGAAATTTGTGCTGGATCACCCGATAATAAATTAACAACACCTGGAGGAACTCCTGCATCATTTATAATATTCATTAACTCCATTACACTTCCTGGAGTAATGACATCTGGTTTGCATATAACTGAGCAACCAGCTGCTAAAGCTGTAGAAATTTTTCTAGAAGATAAAACTATTGGAAAATTCCATGGTATTAATCCTGCAACAACACCAACAGGCTCATATTTTACATACATTCTTGTGTGTTCAAATCTGCTTTCAACTATCTGACCATATATCCTTTTTGTTTCTTCAGAATTCCATTCAAAAATATCTGCTGCTCCACCTACTTCTCCTTTTGCTTCTGATAAAGGTTTTCCAACTTCTAATGTAAGCCATTTTGCTAGTACATCAGTTCTCTCTCTCATAAGATCTGCAATTTTTCTTATAATTTTTGATCTTTGCCAAGGTGGGGTATTTCTCCAAACTTCAAGACCTTTTTCAGCTGACTTAAGAGCTTTATTTACATCTTCTTCACCAGCTTTTGATGCTTTGCCAATTACTTCTTCAGTTGCCGGATTTAACACATCGTAAGTTTCATTATTTTGAGATGGTTGCCATTTACCATCAATGAATTGTCCAAATTTGCTATACATAATTTTTATTTTATGGTTTATTAGTTGAATTTGAGGAGAATATAACTAGAAAAATGAAAAAAATAAAGCTAACTTGCGCTCATGCCTTAGTTAAACATCTAATAGCTCAAAAAATCTATATAGATGGTAAAGTTGAGCCTTTATTTCCAGGGGCATTTGGTATTTTTGGTCATGGGAATGTTGCGTGCATAGGTCAAGCATTAGAAGAAAATAAAGATAAACTTCCAACTTATAGAGGTCACCATGAACAAAATATGGCCTTAACAGGCATTGCTTTTTCAAGAGCTAAAAGAAGAAAACAAATTTTTATTGCAACAAGTTCTGTTGGGCCTGGATCTACAAATTTAGTGACTGCGTCCGCGGTAGCGATGAGTAATAGATTGCCTATTTTATTTTTACCTGGAGATACTTATGCGAATAGAATGCCAGATCCTGTGCTACAGCAAGTAGAGCATTTTTCAAATCCAGGAATGACAGCAAACGACTCTTTTAAACCAGTTACAAAATATTTTGATAGAATCACAAGACCTGAACAAATAATACAATCGCTTCCGCAAGCAATTCAAACGATGCTTGATCCTGCTGATACTGGCCCAGCGTGTTTATCTTTGTGTCAAGATGTGCAAGGAGAAACATTTGATTATTCGGAGGAATTTTTTAAAGAAAGAATACATAATATAAGAAGACCTAAACCAGATGATTTTCAAATTAAACAAGCAATGGAAAAAATTAAAAAATCAAAAAAACCAATTATTATTTCTGGAGGAGGAGTTTTCTATTCAGATGCAATGGATGAATTAGGAAGTTTTGCCATAAAACATAACATACCAGTTACACAAACAGTGATGGGCTACTCAACGATGAAAAGAGATCATTCTCATTTTCTTGGTCCAATAGGAGGCCTTGGTGGTAGAGCTGCAAATAATTTAGCAAAAGAAACTGATTTAGCTATTTGTGTTGGTACGAAATTGGCAGATTTTACAACAGGTTCGTGGGCTAATTTTGAAAACCCTGAATTTAAATTGGTTTCAATTAATATTGCAAGACATGATGCAAACAAACACTTAGCAGAGGCAGTTATTGGAGATGCTAAAGTTTGTTTATCAGAGTTGTCAAATTCTTTAGGAAATTGGAAATCTCCTGATAGTTGGCATAAAAAATCACAAGATGAACTTAAGTCTTGGAATGAGTATGTTGATAAAGAAAGTGGGCCAACAAACCAAGAAACACCTAGCTATGCACACGCAGTGGGGGCGATTTATCGAAATTCAGATCCAACGGATATAGCAGTTACTGCTGCCGGTGGATTGGTTGGTGAGGTAGTACAGGTCTGGAGACCAAAAGAGCTAAATACGCATGAAACTGAATGGGGTTTTAGTTGCATGAGTTATGAAATTTCTGGTGCGCTGGGCATTAAGATGGCAAATCCTGATAAAGACGTAATAGCTTTTGTGGGAGATGGCTCTTATTTACTTAACAATTCAGATATTTATTCTTCAGTTTTAACAAATAACAAATTAATAATAATCGTTTGTGATAATGGAGGTCATGCAGTTATAAATAGACTTCAATTGTTTAAGGGTGGAAAAGAATTTAATTGCTTATTTAATTCATCTAATATTCAAAATTTTAAAGAAGTAAATTTTGCTCAACACGCAGCTAGCATGGGCGCAAAATCTGAACATGTGTCCACTATTTCCGAATTAGAGGAAGCATTTAAAAGAGCTAAAAAGTCAGATGTAACATATGTAATATCAATAAAAACCCATAGTTATGAATGGCTTGAAGGTTCAGCTTATTGGGAAAGCCCTACGCTTGAAATACCAACTTCGAAAGAAAACGAGGAAGCTTTAAAACTTCATAAAGAAGGTAAAGCAAAACAAAGACAAGGTATCTGATTTCTTTATATGAATAAAGTTTTCAAAGTTGGTCTTATTGGCTGTGGACATATTGCAGAAACTTATTTCAGAGCTGAAAAATATTTTAATAATATTAAAATAATTAAATGCGCCGATATTAATTTTAAAGCTGCAAGGAAATGTTCTGAAGAATATGGAGTCAAATGCTTAAGTGTAAATGAAATTCTTAAAGACAAGGAAGTAGAAATTATTTTAAATTTAACTATTCCAAAAGCTCATTACGAAATTTCAAAAAAAGCTTTAATGAATGGTAAAAATGTTTACTCAGAAAAACCACTGGCAATTAATTTAAAAGATGGGAAAGAACTTTTAAAAATTTCTAGAAGGAAAAAGTTATATCTTGGTAGTGCACCAGATACATTTTTAGGAGGTGGAATTCAAAAATCAAAAGAGCTAGTTGAAAAAAATACAATTGGAAAAATCAAATTAGGCAATGCTGTTTTTGCCTTTCCTGGAATTGAATCATACCACCCTAATCCAGAACCATGGTTCGCAAAACTTGAAGGAGGTCCAGTAATTGATATGGGGCCATATTATATTACAGCTTTAGTAAACCTTTTAGGACCTGCAAAGAAAGTTAGTGGCAAAATAATAAATGGTTCAAAATTCAGAACAATTGGAATTGGGCCAAAAAAAGGTAGAAAATTTAAAGTTAATTGCCCAACAACTTATTTATCTACAATCACTTTTAAAAATAACACAGTAATTAGATTAACATTATCTTTTGATGTCATTGCTCACAAAAGAAATCATATTGAACTATATGGTGAAAAAGGTTCAATGATTGTCCCTGATCCAAATATGTTTGGAGGATCAGTGTTCACATGTAAAAAACTTGGAGATAATTGGAAAGAATTTAAAACTACAAAAATGCATTTAGGTAAAATTAATATAAGAACACAAAGTTCAAGAGCAAATGAAGCGCCAACAAATGCAAATTATAGAGGTGTAGGACTTTCAGAAATGGCTTATTCAATCGAAAAAAAGAGAAAACATTTATGCAATGGTGAAATCTCTTTACATGTCCTTGATATAATTACATCAATTATGAAAGCATCTAAGTCTGGTGTTAATCAATCGATAAAAACTGAGTGTGTTAAACCAAAAAAGTTTACAAATATTGATATAAGAAAAATAATTAAATAGAGCAAAGATGTGATTAAACCTATTGTAATTTCTGATCCTTATCCACGAACTTTGAATTTAATTTTTACTAAGACAAAATTAAAAGAACTAAAAACCAAATATAAAATAATAGTTGCTCCAAAAAAAAAATAAAAAAATTTTTTATGAAAACAATATTGGCAAGGCAACATTTATCATGGGTCAACCGAATTTAGACAAACGTTTACTGTCTAAAGCATCAAAACTAAAATGTATTATAAATGTGGAAAGCAATTTTATGGATAATTTAGACTATGATTATTGTTTCAAAAAAAATATTCATGTTATTGCAACTTCACCAGTATTTTCAAAACCCGTAGCTGAAATTGCTTTAGGCATGACATTGTCTCTTTTAAGAAATATCCACAATGCACATTTTGATTTTATTAAATCTAAAGAGAAATATGGTTTAGAAAGCAATTTACAAGCTTCACTTCTGACAAATAAAAAAATTGGTTTACTAGGGTTTGGAGACTTAGCAAAATCTTTATACCCTTTACTTTTGCCATTCTCAAAAAATATTAATGTATATGATCCATGGATATCTAAAAATAAAATAAAAAAATTTGGATTTAGCCCAATTAATTTAAATAAAATGTTTAGTAGCTGTGAAGTAATTTATGTATTAGCCACAATCACCAAGAAGAATAAACATTTAATTGATAAGAAATTGTTAAAAAAAATGAAATCTGGAACTGTTTTTATTTTAATGAGTAGAGCAGCAATAGTTAATTTTAAAGACTTGATTAAGAGAATAAAAAAGGGAGATATTTATGTCGCAACTGATGTCTTTCCAGATGAACCAGTAAAAAAAAATGATCCAATAAGAAAGTTAAAAAATGTACTATTTTCTGCTCATAGAGCTGGTGCTTTAGAAGAAGCTTTCTACAATATGGGTGAAATAGTTTTGAAAGATATGAAGCTTATTTTAAAAAATATGCCACCTAAATTCTGCAAAAGAGCTCAAAGAAAAACTGTAAAACTTTTAGCCTCAAAACCAGTTGCAATTAACTGATTTTTTTATATTTTCTTAAATTATGTCATCTGCCAATCAATTATTATTAGAAGCTAAAAATGTTACAAAATACTTTGGTACAATTACTGCTCTTGAAAATGTAAACCTTAAAATTCATGCAGGTGAATGCTTGGGAGTTGTAGGTGATAATGGAGCAGGAAAAACAACATTAATGAAGGTTTTATCTGGCCTATATAAACCAAGTGCAGGCTCACTACATTTTGAAGGAAAAGAAAAAGTTTTAGAAAGTCCTAGGGACTCTCAAAATTTAGGTTTAGAAATGGTTTATCAAGATTTAGCTTTAGCAGGCAATCTTCCAATAGGCGAAAATATTTTTTTAGGCCGTGAACCAACGACTAATTTGGGATTATTAAAGTTTCTTGATTATAAAAAAATAAAAGAACTTACAGAAGCACATCTTGGCAAACTTAAAATAAATGTAAAGAGTGCTGATCAAAAAGTCGAGGAACTTTCAGGTGGACAAAGACAAGCAGTTGCAATTGCAAGATCAACAGCATTTAATGCAAAAGTAGTAATTATGGACGAACCAACAGCAGCATTAGCTATTAAAGAAGTTGGTAAAGTTTTGGATTTAATAAATGGTCTGAAAAAAACTGGAGTAGGCGTAATTGTGATCAGTCATAGAATGGATGATATTTTTGCAGTTTGTGACCGAGTAATGGCTTTGTTTCAAGGGACAAATTTTGCAGAGTCTGAATTATCAAACACTTCAAGAGATGAAGTTATTGGATGGATAATGGGTAAAAAATAATCATGGACTCAAAAGATCAAGATAAAGACTCTTTGTATCTAAAATTTATTCCTTACTTCGAGAGATACGGAATATTATTATTATTAGTTATAATGATAATTGTTATGCATTTTCTTCAACCTGATGTGTTTTTGTCATGGAGAAATGTAACAAATGTTTTCAAACAAATTTCTTGGCAGTCAATGCTAGCTTTAGGAGTATTTATGGTGATTGTAACCGCTGGTATAGACCTTTCAGTTGGATCTATAATGATGTTGTCACTAATGATACTTGCAATTGTCGCTAAGGCTGGTGCTCCATGGTATATTGTTGTAATCACACCTCTTATAGCTGGATTTCTATGTGGGTTATTTAATGGACTAGGAATTACATTACTAAGGATGCCACATCCATTTATAATGACCTTAGGAACATTATATATTTTTAGAGGTACAGGAAATTTAATTTCTGGAGGAACTCCGATAAGTGGTTTTACAGATGAAGTAAGATATCTTGGGCATGGAAGAATTGATTTAACTTGGCTTGGTTTAGAAAAGTCACAATACCTTCCTGTTAGTTTAGTTCTAATTGCAATTGTATATATAATATTTTGGATATTCATGAACAAAACTCGCACAGGGAAATGGATATATGCAATTGGTGGCAATCCAAATGCCGCAAGAGCCTCAGGAATTAATGTAAATAAAATTCTTGTAATAGTTTATTCACTTTGTGGATTTTTATCTGGAATTGGAGCTTTAATTTTAGCTGGTCGAACAGACTCAGGTTATCCAAATGCAGGATTACAGTCTGAATTAGACGCTATTGCAGCATGTATTATCGGAGGCGCTAGTTTTTTTGGAGGGAGAGGCACCGTTTTAGGCGTTTTTGCAGGAGTGATGATAATGGGAATTTTAAGAAATGGTCTTAATTTGATGGATGTGAGCTCATTTTGGCAACAAGTATTAATTGGATCAATTATAGTACTAGCTGTTTATGTTGATGTATTGAGAAGAGATTTCGGGACAAGAAAATAAAACACGCGTTAGTTGAAACTAAAAATAGTTACCATTGTAACAGTTGAATTTTTTTAAAAAATTTTATTAAATTGAAGTTTAATAATTATTAAAGGGGATAAATTAATGAGTAAATTGTTTAAATTAATAGGTGCTTTTACAGCATCTGTTTTTCTTCTTTTAAGTATTACAACAAGTGTTAGTGCTGAGAAGAAGATTTTATTTAGTATAAAAGGACCTGGTTCAGGAAACCCATTTTGGGCTTCAGTGACTAAAGGTGCAGAAGAAGAAGCTGCAAAATTAGGTGTAAAACTAATTTTGATTGCTCCACCACAAGAGGGAGATGTTCAAGCACAAATTAACCAAGTGGAAGATCAACTTGCAAAAGGTGTTGACGCTCTAGCTCTTGCACCAGGAGATCCAAACGCTTTTGCTCCAATAGTAGACGATGCTATTAAGAGTGGAGTTCCAGTTGTATTTGTTGATACAAAAGGAATTAACGAAGGTGTTACTTTTATTGGAACAAATAATATGAATGGTGCAGAATTAGCTGCAAAATTTATTTGTGATAAAACTCCAAAAGGATCAGATGTTGCAATTCTTACAGGGATTGAGTCTCAATCAACTGCATTATTAAGAAGAGATGGTGCAATTAAAGGATTTAAAAATTGTGGTTTAAATCTTGTTGCTACTCAAACTGCTGAGTGGGATACTGCAAAAGGCAGATCTGTTACTGAGTCAATCATTTTGAAAAATCCTAACATCAAAGCAATATTTGCTTCTAACGACAACATGGGATTAGGTGCAATGCAAGCTCTTAAGGATGCTGATATGAATGATGTAATCGTTGTTGGTTTTGATGCTACTCCTGATGCTGCTACAAGTATCTTAAAAGGAGAGATGACTGCAACAATAGCTCAGTTCTCATACAATATGGGTGCATATGGAGTTAAGTATGCTCTTGAGTTAGCTAACGGTGGAAGTATCGATCCTAATATTGATACTGGTACACAATTAGTAACAAAAGCAAACGCTAACGATTTTAAATAATCTTTAGAAAAATTAAAATTAAAAGGGTGGAATTTTATTTCACCCTTTTTTTTTATGTAATATAGTACTTTAATGCTAATTAATATTAATCCAATTTTAAATCCTGAACTTTTATATCAATTAAGAGCAATGGGTCATGGTGATAAATTAGTTTTAACAGATGCTAATTTTCCTGCTTATTCACACTCTATAAATAATAAAGTAATTAGACTAGATGGTGTTAATATCTATGAAGCTGCAAAAGCTATTCTTTCAGTATTTCCACTGGATAGTTTTATAGACTCTGCTGCAGAAAGAATGCAAGTTGATAATAAACCAGATGAATTAACTGAGTGTCACAAAGATTTTATAAAAGCTGTGAAAGAAACCTCTGGAGAAAATTGGAAAGTAGGTTCAATTGAGAGGCAAGAATTTTATAAAGTAGCAAAAAAATCTCAATTAATCGTATCTACTTCTGAAACAAGGCCTTATGGGTGTTTTATACTAACAAAAGGAGTAATTAAACCAGATGGTAGCGTTTGGGTTCTTGATAAATAATGAACTCTATATGCATTTTTGGAGTATTCGTAGCTGACCTATGTTTCTTTGCTGAAAAAATTCCTGTTAAAGGAGAAACAGTTTTAGGTAAAAATCATATAATTGGGCCGGGCGGCAAAGGATCTAATCAAGCAATTGCTGCTGCAAGACTTGGTGGAGATGTAAATTTTATTACTAAAATTGGAAATGATCAAAATGCTAAGATGGCTCTTAAGCTTTATGAAGAAGCTGGAATTAATACAGGTTCAATAATCCAAGATCCAAATCAGTCAACTGGTGTTGCAGGTATAATGATAAATGAAAAAACAGGGGATAATGCTATCAATATTGTACCAGGAGCAGCTGGTACGATATCCAATAAAGATATTGATAACAATATTGATTTTATAAAACAATCAGAAATTTTTTTAACACAACTAGAAACACCTAATGAAGTAACTAGTTATGCACTCAATAGAGCAAAAGAGACAGGGTCTGTTACAATTTTTAATCCAGCTCCCGCATCAGATATTAAAGAAAGTGATTTTAAATGTATTGATTATTTTACTCCTAATGAAACTGAAGCAAGTTTTTATTTAGATAAAAAGGTTGAAAGTAAAACAGAAATTGAAGAAGCTGCAAAAACTTTTTTGGCAAAAGGAGTAAAAAATATAGTGATAACATTAGGCCCAAAAGGTCTTTACTTTGCAAATTCTGAAGAAAGTTTTTTTATAGATGTTTATAGTTTAAAGGATAAAGTTATAGACACAACTGGAGCAGGTGATGCTTTTAATGGAGCATTTGCTTATGCTTTATCCAATAATTTAAAAATCAAAGAAGCTTTAGAATTTTCAAATAAAGTAGCTGCAATTTCCACAACAAAAGCAGGCGCAGCAAATTCAATGCCTAGTATTAATGAAGTAGAAACTTACTAATTATTCGATTATTTTGAAATCTGATTTAAATTTATCAGTAATAGCTAAACCCAGGCCAGGTTTATTGTCGTCCAAGTTAATAAATCCGTTTTCAGGAGCTGGGTCACCTTCAAAAATATAGTAAAATAGCTCATTACCAATTTCTACATCGTGCACAGGAAAAAATTCGGATATAGGACAATTAAAGTTAGACATTGTTAAATGATAATTATGCATTTGCCCAGCATGTGGAATAACTGGTACTTGATAAGCTTCCGCTAACGCATTTATTTTACTCGCAATAGTAAAACCACCAACTCTATTATTATCATATTGAATATAACTAACTGCATTTAAATCTAACAATTGTTTAAATCCAAATAAGTTGAATTCATGTTCTCCACCAGATATTGGAATAGCATTCATATTATTTAGTTCAGCATAACCATGAATATCGTCTGCTATAACAGGTTCCTCTAGCCATCTAGGATTAAACTTTACTAATTTAGGAATCATTCTTTTAGAGTAGTCTAAATTCCATCCCATATAACATTCCATCATAAGGTCTGTGTCATAGCCAATCACTTCTCTAACAGCCTCTGCTAGTTCCAAATTTTTCTTCATTCCATCAGGTCCGTCTTTTGGTCCCCATCCAAATCTCATTTTAAACATTTTAAAACCTTGATTAACGTAACTTTCAGCTTCTTTTTGCAGTTCTTTTATTGGTTGGCTATAAAGTTTTGAGGCATAGACTGGAATTTTCTCTTTAGTTCTTCCACCTAATAATTTGAAAACTGGTTTATTTGTAATTTTTCCCATTATGTCCCACAAAGCAATATCAATTGCTGAAATAGCGACCATTCCTAATCCTCTTCTTCCCCATGCATGAGTTCTTCTGTACATTTTTTCCCAAATGTAAGCATAATCAAAAGGGTCCTCACCAATAACTAAAGGAGTTAAATAAGTATCAATTGTTTTTTTAACTAATTGTGGTGCAAGTGCTGCATTTCCAATTCCAATAATTCCATCGTCTGTTTCAACTTCACATATTAACCATTCATGAAATCTAAAAGATCCCATTGCATCTGATTTTTCAAATAAAAGGTCAGAAGCATTTGTACAAAAATTATTTTGTGGTGGAACAGTTTTCCCATTCCATTGGTAAACTTTTGTTCTTATGCTTTTAATCTTTGTCATTTTTTTTTATATTTTGCAATTTCATAATCTATTTTTATTTTCAGCCATTGTAAGTGCAATTTTAAACGAATTCAAAGTTGGTTCTAAATTTGCTATATTTTTACCAGCAATATCAAAAGCTGTACCATGGGCAGGAGTTGTAATGGGCACAGGAAGACCTCCTTGGACGGTTACACCTCGGTCAAATCCAAACGCTTTTAACCCAGATTGAAGTGCATCATGATACATTCCAACAATACAATCGTGATTTCCGTTTTTATATGCTGTTATAAATGAAGTATCACAAGGTAGAGGGCCATCAGCATTTATTCCCAATTTTTTTACCTCTTCTATTGCTGGTATAATTTCATCTTTTTCCTCTGTACCAAATTCAGCGTGAGGATTAAGTGCCTGAACAGCTACTCTTGGTTTTTTTATACCATTTAGTTTCATTGCTTCATTAATCAGTTTAATTGGTTCGATTATTTTATCTTTTTTTATATTATTTGGGACTTCTCTAATTGGAATATGTGATGTTACTCGTGCAGTCCAAAAATTATCAATTACATTAAATTCACAAAAAAAATTTTTAACATTAAGCTTTTCAGCCATTAAGTGTAATTCATCAGAATATCTGTTACCACCAAGTTTAAGACTTGTTTTATTAAATGGACCAAAATTTATTGCATGAATTTTTTTTTCTTTAGCTAATTCTAAAGCAATATTGAGAGCCGAAAGAACACTTTCACCTGATTCTTTTGAACATTCTGACAGCTTATAATCATGATTTTTGCCTTGAGCAATGTCTAGAAAAAATTTATTACTTTTTTTAAAATCTATTTTGTCAAATTCATCTACATAATTAATATTATGTTTGTTGCCTGAAATTTCATTTCCATTTTCTAAAATTTTTCTCTCTCCAATTATAACTATATTAGCTTTATTTGTAATATCCTCGCTCAATAATTTTGAGGCCAATTCGGGTCCTATGCCCGAAGGGTCACCAAGTAATAATGCAATATTAATTTTATTAAGAGACATTTTTTTCTTTACGGTTTGTATCAGATTATGTTTATATTATTAATTATAAATTAACAATTAGAGGGAAATAATGAAAAAAAGTTTTAAATTATTTTTAGCTGCCGCATTTTTGGTAACTGAATTTTTCGTTGTTGCACTTCCACTTATGATTACCTCTGCAAAAGCAGATGGACACCCAATCCAAGCAATTACTCATGCTGGTTTTGGTGGTGGAACAGACGTAACAACTAGAATGATGTTACTAAGAACTAGAAGGTATCTAAAACAAGATATGCAATTAGTTAACAAAAAAGGTGGTGGTGGAGCAGCATCAATGGACTATATGATGACTTTACCTGCAGATGGTCAACACACTTTAACTTGGACAACAGGTCATGCTGTTTCAATGGCATTGGGTAAAACTAAAGTTAAATTAAGTGATATGCAACCATTAGCAAGAGGAACAGATGATCCTCAGTTATTTGTTGTAAATTGTAAAAATGAAATCAAAGATGCTAAGAAATTTATTAGCGCACAAAAATCAAAATCATTAAAATATGGTACTACTCATGTTGGTGGTATTGATGATGTAAGTGCGATTGCTTTTACAAAAAAAGGAAAATTAACAGACCCAACAATTGTTCCATATAAAGGAGTTGGTCCTATTAAAACTAACCTAATCAAAGGAGATATTGATGTAGGTGTTTTAAACTTAGGTGAAGCAGTTACTGAAATTGAAGATGGAACATTATGTGTTTCAGTTGTTCTTGCAAGTAACAGAATGGAAAAATTAAGTAATGTTCCTACTGCTACAGAGCTTGGAATACCAGTTGTGTTATCAACTGTTAGAGGATTTGTAACAAGAAAAGGAGTTCCAGCTGACAGAAAAAAACAATTGGAAGATGCTATGATAAAAGCTATGGAGCATAAATATTTTCAAAGCTTTTTAACTGACATCGGTCTTGATTCAACTAGTGTTGTTGGAGCTGATGAGTGGGGTAAGCAAATGGAAGTGATGCTTGCAGAAATGACTGCTCAACTTAAAGCTTTGGGTTACATTAATTAGTCATAAGAAAGTACATTTTTTTTATGAATAATGTACAAAATAAAAAAAGGGCAAACAAAAGTTTGCCCTTTTTTTTTAAAGATGAATTTAAAGTATTTTTTGTAATAATTTTTTTTTCTACAATATTATTAATTTCTACTTTTACCTTTGATAAGGTCCCGCCAATTTTAAACAGAGGTATTCAGCCTGCAACTTTCCCAAAAGGATTGTTAGTATTGATAATGTTTTTAACAACAATTATTTATTATCTGTCATTCAAAAATCCCTGGAAAAAAGAAAAAAAACTTCCAAAACCATTTTTTTTAACAATCTTAAGTTTTGTTTTATTTGTAGTAATTTCTAAAACATTAGATTTTTTCTTAGCTATTTCAGTACTTTCTATATTTGTTTCTTATAATTGGGGTGAAAAGAGAGTTTTTTATTTACTGCTGGTTGGAATTATATTTCCACTAGTAGTTTTTATATTTTTCGAAATGATACTGGGTCTTAGATTTCCTCCAGGAATAATTACAAACCTTTATTACTACTAGTATGGATAATCTTTTATTAATGATGGCGCCTTTGTTTAGTTCCAAGTTGTTAATCGTTTTACTTTTTGGAACTTTATTTGGACTAATTTTAGGTGTTCTGCCAGGATTAGGTCCTACAACAGGTGGAGCATTAATTTTACCATTTACTATGACTTTAGATCCTCTTTCAGCAATAGTACTATTAACATCAATTTATTGTGCTGGAACATACGGTGGTGCAATCACTGCAGTTTTAATTAATACACCCGGAACTCCAGCCGCAGCCGCAACTTGTTTAGATGGTTATCCATTAGCTCAAAAGGGAGAAGCAGGAAGAGCTTTAGGTATGGCAACAGTCTCAAGTACGGTGGGTGGAATTTTTAGTGTAATAGTATTGGTATTTTTTGCACCTGTGTTAGCTAAACTTGCATATGAATTTGGCCAACCTGAATATTTTGCATTAGCTATTTTTGGTTTAACAATGCTCGCATCAATTGGCGAGGGAAGTCCAGTTAAAAATTTAATCGCTGGCGCATTTGGAATTTTAATTTCTACTATTGGAAAAGATTTTATGACTTCAATTGACAGATTTACTTATGGAATTAATGAACTTTCGGTTGGAATTGGATTTATACCTGTAGTAGTAGGCTTATTTGCTATAAGTGAAATGTTAACCCAGTCTACACTTCTTGATCAAGTTTTTAAAAGAGTTGCACTAAAAGCAGTTAAACTTCCATCTCTAGATGATTATAAAAAAACATGGAAAACAATTCTAAGATCAAGCGGCATAGGATCTTTTATTGGTGTTTTACCAGCTGAGGGAGGAACAGTTGCATCTTTGATTGGTTATTCAGAAGCAAAAAGATTTTCTAAAGAACCAGAGGAATTTGGCAAAGGATCAATAGAGGGGATTGTTGGAGCAGAGGCTGCTAATAATGCTGCTACTGGTGGTGCAATGGTTCCAACTTTAGCCCTTGGAATTCCTGGAAGTGCTACAACAGCAGTAATATTAACTGGTTTAATTATTCATGGAGTTAGGCCTGGTCCAGATTTATTTAGAGAACAGCCAGACTTTTTATATGGAATTTTTGGGGCCATGTTAATAGCAAATGTTTTATTTTTTATATTTGGATTTTTTGGTGCAAAATTATTTGCGAGGATAACTCTTGTTCCTAACAAAATTTTATGGCCCATGATATTTGCTGTATCTGTTTGTGGAACTTATTCTTTAAGTCAGTCAATTATTGATGTTTGGATTATGTTATTTTTTGGCGTGCTTGGATTTTTTATGAGAAGATTTGGTTTTTCGGTTGTACCTGTTATTATAGGATTAATTTTAGGAGAATTAGTGGAGGGAACTTTAAGACAATCTTTAGTTATATTTGATGGAAATTGGCTCATGTTCTTAACAAGACCAATTGCTTTAACATTTTTTATTTTATCTTTAATTGCATTAGCTTTTCCTTTAATAAGATCAAAAAAAAATAAAAAATGATTAAATTTGATCTTAAAGATAGAGTTGCTATTGTTACTGGAGGAGCTCAAGGATTTGGATTAGCTATCACAGAGCGATTTATAGACTCTGGAGCGAGTGTTGTAATTTGGGACATAGATGAAAAGGAGATTAAGAAAGCAATTAATAAAATTAAATCAAATAAAGTTTCATATCAAATTGTAGATGTATCCGATCACGATAGTATAAAAAAAAACTTAAAAGAAACTGAAAATAAATTAAAAAAAATTGATATATTTATCAATAATGCAGGAATTACAGGACCAAATGCGACTTTAGAGAAATATCCAATTGATGATTGGAGAAAAGTTATAGAATTAAATTTAAATTCTGTTTTTTATTGTTGCAAAGAAGTTGTGCCATATATGCTAAAAAATAATTATGGTAGAATTGTAAATATTGCTTCAATTGCTGGAAAAGAAGGCAATCCAAATGCTAGCGCATATAGCACCTCAAAAGCTGGTGTAATTGGTTTAACTAAATCTTTAGGAAAGGAACTTGCTGAAAATAATATTGCTGTGAACTGTGTTACACCTGCAGCTGCTAAAACAAGAATATTTGATCAAATGACTCAAGAGCATATTGATTACATGTTATCAAAAATTCCAAGAAAAAAATTTGCTAAGGTAGATGAATTAGCGTCACTTGTTACTTGGTTATCATGTGAAGAAAATTCATTTTCGACAGCAGCAGTTTTTGATTTAAGTGGTGGCAGAGCAACTTATTAACTTATGCAGATAGGTATAGACGTTGGAGCAACAAAAATTGAGAGTGTGGTTCTTGATGAAAATGGCAACGAAAGTAATCGTGAAAGAACTGATTGTCCCAAAGATTACACAAAGATAATTAAGACAATAAAAGAGATAAGTGATAAATTAGAAAAAGAATTAAAAAGAGAATTACCTATAGGTGTTTGTCATCCTGGAATTCATTCTCCTCAAACGGGATTAGTTAAAAATGCACCAAATTGTCTCTGGTTAGAAAAAAAACCATTTCAAAAAGATCTAAGAAAAATACTAGGTAAGGAAGTATTTTGTGAAAATGATGCAAACTCCTTTGCTTTATCAGAAGCTATTGATGGATCTGGAAAACATTATAAAATAGTATATGGCATTATACTTGGTTCGGGTGCCGGTGGTGGTTTAGTAATTGATAAAAAAATTGTTACCGGCCCAAATGGTGTAGCAGGAGAGTGGGGTCACAATCAAATTACTCATCTAATAGCAAAAAAAAGAAAATTTTCAATCTACTAACTTAAGAGAGGGAGAAATTGAGAGTTTTATTTCAGGCTTAAGTTTAGCTAAAAAATTTAATAAGCAATATAAAAAAAATTTAAAAACTAATGAGATCTTTGAGCTATATAGAAAACATGATTTAGATGCAGAAAATTTAATAGATAATTTTAAAGTAAATTTAGCAATGTCCCTAGCAAATATAATTAATATTCTTGATCCAGATTGTTTTGTTTTTGGTGGGGGTGTATCAAACGAAATTGATTTTTTAAGTGAAATTGAAACTATTGTAAGAAAATTTGTAACTGGAAGAGAATATGAAGGTGTTTTTCTTAAACCAAAATATGGAGATGCTAGTGGTGTAAGAGGTGCGGCAAGGTTGGGTAGGAAATCTATTTATTAAAATACAATTTAGAATTTAAAAAAAGCTTACAATAAAATTCCTTTAAATATCAGTGCTTATAAATTTTATTAAATTTCTTAGAATCAATTCTAGGTTGTAATTTTTTTTTATTGTAGACTAACCCTAAAACAATCTATACTTGATTTTTTTTAAGTTAACTTAATTTAACAAATAAGAGGGAAATATATGAAAAAAATGTTAATTGCTTTAATAGCATTTGCATTCACATCTACTTCTTCTTTTGCAGGACCAAAAATTGAAGTTCTGCACTGGTGGACATCAGGTGGTGAAGCTGCAGCTCTTAAAGTATTAAAAGACGATTTCGCTGCAAATGGTGGTGAATGGCTAGATATGCCAGTAACAGGTGGTGGTGGAGACGCTGCTAACGTTGCATTAAAAGCTAGAATAGTTGCGGGAGATCCTCCATCAGCTTCTCAAATTAAAGGACCAACAATTCAAGAATACGATCAAGAAGGTGTAGTTGCTCCTTATAATATTGATCCAATTGCACAGTCAGAAGGCTGGGATAGTTTATTAGATCCAATGATTGCAGCAGTTCACAAATGTCAAAATAATAGCGGTCCATATTGTGCAGCTCCAGTAAACATTCATAGAATTGACTGGATGTGGGCAAACAAAGCAGTATTTGATGCTAATGGAATTTCAGTTCCAACATCATGGGATGAATTAAATGCAGCAGCAGAAAAACTACAAGCAGCTGGTGTAATTCCATTTGCACATGGCGGTCAAGCTTGGCAAGATGCAACAGTATTCGAAGCAGTTGCTATGGGTATTGGTGGAAACAACTATTATAAAAACTGCTATGTTGATCTTAAAGAAACTTGTTTAAGAAGTGAAACAACTGTTAAAGTTTTTGATCAAATGAGAAAACTTCAAGGGTTCACAGATGAAGGTAGCCCAGGAAGAGATTGGAACGTTGCGACTGGAATGGTTATCGAAGGTAAAGCAGGTTTTCAAATTATGGGAGATTGGGCAAAAGGTGAATTTACAGCTGCTGGCAAAGTTCCAGGTGTAGATTACTATTGTGCTCCAACACCTTCAAATAATGGTTACTTATACAATGTAGATAGTTTCATATTCTACAAAACTAGTGATCCAGAAAAACAAGAAGGTCAAAAATTATTAGCTAAGTTAATGATGGGTAAAAACTTCCAAAAAGTTTTCAACCTATACAAAGGATCAATTCCAGCAAGATTAGATGTTTCTATGGATGAATTTGATAAATGTGCAAAAACTTCAAATTCCGACATTAAAACTGCAGGTGCAAGCGGTGGTTTAGTACCAAGTTTTGCTCATGGAATGGCTCAAGGTAATACTATGAAAGCTGCTCTTCAAGATGTTATAACAGAACACTTTAATTCTGATATGTCATCTGTTGATGCTGCAAATGCTTTAGCTGATTCTGTATTAGATAATATGTAAAAAATAAAAATTGAGGCCACCTAATTTTTAGGTGGCCTTTTTTTTTAATCAAAATTAAAAAATATTTATAATGTTCAAGTGGCTGGAAAAAAACTTACCAAAAATTGTAATGGCACCTGCTGTTGGATTAATTGGTTGGTTTGTATATGGTTTTGTGCTTTGGACTTTATATATATCTTTTACAAATTCAAAAATTTTGCCCAAATATGAATTATGGGGTGTTGGTCAGTATGTTAAACTTTGGGGGTCAAGAAAGTGGCTAATAGCTGTAGATAATTTACTTATTTTTACTGCATTATTTTTAATCTTCTGTGTGGTTATTGGAATTATTCTTGCAATATTTTTGGATCAAAAAATTAGAGCAGAGGGTGTTTTAAGAACAATTTACCTATACCCTATGGCTTTATCTTTCATTGTAACAGGTACTGCATGGAAATGGATTTTAAATCCAACTCTTGGTATCCAAAAAATGTTTATTGATTGGGGATTTGAAAACTTTACATTTGATTGGTTGGTTAATCGGGAAATGGCCATTTATACCATCGTAATTGCGGGTGTCTGGCAATCTGCTGGTTTTGTAATGGCATTATTTTTAGCTGGATTGAGATCAGTTGAAGATGAAATTGTTAAAGCAGCTAAAATAGATGGAGCAAATCTGTTCACAGTTTATTGGAAAATATTACTACCAATGATGAGACCAGTATTTTTTACAAGTTTTGTAATTTTAGTTCATATATCAATTAAAAGTTATGATCTAATAGTTGCGTTAACACAGGGTGGTCCAGGAATATCCACAACTATGCCTGCATTATATATGACTCAAACTGCTTTTCATAAAAGTCAAGTTGGTTTATCAGCTGCAAGTGCAATGATGATGTTTATGGCAGTAGCAGCGGTAATAATACCATACTTATATTCTGAGTTGAGGAGAGAAAATGCA
>CACEQR010000012.1 GCA_902561765.1 uncultured Pelagibacteraceae bacterium | reverse complement strand
AATTCCTAAAGTTTATAGAAGATTAAATCAAATTTTTGAAAAAAATATGGGCAAAGGGCTACCAAAAAATTTCAATCCAATCGAATTTGGATCCTGGATGGGGGGTGATAGGGATGGAAATCCTTTTGTTACTTCCGAGGTGACTAAAAGAGTAATTCTTTTATCCAGATGGGAAGCTGCCAAACTTTATGAAAAGTCTTTGACTAAATTAATAAGATCTTACTCAATGGAAAAATGCTCAAATAAAATATTAAAAGCTACAGGAAAAACCTTTGAGCCATATAGAGTATATTTAAGACCGTTAAGAGATAAACTCAGAACAACCCACAGAGAAATAGAACAACATCTAAATTATGGCAAACCATTAAATGAGAAGAAATTACTTTCTGAAAGAGAGGAAATTTTAAAACCTTTAAGAGTTGTTAGAGAGTCTTTAGAGCAAAACCAGAACGAAAATATAGCTAGTGGTGATTTACTTGATTTAATGAGAAGAGCAAAATGTTTTGGAATTAATCTTGCAAGACTAGATATAAGACAAGAGTCATCTAGACATTCACAATTACTGAATGAATTTATAAAAAGAAAATCTAAGCAAAATTATAATTCTTGGAGTGAGATAGAAAAAATAAAGTATTTATCAGATAAAATTAGAGGCAAAAATTTAATTAATAAATTTATTTTTAAAAATAAGGAAAATAAAGAAGTTTGGTCAACTTTTAAAGCTTTGTCTAGTCAACCAAAAGAGTGTTTAGGAGCGTATGTAATATCAATGACTTCATCTGCCTCAGATATTTTATCTGTAATGTTTTTGCAAAAAGAGGCTAATATCAAAAGTAAGTTAAGAGTAGTTCCTTTATTTGAAACTTTAGAAGATTTAATTAATGGAAAAGAAATAATGGAAAAATTATTTTCATTAAATTGGTACAGAAAATACATTAATAATAAACAAGAAATAATGATTGGGTATTCAGACTCAAGTAAAGATGCAGGCAAATTATCTGCTAGTTGGCACCAATATAAATTACAAGAGGAAATAATTAGATTAGCAAAAAAATACAAAATTAATGTTACATTTTTTCATGGAAGAGGAGGCTCTGCTGGTAGAGGAGGAGGACCTATTCAAGCAACTTTAAGATCACAACCACCTCATTCTGTTAATGGAAAAATAAGAATTACAGATCAAGGTGAAGTAATTCAGCAAAAATATGGATATGAGCCATTAGCAAAGTATAATTTGTGTAGTTATATCGGTTCTGTTATGGAGGCAACTTTAAATCCACCACCAAATCCAAAAAAAGAATGGAGAAATCTTATTCAAAGAATGTCTGATGTCTCAACTAGTTCTTATAGAAAAAATATAAATCAAACCTCTGACTTTATTAGATATTTTAAAACTGTTACACCACATATGGCTCTAGGTAAGTTATCAATAGGGTCAAGACCATCCAAAAGAAAGAATGTAGATAATATTAATAGTTTAAGGGCTATACCATGGGTTTTCGCTTGGACACAAATAAGATTGATGTTACCTGCTTGGTTAGGAACTGCTGAGGCTTTAAGGTACTCATCAATTAAAAAATTTAGAAAAACCTTAACAGATATGGAGAAAAATTGGCCATATTTTAATTCTACAATGGATTTATTAGATATGGTTCTATCAAAAGTTGATCCTGAAATTTCAAAAATTTATGAAAAAAATTTAGCAGATCATAAATTAGTTAGTTTAGGGGATAAACTAAGATTTCAGTTTAATGCTGTAAAAAAATTGAATTATGATATTACGCCTAAAGAAATACTTAAACAAAGAAAAGCCTTTCGAGGACCTGCGATTATCAGAAATATTTACTCGGAAATACTAAATGTTTTACAGGTAACTGTGATGAAAAAACAAAAACAAAAGAAATTAAATAAAAGAAGTAAAAAGTTACTTGATGATGCGATGATGACATCTATTGCGGGAATTTCTGCAGCGATTAAAAATACAGGATAATGATCGAAATATTTCTTGCATTTAGCGCAGGTTTAATAAGTTTTTTATCCCCATGCGTACTACCACTCATTCCAGGATATATTTCATATATATCTGGATCAACACTTAATGAACTTCTTGAAAAAAAGAGTATAAATTTATTTCCTATAGTTCTTTTTACTTTAGGGTTTTCAATTGTTTTTATTAGTTTTGGAGCAACAGCAACGTTTTTAGGATCATTAGTCCTTGATAACTCTAATACTCTAAGAATTGTTGCCGGTACAATTATTATAATTTTCTCATTGCAAATTATAGGTATGATTAATTTAAAGTTTTTAAATTACGAGAAAAGGTTCCAAGCAGATAAAAAATCAGGGGTATTTAGTTCAATTTTAGTTGGTATGGCATTTGGTTTTGGTTGGACACCTTGCATTGGACCTATTCTTGGATCAATATTAGCAATTGCATCTACAGAGGAAAGCATAAATAAAGGAATTTTACTTTTATCATTTTACTCATTAGGTCTTGCGTTACCTTTTATTTTATCGGGATATTTAATTCAGAAATTTATGATTTTTTCTAAAAATTTAAAAACAAAAATGAATATTATAAATAAAATAGGTGGTTCTCTCTTATTAATTACTGGAGTATTAATGATTACAAATCAACTTCAAGCTTTAGGATATTACCTTCTAGAATATATTCCATTCATGCAAAATCTTGGATAAGTTAGATATTAAATTTTCTTTTAAGATGTCTTATTTTTCCCTCAGTACTATCATAATCAATATAGCAACCCTGAAGAAATCTATTTCCTTCATTTGAGTCGAAACTAGTTCTACCATGAAGCAATCTATAATTGTCCATCATTAACAAGTCACCACGATTTAATTTAAATTCTATCCTATATTTATCTGAATTATAAAATTCTGAAAGTTTATTCCTAGCTTTGTAATATAAATCTAAATCTTCTTTATTTAATATTGGCACATAATCTAATCTAGGACTAAATCTTACTTGTTTAAACTCTCTTTCTTCATTTAACTTAATAAGTTCAGACCAATCTTCTAATATGACTTCTTTATCTATAAATTTGAATTTAACCTTTATCTTAGTAAGAATTTCATAGTACTCTTTAAATTCTTTTTTTAAATCTTCAGTAACAGTATAACCATCTACAAGAGTTGACAGTCCACCAGATACCTCATTTTCAATACAATGAAGAAGCTGAATACATGGTACTGGTATTCTGTAAGGATTATCTGTATGAGGAGCCAAATTATAAGATGTGTATGCTAAATCATTAGGATTAGGTATTGATCTTACATTAAAAAACTCTCCAAAATTCGTCCTTCTTACGCTTCCAATTGAATTAGCAAAATTTATAATGAAATTATCTTGAGTTGGAACATTTTTAATAATCACAAATCCGTATTGATAAAAAGAAACAAGCAAGTCATACATTTCCTTAGTTTCACTAATATCAGCATTGTAGATGAAGTTTTTTAAATTCTTTAAGTTAGAGTCCCATTTAACTTTTTCTATAGAGCTCATAACCATTTTTTGATCTGAATACTCGTTAATAATATTGCTTACTTTTAGATATGATTTGACACCATCATTGAAATTTATTTCTAATTCGTCATTTTCTAATTTTACCTTCTCTATTAAAATA
This sequence comes from uncultured Pelagibacteraceae bacterium, assembly GCA_902561765.1. Classification (GTDB taxonomy): domain Bacteria; phylum Pseudomonadota; class Alphaproteobacteria; order Pelagibacterales; family Pelagibacteraceae; genus Pelagibacter. The sequence goes on along the minus strand of CACEQR010000012.1, from coordinate 21,838 downwards.
TTGGTCTGTAAATTACTGGGATCGAATAATCTTTGTTGTGTGATTTCGTCTAAGAACTCTTTATTTTCAACTCTTTCTCTAAGCCAGAAAGGGTGAATTTCTTGTCTATTATTACCATCGTTAAAGAATATTCTATTTTTTTCAACTTCTATATTCATGAGGTATTTTATAAAAATAATTTAAATTTATCTTTAATCAAGATAAATAAAATAGTAATTCCTTTTAATGAAAAAAAAAAATTATTCCAAATAATAATGAATTTCCTAGATTTTTAAACCAGTTGGCTAAAGATCTGTCTAAGTTTTATTACAATAAGTTAAGTAAGAAATTTAAAGTTCAAAATAAAATAAAGGGTAAAGGATATGATCCAGTTACTACAGCAGATAGAGCATTTGAGAAATTCATTAGATTTAAAATAAATAAAAAGTTTCCAGATCATGAAATCATTGGTGAAGAATACGGATATAAAAAATCAAAAAGCGATTTTTCATGGGTTATTGATCCAATTGATGGAACACGATCATTCGTAATTGGAAGTCCAACGTGGAGTAATTTAATTTCATTAAATTATAAAGGCAATCCAATATTTGGATTAGCTAATTTTCCAATACTTAAAAAATATTATTACAACCAATCTGATAAAGTTGCATATGTGGTTGAGAATAATAAAAGAAAAAAAATTAATGCAAATAAAAAAGTAAAATATAAAGATTTGAAATTAGCAGCAGGATTACATGGAGCTATTTCATTAAATAAACAAAAAAAAATTACTAAATTTTTAAATTTAATGCAATTTCCTTGTTCCGATGCATTGTCTTACGCACAAGTTTGCGAAGGTAAGCTTGATGTTGTATTTCAATGCAGTAATAAAATTTGGGATATTCATCCCTTAATACCAATTATCAAAGCATCAGGTGGAATTGTTTCAACAATTGATAATAGAGATGCAAAATATGCAGGTAATATTCTTGCATCATCTAATAAAAATATTCATATTAAAATTCAAAGTTTATTAAAACCAATAGCCTAAAGATGGAAATTATTGTTCTTCAACACATTAAAATTGAAGATCCCGGTTATATAAAAGATTTGATGATTAAAGATGGGGTAAACTTAACCACGATTGAACTAGATGAAGGAGAGAAAATACCAAATAATCTAAATAAATTTGATGCAATGTTTTGTATGGGAGGCCCAATGGATACATGGATGGAGCAAGAATATCCATGGTTAGTTGAAGAAAAAAATAAAATTAAAGAATTTGTTGTTAATTTAGAAAAACCTTATTTAGGTTTTTGTCTTGGGTGTCAATTACTTGGAGAAGTAATAGGCGGAAGTGTTGTTAAAACAAAAAATCCCGAAATAGGAATGTTAAATATAAATTTCTCAGAAGAAAAAGAAAACGATACTCTTTTTTCAGAATTTCCAGAAAAGTTAACATCATTACAATGGCATTCATATGAGGTTCAAAATTTAGAAAATATCGATGATGTTACACATATTGCATCATCGGAGGAAACGAAATATCAAATATTTAGGTACAAAAATCATGCTTATGGTATCCAATTTCATATTGAAATAAAGGATACAACTGTAAATGATTGGGGGTGTGTGCCAGAGTATAAAATGGCTTTGGAAAAGCAATTAGGTGAAGGAGCGCTCGAAAAGTTTGATTATGAGGCAAAAAAAAATATGCAAAAAATGAATAATTATTCAAAAATTTTGTATACCAAGTTCAAAAATGAGATCATTCTTAACAACTAAAGCAATTATTTTGCACTTGTAGTTATCCCATTAATCAGGTTTAATTTTATTTGTAATAATTAGGAGGAAAAATGAAATTTAAAAATTTTATTAAAATTTTCTTTGCAATTTTATTTGTTTTTGTATCAACAAATTCATACGCAAAAACAATTAAATGGTCTATGCAGGGTGATAGTTTAACTTTGGATCCTCATGCACAAAATGAAGGTCCTACTACTCAAGTTTCAAGACAAGTTTATGAGGCGCTTGTAACAAGAGGTTTAGATATGAGTATTGAACCTCAACTTGCTACCGATTGGAAAACAACAGATCCAAATACATGGATCTTTAATTTAAGAAAAGACGTAAAATTTTCTGATGGTAGTAATATGACAGCGAAAGATGTTGTATTTAGTATATTAAGAGCAAAACAACCTACATCAGATTTTAAAGAGTACATAAGTACAATTTCAGATGTAAAAGAAATTGATAATTACACTGTACAGATTAGTACCAGTAAACCTAATCCAATTCTTTTAAACCAGTTATCAAATATATTTATAATGTCTAAAAAATGGTCTATTGATTTTGGAGCTACAGTTTCACAAAACTGGGACGGTGGAGAAGAAACATTCTCAGCGACTAATGCAATGGGAACTGGACCATTCAAAATTACTTTAAGAGAGCCAAATACTAAGACAGTATTTGAGAGAAATAGTAATTGGTGGGGTTCAATGAAAGATAATAGTGTTACTGAAATACACTTATTACCAATTAAAAACTCAGCTACAAGAGTTGCAGCACTATTATCTGGTGAAGTTGATTTAGTTACTGATGCACCAGTCCAAGACTTAGCTAGAATTGGAAATTCTTCAGATCATGAAGTAGTTAGTACTGCTCAAATGCGTACAATCTTTTTAGGCATGGACCAAGCAGCAGATAAACTAAGATCTGGAAATACTGGAGACAATCCATTTAAGAAAAAAGAAGTAAGACAAGCTCTTTACCAAGCAATAGATATTGAGGCGATAAAGAAAAAAGTAATGAGAGGTCTTAGTGAGCCTGCAGGAATTATAACTTTTCCTGGTGTAAATGGATATACAAAAGAGTTAGATAAAAGATTACCTTATGATGTTGATGCAGCTAAAAAATTATTAGCAGATGCAGGATATCCTAAAGGTTTTGATGTTGAATTAAGATGCCCTAACGATAGATATGTTAATGACGAAGCAATTTGTACAGCTGTAGTTGGTATGTTAGGCAAAATCGGCGTCAATGTTAATTTATTTGCTCAAACAAAAAGTAAGCACTTTAAGGAATTAAAAGAAGATAAAGGTGATTTCTATATGTTAGGTTGGGGAGTTCCAACTTTAGACAGTCACTACGTATTCCATTACTTATATGAGTCTGGCGCTAGCTGGAATAAAGTAAACTTTAGTAACAGCGAAGTTGATGCTGCAATTAGAGTTATGGAAGGCGAAGTTGACTTGGATAAAAGAAACGCTGCTATTGCAAATGCTTGGAAAATTGTAAAAGATGATATTTCATATCTTCCTCTACATCACCAAGTAATTTCTTGGGCAACTAAAAAAAATGTAGATGTTCCAATTAGACCGAATAATGAACCATTATTCCGTTTTGCAAGTTTTAAATAAATAACTTTTTTTACAAGCCCTTTACTTAAGTAAAGGGCTTGTAATTATAAAATTTCTTAAATTGATAAATTATTTTTTCAAACGTCTGATTCAATCAGTAATAGTGATGCTCGTCGTATCATTTGTTTCATTTTCCTTATTTAATTTTGTAGGAGATCCAATTAACAACATGGTTGGTGAGGAAACTTCAGATGAAGAAAGAGCTGAATTAAGAGAAACCCTTGGATTAACCGACCCTATACATGTTCAATTTTCAAGATTCGTAGTTAACGCTTCTAAGGGAGAGTTTGGAATTTCATACCAACTTAGAAGACCGGTTTCAGAATTAATAATTGAAAGACTGCCAGCAACTATTGAGCTAGTTTTAATTTCTGCATTAATTGCATTAGTTTCTGGTACTTTATTAGGGGTTTATACGGGTATTAACAGAAAAGGTTTTTTGAGTGACTTTATATTAGCTGTATCTCTTCTAGGAGTATCTCTTCCAACATTTGTGATTGGAATACTATTTATTTATCTTTTTGCAGTGATATTAGGAGTGCTCCCTTCTTTTGGAAGAGGAGAGGTGATAGATCTAGGTTTTTGGTCTACAGGACTTCTAACAATTTCAGGATTAAAAGCAATCATTCTACCATCTGTAACGTTAAGTCTTTTTCAAATGACTTATATAATTAGATTGGTAAGAGCAGAGATGATGGAAATATTACAAACAGATTATATAAAATTTGCAAGAGCAAGGGGAATAAGCGAAAAAAGTATTAATTATAAACATGCATTAAAAAATGGATTAATTCCTGTAATTACTATTGCTGGAATAAATATTGGAACTTTAGTGGCTTTTTCAATTATAACTGAAACAGTATTTCAATGGCCTGGTATGGGTTTTCTTTTTATTCAAGCAGTCCAATTTGTAGATATTCCGATAATGTCAGCTTATTTGGTTTTTATAGCTTTTGTTTTTGTGATGATAAATTTTATAGTTGATATTTTATATTATTTTATTGATCCAAGAATAAGAGTTAAAGGAGATGTTACTAGTGGATAATAGAACATTAAATTCTTGGGAAAAATTCAAGGATAGTGATATTTACTTTAGTTTTATAAAATCCCCAACAGCAATTGTATCTTCGATAATACTATTAATAATTTTCTTCTGCTCATTTTTTGTTGAATTTGTTACCCCACATAATCCATTTGATCCAGCATCACTATCATTAATGGAAGCATTCACACCTCCATCATGGACAGACGAGGGTATGGCAAAGTTTATTTTAGGCACAGATGGACAAGGAAGAGATATGCTCTCTACTATACTTTATGGTTCACGAATTTCATTAATAGTTGGATTTTCAGCAATTATTTTTAGTCTAATTCTTGGTGTCTCACTAGGTCTAACCGCAGGATACTTTGGTGGAAAATATGAAATGATAGTTATGAGATTAACCGATGTTCAGTTAACTGTACCAAGTATATTGATGGCTCTATTAGTAGATGGAATTGCTAGAGGTATCATTTCAAGAGAAATGCACGATGAGATGGCAATTTATGTTTTAATTTTTGCTATAGGAATTTCAGAGTGGCCTCAATTTGCAAGAGTTTCTCGTGCAGCAACTTTAGTAGAAAAAAATAAAGATTATGTTTCAGCTTCATCCATTATAGGAGTTTCGAATTTACTGATAATGTTTAAACATATTTTACCAAATATTATGAGACCTGTTTTAGTTATAGGAACTATTGGTCTGGCACTTGCAATAATAGCCGAGTCAACATTGAGTTTTTTAGGAGTAGGAGTTCCTCCAACAACACCATCATTAGGTACATTAATTAGATTAGGAAATGACTTTTTATTTTCAGGTGAGTGGTGGATAACTTTTTTTCCAGCAATATTTTTAGTTATCCTTGCATTTTCAATTAATTTATTAGGAGATTGGATGAGAGACACGCTTAATCCAAAGCTTAAAAAATGACTTTTTTAAAAATAAATAATTTAAGCATTGACTACAAAATGAGGAAAGAAACAGTTAATGCAGCCAAAAATATAAATATAGATATTAATAAAGGTGAAATAGTTGGATTAGTTGGGGAGTCTGGGTCGGGCAAAAGTACTGTTGCTAACGCTATAGTAAATTTGATTGATGAACCAGGTAAAATTTCAAATGGATCAATATTTATGGGTGAAACAAATATAAGTGAAAATCAAGAAACTATCGTTCAATACAGAGGAAAAAAAATAGGACTGATATTTCAAGATCCACAAACTTCTTTAAATCCAATTCTTACCGTTGGAGAACAGCTCATTGAAACAATACAAACTCATTTAAATATAAATACAGATGATGCAAAAAATAAAGCGATCAATCTATTAAAAGAGGTGGGTATAAAAGAAGCAGAGAAAAGATTTAGCAATTATCCTCATCAATTTTCTGGAGGCATGAGGCAAAGAGTTGTTATTTCTCTAGCTTTATGTTGTGAACCAGAATTATTAATTGCAGACGAACCAACCACAGCACTGGATGTTTCAATACAATCTCAAATTCTTGAATTAATAAAAAAATTAACAAAGGAGAGAAATTTAGCAGTCATACTTATAACTCATGATATGGGTGTAATTGCAGAAACTACAGATAGAGTAGCTGTAATGAAAAATGGAGATCTGGTGGAAATTGGTCCAACAAAGCAGGTTTTAGTGAAACCAAAAGAAAAATACACAAAAAGTCTAGTTAGCTCAGTACCACCAACAAATAAAAAAATATCAAGGTTTACAATTATTGAAAAAGAGAATTTAAATAATCAAAATAATAATATCAAAATATTAAACAGATGGTCTAAAAAAAGTATTGTAGATCAAAACTTAGTTAAAATCCAAAATTTGAGTAAATCTTTCGATGATAGTTTTTTCACAGAAAATACAAAAAATTCAGTAATGGCAGTAGACAATGTTTCTTTTGATATTAAGGAAGGTAAATCATTTGGTCTAGTTGGTGAGAGTGGTAGTGGTAAAACTACTATAGCAAAAATGGTTGTGAATTTATTTAAACCAAGTTCTGGGGATATATTTTTTGATAATGTAAATGTTACTAAGATCAAAAAAAATAAAGATTTATTAAAATTTAGAAGACAAATTCAGATGATCTTTCAAGACCCATTTTCTTCTTTAAATGGCAGACTCAAAGTAAAAGAAATTATTGCAGAACCAATTAAACTTCATAACCCAAATATAAAATCTATTGATTTAGACAATTATATTTACGATTTATTAGAGTCTGTAGAATTAAGTCAACAATCGGCAATAAGATATCCTCATGAGTTTTCGGGTGGTCAAAGACAAAGAATATCAATTGCAAGAGCATTAGCTACACAGCCTAGACTTCTTGTTTGTGATGAACCAACTTCAGCCCTTGATGTTAGTATTCAGGCTCAAATCTTAAACTTATTAAAAGATTTACAAGAACAGTTAAATCTTACTATTTTGTTTATCAGTCACGATTTACCTGTAGTTAGACAAATGTGTGATAAAATAGCTGTACTTAAAGATGGAAAATTATGTGAAGTTTCTGAAACGGAGGAATTGTTTAAAAACCCAAAACATAATTATACAAAGGAACTACTAAAATTAATGCCAAAAATTGAGTCAATTTATAACTAAAAGGAGAAAATTATGACAGTGTTTAATAAAATTTCAGATAAAGAAGCATCTGGAAAAGTAAAAGAAATTTTTGATGAAATAAAAGAAGCAAGACAAATTACTGAAATTCCAAATTTCTGGAAAACTATGGCAAATAGTCCAGAAACACTAGAAAGGACTTGGAGATCATTACAACAAGTAATGAAAAAAGGAGCTTTAGCGCCAGAGATTAAAGAATTAATTTATGTTGCTGTATCTATAACAAATGCTTGTGAGTATTGTATTAAATCTCACACATTGGCTGCAAAAAAAAAGGGTGCCACTGATGAGATGATAAATGAAATGATTGCAATAGTTGGAATGGCAAATGAAACAAATCGACTAGTTGAGGGATACCAAGTAGAAGTCGATGATTTTTTAAAATAAAATGAATTTTGATTTTGTTTACAAAATTTGTACAAAATCCGAATGGAATGATGCAAAAGAAAATAAAATTTTTAAAGGCACACCCCTTGATTTAAAAGACGGTTTCATCCATTTTTCTGATATAAATCAGGTCAAACAGACACTTAATAAATTTTATTTAAATCAACCTAATTTAGTACTTTTAAAAGTAGATGCGCTAAAACTTCAGAAATTAGTTTGGGAACAATCATCGTCTGGAGATATGTTTCCTCATTTATATTCAGATTTTGATATAGATTGTGTAGTTAAAGAATATCCTTTAGATCTAAAAGAAGATGGAAATCATAAAATACCGAGCGAAATTAAATAAGTTAATTTGACTTACCAACTAAATTTACAATCAATACTCCTGAAATGATTAGTATTAGGCCAATGATTGTAAATAAGTCTGGAATTTGATTAAACTTGTAAATTCCAACTATAGAAGTTGCAATTATACATAATCCAGCAAATGAAGCATAAGTTATTCCAACAGGTATAGTTTTCATAACTAAGGACAATGTGTACATACATGCAATTATAGTTATCGCAGTAAAAACACTTGGTAAAAAAATTGTAAAACCATTCGCTGCTTTAGCAAATCCATTTGCAGCAGTCCCTAAAGCAACTGCAATAATTAAAATTATGTAAGACGTTATATTACTCATTAAAAAAGAATAATATCATCTAAAATTAATATTTACAAAATTTTGATGTTATTCAAAAATTATTGGCCCAACCATTCCACTTTCGTAATGACCGGGAATATTGCATGCCATTTCTAAAGCTATATCTTTGGAAAATTTCCAAATTATTTCTCCAGTTTTATTAGGTTCTAACATCACGCTATTAGCATGTTTATGTCCAAGCGAGTGGTCTTTTTTAGACATTTCTTTCATCTTAGTATAATCAATACTATCTCCTAAGAGAATATCATGCTCTATTAATCTTGCCATTTCAGGCTGATGTTTTATATGCATCTCTTTTGTGGCAATATTATATTCATGAACAAGTTCACCTAAATTTTTTACAATTATTTTTACAGTTTCGCCTTTTTTCACTTTAATTGAGCTTGGTTCATAGTAATTGTCATACATTTTTACTTCTATTACTCTGGTTACGTCTTTCGGATCTCCTTTGGATCCAATCATCTTCATAGAAGCTGCATTTGAATTAAAGGCGATAATAATAAATAAAAGTATTAGTTTTTTCATTATTTCGGCATAGGAGTTGCACCAGTCTCTAAACTCATGATTTTTCCATTGTCATATTTGTAAACTGCCATTACTGCTTCAACATTACCATCATCAAATGTTACAAACGCATGGTGTACTCCAACCTCATCATTTTCATAAACAACTCTAGTGTCTCTCTGTTTAATATCTCCACTCATGGCCCATTTGATCACATCAGATTTACTTAAAGTATTACCTGATTTATGCATAGTAAATTTAAAATCATCATGCAAAAGCTCATTCATTGCTGCCTCATCTTTATCTTTTATTGCAGCGCTATATTTTTCTAATATCGACATAATTACTCCCTTATATTCCTTCTATTATCATTCCATTAGTATCTGCGTTATCTAATCGAATTTGTTTTATTGGTTTATATTCTTCAGAATTGTACCATTCCATTGCTTTATCGTAACTAGGAAATTTTATCACAACTGTCCTTGGATACTGCCATGACCCTTCAATAGTCTCGCTGGTACCACCTCTCACAAGATACTCACCACCAAATTTTTCTGCAGTGGGTTTAACTTTTTCTATATACTCCTTATAATTTTCAGGATTGTTAACATTAAGGTTAAAGATCGCATAACCACTCATAATTATTCTCCTGGTTTAATAACAGACTTTGTGGCATCTGCGGCATTTTTAAAAGCTTTATTGTAGTCAATAACTTCATGTACCATCAAATCTTCCATAAGACCTGAATTTTTAAAAGCAATCTTCAAGGCAAGTGCTTGTTCATAATTTCCTTCTACACATGAGATAACATCAAATCTACCTCTTACCCATTCATAGCTGATCAATTTTAGACCAGCCGCCTCAGTAACTTTCTTAGTCGATGCATATCTATCGGCAGAAGGATCATTTTGCATTCTTTTCATTAACTCTGCACTTATTTTGCCAATCAAATAAAATCTTGCCATATTACATTTCAACTTTTGTTAAATCCCAAGCAGTCATTTTCTCAACACACTCATCGTAAATTGGCTTTCCAACTGGATGTGTACCAGATACTAATTCTTTCATTTTTTCCATATTATGAACAAATACCTTAAACATTACTCCACTTTTATCTGGCTTTACTGCTCCTATAGTTTTTTCTGGATGAGCTGCTGATTTTCTTACACTCATACCCTCATCTGATTGCATCCATCCCATAAATTTTTCAAGTTTTCCCTCTTTCAAATCTACGATCACTAACACTTCTTTTTCCATATTGTTTCTCCTTTTTTTATTTAGTATTTTAAATCAATCTAATGATTATTCAATTATTTCATTAAAGAATATTCACCTTTAAAATAAATTGATGAGGCAAATTTATTTTCTTGGGCTGAGTTAATTGGTGTGTACCCTGTTGAGCCACTACATTCTATTCCTTTATATTTTCCTGTTCCCCCTAAACATTTAAATGTACCATTCATTGAGTCTCCAAGTGGAATTTCGTAGTATGTAAAAATAGTATCCCCATCCATTTGATTTATTTTACAGTGTCCCATTTCAAATCCCTTTCCTGGGATTGTGCCTGCGCCAAGACAATATTGTGAAGCATTATCCATGAATGTTGTACCTTCGACTGCCATTAATCCTCCAACTCCATCGTAAGTAAAAGTTAAAAAGTTACCCTCGTTATCAGTAAGAAATTTGTTATCTCCAACAATAAAACCTTTAAGATCAATTTTTCCTTTATGACCGTCTGCAAAACTTGATGTTGTAAATATTAAAAACAACATAATTACATATATTTTTTTCATCATTAGAATTATCCTTTGTGGTTCATCACAGATTCATCAGTCATCATGGTCATTTTAGATTGGTCCATTATTACTCCAGAATCTATTCTTGCTTGAGTTAGTTCTGCATCTCCACCAAAACCTTTTAAGCCCTCAGGTGATTCAAAATGAATAACTACAGTCATAGCATTATCATCTTCTTTATCTGCACCTGCAAAAGCTATAGTCATTCCATACTTTTTAAGTTTCTCACTATTTGCAAGCATCATTTCCTTCCAAGAATTAAAACCTTTTGAGAGTTTTTGTTCTATTTTTACAAACATAATATATCTCCTTTTTTTTGCTAATTTAATCTGAGCAAACGCTCATTACTGTTGTCTCTTGTTTATGACCAGATTCCGCAATTACTTTAGCATTCTCTGGATTCTGCATAAATTTTTGCATAGTGTCTGCTGCTGGTGTTTCCATCACAATATGTACTTTATTTGGATTTTCTATTTCATTACCTACGAAAATAGTTTTAATACCTGCTGCTTCCCTAGGACCAGAGTGCTCATCAAACATTTTTTTCCAGTGAGCCCAGTCTTTTACTTCAAAGTTACCAACCATTTTTACCATTTTATTCTCCCCAAACCCCGGCAAACTCATATGCTTCAACAGGTTCATTGCCAACTACCCAAGCGTCATGACCTGGTGTTACGGAGTAAGAATCTCCTGCTTTATATGTAACCTCTGTTCCATCATCGTGTTTTGCACAAACAGATCCCTTTGTGATAATTCCAATATGGTTTGCCTGACAACTGTCAGTTCCAATATGTGGCTTAACATCTGTAGACCATTTCCATCCTGGTTTTAAATGTAATCTAACTACTCTTTGACCGCCTACTTTAACTGCTTCTATTTTAGCATTATTAAACTTATCAACTACCTCATCTGCTTTATCAAAGGTTTTAACTTCAATACTACTCATATTAAACTCCTTCTGTTAGTTTATAATTATTTTGGTATTTTGGTTGCGCCTGTTTCGAGTTCAATGATTTTACCATCTTTAAATTTCCAATAACACATTAAAGCCTCTTTATTTCCATCTTCGGCATAAGTAACAATAGAATGATCAAAACCTATTTCATCGTTTTCATATAAAATTCTATATTTATCAACTTTCATAAAACCTTTGTTAATTGCTTCAATCATACCTGTTTTTCCCATGTGGACATATTCTCCTTTAAGATGGGAAAACATTTTATAGTCATCGTGCACCAACTCACCAGCTGCTGCACCATCTTTTTCCATGATTGCTTTGTTTAGTTTTTCTAAAATTGACATCTGTTACTTACTTCTTCATTGCATTAGCGCTGCTTAGAGTATCATCAAAAGCCATGAACATAGACATTTTTCCATCAGTTACCTCAAAATAATGACCAAATATAGTGTCCATTCCGTCTGCTGTTGCCTTACATTTTGCGAATACTTTATTTCCTTCTGCAATCATAAATTCAGGAGTTACTGAAAAATTATTCCATAACTGTGGAATTAATGACATTGTTTTCATCATAGCTTCTTTTCCTTTGTGAGTTCCTGACATTGGATGTTTATCACCAGGAAAAATCCAAGTTATGTCATCATGCACTACTTCAGTAAAGAAAGTTTGCATATCTCCTTTACCAAACAGTTCATAGCCTCTTTTTACTAATTCTTTTGGTTCCATAAAATCTCCTTTAATTAAAAATTTTTTATATATTGGATTAATTTATTAAAGAAATATAAAGCTTTTATTACAAATCAGCTATGCGTGATTATATCCAGTGAGGATATGGAAGACCTTTTTCTTGTAAAAAGGGTTTGTTAAACAGCTTTGAGTTGTATTTATCAGATTTATCACAAAGAATTGTTACAATTGTTTTTCCAGGTCCTAAAAGTTTTCCAAGTCTAATTGCTCCTGCAATGTTTACCCCACAGCTAGTTCCTAAACTCAATCCTTCTTTTTCAATTAAATCAAATAAAACAGGTAAAGACTCATGATCACTTATCGAAAAAGCACCATCTATTGTAGCTTTTGCAAAATTTGCTGTAATCCTACTTGATCCAATCCCTTCAGTTATTGAATTACCTTCACTCTTTAACTCACCATTTTCTACATAATTATAAAGAGAGGAGCCAGTTGGATCCGATAAATATATTTTAATATCTTTGTTTTTTTCTTTTAAAAAACTACTAACTCCAGCGATAGTACCTCCAGTTCCAGAGGAACAAACAAATCCATCAACTTTTCCATCAGTTTGTTCCCATATTTCTGGTCCAGTGGTTTCGTAATGACCCTTCATGTTTGCGGTATTGTCAAATTGATTAGCCCATACTACACCATGATTATTACTACTTTTTAATTCATCTGCTAAACGACCAGCATACTTAACAAAATTATTTTCATCTTTGTATGGTTTTGGAGGCACCAATCTTAAATCGGCTCCAATATTTCTTAATAAATCTTTTTTCTCTTGTGTTTGATTGTCATTCATTACAATAATTGTTTTATATCCAATAGAATTTCCTAACAAACACAAACCTATTCCCGTATTTCCTGCGGTTCCCTCAACAATTGTTCCACCTTTTGTAATTAATTTTTTTTCTTCAGCATCTCTAATTAATGCTAAGGCTGCTCTGTCTTTTACTGATCCACCTGGATTTTGATATTCTGCTTTTCCATAAATGTTACATCCAGTAATCTCAGATGCCATTTTTAATTTTATTAGTTGAGTATTGCCAATACTTTCTAAAAAATTATTTTTAATCATCAAATTATCTTTTTTCTGTTTTAGTCTCTTCAGTTACCGCGTAAGGTTTAAATTCTTTACTAGAAGTTCCTATATTTCTTGCAGGTATGCCAACCATTACGGCATTATCTGGAACATTATTTGTAACAACAGCATTAGCACCAATCTTTGCATTTTTTCCAACCACAACTGGTCCGAGTATCTGAGCACCTGAACCAACAACTACATTTTCTTTTAGTGTAGGGTGCCTTTTAATATTTCTTTGATCGTCTGAATTAATACTTGGTGATATTCCGCCTAATGTTACCATATGATAAATAGTTACATTATCACCTATATCTGAAGTTTCGCCTATTACTACTCCCATACCATGATCAATAAAAAGATTTTTACCAATTTTTGCGTTTGGATGAATTTCAATACCGGTTAAAAATCTTGAAAATTGAGAAATTATTCTCGCAACAAGATGAAATTTTGCTACTGCAAAAAAGTTTGCAATTCTATGGAAGAAAACTGATTTTACTCCAGGATAAGTAAGTATTAAACTTAGCTTTGATTTAGCTGCTGGATCTCTTTTGATTATAGACTCTAAAAAATTATTCATAAATGTTTAAGATAAATTTTATATTAAACTACTTATTACAACAGCAGTTTTCTGATGATGGTTTGCATTCACAGTTTTTACAAACACATCTGTCACAAGAACAGTTCTTACATTTGCAGTGTGTATTATTGCATGCCATAAGAGTTATATAATTGTATATTTTTTAAAAACAATACTAATAATAACCCTGATTTTAGAGTTCTTTAAGCGTTAATCCCTTTAGATTTGCTGGTACTGCTATATCCATCATTTTTGGATTGGCTAGATTAAGATTATCCATAATTTCTGCATATTCCTCCTTTGAGCTAACTTGTAATCGAGGATTATTATTCTTTTCATTGCCTATTGTTGAATTTTTTTTTCCATTATAATCATGGGCAGGGTATACAAGCGTTTCTTCAGGAAGTTTTAACAATTTTCCAAATAATGACTCATAAGCCTCATGAGCACTGCCATTTTGAAAGTCGGTTCTGCCTGTTCCATTAATTAAAAGAGTATCCCCTGTAAAAACTCTATCTTTCATCAGATAGCTATAAGAACAGTCAGTATGACCAGGTGTATAAATAGCTTTAAGGTTAATATTTTCAATGCCTACATTTTCTTCATCTTTTAATTTAATATCAATAACTTCAGATTTAGAATTTTCACCCATTATACGAGTGCAGTTTGTTCTTTTGTTTAATTCGTTTAATCCAGTTACATGATCTGCATGAATATGGGTATCAATTACTTTAACAAGTTTTAATTCTAAATTTTCTAAAACTTTTATGTATTCATCAGTATGCTCAATTACTGGATCTATGATTAATGCCTCACGTCCTTTTCCACTAGAAATGATATAAGTGTATGTTGAGGATTTAGTATCAAATAGTTGTTCGAAAATCATAATTATAAAATAATTAAAATTTTATAAAATTAATACTAATTTTCAATAGCTTTATGATTAGGCTTGCTCCATTCTTTTCCTTTAAACATCACATTCCATTGCAACCAAGGAAAAAGTCTAGATTTCATTTGCCAGTACATTGAACTTGGTTTTGTAGGATCAAAAGGAAAGCTTGGAGTAACTTTTCCTCCATAACAAAATTCAGCTAACATTACTTTTCCATATGCAACTGTTAGAGGACAAGCTCCGTATCCATCGTAAAGTCTATATGCTTCAGATGATTTATTAATATCTTTTACAATGTTATGAGCAACTATCGGTGCTTGTTTTCTTACTGCTGCACCTGTTTTTGCATTAGGTGCATTCATTACATCTCCTAAACTGTAAATATTTTCATATTTAGTATGTCTTAATGTCCCTTCTTTATGATCTACATCAACCCATCCACCAGCATCAGCTAATGGACTATTTTTTATAAAGTCAGGTGCAGTTTGAGGTGGTGTAACATGTATAAAATCAAATTTTCTTGTTACTTCTTTTGTATTTCCATCTTTATCTGATTGTTTGAATACAGCTTCTTTTGCTTCACCATTAATTGAAATTAAATTATGTTGAAAACTTCTTTTAATTCCATATGAGTCACAAATTTCATTTAGTGGCCCTTGAAAATGAGGCACACCAAATATTACAGGCTTTGCACACAAAAATTCTAAATTACTATCTTTAAGAGCACCTTTTTTTTTCATGTGATCTGCAGCTAAATAAGCAATTTTTTGCGGAGCACCAGCACATTTAATTGGCATTGGAGGTTCAGTAAATAGTAAAGTTCCTCCCTGCAAATTCTTTAAACATTCCCAAGTATAAACAGCCATATCTGAACTGTAATTGGTACAAACATTATTTTTTCCTAAAGTTTCTTTTAACCCTGCCACTCCATCAAAGTTAATTTTTAGACCAGGACAAACTACTAAATAATCATAAGAATATTCACCACCTGAAGTCTTTACAGAATTAGACTCTGGAGAAAAACTTTCAGCATATTCTTTAATCCAATTAACATAACTAGGCATTACAGATGACATTGGTTTTATAGTGCTGTTTACATCATAAGCACCTGCACCTACTAAAGTCCATGCTGCTTGATATAATGATTTTTCCGAAGGTTCTATAATTGATATTGATAAGTCAGACTTTAAACTTTTTAGTCTTGTGGCAACTGATATACCAGCGCATCCGCCACCGATAATCAAAATGTTTGAGTGATTAGAGTTATTCATATCAAAAAACCTAACACTTATAATTTGCTTAAGATACACGTCTTATAAGTTGTTTTTTCAAACTTAAATATCGTTGATAAACCTAATCAATAATTTATAATGGTTCTAATTAATTAAAAGGAGAGTGAAGAATGTTAAAAATAAACAGTATGTGTCCTGACTTTCAATGCAAAACTACTGAAGGAGATATCTCTTTTCATGAGTGGCTTGGAGATAGCTGGGGCGTATTATTTTCTCACCCAAAAGATTTTACACCAGTTTGTACTACAGAATTAGGTTCATTAGGACAAATGAAAGCTGAGTTTGATGCAAGAAATGTAAAAGTAATCGGACTAAGTGTAGATGGAGTTGAGGATCACAAAAAATGGTTAGAAGATATCAAAGATGTATCTGGAACGATGCCTGATTATCCTATTATCGCTGATGAAGATTTAAAAGTTGCAAAACTTTTCAATATGTTAGAGGCCGATGCAGGGACAACATCAATGGGTCGTACTGCAGTTGATAATGAGACTGTAAGAACTATTTTTGTTGTAAGACCAGATAAAAGAATTGGTCTTTATTTAACTTACCCAATGGCTACAGGTAGAAATTTCCATGAAATTTTGAGAGCCATAGACTCAATGCAACTGACTGCAAAACATAAAGTTGCAACACCTGCTAACTGGAAAAAAGGTGAAGACGTAGTTATTCTTCCAGCAGTTAAAGATGAAGAGGCTAAGAAAATTTATCCAGATGGATGGGAAACAGTTAAACCATATCTAAGAAAAGTACCTGACCCTTCAAAATAAACGGTTAAAAAAATATACAATAAACTCAGTTTTAGTTAATAAATACTAGGACTGGGTTATTGTTATTTAAATTTTTTATATTTTATCATTGATACGTTAGCAATGAGAAGATTTGGATCAACAAAAACTTTAGATTCTTTAATTTTTTTAAAAGATTTATAAGCAAATATTGCTATAGGTAACTCCGTACATCCTAAGATAATTTTCTTACACTTGATTTTTATAAGATAATTTACTGCTGGTCGAATTGCTTTTTCAGCTTCTCGAATTTTACCCATTTTTACAAATTTTATAGATTTATTAACCGAACTTTTCTGCAAAATTTTACTAGGGCTCAGTAAATCAAAACTTTTTTGGAAATATTTATGATAAATTTTAGTATTAAGAGTTGCTTCAGTCGAAAGAATTCCTATTCTAGAATTTTTTTTGGATGTTTTTTTTATATTCACATAAACTTCTTTAGGCATACTTAAGATTGGTATTTTAATTTTTTTTTGAAGATCGTCATACCAGTAATGTGCAGTGTTACAAGGCATCACAATAAATTTGCAGCCATTCTTTTCCAACATTTTACAACCTTCAACAAGAGACTTTAAAACGTTAGAATATTTTCTTATATTTTCAGGACGCCTTGGTATGTTTGATTTGTTATACAAAACAAATAAAGGATATTTTTGATCAAGCTTACCTCTATTAAGTTTTGCAAGTTTATTGCAGAAATCCAGACCTGCTTGTGTTCCCATTCCTCCAAGAATACCAATCATAAATTTTTTTGAATTTTGTATTAAAAACTAGCTTATACAACTATATTTTATCTAAATTTATGCAAGAAATTTATGTAGATGATTTTGGTGACGGCTTTCCACTAGTTTTAGTTCATGGATATCTAGGATCTTCAGAGATGTGGAAATTTCAAAAAGATTATTTAAGCAAATACTTCAGAGTTATTACTCCAGCTCTACCTGGATTTGGAGAAAGTCATGATATTAAATCTTTAAATTCCATAAAATTAATGGCAAAAAATATTTTGAAATTAGTTGATAAGAAAAAAATAGATAAATTTAATTTATTGGGACACTCAATGGGGGGCATGATAGTTCAAGAAATTGCAAGAATAAGTGGAGATAGAATTAATAAATTAATCTGTTTTGCTACAGGTCCTATTGGAGATATTCCTGGAAGGTT
Source organism: uncultured Pelagibacteraceae bacterium (assembly GCA_902561765.1). Classification (GTDB taxonomy): domain Bacteria; phylum Pseudomonadota; class Alphaproteobacteria; order Pelagibacterales; family Pelagibacteraceae; genus Pelagibacter. Next base: position 3,892 of record CACEQR010000012.1, on the reverse strand, counting down.
TGAACCAATAGATAAATCAATTGAAAGACTTCAAGTTGAGGGAATTAAAAATCATGTTGAAAGAATACCGCCTAACTGGTTTGTAGAAGGCAAAAATTCAAAAAATTATTCTTTGTGTGAAAATGCTGTTAAGAATACATCAAAAGAAACTGCTCAAAATGCATTAATAGCAATGAGAGATTGGAATGGACTTGAAAATTTGAAAAATATTAAAAATAAAACCCTTATTATATGGGGAGATAGAGACAAGTCATACAATTATGAGCAGATCTCTTTATTAAAAAAATTTATACAAGAAAGTTATTTAAAAATATTTGAAGGGTGTTGCCATAACGTACACTTGGAGGAACCAGAGAAATTTAATCAAGCAGTGAAAGAATTTTTAATTAAATGAATAAAAATGTATGGTTACTATTTGCAAGTAATGCATTTGCATTTTCTGTTGCACCTGTAACAGTGTTTTTAAGTGGAATAATTGGATCTAGCATAAGCCCAATTAAATCTTTGTCGACTTTACCAATGTCGTTATCAATTGTAGGCACAGCTCTTTTTATAATAGCTGCTTCCAAAATAATGAGTATCACTGGCAGAAAAAAAGGATTTATATTATCATCGATAACAAGCTCATTGTTTGCTTTACTGGCAGCCTATGCAGTGATGAAACAAAATTTTATTCTTTATTCATTCTCATGCTTTTCACTTGGATTTGGGATGGCATTTGCTCATCAATATCGTTTTGCTGCTGCTGAAAGTGTAGATAAAAAACAGGCTCCAAAGGCTATTTCCTTATTACTTTTTGCAGGAATTTTATCAGCTCTATTAGGTCCTAATCTAGCAAATCTTGGAAAGAATATAATTTCAGAGGGTTTATATGTCGGCTCTTATCTATGTTTGTCATTATTAACTTTATCATCAATTATTTTTTTAGTTTTTTATAATGAAAAGAAAGTTACTGAGAAAAAAAAAATTTCAAGAGGAAGATCAATTTTAGAATTAATTTCTCAACCAAGGTTTCTTCAGGCTTTAGTCTCCTCATCTTTTGCTTATGCAGTAATGTCTTTTTTAATGACCGCTACTCCAATAAGCATGCATATTAATGATAATATGTCTTTAAACAGCACCAGTTTTGTAATTCAATTACATATAATTAGCATGTTCCTGCCAGCATTAGTTACTGGAAATCTAATTAAAAAATTCGGACACAGCAAAATTATGTATTGTGGCGTATTATTTTTTATAATCACAATATTTCTGAGTTATCTTGATCAAACAGTTACAAACTATTTATTTTCATTAATATTTTTAGGTCTTGGATGGAATTTTCTATTTATATCAGGGACAAGCTTACTTGTATTAAATTATAGAGAAGAAGAAAGGTTTAGAGCTCAAGGTTTTAATGATTTTATAGTTTTTTCGATTCAAGCTACTGCAAGTTTAACAGCAGGTGTTGTTTTAAGTTATACTAGCTGGAAAACAATGAATATGCTTTGCATACCTTTTTTAATTATAATTATTTTTACAACATTAAGAGCAGATAGATTATCAAGAAAAGTTTAATTCTTACAGGCCGTGTCAACTTGTAACAGATATTGATTATTGTAAGATTATTTTAAAAGCATATATGCATCTCATGAAATCACACAATAAATTTTTAATTATCACTACCTTTTTAATATCAACACTTTTTGCTAATATTGGTTTAGCTGCAGATGTAACAGTAGAAATGTTAAATAGACTGGATAAACAGTCAAATGTTTTTGAGCCAAAGATAGTAAGAGTAAACGTTGGAGATACAGTTCTTTGGAAAGCTAAAGACAAAGGTCACAACGTTGAATTTATCAAAAAAGGAGTTCCAGAAGGTGTTGGTAAATTTAAATCAAAATTCAACAAGGATGTTGAATACAAATTTGAAGTTCCTGGAATTTACGCATACTGGTGCACACCCCATAAAAATATGGGTATGATTGGTTTTGTGGTTGTGGGTGACGATAAATCAAATTTAGAAGCAATAAAAAAACTTAGATTTTCATCTAAATCTAAGAAAATGGCCCCAGATTTAATAAATTCATTATAAATCTAGATATTTTAATCAAAATTTTCTGATTACGAAATATCGTAAAATAGTTTCTAATTGGTATACTTCTTATAATAAAACTACTCATAGTTTTGTTGGGGGGAGTATAGAAGTTAATGTCTAATATAAAATTCAATGGTGTAAACAAATCATTTGGATCAAATAAAATAATAACTGACTTTAGTTTATTAGGTAAAGAAGATGAATTCTTAGTTTTAGTTGGTCCCTCTGGATGTGGTAAATCAACATTATTGAGAATGATTGCTGGATTAGAAAAGATTGATGAAGGTGAAATTTTTATAAATGATCAAAAAATAAATGACTTACATCCTTCTAAAAGACAAACAGCGATGGTATTTCAGTCATACGCTCTTTACCCACATATGAATGTTTATGAAAATATGTCTTTTGGACTAAAGATTGAAAAAAGATCCAAAGAAGAAATTCAAACAAAAGTAATGGAAGCAGCTAAGATTTTAAAAATTGAGGAGTTGTTGGAAAGAAGACCCAAACAATTGTCAGGAGGACAAAGACAAAGAGTTGCAATCGGACGTGCAATTACAAGAAATCCTAAAATTTTTTTATTTGATGAACCTTTATCGAATTTAGATGCTGCCTTAAGATCTGAAATGAGAGTTGAGATTTCAAAGTTACATAATCAAATTAAAACAAATATGATTTATGTCACACACGATCAAGTAGAGGCAATGACACTTGCTGATAGGATTGTGATATTAAATCTTGGTAACATTGAACAAGTTGGAACACCAGATGAAATATATAACAATCCTGCTAATATATTTGTTGCTCAATTTATAGGAACACCAAAAATGAATATTTTACCCTTAAACAATGAAAATATTGTTTCAGATAATAAAATTAATTTTTTAGGTAATGAAATAATTTTTGAAAAAATTAAATTTGATAAAAAAAAATATTTTTTGGGAATAAGACCTGAGCATTTTAATTTATCAAGTAGTTCACAATTTAAAATTAAGCCTAAAATTGATTTAGTTGAGAATTTAGGAAATGAGAAGATTGTTTATATGAGCAATGATAATCTAGAATTAAGTGCAAAAATTTCGAGCCAAGAAGATTTTCAAAATGAAATAAATTTTAACTCGAAAGATATTTTTATATTTGATGAAGATGGAAATAGAATTTAGTTTTCTAAACAAACTCTTAAATAAATAATTTCACGTGAATTGGATAGTTGTTACAGTTATTGCAGCATTTTTTCAGAATTTAAGGTCTTCATTTCAAAAAAAAATTAATAAAGATGTCTCGACTATAGCTTCAACTTATGTAAGGTTTTCCTTTGCTCTACCTTTAGCATTAGTATTGTTCTTTATATATTTTAGAGAAGTTTCTGTGATTAATGAAATACTTAATCAACCAGGTTTTTTAATAAATGTAACTCTAGCATCAATTTTTCAAATAATATTTACCTTTGTATTATTATACTTATTTAAGTTCTCAAATTTTGTTGTTGGAACCTCACTAAGTAAAACAGAAGTTGTCCAAGTTGCTATATTTGAATATTTAATATTAAACGAAAAATTAAGTAAATTAGGAATTAGTGGAATTGTAATATCAACTCTTGGTGTAATAATTTTATCGATAAAAGATTTAAAATTATTTATTCAAAATTTATTTTCAAAAACAACACTAATTGGACTAATATCTGGTTTATTCTTAGCGCTGAGTATTGTTTATTTTAGATCTGCAGCATTATCTTTAGAGAATTTTAGCTCAAATTTTGAAAAAGTAATATCAACCTTACTTTTTGGATTATTAATTCCGACAATTATTTTAACG
>CACEQR010000011.1 GCA_902561765.1 uncultured Pelagibacteraceae bacterium | reverse complement strand
TTCATTTTTATATTTTTGAACTATTTTATATCTTTTAAGTTTTAAAGTTGGAGTTAGCATTCCATTTTCAATTGAAAATTTTTCTTTAATGACAAAAAATTTTTTTATATTTTCAATTTTTGACAAATTAAGGTTAACTTTATCAATTTCTTTTTCTAATTCTTCTTGAGTTGCATTTAAATGTTCATCAGATAAAACCAATAAAGCTACGAGATATGGTTTATTATCTCCATAAACAATTGATTGATCAATAAAGCTAGAATTTGATAATTCATTTTCTATTTTTACGGGAGAAATATTATCACCGCCAGGTGTTATCAAAATATCTTTTTTTCTATCTGTAATTTTTAAATAACCTTCATCAAATACACCAATATCGCCGGTGTGCAACCAACCATCTTTTAGAACTTTTTTAGTTTCTTCGTCATTATTCCAATAACCTAACATAACATTTTCACCTTTAACTATAATTTCTCCATCCTCAGCAATTCTTACCTGATTTCCCTTAAATGGTGGACCAACTGTTTCAACTCTAATATCATGGATTGGATTACAACTAACCACTGGTGATGTTTCAGTTAGTCCATATCCTTGCAATGTAGGAAGTCCTATAGCGTTTAAAAAAACTCCTACATCTTTATCAAGAGCTCCACCTCCTGAAACAAACGTTTTAAGCTCACCTCCAAATTGAGATTTAATTTTTTTTCTAACTATCTTTTCTAATAAATTATCAAGAATTTTTTCTACAAATGACAAATCTTGTTTTATAATTTTTTTCTTACCAAGTTCTAACATTTTTAATATTAATTTTTTTCTGAGACCAGTAGCTTTATTAAAACTAGCGTTGATTTTTTGGAATAAATTTTGGTAAAACCGAGGTACAGCAGTCATTATTTGAGGCTTACAATCATTCATATTTTTAATTAATTTTTCTATACTTTCAGCGTAGAATATTTTTGCACCAACACTGATTTGCACAAATTGTACAGTGTGTTCATAAGAATGAGAAAGAGGCAGCCAGGTTAAGAATCTAGTTTGTTCAGTTAATAAAGGTTTTAAAATATCTAAAGCTCCTTCACAGTTATTTAAAATACCTCCATGACTTAATATCACTCCTTTTGGATTGCCTTGTGTGCCGGAAGTATAGATAATACACGCTGGATCTTTTCTATCTAACTCTAACTTTGGAAAGCTCTCATCATCATTATCTAAACTTAAAATTAATTTATTTAAATTAATATATTTATCATGATCAAGATTCAATTCTTCAAATGAAAATATTTTTTCAATAAATTTATTTTTATTAATTATATTTTCAACTTTATTAAATTGTTCTTGATTAGATACAAAAATTAATTTTGGACTACAATCGTTAATAATATATTCATAATCACGTTCGGCATAAGTAGTATATGCTGGAACAGTGATTCCACCTGACAACATTATAGAAAGATCTGAAATAAACCATTCTGGTCTATTTTCAGAAATTAACAAACATCTATCCCCTTTTTTTAAGAATTTATTTATTTCAAAAGAAATTTTTTTTATAGAATGAAATGTTTTTTTCCAACTAAAATGATTAGATGAATCTTTTAAAGAAGTTAAAAGTATATTACTTTTATTTTGTTTTTGATAATTTTCAAAAAATAATTCAACAAGATTATTTATATTTTCTTTACTCATAATTTTATGGTGGGCAAAGAGAGAATCGAACTCTCACAGTATTGCTACCATTGGATTTTGAGTCCAACGCGTCTACCAGTTCCGCCATTCGCCCAAAACTTAACATATTTTAACTCATAGTATTAAATCATTTATTATAATAAAAGAAAATATGTTTAAAGAACTATACAATAAAACAATACAACTTGCAGGTCATAGGAAATCTAAATCAATTTTAGGATTTATATCTTTTATAGAGAGCTTTATATTTCCAATTCCTCCAGATGTATTAATAATTCCAATGACGATTGCTAGGAAGAATGAGTGGATTAAAATTGCTTTTATCGCGACCTTAGGTTCTGTTTTGGGAGCGTGTCTTGGATATTTTATTGGATATGTATTTTTTAACGAAATTGGATTGAGAATTTTCGAAATTTATGGTGTCGATAATACCTCTTTTTTAAAAGAAAAGGTTTCCTCTGAAGGAGGTGTAATTGCTTGGATCACTCTTTTAGCCATTGCAGGTTTTTCACCTGTTCCATTTAAACTACTAACAATTACAAGTGGATTTATTCATTTTAATTTATTTTACTTTATAATTATAAGCCTATTAACCAGAGGTTCTCGTTTTTTTTTAATAGCTTTCCTGATTGGAAATTTTGGACACACAATGAAAAAAATTATTGAGAAAAAATTGTTAAAATTTTCTATTCTCGCATCTGCAATTTTGATTGGTTTTGCTTTTTTTATTTATAAATTTTTAAATAATTTTATTAGTTAAATATGACATTATTTCCCAGTCGAAAAAATTTGTACTTGATTATTTTATTTTTTTCTCTGATATCTATTTTGTCAGCTTTGTATATTGAGTTTATACTTGGATACAAGCCATGTAAGTTATGTATTTATCAAAGACTTCCTTACTTAGCTGCATTATTCGTAAGTTTTATTGGATTATATTATTTTAAAAATGAAAATATTTTAATTATTTTAATAATAATATTTACCATAAGCGCCCTTATTTCTGGATATCATTTTGGGATTGAGAATAGCTTTTTTGAAGAGTTTTCCAGTTGTACTAATAACCAATTAAATCTTTCAGATAAAGCAAAATTATTAGAATCTCTGAGTAAAAACATGCCAGTGGACTGTAAAGATGCAACTTTTACAATTTTAGGCGTTTCACTAGCGGCAATTAATACTCTTTTATCAATTCTAATTACAATTATTTCTATTCGTACTTTAAGCTATGAAAAAAACTAATAAAAAAAAATTAGAGGAATTTATAAGAGTAGATCATGCTGGGGAAAGAGGTGCAATTAAAATATATGAAGGTCAACTACTTGCTTTAAATACTTTAGTAAATAATGATGATTTAAAAAAAACTGTATACGAGATGAAAAAGCATGAGGAGGAACACTCAAACTTCTTTGAAAACGAAATAGTAAAAAGAAATATAAAACCGACAAAATTATTACCATTATGGGATTTACTTGGATTGGGTCTTGGATTTGGCTCTACAATACTCGGAAAAAGGGCTGCAATGTTATGTACTGCATCTGTTGAAGAAGTTATTGATGAACATTACAAAAATCAAATTGATCAAATTGAAGTTGATGAAAAAGATTTAAAAGAAAAAATAATTAAATTTAGACAAGATGAATTGGATCATAAAGATATTGCTTACGAGAAAGGAGCAACAAAAAAAGGTCTTTATTCAATTATGGATAAGGTAATTAAAACTGGTTCAAAAGTTGCTATAAAAATTTCAGAAAAAATATAATTAAGGTTCAAGTTCTACATCCCAATATAGATAATCCATCCAACTTTTGTGCAAAAAATTTGGTGGGAAATTTTTACCATTTTTGTGAAGATCCTCTGTGGTAGGTTGAAAAGGCCATTGATTAAGTGTCATACCAGAGTCTTTGATTAATCTTCCGCCTTTTTTAACATTACAAGATGAACAAGCTGTAACAACATTATCCCAGTCAGTTTTTCCACCTTTTGATCTTGGCAACAAATGATCAAACGTTAATTCATTTTTGCTTCCACAATATTGGCAGCTAAACTTATCTCTTAAAAAAACATTAAATCTTGTGAAGTTAGGGTTAGATTGAGGTCTAATGTACGATTTAAGTGCAATTACACTAGGAAGTTTCATGCTAAACGAAGGACTTCGTATTTGTCGATCATAATAACTAACGATAGAAACTCTATCGAGAAAAACAGATTTTATAGAATCCTGCCAACTCCATAAAGAAAGTGGATAATAGCTTAATGGTCTATAATCTGCATTTAAAACCAATGCGGGACATTTTTCTAAAGAAATTTTTTGATCTGACATCTCAATCATATCTAAAACATACATTAAATATTATTTTTATCAACATTACTAATCTTGTAATAACGATTTATTAAACAATTAAATTTTTTTTTATAAAATTTAATGCCGCACTCGATGCTTCTATCGGTATATGATGATCACATTTTTTTATCATTAAAGTTTCAATTTTGATTTTATTTCTTAAAAAAAAATCTTCTGCCTCTAATAAATTATTTGGAGGTACTATTGGGTCATTTTCTCCATGTATCATCAAAATATTAGTTTTATTTTTTATTCTAGAAGATAAGTCTTGTTTATCAATTATTTTTCCTGAAAATCCAACAATACAAGCAAATTCTTTTTCTGAGGTTAAACCAACATTTAATGACATCATGCATCCTTGACTAAATCCAGATACACATATTTGAGAATAGGCTAAGTTAAAATAATTACTCACTTCTAAAATATAATCGTTTAAAACTTTTTCTGCCTTTTTTGACTCTTGAAGTATATAATTCTTATCCTCAGTATTTAAATCAAACCATTGATAGCCTATTGGATTTATCGTACATCTTTCATGTGCATCAGGGCATAAAAAAACTGTATTTTTTAAAAATCTTTTCCAATTGAGTGTAAGCATACTAATATCTTTACCATCGCCTCCATATCCATGGAGTAAGATTACAGCATTTTGCACTTTTTCATTATCTTCTGGTTTTATAACTGTTGTATTTAATGAAAACTTCATAAATTTTTTATTAACCAATCATGGAGACTCTTGTCACTAAAATCAATATAACCAACTATTCTTCCAATTTCGAAACCATTTTTGTCAATTAATATTGTTGTAGGTAATCCACGTAATTTAAATAACTGTGAAAACTCAGGTCCAGAACCTATAAATATTTCTAAATTCTCTATTTTTAATGCATCGAAAAATTCCTTAGATTTTTTATAACTCCCTCCACCAATATTAATTGGAATTATATTTATATCTTTAAAATTATCTAATTTTTTTAGTTTGTCTAAAGAGGGCATTTCTTTTTTACAAGGAGCACACCAAGTAGCCCAAAAATTAATTATTATGGGGTTTGATTTGTAATTGTTTAAACTTACTTTTTGGCCTTCAGATTTAATAAATTCTATATTTTCAATTTTTTTCTTATCTTTATGTACTATAAGATTCTTAATTTCTGGACGTTCTATTGAATATGAGACACCAGATGATATTAAGTAAAATATTATTATAACATAATTAAAAAAAATGATTTTCATAAAAATTATATAATTAAATATCATGAGTAAAAATAAAAACAATCTGCCAATTTGGAATACTAGGATAAAAAAAAATTCGAATAATCTTTTTAAAAAAGTAGGTGGATCACTATCGATAGATAAAAGATTATTTAAAGAAGATATTGAAGCATCAATTGTGCATGTTGATATGTTGTTTAGACAAAAGATTATAAATTTTAAAGTAAAAAATAAAATTGTATGGGGTTTAAATAGAATTAAAAATGAAATTATTAAAAAAAAATTTATCTTTAATGACAAACTCGAAGATATTCATATGAATATAGAGCATAGACTTTTTGAATTGATTGGAGATGACGCAGGATATATACACACCGCAAGATCAAGAAATGATCAAGTAGTCACAGATTTTAAAATTTGGCTGAAAAAAGCAAACAGTGAAATATTAAAAAATATTGATGTAACTATTAAAAATATTTTAAAAAAAGCTGAAGATAATATTGAAACAATTATGCCTGGCTTTACACATTTAAAAAATGCCCAACCAGTTTCTTTTGCTCATTACTTAATGGCATACTTAGAAATGTTTAATAGAGATAAAAAAAGATTTGTAAATAATTTAGATAGTCTTAATGAAAATCCACTAGGTGTCGCAGCTTTAACTGGTACATCATTTAAAATTGATAGATTTTATACTTCAAAAAAATTAGGTTTCCAAAAACCAACTAAAAATTCAATTGACACTGTTTCTGACAGAGATTTTGTTATTGATTTTCTCTACTCTTGTTCTGCATGCGCAGTACATATTTCTAGAATTGCAGAGGAGTTTATAATTTGGAATTCAGATGCATTTAAACTTATAACTTTAAATGATAAGATTGTTACTGGATCATCTATAATGCCTCAAAAGAAAAATCCTGATCCTTTAGAGTATTTAAGAGGTAAAACTGGATTCATGTTTGGAAATCTTTTTTCAATGTTAACAACCCTAAAAGGATTACCTTTATCTTATTTCAAGGATTTGCAAGATGATAAAGAAATTGTCTTTAAATCATTTGATCAATTAAAGAATTCATTAATTATATTAAATGATGTTCTTAAAAACTTTTCACCAGATAAAAAAAGAATGCTTGAACTAGCAGAAAATGGTTTCATCACTGCTACTGATTTAGCAGATTACATGGTAAAAGAGTTAAATTACCCATTCAGAAAAGCATATTTGCAAACTGCCAAAATCATAAACTTTGCTGAAAAAAATAAAAAAAAATTATCTGAATTAACAATGAATGAGATTAATAAAATTGAAAAAGGTTTGACATCTGATGTGCAAAAAGTGTTTGATTTAAAAAAATCTGTAAATTCTAAAGTTTCTTATGGAGGAACTTCTTTTGAGAATATAAAGAAGATGATATTAAGCTATAAAAAAAAATAACTATGTTTAAAAATATAATTCTAATTTCAATGTTTTTACTTTTACTAATATCATGTGGTAGAAAAAACGACCCAAAATATGAGGCATCATTAAGTAATAGTGTAACTATTTTTAACGATTCTGATAAAGTTTTTAAAATGCCAAAAGAAAATGAAATATATCAATAATATATTTACTATTGAAAACTGTAGTATCAACAAAGTAGTAGAAAAGTTCGAAACACCAATATTTTGTTATTCACAAAAGAAAATAAAGGAAAATATAAGTAACTTTAAAAAAAATTTTAAATCATTTTCTCCAATTATATGTTTCTCAACTAAATCTAACTCTAACTTAGAAATACTTAAAGAAATCAAACGAAATGGTTTAGGAGCTGATGTTGTATCAAAAGGTGAGTTAATGATCGCTCTTAAAGCCGGTATAAGTTCAAAAAAAATTGTTTTTTCCGGAGTAGGAAAAACTAGATCAGAATTAATTTATGCAATTGAAAAAAATATTTTATTAATTAATTGTGAATCAAAGAGTGAAATCTTAGAAATTGAAAGAATTGCCAAATTAAAAAAGAAAAAAGTAGATATTGGAATTAGATTAAATCCTAATACTGATGCAAAAACTCTTAAACAAATTTCAACCGGTAAAAAAGAAAATAAATTTGGGATTAATGAAAAAACCTTTATTGAAGTTTCAAGATATATAAAAGAGTCAAAATTTTTAAATTTGAAATGTTTAAGTGTTCATATTGGAAGTCAAATCCTTGATCATAAACCTTACCAGAAAATGATTAATGTTTTAGATAAATTAATAAAAAAAATGGATTTTAGTTTTGAATATATTGATCTTGGTGGTGGCATGGGAATAGATTACAAAAAAGATAATAAAAAATTTGATTTTAAAAAATATAATCAAATTATCAAAAAATTTTTAGTAAATCATAAGAGTAAAATTATTTTTGAACCAGGAAGATCAATTATAGGTAATACAGCAATTTTGGTTTCTAAAATTCTCTACATAAAAGAGAATTCTAAAAAAGATTTTATTATTTTAGATGCTGCAATGAATGATTTTATGAGACCTGCATTGTATGGGGCTAAACATAAAATTATTCCATTAAAAAAAATAAATAAAATAACCAATAAAACTTATGATTTTGTTGGTCCTATTTGTGAAACTACCGATAAATTTCTAAGTACTACCAAATTTCAAAAATTAAATGAAAAAGATTATATTATTATATGTGATGTGGGAGCCTATGGTACATCTTTGAGTTCAAACTATAACATTAGACCAAAACCAGCAGAAATATTAATTAAAGGGTCTAGAATTAATGTGATTAAAAAAAGACAAAAACTAAAAGATTTAATCTAGTTTTTGAAAAAGATGATAAGAAAATTTCTATTTTTATTTTTTTTCTTTTTGGGTATTTCAGTAATATCAATATTATTTTTACCCTCATTATTACTTCCTACAAAAGTTGTTTTATTTGGTGGTAAAATAATGGGTAAGTGGTCGAGTATCTGTCTTCAAGTTTTTTTACAAACTGAAATCATTGTCAAAGGAAAAGAAAATATAATAAAAAATGAAAAATTTTTTATAGCTTGTTCACATCAATCTATGTTTGAGACTTTTTATTTACAAACAATTTTTAATTCACCAATATTTATTTTAAAACATGAATTAATTAAAATGCCTGTATTTGGTTGGTATTTAAAAAAAATAGGTTCACTATCAGTAAATAGAAATAAAATTAGTAAGGATAATTTGGGGTTAATCGATAAAATAAAAAAATCTGTAAAAAATTCAGATAGACCATTAATTATTTTTCCACAAGGAACAAGAGTTTTGCCAAGTGAATTCATTCCTTTCAAAAAGGGAGTTGGAAGAATTTATGATGAGTTAAAAATAAAGTGTCAACCAGTAGCTGTAAATTCTGGAAAAGTCTGGCCTAAAAGTGGTAAATTAATTCCAAATAAAAAAATAACAATATCAATTCTTCCACCAGTCAAACCTGGGATGCAAGCAGTAGAATTTACAAGTTTTATTGAAAAAGAAATTTACAATGAATTGGGATTAATAAATTAACCTTTCATTGGCATTACAACATAAATACTATCATAATCTGATGGATCTCTAATTAAAGCAGGAGATCCTGTATCTTTTAAATAAATCTCAATATTATCTCCATCTAATTGAGATGCAATATCAATCAAATATCTAGAATTAAAACTAATATCTAACTCATGATCAAACTTTACAGTTAAACTTTCTTTTCCATCACCGCTGTTTGTATTATTAACTGAAAGATCAAGATTATTTTTTGAAAGACTAAATTTTACTCCATCTTTTTTATCTAATGAAACTGATGCAACCCTATCAACTGAATTTAAAAAGGATTTTACATCTACTTCTAATTTTTTTTGATTTTCTTTGGGTACTACTTGAACATAATTTGGAAATTTTCCGTCAATTAGTTTTGAGATTAATATGCTGTTGTTAATCTCAAACTTTATTTTTGATTTAATATTTGAGATTTTAACTTCACCTTCATAATCCTCTAATAATGAGCAAAGTTGAAAAATTGTCTTTTTTGGTAAAATTATCTGTTCAAATTGTACTTTATTTTGAAGTCTAATTTTTGATATAGACATTCTATGACTGTCAGTGGCTGCAGCTGTTAAGAAAGTTTTTTCGTCAACTTCTGTCTGATGTAAAAAAATTCCACTTAGATAATGCCTTGTCTCATCATTAGATACTGAAAATTTACACTTATTTAATAATTTAAGTAATTCTTTAGATTTTATTGAAAATTCATTTTCGTTAAAATTTTCCTCTGTTAAAGGAAATTCAGAAGCATTAATACAATTTAAATTAAAAACTGATTTATCAGACTCCAAATGTAATTTATTTTCACTTGGATTAGAAAAATTTATTTTACTACCTGATGAAAATTTTCTCACAATATCATACATGATAGAAGAGGATGAAGTGGTTTTGCCCTCTTCTGATATTTCCACGTTTGGAATTTTATGAATAAAAATTAAATCAAGGTCTGTTGCTGTAATAGTTAAATTTGCGTTACTTACTTCTAACAATACATTAGAAAGTATAGGCAAAGTACTTCTCTTTTCAATTACACCTTGACAATAATTTAAAGATTTTTGAAGGTCTTGTTGATTTACACTAAACTTCATTTTCTTTGTCGTACAATATCTTATTTTTTAGACTATCAATGTTAATATTTAATTCGCTGTCTTCTTTTCTTAATCTTTCTATAGTTTTAACAGAATGAATGACAGTTGTGTGATCTCTATTAGAAAAAGACCTCCCTATTTCTGGAAGAGATTTTGATGTTAACATTTTAGCAAGATAAATTGCAGTCTGTCTTGGTCTTACAAGATATCTTGATCTTCTAGGTGAAAGCATTTCATTTTTACTAATTTTATAAAATTTACAAACTATTGTCTGAATAGCGTCAATATCAACTTTATTCTCTGTAAGATTCAACAAATCTTTCAAAATTACTTTAACCTCAGATATGGTAGGAATTTTGTTATAAATTCTTGTAAAAGAAATAATACGATTTAAGGCACCTACTAATTCTCTAATACTAGTTTTAATTTCACTACTTAAGAATTTTTGAACCTCTTCTGAAATAATTACTTGGTTAGAATAAGATAACTTTAATTCTTCAATTTTAGATTTTATGATTTTATATCTAAGCTCATAATCAGGGTTTTGAATATCAACGACTAATCCTCCAGAAAATCTAGATTTTATTCTCTCTTGTATTCTAGAAAGTTTATTAGGAGGTCGATCTGCCGAAATTATTATTTGAGAGTTCTTATCCAATAATGCATTAAACGTATGAAAAAACTCTTCTTGCATAGCTTCTTTACCATTCATGAACTGAATATCATCGATTAATAAGACATCAGTATTTCTAAAGTACTCTTTAAACTTTACCATTTCATTTGATTTTATAGACTTTACAAATTGGTACATAAATCTTTCTGCTGATATAAACATTACTTTATTTTTTTCTTTTAATTTTAGACCAATAGCGTTTAATAAATGTGTTTTGCCCATTCCTACACCACCATACAAATATAAAGGATTATAATGAGCTATATCTTCTGATACTTTTTTAGAGGCTTCAAAAGCTAGTTTGTTACTTCCTCCTGTTATAAAATTTTCGAAGTTTTTATTTGGATCTATTCTATTATATTGTAGATAAGAATCTTTTATAAACGATACGTTATCATTATTGGTTTTAATAGAATTTTGAGATGATATATAAGTTTCGCTAATTTCAGTCTCTTTATTGTTTTTTATTGTGAATTCAATCCTTACTAAGTCTTTTTTGTATTCTTTAATTGTCTGCAATATTTGGTCTAAATATCTTGATACTATCCAATCTCTAATAAATCTGGTTGAAACTGAAAATAAAATATAATTATTAAATTCCTCAACTAATTCAATTTTTTTTATCCAACTTTCATAAATATCGTATCCGAATTTTTCTCGCATTTGTTTTTTGATATTTTCCCAGTCAATTTTTTTTTCTTGTGCTTTATTGTTTTGTAAATTATTTTTCATGAGGGAATTCCACTTAAAACCTCTCAAAAATTTTTGCAATAAGTTTATTTGTAAAAATCAAAAAAAATAAAATTTATGATTGAATAAATTACAGATTGAATTTTTTTAAAATTATTTTTGCAACCTAACAGGGTAAGCAATTAAAAATTTAAAATTTTACTAAATCTATATCTAGTAACTTTTTAAATTAATCTTTTAGATATAGTAATTTAACAGTTAATTGTACGTTTAAGTTGTGTGGGAAAAAACTTTTACTTATCAGAGGTTGTTACAGAGAATTGATTTTTTTTGTAATTCTCGACACGTTCCTTGAGGCGTTCTGTCTTTTAATGAGACCTGTTTTTGCAATTGACATTAATTCTGAATTTAACTTAGGAAGGAAGGCTAAAGCTTCTTTTTTATCCTTTTTTTCAATTAATGAGTTCATTTTTTTTAAAGCATTCTTAAAACGACTCTTTCTAGATCTATTGACAGCTGTTTGCCTTTTAATTTTTCTAGTACGTTTAATTGCTGATTTAGTATTCGCCATAAGCGTGAGTGTATATCTTCAGATAGTGATCGGGTCAATACAATAATTATTTATTTTTGACATAAATTACAAAAAAAACTTGATCTATTTGAAATAAATTTTTTGTGTATTGTCCCTTTGCAACTATATCTTAAACAATTTTTATTTTCTCTTTGATAAACATTAAAATTTTTTTGAAAAGAACCCTGATTTCCACTTATATTTCTAAAATCTCTTATGCTAGAGCCACCTTTATCTATTGCTTTTTTTAAAACCACTTTTGAAAAATTAGAAATCTTTTGGCAATCTTTCAAACTAAGCAAACTTACTTGCTTTGATGGTAAAATCTTACATAAGAATAATATTTCACTAGCATAAATATTACCAATTCCAGAAACAAAATTCTGATCAATTAGAAAATTTTTAATATTTTTTTTTTTATTTTTAAAATAATTAAAAATATAATTTTTATTAAATAAAGGGTCAAAAGGCTCTGGCCCATATTTTTTGAAGTTATTATTTATTTGCTCATCACTTTTAAAATAAGATAAATAACCAAATCTTCTTGGGTCATTATAAATTAACTTAAAGTTACCAATTTTCATTTCTACATGATTATGCTTTTTAGGTAACAATGGAGAATGATAAAAACTGGTATTTGTTATAGAATTTTTTTTTCTGGATTTATTAATTAAATGAATGGTTCCTGACATCCCAAGATGAATCATTAAGTTAGAACTATCCTCAAATTTCAGTATTAAGTGTTTTGAAAATCTATCTACTTTTGTAATTTTTTTTTTTAATATGTTTTTTTCAAAATTTTTTGGGATCTTAAACCTTAAATTCCTATTTTTTATTAATATGTCTTTAATAATCTTTCCTGTAATACTCTTATTCAAAGATTGTTTTACGATTTCTACTTCTGGTAATTCAGGCATTTCATACTATATTAGTGTTTTAATATAATTTATATGCAACAAAATCTTCAAAATAAAGCAGGTCTCGTCGAAGGCGTATTTAATAAAGTATACGATAAATATGATTTGATGAATGATTTTATGTCATTTGGAATTCATAGAATTTGGAAAAAAAACCTTATGAATTGGATGAATCCAACTAAAAACAAAAAGTATTTAGATGTTGCTTGCGGCACTGGTGATTTAGGAAAATTATTTTTAGACTCTACAGATAAGAATGGAGAAATTACATGCTCAGATTCGAACAAGAAAATGATCGAAAAAGGCAAAAAAAGACTAAGGGGATATAAAAAAATAAAATGGGTTGTATCTGAGGCAGAAAAGTTGCCATTCAAAAATGACACTTTTGATTTTTATACAATAAGTTTTGGATTACGAAATACAAAAAATTTAGATAAATCTTTATCTGAAGCATATAGAGTTCTTAAACCAGGTGGAAGATATATGTGTTTAGAGTTTTCAAAAATCCAAAATTCTAATTTAGACTTTTTATACAAAAATTACTCAAAATTAATCCCTCACATAGGAAAAGCAGTTGTTGGTGATAAAGAACCTTATGAATATTTGACCAAGAGTATAGAGGAATTTGTTAATCAAGAAGAATTGATCGATTTAATGAGACAAAATAATTTTAAAAATTGTTCGTATAGAAATTTATCTGGCGGAATAGTAGCTATTCATTCTGGTTGGAAATTATAATGTTCAAAAGATTAATTACTTTATTTAAACTTGGAAGAAAACTCGCTAAATCTGATGCTTTAAAAATTGTATCAAAATTTAATAAACCACCTTTATTAGTCACTGTAATATTTAAATTACTTTCTTTTTCTTTTACAAAAAAAGATAGGTCATATGATAATTTAAGTGAAGGAGAAAAATTATCTAATTCTCTAGCATCAATGGGTACAACATTCATTAAACTGGGCCAGTTCCTAGCAACAAGGCCTGATATAATAGGAGATGGATTATCGAAAGAATTAGAAAGTTTACAGGATAAACTTCCACCTTTCTCACAATCAAAAGCAAAAGAAATGATTAGAAATGATTTAGGTGATGAAATTTATAATTCAATAATTAAAATTAGTGAACCAGTGGCAGCTGCATCTATTGCTCAAGTACACAAAGCTCAAATTGACGATAATGGAGTTATTAAAGATGTAGCAATAAAAATATTAAGACCTGATATAAAAAAAATTTTTAATGAAGAGGTAGATGCTTTAATGCTGTTTGCCTTTATAATTGAATCGTTAATAAAAAAAACTAAAAGATTAAAACTAGTTGAAGTGGTTTTTTTATTAAAAGAAATTACTAGCCTTGAGATGGATTTGAGATTTGAAGCCGCTGCAGCTAACGAATATGCAGAAAATACCAAAAATGATTTAGGTTTTGAAGTTCCTAAGATCTATTGGGATTATACAAGTGAAAATATAATGACTCTTGATTGGATTAATGGTGTATCTATAAGAGAAACAGAAGAGTTAGAAAAACGATCAATTGATACAAAAAAAATTGCCACCGATATAATACAACATTTCTTAAGACATGCTGTGAGAGACGGTTTTTTTCATGCAGATATGCATCAAGGAAATATTTTTGTAAATGAGAGTGGTCAAATTGTTCCTATAGATTTTGGTATTATGGGAAGGTTAGATAATGTTAGTAAAAGATTTTTAGCTGAGATCTTATTTGGTTTTATACAAAGAGATTATAAAAAAGTTGCAGAGGTGCATCTCGCAGCAGGATTAGTTCCAAACAACGTACCTGTAAATGATCTTGCTCAGGCACTAAGATCTATTGGTGAGCCAATTTTTGGACACTCTATAAAAAATATTTCTGGTGGTAAGTTGCTAAAACAACTTTTTGATGTTACGGAAAAATTTAATATGCAAACCCAACCTCAGTTGCTTATGTTGCAAAAAACAATGGTGGTAGTTGAAGGAGTTGCGAGAAGATTAAACCCAGAAACAAATATATGGGAGACATCAAAACCTGTTCTGGAAAAATGGTTAAAAGATACTAAAGATCCTATAAATTCAATTAATGAGACATTAAAAGACTCTGTGGAAGTATTAAAACGTCTTCCAAATTTACCTGAGGTAATGGATAAGGCAAACCAAGCGCTTAATTATCTTGCAAGTGGTCAAATACCTCAGAATTCAAACTCGTATAATGAATTAAACACTAAAAAAGAAGAAATGAAGTCATTTAGAAACCAATCTATTATTGGCTTATTATCTCTTGTAATTTTAACTCTATTGGTATTTTAATTCTCTTCATGAAAAATAAAAAAATACTTCTAATCATATGTGGTGGAATATCTGCTTACAAAAGCTTAGAAGTGATAAGAGGTTTAAAAAAAAAAGATGTAAGTATTAAAACAATACTTACAAAGAGTGGAAAAAACTTTGTAACGCCTTTATCTATTTCATCACTTTCGCAAGAAAAAGTATATGAAGACATATTCAGTGCAGAAAATGAAGCCGAAATGGACCATATTTCACTTTCTAGATGGGCAGATTTAATTTTAATTGTGCCTGCAACAGCAAATACAATCTCAAAATTAAGTTATGGCTTAACTGACGATCTAGCTAGCACGGTTGTTTTAGCATCAGATAAACAAGTATTTTTAGTGCCTGCCATGAATGTCAGAATGTGGGAACACAAATCAACCCAAGATAATTTATCAAAATTAAAAAGCTATGGTTATAAGATTATTGGACCTGAAATTGGAGATATGGCTTGTGGAGAATATGGCAAAGGAAAAATGTCAGAACCTTCATATATATTAGGGACTATAGAAAATTATTTTAAAAATATTGAAAAAAATAAAAAATTTAAGGCATTAGTGACTGCTGGGCCTACTAAGGAGTTTATAGATCCAGTAAGATTTATAACTAATAAATCAAGTGGAAAACAGGGTTATGAAATAGCAAAGTCTTTAAGAGATAATGGTTTTGAGACAACACTTATTTCTGGGGAAACAAATTTAGATCCAGTTGAAGGAGTAAAATTTATTTCTGTAAAAACTGCAGAAGAAATGTTTAGAGAAACTCTTAAAAACCTACCAACTGATGTTGCTATTTTTAATGCAGCGGTAGCTGATTTTAAAGTTAAAGAGATTAATAGTGAAAAAATTAAAAAAAGTGAAAATTTAGATCTTAAGTTAGAAAAAAATATTGATATTTTATCAAACATATCAAATCATAATTCACTAAGACCAAAAATTACAATTGGATTTGCAGCTGAGTCTCAAAATCTTGAATTTAATTCAAAGAAAAAATTAGATCAAAAAAATTGTGATTGGATTATTGCAAATGATATTTCTGATAAAACAATAGGTTTTGACTCTGATGATAATGAAGTTTCTATATTTTATAAGAATAAAGAAAGTGAAAAATTATATAAAAAGAAAAAATCTTTAATAGCATCTGAGATAGTGGATAGAGTTATCTCTGAGCTTAATTGAGTAATGGTAAAAGTTTTATTTAAGAGACTTAACCAAAAGGCAAAACTTCCAAGTTATAAAACTGCTGGATCCTCAGGTATGGACTTGATGGCATGTATAGATGAACCTATTACAATTAAACCAAATGAATCGAAATTGGTACCAACAGGTATTGCAATTGCAATTCCTGAAGATACAGAGGTTCAAATTAGACCAAGATCAGGCCTTGCTGCAAAATCAAGTATTAGCGTGCTAAATACACCAGGCACAATTGACAGTGATTATAGAGGAGAGCTAAAAATTATTTTATTTAACCATGGTAAAAATGAATTCATTGTAAATGATGAAGATAGAGTTGCTCAAATGGTTTTAATGCCTATTTTAAAAGTAGAAATTGAAGAAACAAATGAATTACCAGAGACAATTAGAGGGTCTGGAGGATTTGGATCTACTGGTAAATAGTAAATGTTTAGTAAAAAAGACCTCGAGCGATATTCAAGACAGATTATTTTAAAAAAAGTTGGTTTTTTAGGTCAAAAGAAAATCCAAAATGCTAAAGTTCTAGTTGTTGGATGTGGCGGCTTAGGAACACCTGTTATTGATTTACTTTGTAGAGCAGGTATTGGTGAAATTGGTATGATGGATCATGATAAAGTGAGTATATCAAATTTACATCGACAAGTTATGTTTACTTCTGATGATGTTGGAAAATATAAAGTTAATATTTTAAAAAAAAAAATTGATAAAATTAATAAAAAGGTAAGAGTAAAAACGTATAGAGTTAAAGCAGAAGATAAAAATCTAGGTAAAATCTTAAAACAATATGATGTTATTGTTGATGGTACAGATAATTTTAAAGCAAAATTTCTTCTAAATAAATTTTCAATAAAATATAAAAAAAAACTTATTATTGGAGCAATAAGTAAATTTGAGGGGCATATTTTTACATTTGATTTTAGTTTAGAAAAAAGTCCATGTTTAAAATGTTTTTATCAAGGGGAACCGTCAGAGGGAGTTTTAAATTGTGAAACTGATGGTATATTAGGACCAACAGCAGTTATGACTGGTAGCCTACAAGCAAATGAAGTTTTGAAATCAATTTTAATTGTTGGGAAAAATTTAAGTTCACATATTTTAATTATAGATTTATTAAATCTTAAATTTAGAAAAGTGTTATTTAAAAAAAGAAAAGGATGTATATGCGAAAATATTTAGTACTTTCATTTCTTTTTCTTTTACCAATTTCATCGACAGCTCAAGAAAATAATTATTTTCTAATGTTAAAAAATAAAAAAGTAAATGTAAGATATGGTCCGAGCCTGGATCATCCTGTTAAATATATTTATAGAAAAATTGATTTACCTGTGAAGGTAATTGATAAAAAAGAAAATTTTAGAAGAATAATTGACCATAAAAAAAATAGTGGTTGGATCCATATTTCTCAACTAAGACCTTCTCGCTCATTAATCACTACAAATGAAAAGATACTTTTTAAAAACTCAACAAAATACTCAAAGCCACTCGCAAAATTAGATCAAGGACGTCTGCTAAAAGTCTTAAAATGTGAAGATAAATGGTGTAATATTAAAACTGGTGACTATTCGGGTTGGATTATAAAAGATAATAATATTTGGGGTATAGTTAATTAAAGTCTGCTGAAAGAGCTTTAATATTATCCTCTGAAAATTTAGTTGTATGTGAATATTCCTTGTGATCAATACCAACTTCAATAACATTATTCTGATCCTTAAACTTATTTACCTGATCATTTGAAAAATTGAAATGTATAAATTGTACAGATGAAGCCTTTCCATCATCTGAAGTTCGATCTACATCCATCTCTGGGACAGCATATATTTTTTCATCATTAATTTTTATAAAAATATTTTTTTCTACTCCACCTAATTTTCCAAGAAATTCTGCTCTTATCACTGGATTGTCGATCTCAAACATTAAAGTTGCAACTAATTCTTTACCATTAGGTATGAGAGGATTATATGCAGCTAATTCATCAGCTATTTGTTCATCACCCCCTTTTTCGATGTAAAGCATTTCCTGAACTTGGGCTATCATCGTTTCATAACACTCAAAATAAAATGTTGCATAAGGTCCTAGAAGAATTCTTCTATTCTTTTTAAATTCAACTAATTCTTTTCTCATTTGCCTTCTAACTTTTGTATAAGCATCTAAAGGTAAAAGATCTTCTTTTGTAATTATTTTTTGTTCTTTTGACATTCTATAATCCATAACTTTTTGAGACTATTTCAATTGGATGCACAGCTTCATCATTTACTATATTTGTATCTTCAGCTAGCTGCTTAATATGTTTTCCAGCCAATGGACAGTCAGATGCCATATATTTATTATTTTTTCGTTTAACAGTACTTGCGGTAGTTTTGCCCACCTTGTTTGCTATGTCGTGAGTTCCTTTCATTATTCCAAAAGTTCCTCCATGACCTGCACATCTTTCAACAACATCTAATTTAATATTTGGGATTAGTTTAAGCATGTCTCTTGCTTTATTACCCATATTTTGAGCTCTTGCATGACAAGCATTATGAACAGTCACTCCACCGTCAATTTCTTTTAGGCCATCAACCAAGCCTTCTTTGTTGGCAATATCCATAACATATTCGTCAATATCAAGAGTATTTTGAGAAAGTTTTTTGACTATTCCATCATTTGGCATTAACAAAGGCCATTCAAACTTCAACATTAACCCACAACTAGCTGTTAATGTTACGACTTTGAAGCCTTTTTCAATATATTTATTTAATTCTCTTGAAACTAATTGCGCTTGTTTTGTAACTTGATCTAAATCGGCCTGCTCTAGGTAAGGCATACCACAACAACCCGCATAAGAATGCTCTACCTCTACATTATTATGGTGTAAGACTTTTAAAGCAGCCTCACCAGTTTTTTTCTTATTAAAATTAACAAAACATGTTGAATAAATTACTACTTTTCTCTGATTATTTTTTTTTAAAATATTTTTTTTGAATTTCTTAAAATACTTTGAAAATGTTTCTTTATTGTACCTTGGTAAAATCACTCTTCTATCTATACCAGTAAAAAGTTCTAAAACTTTTCTAGCAAATTTATTTTTTACATCAGTAATCCAATTTATTAAAAAGTTAAAAAATATTCCTATTTTTGAATTTCTATCGATTTTAGTTAATTGATTTGCAGTTTTTGATATATCACCATTTTTTCTTTGAGCAGTTCTATATCTCAACATTAAATGAGGAAAATCTAAATCAAATTCATGCGGTGGTACATAAGGACATTTAGTCATAAAACACATGTCACATAGAGTACAAGCATCAACAACGGGTTTAAACTTATCACTTGAAAGATCTGATACTTCCCCACCTTCTGTTTCGTCTATAAAATCAAATAACTTTGGAAAGCTGTCACACAAATTAAAACATCTCCTGCATCCATGGCAAATATCAAAGACCCTTCTCATCTCCTGATCAATTTTCTCAGGGTTTATAAAATCTGGGTCTCTAAATTTTAATGGATGTCTTGTAGGTGCTTGTGTACTACCTTCTTTGCTCATATAATTTAATTGTAGTGTTTGTGGACGAGAGGGGTTCGTCCACAAATTTTGTTTAAGAAATACTTTCTAAAGTTTTTTGAAACTTTCCAGCATGAGATTTTTCGGCTTTTGCCAAAGTCTCAAACCAGTCAGCTATTTCATCAAAGCCTTCATCTCTGGCTGTTTTAGCCATTCCCGGGTACATATCTGTGTACTCATGTGTTTCACCTTGAATTGCAGACTCAAGATTTGCTTTTGTTTCACCGATTGGCTTACCAGTTGCTGGATCACCAACTTCTTCAAGATATTCTAAGTGACCATGTGCGTGTCCGGTTTCACCTTCTGCAGTTGATCTGAATACTGCTGCTACATCGTTAAAACCTTCAACATCAGCTTTTTGAGCAAAATAAAGATATCTTCGATTTGCTTGGCTTTCACCAGCAAATGCTTCTTTTAAATTTTCCTCTGTTTTACTACCTTTTAATGACATATTTACTCCTACTTTTAATAATGATTCTAAAGTATGCTTTATATAATCGTTATAAAATATATGTCAACAGTTTAGAATTGTTTTAATATAATTTTTAAAGTATTGAAATTATTGGATTATTTTTGAGATTGATTATCACTTACAATCTTAGCAATTACTTCGACTGATCTAATTTTTTTTCCTGGGATTTTTTTTCTAATGTTAATTTCATCAACGTCATCTTGGTCTATATCAATTAATTTATTTTCCTCTTCGTCAAAGAAATGGTGATGATGGCTAACATTAGTATCGTAATAACTTTGTGATGAATTTAGAGGGATTTCTTTAAGATATCCTTTTTTAATGAATGCGTGCACAGTGTTATAAACTGTTGCCAATGATACCTTGATATTTGCTTGATTTTCAATGATTTTAACCAATTCTTTGATTGTAAAATGAAAGGTTTTATCAGTATCAAATAATACTTCACAAATTTTTATTCTTTGTTTTGTAGGTCGAAGTCCTGATTTTCTCAGTTTATCTATATATTGCTCAGAGTAAGCCATTACTAATTATAATTATTCTAAAGAATATCTATATTATAATGTTGGTAAATCAAGTAATAAGATTACAAATTTATGAAAAAAAATTCCTTTAATTATGACGAATTAATAGGTTGTGCAAATGGTGAGCTTTTTGGCCCTGGTAATGCAAAATTACCATCTCCTCCAATGCTTATGTTTGACAGAATTACTGAAATTGATGAAAATAAGGGTGCTTTTGGCAAAGGATTGATGAAAGCTGAACTTGATATTAAAGATGATTTATGGTTTTTTGGTTGTCACTTTAAAGAAGATCCAGTTATGCCAGGATGTTTAGGTCTAGATGCAATGTGGCAGTTGGTTGGATTTTACTTGGGTTGGCTTGGAAACCCAGGAAGAGGAAGAGCTTTAGGAGTAAGCACAGTGAAATTTACTGGAGAAGTTTTAAAGAATGTCAAAATGGCAACATATATAATTGATATGAAAAGAATATTAATTAAAGGTGAAACAACTGTTGGCTTAGCAAATGGAATTCTTCTGGCAGATGATAAAAAGATTTACTCAGCTGATGGTCTAAAAGTAGGATTATTTAAATAATGAGAAGAGTAGTAATTACAGGTTTAGGAATTGTTTCTTGTTTAGGTAATAATCAGGAAGAAGTTCACCAATCTTTATTAAATTCTAAGTCAGGTATTTCTTTTGCTGAGGAATATAAAGAACACAATTTAAAAAGTCATATCCATGGAAAGCCAAATATAAAACTTGAAGATCACATTGATAGAAAAACAATTAGATTTATGGGCTCAGGATCAGCTTATAATTACATTGCAATGAAAGAAGCAATTGAAGATTCTGGACTAGAAGAAAGTGAAGTAAGTAATTTTAAAACTGGAATTGTTATGGGTTCAGGTGGACCTTCAATAGAAAATGTTATTTTAGCAGCTGATAAAACAAGAGCTAAAACTCCAAAATTGATGGGACCTTTTATAGTTCCAAGAACAATGGCAAGTACTGCGTCCGCAACGCTCGCTGTTCCTTTTAAAATTAAAGGTACTAACTATACAATGAGTTCTGCTTGTGCAACAAGTGGTCACTGTATTGGAAATTCAATGGAATTAATTCAAATGGGTAAACAAGATATTGTATTTGCAGGTGGTAGTGAGGAAATACATTGGGCAATGACAGCTATGTTTGATGCAATGACTGCACTATCTTCGAAATATAACGATACGCCTGAAAAAGCCTCAAGAGCTTACGATAAAACTAGAGATGGTTTTGTAATTGCAGGAGGTGCAGGAGTTCTTGTTCTTGAAGAGTACGAACATGCAAAAGCTAGAGGAGCTAAAATATACGCAGAATTAACTGGTTATGGAGCAACTTCAGATGGATACGATATGGTAGCACCATCTGGTGAAGGAGCAGTAAGATGTATGCAAATGGCAATGGCAACGTCAAAAAATAAAATAGATTATATTAATACTCATGGAACATCTACTCCGGTTGGAGATATAACAGAATTAAATGCAGTGAAAGATACTTTTGGAAATGAAATTCCAAAAATAAGTTCAACCAAATCTTTGTCAGGTCATCCACTAGGAGCGGCTTCAGTCCACGAAGCTATATATTGCTTGATAATGATGAAAAATAATTTTATTACTGGATCAGCCAACATCAGTGAAATGGATGAAGAGGCTCAAAAATTTCCAATCGTTGCTAAAACAGAAACAGAGGCAACTTTAAATACAGTTATGTCTAATAGTTTTGGTTTTGGTGGAACCAATGCAACATTAATTTTTGAGAAAGTTTAATTCATGTCTTTAATGAAGGGAAAAAAAGGACTAATAATGGGTGTTGCCAACGAAAGATCCATTGCGTGGGGTATTTCGCAAAAACTTGCTGAGGCAGGTGCAGAATTAGCTTTTACTTATTTGGGTGATGCTCTTAAAAAAAGAGTAGTACCTTTAGCAGAAAAACTCAATTCAAATGTTACTTTTAGTTGTGACGTTGAAAAAAAAGAAGAAGTAGTAAAACTATTTGAAGATATTAAACTCCAATGGGGAGAGATAGACTTTGTTGTCCATGCAATCGCATTTTCAGATAAATCTGAATTATCTGGAGAATATTTAAATACAACTAGAGAAAATTTTCAAAGAAGTATGCTTATTTCATGCTTTTCCTTCACAGAAGTTGCAAGGGAAGCTTCCAAAGTTATGAAAGAGGGTGGTAGCATGATCACTCTAAGTTATGAGGCTAATAAAGCTATACCAAATTATAATGTCATGGGAGTTTGTAAAGCGGCATTGGAGTCTAGTGTAAAATATTTAGCACGTGATCTAGGAGCTAAAGGAATTAGAGTTAATGCAATAAGCGCGGGACCAATTAAAACTTTAGCAGCATCAGCAATTGGAGATGCAAAATTTTTATATAAATGGAATGCTGATCACTCATTTTTAAAAAGAAATGTAGATAATTTAGATGTTGGAAACTCTGCATTATATCTTTTAAGCGATATGGCAGGTGGTGTGACTGGTGAAATTCACTATGTAGACGCTGGCTATAACAAAGTAGGAATGCCAGATCCTAAAAATATATCTTAAATTCGATTGTTATGCTTATATTAGTTTGGTTTGTAGTTTGTATAATATTTTTTATAGTACAACTAATTCTTGAAGGTTCTGGTCATGCATTAGAAGTTTTTGCACTATTGACTGCAATAGCTTTATTCTTATTAAATAAACTAGGAAAAAAAAACGTTAAATAAAATTAATTAATTGTGAGAAGAAATTTTTTAAAAATCGCAGCTACATCTTTATTTGGATTACTGATCTATCCTTTAAACTCTTTAGCAAACAATTTAGTTGGATTTAAAAAAAAATTGAAAAAAGATGAAAGTGAATACAATATAATTAATCCTGATCTTACTGAAGAACAGAAAATAATAATGTTTGAGGAAGGTACTGAGCGTGCTGGTACTAGTGAATTAAACTATGAAAAAAGAAAAGGGTCATATCATTGTGCTAACTGTGGTGTAAAATTATTTGAGTCCACTGCTAAATTTGACAGTGGAACTGGTTGGCCCTCATTCACTGAGGCAATACCAGGAGTATTTGTAACAAAAGTTGACTATTCATTCGGCATGAAAAGAACAGAATATAGTTGTGCAAATTGCGGCGCTCATCATGGCCATGTTTTCAACGATGGTCCTGATGGAGGAAAAAGATATTGTAGCAATGGTCTTTGCTTATTATTCGTGCCAGAAAGTTAAAAACTATATAGCTGCTTGCTTAATAGATAGTTTTACTTTTCCTCGATCAAATCCAATAACTTTTACTTTAACTTCGTCACCTTCTTTGACTACATCAGTAACTTTGGCAACTCTTTTATCTGCAAGCTCTGAAATATGAACTAATCCGTCTTGTTTTCCTAAGAAATTTACAAAAGCACCAAATTCCATAATTTTCATAACTTTACCGTTATAAATCTTATTTAATTCAGCTTTAGCGGTAATATCTTTAATCATTTGCATCGCCACATTTCTAGACTCTTCATCTGGTGCTGCTACTGTTACTTCACCTTCATCGTTAACATCAACTTTTGCTCCAGATTTCTCAACTATTTCTCTTATTGTTGCACCACCCTTGCCAATTACTGCTGCGATGTCTTTTTTATCAACTGTGATTTTTTCCATTTTTGGTGTGTGTTTACCAACATTATCTCTTGATTTAGAAAGAGCTTTATTCATTTCACCTAAGATATGAATTCTCCCATCTTTAGCTTGATTTAAAGCCTGTTCCATAATCTCAAATGTAATTCCAGTTATCTTAATATCCATCTGTAAAGATGTGATGCCATCTTTAGTTCCAGCAACTTTGAAATCCATATCCCCTAGATGGTCTTCATCACCAAGAATATCTGATAAGACCGTAAAATCATCACCTTCTTTAATTAAACCCATTGCAATTCCAGCTACAGGTTCTTTGATAGGAACTCCTGCATCCATAAGAGCAAGTGAAGTTCCACAAACAGTTGCCATTGAAGATGAGCCATTAGACTCAGTTATTTCTGAGACAATTCTAAACGTATATGGGAAACTTTCTTTTGGTGGAAGTGATGAGTTAATTGCTCTCCATGCTAACTTACCATGACCAATCTCTCTTCTGCCTGTTCCAATTCTACCAGTTTCACCTACTGAAAATGGTGGAAAATTATAGTGCAACATAAATCTCTCTTTTTGAAGACCATCTAAACTCTCAATTCTTTGTTCATCATCTGATGTACCTAAAGTAGTTGTAACAATTGCTTGGGTTTCACCTCTTGTAAATAATGCAGAACCATGAACTCTAGGTAAAATACCAACTTCACACATTATTGGTCTGACATCTGCAAGACCTCTTCCATCAATACGATTTTTATTTTTTAGTATGTCAGTTCTTACTATAGATTTCTCTAAATTTTTAAGTTGAGAGTTAACATCTAAGTCTGTGTAATCTTCATTTTCTTCATAAAGTTTTTTTGCTTTTTCAGTAATTTCAGAAATTTGATTTGATCTATCCTGTTTATCTCTAGTAGAGAATGCTTTTTTTAGATCTTCAGTAAATTCCTCCTCTAATTTCTTTTTTATTTCTGAAAGATCTTTTTTTTCAACAACCCATTCTGGTTTTCTGCATTCTTTTGCAAGATCTTCTATCATTTGAATTATTGGAATAAAACCTTCATGGCCAAATTTTACAGCGTTCAACATTTCCTCCTCTGTTAAACCATTTGCTTCTGATTCAACCATTAAAACTGCGTCTTTAGTTCCCGCAACTACTAAATCTAATTTTGATTCCTCTAATTCTTTCTTAGATGGGTTAAGCACATATTCTCCTTTAATAAAGCCAACTCTAGAAGCTCCCACAGGACCCATAAAAGGCATACCTGATATAGCTAATGCAGCTGAAGAGGCAATTATTGATAAAATATCAGCCTCATTTTCTTTATCATAAGATATTACTGTTGGTAATAGTTGTACCTCATTTTTAAATTCATCAGGAAACAAAGGTCGGATAGGCCTATCTATTAACCTTGATATTAAAGTCTCACTTTCAGTTGGTCTGGCTTCTCTTTTAAAATATCCACCTGGAATTTTACCAGCCGCATAATACTTCTCTTGGTAATTTACAGACAAAGGAAAATAGTCCATTTCTGGATTTACTTTCTTTGCACCAACTACTGTTGCTAAAACTACTGTTTCACCACACTGAGCTATTATTGCACCATCTGCTTGTCTTGCTATTTTACCTGTTTCTAAACTTATTTTCTTTCCACTTACTTCTATTTCTTTTTTTACAACTTTAAACATTTACTTCCTTAAATTTAATTTTGTTAATACTTCCTTATAAGACTCGATATTATTTTTTTTTAAATAGTCTAATAATTTTTTTCTTCTATTTACAGCTCTCAAAAGGCCAACAGATGAATGTTTGTCCTTTTTGAATTGTTTTATATGTTTTGAAAGACTCTCAATTTTTCCGGTTAATTGAGCAATCTGAACTTCCGATGATCCAGTATCTTTATCGTGAATTTGAAGTTCTTTTACTTTTTTTGTCATTTTTTTCCTTATTTATTAGTTTGTTTAATTAAATTTTCTATCTTTTCTGCATAATCAAAAGAGTCATCTTTTACAAAAAAAAGTTTTGGTAAAAATTTCATTACAATTTTTTTAGATAAAACTTTTCTTATTATAAATGATGATACCTTTAATTTTTCTATAATTTCCTCAGTATTTTTTCCACCTAAAGGCATTACAAATATTTTAGCTGTTTTTAGGTCAGGAGACATTCTAACTTCCGTGACAGTAATTTCTCTAGTTGATAAATCTGCTATTTTGGCTTCATCTCGAATGAAAAGTATTCCAAGTGCTTGTTTTATCATTTCCCCTACTCGCAACTGCCTTTGTGTTATAGATTTACCTAAATTTTTCATTTTAAATTGTTCTTTCTGTAATTGTAGCATTATAAACTTCAATAATATCTTTTTTTTGGAAATCAGCGAAATCTTTTAAAGTAATTCCACACTCTAAACCAGCTGTGACTTGTTTTGTCTGATTTTTTTCTCTAAATATACTTCCAATTTTTCCATTAAATATTATAGCTCCATCTCTAATAACTCTTGCACTCGAATCTTGAGTTATTTCTCCTTCAACGACTTTAGATCCTGCAACTTTACCAACTTTTGATACTTTAAAAATTTCAAGTATCTCAGCACTCCCAATAATTTTTTCTTCAACATCTGGTGATAACAATCCTCCCATCTTACCTTTTATAAAATCTAAGACTTCATAAATTATATTAAATGATGAAATTGAAATTTTTTCTTGTTCAGCTCTTTTTTTTGCTTCTTTGCTAGGTTTTACATTAAACGCAATTATAACTGCTTTCGATGCTTTTGCTAAAGTTACATCTGTTTCAGTAACCATTCCTATGTCTGAAAGAAGAATTTTTGGTTTCACTTCGTCATGTTTAATTTGATCTATAGCATTCTTTATTGCTTCCGATGAGCCGTGAACGTCTGATTTAATTATTATATTTAATTCTTCAGATATTGAATTTTGAAAAGCTGAGTCTTGGGTAACAAAATTTAAAGGTATTTTATCATCTTTTGACTCTTGGACTCTAGCTTCGCACAATGATTTAGCCTCTTTTTCATTTGGTAAAACAATAAAATCATCTCCAGACTTAGCAGCACCATTAATTCCAATAATTTCAATTGGTGTAGCTGGTTCTGCATTGTCAATATTTTGTCCATGGTCATTTATTATCGCTCTTATCTTTCCCCATTTTAATCCACTAACAAAATGATCTCCTTTTTTTAATGTTCCTGCAGTAACTATAATATTTGCAACGGGACCTCTTCCTATGTCTATCTTTGATTCTAAAACTATTCCTTTTGCATTTGTTTCAAAATCAGTTTTCAAATCTAATAACTCTGCTTGTAGCAAAACAGATTCTACCAATTTATCTAAATTTTTTTTAGTTTTTGTTGAAATTTCAACCATTAATGTATCACCTGATAAATCTTCAGCTATCAATTCATATTCTAATAATTGATTTTTTATTTTTTGTGGGTCTGCTTCTGGTAAATCACATTTATTTATAGCTACAACTATTGGTACATTAGCTGCTTTTGCATGTTTTATCGACTCAATTGTCTGAGGTTTAACACCATCATCTGCCGCTACAACTAGTATTACTATATCTGTAAGTTTAGATCCTCTGGCTCTCATCTCTGTAAATGCTGCATGCCCTGGTGTATCTATAAAAGTAATTTTATTTTTATCATGAATAATTTGATATGCTCCAATATGTTGAGTTATGCCTCCAAACTCCCCTGAAACCACATTTGCTTTTCTCAAAACATCCAAAACTGAAGTTTTTCCATGATCCACGTGGCCCATTACAGTAACTATTGGAGCTCTATTTTTTAAATTTTCTGACTTTACCTCTTTTATTTTTTGTATTATTTCCTCTGCTTTTTTTTCACGAATAGGATTATGTCCAAATTCCTTGACTAGATATTCCGCAGTATCAGCGTCTATAGTATGATTAATCGTAACAGTAACTCCCATTCCCAACAAGTGTTTAATGATACTACTTGACTGTTCAGCCATTCTATTTGCAAGTTCTCTTATAGTAATTACCTCTGGAAGATTTACCTCTCTTTTAATTTGTTTAAAGTTATCTTTTTTTTCAGTTTGATTTAAATTTCTATTTTCTTTTTGTTTGGCTCTTTTTAAAGAAGCTAAACTTCTAGATTTTATTTCAGCGTGATCATCGCTTAATGCCCTTGAAACAGTTAATTTGAGCTCTCTTCTTTTTCCACTAATTTTATTTGATTTGTTTTCTTTTTGTGGCGCTTCACCCTTTAATCTTCTTGTGGCTCTTTGTTCAGCCAATTTTCTTTTTTCAAAATCTGATGAAGGTGAGAGCGATGGTCTTGTAAAAGTATTTTTGTTTGATTTTAAGCTTTCGTTGTTCTGTCTCGAAAATTGAGGTTTTCCTGGAAACTTTGAGTTTCTCTTCTCTATTACAACAGTATTTTTAGATTTTGATTTAGCTTGTTCTATACTGCTAAAAGTTTTTTTTGAACTTCCTGATATTGATAACTTTAATTTTTTTTTCTCCATTCTCCATCTCTCAATCTTTGTAAACTTTATCTCTTGCTGACATTATTAAATTATCAGACTCCTGCTTTGATAAGGCAAAATCTTCTAAATATCCTTTAATTTTTACTCTTTCACCTTTTACAATATCATAAGTACCAGTAAGTTCATCAGAAGCTAAATCAGCTAAATCTGTCAAAGATAAAATTTTTTGTTCTCCTAGAGTAACCAACATTCCCGGAGTAAGTCCTTCATGATTAATTAGATCATTTTCAACACCAAGATCTTTTATTCTTTTTGATATTTCCTCTTGATCTTTCTCATGAAATTCTTTTGCTCTTTCAATTAATTCTTTTGCAGTGTCTTCTTCAATTCCTTCTATTTTAACTAGAGCATCCGACGAACTATCTTTTATTTCATCTATTGTTGAAAAACCTTCAGCTACTAAAAGTTGTCCTAATGTTTCGTCTAGTTCAAGGTTTTTTACGATATTATCTGTTTTTTCTTTAAATTCTTGTTGTCTTCTCTCAGAGTCCTCTTGTTCAGTCATTATGTTTATTTCAAAATTTAATAACTTTGTAGCCAATCTAACATTTTGACCTCTTCTTCCTATTGCTTTACTTAAATTTTCCTCTGTTAATATTACATCAAGTTTTTTTGAATCATTATCAACATTTACTCTCTGTACCTCAGCTGGAGATAATGCATTGGCAACAACAACAGCTGGGTCTTCTGACCAATTTACTATATCTATTTTTTCACCTTGTAATTCATTCACTACTGCTTGAACTCTACTACCTCTCATACCAACGCATGCACCAACAGGGTCTAACGAGTTATCTATAGCTTTAACACAAATTTTTGCTCTACTTCCAGGATCTCTTGATGATGATTTAATCTCAATTAATCCATCATATATTTCGGGTACTTCTTGAACAAATAGTTTTTCCATAAACTTGGGATGAGCTCTTGATAAAAATATTTGTTGACCTCTTGGCTCCCTTCTAACATCGAGACAATAAGCTTTAACTCTATCACCTGCTTTGATATTTTCTCGAGGTATCATTTCATTTTTTTGAATTATTGCTTCAGTTCTACCTAGATCAACAATTACATTGCCGAATTCCAATCTTTTAACAATTCCACTTAAAATAGTATCTTTCTTGTCTATGAAATCGTTATATTGCCTTTCTCTCTCAGCTTCTCTTACATTAAAACTTATTACTTGTTTTGCTGTTTGTGCTGCAATTCTTCCAAAATCAAATGATGGTAAAGGTTGCAAAACTTCGTCTCCAATTTGTTTATCTTTATTATTTTCACTTAACTTTATTGCATCTTCAATTGTGATTTCTATATTTGAGTTTTCAGGTTTTTCTACAATTAAAAGTTTTCGGAAAATTCCTATATCTCCATTATCTCTATTAATTTCCACTTTTATTTCATTATCTGAGCCAAATTTAGATTTAGCTGCTTTAGCTATACCTGTCTCCATAGATCCGATTATAAGTTCTTTATCTATTGATTTTTCTAAAGCTACAGCCTCAGCTATTCTTAATAATTCTAGTTTATCAGCTCTTCTATTTAACATAATTTTTTGTGCCAAAAAAAAATGGGCCTAAGCCCATTTTGAATTTCAACAATGTGCTTGAAATATAGTTATTTTTTATTAGTTTTCAACAATATTTACTTACTAAAAATCTCTAATTTGTCAGTTTTTTCCCATGAAAACGACCCATCATTCTCTGGAATTCTACCAAAATGTCCATAGGCAGCAGTTTTTTCATATATAGGTTTGTTTAAACCAAGCATTTCTCTTATTCCTCTTGGACTCAAATCAAAATTTTCTTTTATAAGTTTTTCTACATGCATATTTTTTTCTTCATCATTGTCAAATAAATCTACATAAATTGATAATGGTTTAGATACTCCAATCGCATAAGCTAATTGGATTAAACATTTATCAGCAATTTTTGATGCAACAACATTCTTAGCTAAATATCTAGATGCATATGCTGCAGATCTATCTACTTTTGTTGGATCTTTTCCAGAAAAAGCTCCACCTCCGTGGGGTGCAGCTCCACCATATGTATCAACAATAATTTTTCTACCGGTTAAGCCACTGTCACCGTCAGGACCTCCAATTACAAAGTTTCCAGTAGGGTTGATGTAAATCTCTTTTTCATCAAGACTTCCTAATAAATTTTTAGGTATAGATCTTTCTATATAAGGCATGCAAAGATCTTTGACTTGAGCTAAGCTAACATCTTTAGAATGTTGTGTAGAAATAACTACTGATGTTACTGCTGCAGGCATACCATCTTTATATTGAATAGTAATTTGACTTTTTGAGTCTGGTTCTATCCCCTTTAAGTTCCCTGATTTTCTATCCTCAGCCATGAGCCTTAAGATTTTATGAGAATAATGAATTGGCGCTGGCATCAAAACATCTGTTTCGTTGCACGCATAGCCAAACATTATTCCCTGGTCTCCAGCACCTTCATCTTTATTCCCTGCTGAGTCTACTCCCATAGCAATATCAGCTGATTGTGAGTGTAAATGTGTTTCAATTTTAGTTTGTTCTTTCCAAGAAAAACCATCTTGATCATAACCAATATCTTTAATGCAGTGCCTTACTTTTGAAATTAATTCATCTTGCTTTAGCTCTGGCCCTCTTACCTCTCCTGCTAATACAACTTTATTTGTTGTTGTTAAAGTTTCACAAGCAACTCTTGCTTGTGGCTCAGATGCTAAAAAAGTATCCACAACCATATCTGAAATTCTGTCACACACTTTATCTGGGTGTCCCTCTGACACTGACTCACTAGTAAATAAAAAATTCTTTTTCATTAATTCCCCCGTGTTTTAAAAAAAAAAATTAAACTAATATAAAAGGATAGAAAATAAAAGAAGATCTTATTGCCATGAGAACTAAAGATAGTTTTATTGGATTTTTTGAAAGAGTTAATTTCAATAAATCCCTTGTCAGTTGTTAAATTTTTATCAATCACTTGCCCTTTAGGATTTAGAAAAGCTGAAATTCCATTGTTTGAGGATCGTATAAGAGGTTTTCCTTCCTCAATTGATCTAAAAACCGAGTGAGAGAAGTGCTGGTATGGACCGATAGAGTCACCAAACCAGCCATCCTCTGATATATTCAAAATAAAATCATAGTTTCTTTTACTTTTATTAATTTTACCAGAGTAAATAACTTCATAACATATAAGTGGAATAAATTTATAATTGTTTAATAAAATTGGATCCCTCTCTATATCTGCCGAAAAAGACTGATAACCTTGGGTAATTTTTTTAAAACCTAAGTTGCTCAATGTATTTTCAAATGGTAAAAATTCTCCAAAGGGTACTAATTTATTTTTATAGTATTTTTCTAAAATATTAAGTTTGTTATCCAAAACTAAAAGTGAATTATAAATTTTTTTATTTTCATAAATATTCATACCTAAAATAATTTTATGTTTTTTTGAAAAACTATTTGAAAATAAATTTTTAAATTTTTTGAG
>CACEQR010000010.1 GCA_902561765.1 uncultured Pelagibacteraceae bacterium | reverse complement strand
TTGGGGTATAAAAATTCTAGAATGAATGCTTGTGGTTATTCTTTAGGAGCAACTTTTTCACCTAATTGGATGGATTGGCCAATGTTATTTACTGGAAATCCATATTTAATTAAGCCAGGAAATATATTTTTTATGCATATGATACTAATGGACTCTAAAAATAATTTAGCAATGAACTTAGGTGAAACTTACCTAGTTACGGAAAACGGCAATGAAAGACTTGGCAACCAAAAACTTGATTTAGTCGTTATTTGATTGAAAAAGTTTTACATACCCCATCTCAATGCAGCTGTATGAACTGGGGCATCCCAATGTTTTAAGATGTCATCATCACATTTGAGAAGAGTGATTGAAGCACCTTGCATTTCAAGTGAAGTACAATAATTTCCAACTAAACTTTTTGTTACTTGAACACCCTTTGATTGCAATATTTGACATGCATCCTCATAAACTAAATATAACTCTGTCAAAGGGGTACCCCCCATTCCGTTTACAAAAAGTAAATTCTTCTCATTTTTTTCTGGTTTTAAATTATCTAAAATAGCTTCCAGAATATTTCCTACAATTGTTTTTGAGGGTTGAATTTTTTCTCTTTTTCTACCTGGCTCACCGTGTATCCCTACGCCAAACTCCATTTCATCATCTCCTATATCAAAAGTAGGTTTTCCAGCAGCAGGAACAGTACAACTTGTAAACGCAACTCCCATAGTACCAGCATTTTTATTAACTTTTTCTCCAAGTTTTTTGCATTCTTCAAGGGATCCACCATGCTCAGCTAGAGATCCAACTATTTTTTCTACTAGTACAGTTGCTGCAACACCTCTTCTTCCAGTAGTAAATGTAGAGTCTTCAACGGCTACATCATCGTTTGTAACAATACTATCGTTTTTACCAGAGTACATCTCAGCGCCCATTTGAAAATTCATTATGTCTCCAGAATAATTTTTAACAATAAATAAAACTCCTGCACCACTATCAACATGTTCTGCTGCTGCTTGCATCTGATCAGGTGTAGGTGCTGAAAAAACAAACCCTGGACATGCTGCATCTAACATTCCATGTCCAACAAATCCTCCATGCATTGGTTCATGACCGCTTCCGCCACCTGAAATTAGGGAGACTTTTCCATCTTTAGTTTTATTTTTTCTTGAAACAAAACTTGGGTCTAGATTGACGTTTATAATGTCGCTATGCGCCTTACCAAAACCTGTAAGGCTCTCTTTTAAAAAATCATCGTTATTGTTAATAAATTTTTTCATTTTTCCTCCTAATTATTTATTACTGATTTACAAATTGTATCGATTATAAGCTGTGAAGAACGGGCTCCAGGATCTATATGTCCTTTTGCACGTTCGCCTAAAAAAGAAGCTCTACCTTTTGTTGCTAACATATCTTTTGTAGATAACATTCTTTCTTCAGCAATTTTTATTACTTCATTTAAACCTGATTTAAATTCACTTTCATTTTTTAATTCGTTTAGTTTTTCTGAAACTGGTATTAAAACATCCATCATAGTTTTTTCTCCAACATCAGCTTTTCCTCTATCTTTCATAGCTTGAATCCCACTAATAACCATTTCACATGCTTTAATAAAATCAACATCTTTATCTAGATCAGGAGATTTAGCCATGGTCATAAAAAAAGTTCCAAATAATGCGCCTGATGATCCACCAATACCTGACAGAACTTTCATTGCTATCATATTTAAAGCTTTAGCTAATGGTAAATCTTTAATAGAGTCTTCAAGCTCAACAACTAACTTCAAACCTCTTTGAATATTAAAAATATGATCTCCATCTCCAATTTTTTGATCAAGAACCTCTATTTCTGCAGAATGTTCATCTATAACTTTTTGGACACTTTTTGCTTGAGATATTAAAAAACTAACGCTCATAAATTCTGTTTCCTTCTTTATTAAATCTTAAAACTTTTTCATTGTTGATGTCAAAATTAATTGTCTCATTTATTGATGATTTATAATTTCCTTGAATTGAAACAAGTATTTCTTGGTCTTTAAAATTTAAAGCAACTACTGTTTCTGATCCTAGATTTTCAATTGAGATAATTTTGGCTGAGTAGTTACCAGTCCCTATTGTAATGTTCTCAGGTCTTATACCAAAAGTATGTGCATCATTCATTCCAAATAAGTTTCCTGAAAGAATATTAATTTTTGGCGAACCCAATCTTTGCGAAA
Source organism: uncultured Pelagibacteraceae bacterium (assembly GCA_902561765.1). GTDB lineage: Bacteria > Pseudomonadota > Alphaproteobacteria > Pelagibacterales > Pelagibacteraceae > Pelagibacter. Next base: position 34,782 of record CACEQR010000010.1, on the reverse strand, counting down.
CATATATAGAATTTGGATTTTCATATATCTCTTCAGGAGTTCCTATTTGCACTAAATGGCCTTCTTTTAAAACTCCAATTTTATCTGCTAAAGTTGTTGCTTCAGCTTGATCATGTGTAACATATAGTATTGTTGCATTTAGATTGGTTTGAATGTTTTTTAATTCAACCCTTAAACTCTCTCTTAATTTAGCATCTAGAGAGGATAACGGTTCATCCATCAAGTATAAATTTGGTTCACGAACTAGTGCACGTCCTATTGCAACTCTTTGCATCTCACCACCAGATAATTGTGTAGCTTTATTATTTAACTTATTGGAAATCTTTAACATGCTCGCAATACTCTCAACCTTACTTTTTATTTCTTCTTCAGGTAATTTTCTCATTGGAGATCTTAAAGGGAATGCTAAATTTTCATAAACACTATAGTGAGGATATAAAGAGTATTGTTGAAACACAAAACAAACATCCCTTGATGCTGGTTGATCTTCGGTAACAGCTTCATCGTTAAATAGAATGCTTCCATTATCTATTTTCTCTAATCCAGCAATACATCTTAATGTAGTAGTTTTTCCAGCACCAGATGGACCTAATAAAACAAAAAACTGTCCATCCTCAATGGTAAAATTTATATCATGCAAAGCCTCAATTTTTTTATTATAGGTTTTAGATAAATTTTTTAATTCTATTTTTGCCATTAATTCATAAACTCACTTTTAAGAGACTTGTCAGTCTCGCCGTCAAAAATAATTATGTTATCATTTGAAGGTTTTACTTGAACGTTTTCATTGATTTTAACACTTGTTGAAATATCAGTTTTTACTTTTAATTCTCCAAAATTGGTCTTAATGGTTACAATTTTTCTTGAGCCTAAATATTCAACTCCAAATACCGAACCTTTAAGACCACCCTCATTAGTAAGTGATAAATTTTCAGGACGAATACCAAATGAGTTTTTTTTACCTTTTGATATCTCATACTGTTTAGGTATATTAAAATCTGTTCCCTCAATATTTAAAGTAGATTGCTCATTGGAAATACCTTGATCAATATTTATAAAATTCATTCCAGGGGAACCAATAAATGATGCTACAAATTTGGTTGCAGGTTTATTGTAGATTACCGAAGGTTCATCAGCTTGTAAAATTTCACCACCATCCATTACAGCAATACGATCAGCTAATGACATTGCCTCTAATTGATCGTGTGTTACATAAACAGTAGTAGCTCCAATATCGATATGTAATTTCTTAAGTTCTAAACACATTAATTCTCTAAATTCAGCATCCAGAGTACCTAAAGGCTCATCCATTAAAAATGCTTTGGGTCTTCTTACTAAAGCTCTACCAAGGGCTACACGTTGTCTATCTCCACCCGATAAAGAGGAAATGTTGGAGTTTAAAATATGATCAATTCTTAAAAGTTTTGCTGCCTCCTCAACTCTAGTTTTAATTTCACTTCTACTATAACCTTGCATTTTAAGTGGAAAAGATAGGTTATTTTTTACATTCATATGTGGATAGAGGGCAAACAATTGAAAAACGAAGGCAATATCTCTCTCAGATGCTCTTAACATTCCAACTTCTTCTTCTCCTAAGTAAATTTCTCCTGATGTTGGTAATTCTAATCCAGCAATCATTCTAAGAGTTGTTGTTTTTCCACATCCAGATGGGCCAAGCAAAACAAAAAATTCTTTATCATTAATTGTTAAATTAGAATTTTTAACTGCAGTGAAATCTCCAAATGATTTTTGTAAATTTACTATTTTAATTTTAGACATATTAATCCGGAAAGTGACTTGTGATTACGAAACCTATAGTTCCAACTAAAATTACAATAAATGAGTAAGTATACATCCACATTGCAAACGGTTGTAACAACATGAAAACTCCTAATAAAATTAATACTGTAGATAAATTTTCCCAGTAAACTCTTCTAAATATTTTTCTCATTAATGATTTTTCTTCTTGCATTATTTTCTCACTGCTCCAAAAGTAATACCTCTTAAAAGGTGTTTTCTTAAAATAATTGTAAAAATCATTACTGGTAATAAAAATAAAGTTGTACCAGCCCCAATAGCAGGCCAATCCAAACCACCTTCACCTATAATTGTCGGGATGAATGGTGGAGCTGTTTGTGCATTAAATTGAGTGAGGAGAACAGCAAATGCATATTCATTCCATGAAAAAATCATACAAAAGATTGCTGTTGCAGCAATACCGGTCATCGCTTGTGGAAGAACAACTTTAAAGAACGCTTGAAGTCTAGAATATCCATCAATCATAGCTGCTTCTTCGTATTCTTTAGGAATTTCATCCATAAATCCTTTTAATAACCATACTGCTAAACTTAAATTTACTACTGTATATAAGATGATCATTCCAAGGTGGGTGTCCCCAAGTCCTAATTTTCTGTACATAATGAATATTGGAACAGCCACCGCTATTGGTGGAAACATCCTGGTAGAAAGAATAAAAAATAATAAATCATCTTTTAATGGAACTCTAAATCTAGAGAAAGCATACGCCGCTAATGCACCCAAAAATACGGACGCAAAAGTTGAACCAAAGCCAATTATCATTGAATTTGAGTATCTACCTAAAAATTTTGATGGCCCTGTTATAACCATTTCTCTACTTCTAACTAATTCTTCATACCAAGTTTCTGGAGCTGGTAAAGAGTCAAGATATTCCTGAGATTGTCTTGATCTATTAGTGAATAAATTAACATATCCCTCTAAAGATGGTTCAAACAGTACTTCAGGTGGATAAGAAATTGCACTATTAACATTCTTAAAACTTGTCATTACCATCCAAGAAATAGGTATCAATGTTATTACTGTGTAAACAATAATAATTGTTGCAGCAAGTTTCTTTGAAAACGATGAAGGTTCTAAATATGATCTAGATGTATCCATCAGCGTTCCTTAATTTTATTCATTACTTTTACATAAACATTTCCAAAACCAAAAATAGTTACAAATAAAATGACAGCAAAAGCTGAACTATAACCAGTTTTCCATTTTTCAAATGCTTCTCTTTTTAAATTAATCGAGGCGAGCTCTGTAGCTGACCCAGGGCCACCAGATGTAAGTTCAACGACCATGTCGAACATTTTGAAATTCTCAATCCCTCTAAATAACAAAGCCAATAATAAAAATGGTAATACAGATGGTAGTGTGATGTATATAAATTGTTGCCATTTACTAGCTCTGTCAACTTCAGCAGCCTCATATAAATAATTCGGAACTGATCTTAGACCGGCTAAACAAATCAACATTGTAAAAGGTGTCCACATCCAAGTATCAACTATAACTATCGACCAAGGTGCGAGTTCACTTGAGCCAATCATATCAAAACTTCCAAAATCATAAAAAAAGTTTATTACATAATTAAATAAACCTACTTGGGGATTATAAAGATAAGTCCAAAAAACACCCACAACAGCAGGTGATAACATCATTGGTAATACTATTAGTGTGGTTAATAATTCATTACCTTTAAATTTCCTGTTTAATAATAAAGCCAAACCTAATCCTATTACTGCCTGAAGTAACAAAGTCCAAAACATAAAGTTTGCAGTTACTTGCATTTTTTCCCATATAGCTTCTTTGTTGAGAACTTTTATATAATTTTTTAAACCGACAAACTGTGGTTCTCTCCCAATTTTATTTGCGTAAAAATTTGTGAAAGACATTCTGATGGCATAAATCAAAGGATAAATATTTATCGCCAATAAAAGAAAGACAGAGGGTCCAATAAAAAGCCATGCTACAGCCTTATCAGAAAGTCCTTTAAATTTTTTTTTAACGCTCATATGATTTTTTAAAAAAAAGGGGAGATATTACCCCCCCTTTTTTTTTATATTTTTAAATATTAATGTTAAAGTTTTCCGTCTGCTTCAAATACTTCAACCCACTCTTCGATAATTTTATCTAGAGCGCCTTTAGCAGTTCCTTTTCCATTAACAACGTAATCATGGATAGCTTCCTGCATAGGTAACATTAACTCAACAAATGTTGGTTCTTGCCAAAAATCTTTGACAATTCCCATTGAGTCTAGGAAACCTTGTGCATAAACTGTAGATGTAGGGAACGATGGTGAATTTAATACATCATTATGACATGAATATCCACCTAAATCCCACCATTTTTGCTGTACATCTGGTCTTGCAAACCATTTAATATATTCTAATGCAAGATCTTGTTTATCTGAATATTTAACAACAGATATACCTTGTCCACCTAATGTTGCAGCAGCTACGTTTTGTTTTGGATTTGCAAAGAAACCACTAACTCTGCCGTCGCTATCTTCTTTAGAAACACCTGGCCAAAAAGCATACCAGTTCATTTGAAATGCTACTTGTCCTGATTTATATGCATCTAAGTTTGCTACCATATAAGCATCAGAGTGTCCTGGAGGAGCACAGTCCTCATATAATTTTCTATAAAACTCTACAGCTTCTACTGCTTGTGGAGAATTGAAATAACCTTCCATATCATATGGTTTGTTTGGATTTTCATATTCCATACCCCATGCGTACATAGCAGCAGTTACTCCCATTGTAATACCTTCAGATCCACGCTCAGTATTTATAGCAGCACCGTATCTTTTTTGACCATCAATTTCTCTTCCTTGGAAAAAAGTACACATGTCATATAGCTGATCCCAACTAGCAGGTACACCTAAATCATAACCATGTTTCTTTTTGAATTCAGATTTAAGCTCAGGTCTATCAAACCAGTCTTTTCTATAAGCCCATGCTAATGCATCTCCCATAGCTGGTAGTGCATAATAGTTTTCACTTCCTTTTGGCCATGTTGAATACGCATAAACTGTTGCGGGTGAGAAATCGTTCATTGAAATTCCTTCTTTATCAAAAAAGTCATTCAATTTTACGTAGTGTCCATACACTGCACCAGCACCGATCCATTGTGAGTCACCAATTAACAAGTCAAAAGTTTTACCTTTGTTGTTAAGTTCGTTCAACATACGATCAGCAAAATTAGGCCAAGGTACGAATTCGAAGTTGACATCTATTCCTGTCTCTGCTGTAAACTCTTTGGTAAGTTCTTGTAAAGCATTAGCAGGGTCCCAAGCGGCCCAACCTAATGTAATTGACTTAGCATTAGAATTTACAGAAAAAGAAAATAGAGATACAAATAATAAAATCATTATTTTTTTCATTTTTTTCCCTCTTGTTGTTATTATTATTAATAATAGTCTATCCAAGATGACTTGTGCCTGCTAGTATTTTTTTTATAAAAAATAGTTGGGTAAAAAAATAAAGAGAAAGGGGAATTATGAACAAAATAAAAGGTCCTGCAATTTTCCTGGCACAATTTGTAGGCGAAGATGCACCGTTTAATTCTTTAGATAATATTTGTAAATGGGCATCATCTCTTGGTTACAAAGGTATACAAATTCCAAGTTGGGACGGTAGATTAATTGATTTGAAAAAAGCATCTGAAAGTAAAGATTATTGTGATGAGATTAAAGGAATTGCTAAATCACACAATTTAGAAATTACAGAATTATCAACTCACCTGCAAGGTCAGCTTGTTGCAGTGCATCCTGCTTATGACACTGCTTTTGATGGTTTTGCTGCACCTGAAGTAAGAGGAAATCCCAAAGCAAGACAAGAATGGGCTGTAAATCAATTAATGATGGCTGGAAAAGCATCAAATAGTCTAGGAATAGATAAACATGTAACTTTTTCAGGAGCACTTGCTTGGCCTTATGTTTACCCTTGGCCACAAAGACCTGAAGGGTTAATTGAAAATGCATTTGATGAATTATCAAAAAGATGGAAGCCGATTCTTGATCACTTCGATCAAAATGGTGTTGATTTATGTTATGAAATCCATCCCGGCGAAGATCTTCATGATGGTGTAACTTTTGAAATGTTCTTAGAAAGAGTTGGTAATCACAAAAGATGTAATATGCTTTTTGATCCAAGTCATTATGTTCTACAACATTTAGATTATTTAGCACACATTGATATTTATCATGAGAAAATAAAAATGTTTCACGTTAAAGATGCTGAGTTAAATCCATCTGGAAAACAAGGTGTGTATGGTGGATTTCAATCATGGGTAAATAGAGCTGGTAGATTTAGATCGCTTGGCGATGGACAAGTTGATTTTAAATCCATATTTTCAAAACTAACTTCATATGATTACGATGGTTGGGCAGTTCTTGAATGGGAATGCTGTCTTAAACATCCAGAAGATGGAGCAAGAGAGGGAGCAGAATTTATTAAAAATCATATAATTAATACAACAGAAAAGGCTTTTGATGATTTTGCAGGTAGCGGAGCTGACCATGAAGCAAATAAAAAAATGCTTGGCATAAATTAATGAATAGAAAAATACGCATCGGCATGGTTGGTGGTGGCAAAGATGCTTTTATTGGAAGTGTCCATAGAATAGCTTTAAGACTTGATGGGTATTACGAATTAGTTGCAGGATCATTTTCGTCTGACTTTGAAAATTCAAAAGAGACTGGAAATGATCTTGGTCTAGAAAATGATAGGATCTATAAAACTTATCAAGAGATGGCTGAAAAAGAATCTTCTAGACCAGACGGTATTGATGTAGTTTCAATAGTAACACCAAATCATTTACATGTGCCTATTGCAAAAACCTTTGCAGAAAAAGGAATTCATATAATTTGTGATAAACCAATTGGTATGTCTAGTGAGGAGGCAATAGATCTAAAAAAAATTATTGAAAGTAAAAAATTAATATTTGCTTTGACACATAATTACACTGGATACCCCATGGTCCGACATGCGAGATCCTTAGTTCAAAAAGGAGATTTAGGCTCTTTAAGAGTTGTTCAGGCTGAATATCCACAAGATTGGTTAACTACAAAGATAGAAGATAGTGGATTAAAGCAAGCCGAATGGAGAACTGATCCTAATAGATCAGGCGCTGGTGGTTGTATAGGAGATATTGGAACTCATGCTTATAATTTGATTAGGTTTATAACAGGATTAGAGGTAGATGAAATTTCGGCTGATATTCATACATTTGTTGAAGGAAGACAAGTAGATGATAATGCCCAAATAATGCTAAGATTTAGAGGGGGTGCGAAGGGGTCAATATGGTCAAGCCAAGTAGCAGTTGGAAACGAAAATAATCTTAAAATAAGAATATATGGAGAAAATGCTGGAATTGAGTGGAGACAAGAAGATCCAAATTACCTTAGTTATACTAAATTTGGTAGCCCTGCTCAAAACATTACAAGAGGGAGCAGTATCACAAGTGATGAAGCTAAAAATGTAACAAGAATTCCTCAAGGTCATCCAGAAGGTTATCTAGAAGGTTTTGCTAATATTTATAGTGATGTTTACAAAGATCTTGCAGCTAATATTAATAAACAAGAATATGATAAATCAAATAATTGCTACCCGAATATTGATGATGGCATTGATGGAATGAAGTTTATAGAAAACGTTATTAAGTCAAGCAAGAATAATAGTAAATGGATACAATTTAACTCTAATTAAATTTTGTTGAAAATTATAATTAATTAAACCCATTTTGATCTTTTTAGATTTTTAATAATTTGAAATCAATTTTCTAAAATGGTAAATTATATTTACCATATCTCATGGTGAAAAAGAGACCGATATCGCATCGGTTAAAAGCGAGTTTTGGAAAAACAAACAAGGAGAGTGTATGAAAAGAATGCACAGAGTATTAAGTTCGTTTAGCCGAGGCTCAAAGAACGCTAGGCTAAATCAACTTATGTTTCGAAATTTGAAAACTGTAGAAACTAATGCAAATGGCACAAGTGGATACGTTATCAAATCTGGAAAAAATTCAGGAGAAACATTAGGTCACTTAAAGAAAGAGGCTAAAAAGTTTTAGCTTAAAAAATGAGATATGGGGCAATCATATTTATTTGCCCCATACTTAAAATTATTTATTCCAAATAACTTTAAACATTACTTCATTTCTTCTCATCATAGGTAATGTAAAGGGACCATTATATGTCGCTCTTATTGCAGAACCATTAATATTTATATTATCTTCAAGAAGCTTTTGATTAAGAATATCTCTGTGTTTAAAAAAATTATTATCAGATGCTCTACCGGAATACTGAATAACTGCAAAATGACCTTCCTTAATTGTTGAAATTTTTATATCTGGGTTATTTGGAAGAGGGGCATTATCTTTAGTAAATTTAGATGGTAAATAGAATTGCATATAATAACCTTCATCTTTTTCACCTTGAGTTACTGGAACTGTCATTTTAATTTCTTCAGATTTATTGTTTTGTCCTGAAATGTATCTAAAGAGTTTTCTAAAACTATTATCATCATTTTTATTAATGACTTCTACAACCAACCTATCTTTATAGTACCTTATCTCATAAGTATCAGTTGAATGAACCAGATTATATGGAGCTTCCTCATATGCCATTGATGAAGAATATTGAAAATTAAAAGATAAACAAACTAAAAAAAATATAAATATTTTTCTCATATTATTTATAGGTAATTTTCATTCATGAATAAATTAATTCGTTTCATGCCCTCAATAATATCATCGGTACTTCTAGCGTAAGAAAATCTTATCGTAGAATTTCCTCTTTTCTGATCAAAGTCTAATCCAGGAGTTATGGCAACTCCAGCTTTATCTAGCACTTCTTTACAAAAATTAAGGCTATCATTGGAATATTTAGAAATATCAACATAAATATAAAATGCACCATCAGGAGGAGAAAATTTTTCTAGTCCAGCTTTGGGTAATTCTTCTAAAAGTATTTCTCGATTTTTTTTATAAACATTTACATTTTCGTTTAATTCAATATCAGCATCCATTGCTGATAACGCTGTTAATTGGCTCACGTGAGGTGGGCATATAAATAAATTTTGTGATAATCTCTCTACTTGCCTTACATGATCTTCTGGAACAATCATCCATCCTATTCGCCAACCTGTCATCGAGAAGTATTTTGAAAATGAATTTATAACATAACATTTGTCAGTTATTTCTAACGCTGTTGTAGGATTATTTTCGTATTGAATACCGTGATATATTTCATCACTAATAAAGCTTACATTGTTCTCATGTGCAGCATTTATTAAATTTTTTAGAGTTTCTTTATCAACCATTGATCCGGTAGGATTTGCAGGGGATGCAACTAAAATACCATTTAAGTTATTTTTTTTTATATCCTCTGGTATTGGTTGAAATTTATTTTGTATTTCAGTTTGAATATCTACTGGAATTAAATCTTGTGCTTTTAAAATTTGTCTATAACTAGGATAACCAGGTGCTGCTATACCTACTCTATCACCAATATTAAACAAAGACGTAAACGATAAAATAAAAGCTCCAGACGAACCTACAGTGATTACAACTCTATTTGGATTTAAATCAATATTGTACCAATCTCCGTATAACTTAGAAATACGTTCTCTTAAAGCTGGAAGTCCTAGAGTAACGGTATAACCCAAATTGTTATTTGAAATTTCATTTGTAATAAAATCTTTTGCTATTTTTGGAGCAGGTGTACCAGGTTGTCCTACTTCCATGTGAATAATATGTTTGCCATTTTTTTCAGCTATTCTAGCGGACTCCATTACATCCATTACTATAAATGGATCAACATTACTTCTTTTTGATTTTTTCATTTTCTATTTGATTTTAAAAAAATTTATAAATTAATTTTAAAAGTTCTTGCAGATTTTTCTTCGGTGACTTTAAGAATTTTGAATTTAGAGGTTTTCTCTAATTTTTGACCTTTGTTTGTCATAAATGATTTCATTTTTTTTACTTCCCCTTCAGGCATTTTTCTTGTGTACTTAAGTGTATGTTTTTTTGAGCCTATTACAAAGATCGTTTTCATAATTTTAGTATATTATAAAGTATCGATTGATCCAATAATATTCAAGTTTTTATCTGTCACAACTATTTCACCAGAGGATGTTCCAATATTTAAAATTGCCCCTATAACTACATAGTGCGTAACAAATATAATATTATTTTTATTTTCCAGATTGGTTATAAATTCATAAAAATCCTTTATCTGCTTATCCTCGTTAGCTGCAAATTTTATATCGTAAAATGAATTAAGAGCATCAAAAGTTTCAAAATTATCAAATGCAAACTTTGCTGTATCTTTGCATCTACACCACTCACTTGAAAATATATTATCAATTTTGATATCGTTTTTTTTAAATATTGATCCAATTCTTTTTGATTGTTCAATTCCTATGTTATTTAAATTTCTTTGGGTAGAACAGTTTTTTAATTCAAAATTTTCTGGATCACCATTTCCTGGGGCAAGTGCATGTCTAATAAACACAAGCTTACCTCCTTCTTTTAAAGACGTAATAACTTTATCATTCGCAAACGAGTAGTCAAACTGGATCAAAAATAGTGAAAAAATTAATATTAATTTTTTCATCTTAAACAGATTGATCTTTAATCATCTCTTTTATTTGAGGTATCATAATTTTTGGAGATCTCATGGATGGATAAATTTTTTTTACTCTTTCGTAGCTGCTTAACGCTTTTTCATAATTTTTTAATTTCATTTGTACTAAGCCTTGACCTGATAAAGCTCCAAAATGCCTATCCTCTAATTTTAAAACTTCATCAATATCGTCTTGTGATTTTTGATATTTACCCATCAAATAAAGAACAGTAGCCCGTTTATTCCATGCTTCAGCCCATTTTGGATCTAACCCAATAACAGTTGTAAATATATCTTCAGCTTTTTGATATTCTTGACTGTTCATAAATGATGTACCTCTAGATAATAAACTAGTCAGGTTTTGATCTGTTGGATGAGTTGTCCAAATACTCCAAATTTTCATTTCAGTTTCTCTTGCTGAGATTTCACCATCTTCTAAAAGTTTTTCAAAAAGTTTATTTAATTGATTATTATCTGCTGAGTGGACTGGATTAAAAAACAAAGTTAAGACTATTAAGCTTTTTAAAATTATTTTCATTATTATTTATTTACCACCAACAATCATACCTTCAACATGCATGGTTGGAGAATTTGTAGAATAATTAAATTCTAGATCGTCAGCTAGAGTTATATTTTGAAAAATATTATTTAAATTTCCAGCGATTGTTATTTCACTTACTGGATATGAAAATTCACCATTTTCAATCATTATACCACTCGCACCTACAGAATAATCTCCATTAATAATATTTGTCCCGTGTCCAATAGTTTCCTTTATGTAAAGAAGTTTATTTTCTGATTTTATCAACTCATTAAAAGTTTTAGATCCATTTTCAAAATACAGATTCGTTGTACCGCTTGCTCTTCCATTAGACTTTCTGTTAATTTTTTTCCCATTATAAGTGTCAATCAAATAATCCTGGAGTATACCGTTTTTAATTAAATCTAGGTTAATTATACCTATTCCTTCACTGTCAAAATAACGAGAACCATTAGCTTTTTTAATATCACCGTGATCAAGTATATTTATTTCAGAATTGAAAACTTTTTGGTTTAATTTGTCTTTTAAAAATGTAGTACCTTTAGCAATAGCACTTGATGAAATCGCATTTGCAAAAATTGAAAGAAAATTTTTAGATATTCTTTTATCGAATATAAGACTTATTTTTTCACTTTTAATTTTTTTTGGGTTTAGTTTTTTCACAGCATGATCTGCTGCGATAGATCCAAGTTCTTTTGGTTTTAAAATGTCACTATAAAATCTTTTACTAGTATATTCATAATCTCTTTCCATACTTCCATTGCTTTTAGAAACAACCTCACAATAGGCTGTAAATTGTGAAGTTTTATATCCATCGACAAATCCATTAGAATTAGCTAATAAAAAATTTGATTTATTTTCTCCAAAACCTGAACCATTAGTATTTACTATTTTATTATTTGAAAAAGCCTCATCTTCTGCCTCTTTAATATAATTAATTTTATCTTCATTGCTTAAATGTGTTTCATCAAACAATTCTAAGTCTTTCAAACCGCTAAAGTGAAGATCTTTATCTGGTAATGAATTATATTCATCTTCAGGGGTTATCTTCATTGTTTCAATACATCTATCAACTAATTCATTTAAGTTATTCTCTTTAAGGTTTGATGATGCAATTGAGGACTTTCTCTTTCCTAAGTATGTTGTAAGTACAACTCCAAGATTTTCAGATCTTTCTGATCCATCTAATTTTTTATTCCTAACATTAACATTTTCAGATATAGAGCTCTGTACCATAATACTTGCATCAGTTGAGCCTTGTTTTTTTGATCTGCTAAGACAAATATCAGCAATTTTTTTTAAATAATCTTGATCTTTAATCATTTAGATTACAATTGAGTTCCACCGACTGTCATATTGTTGATCAACAATGATGGCTGTCCAACACCAACTGGAACACCTTGTCCTGCTTTTCCACAAGTACCAATTCCAGGATCTAACATCATGTCATTTCCAACCATTAATATTTCTTTTAATGATGATGGACCGTCACCGATTAGAGTCGCACCTTTAATTGGAGCTCCTACTTTCCCATCAATTATTTCATATGCCTCTGTGCAATTGAAAACAAATTTTCCTGATGTTATATCGACTTGACCGCCACCAAAACTTACTGCAAAAATACCTTTGTCGACTGATTTAATCATTTCTTCTTGAGTGTTTGTACCACCTAACATGATTGTATTTCTCATTCTTGGCATTACGACATGTTTATAACTTTCTCTTCTCCCATTTCCTGTGGATTTTGTATTCATTAATCTCGCATTTAGTCTATCTTGCATAAAATTTTTTAAAATTCCGTCTTCTATTAAAACAGTTCGTTCAGTAGGAGTTCCCTCATCATCAATATTTAAACTACCTCTTCTGTTATCTAATGTACCATCATCTATTATAGTAACTCCTTTACTTGCAACTTTTTTTCCTACTAAATCATGAAAAGCTGAAGTTTTTTTTCTATTAAAATCTCCCTCTAGGCCATGGCCTACAGCCTCATGAATTAAAATAGCAGGCCAGCCAGGACCGAGTACTACTTTCATCTCTCCAGCTGGTGAAGGTTTACTTTCTATGTTGGTGTTTGCAATCCTAAAAGCTTCATCACAAACCTTTTTCCAGTTATCATTTTTTAAATACTCATCATAATCTTGTCTTCCACCAATCCCAAAAACACCAGTTTCTTTCCTTCCATTTTTTTCAACCATTACTGACATATTAATTCTAACTAATGGTCGATTATCTGATAATAGCTCTCCACCAGATCTAATAATTTCAACATTTTTCTTTTCAGCTAAAAGACTAGCTGTTACTTGTTTTACACTCTTATCTTTTGATCTGGCATACTCATTCATATTATTAAGTAACTCTATTTTTGATTTCATTGATTTGCTTTCGATAGGATCAATGTCTTTATAAAGTTTTTGATTAGTTTTTTTAATTTCTGAATTGTAAGAACCGCTATTGTTTTTTAAAGTTGATTTAAGATTTTCACTTGAGTTTTTTAGTGATTTTTCTGTAATATCATTTGAATGAGAGTAAGCCACAGTATCACCAGTGACTGCTCTAAAACCATAACCTAAATCAGAAGTATAGTTTGAACTTTTGATTTTATTATCATCTAAAACGATAGTTTCAGATTTTGTATCTTCTACATAAAGTTCACCATCATCGCAATTGTTTAAAGTCTCTGAAACAATTTTATCAGCTTTTTCTAGAGTTAATTCTGAGTTTTTTAACAAAGAAGACATACAATATATTTAAAGGTGAATTTTTTATTATCAAGAATGATATGCGCGATCATTGATCACATCAAAATATATAAATTACCTAATTTTATCTAAAAAAAAATCGGTTAAATGTTTTACAGTTGCTTTTGGGTTTTGTTCTGGAAGAAAATGACCAGAATTTATTGGATAACCCTCAATTTTTTTATTTGTATATTTCTGCCAAATTTTTAATGGTTTGAACTGTTTACCAATTACACCTTTTTTTCCCCATAATACTTGAATAGGAATGTTTAGTTTTTTTTTTCTATCTTTTCTGTCATGTTCCAAGTCAATTGTTGCAGATGCTCTATAATCTTCACATGAGCCATGAATTCTTTTTGGTTGCTTAAAACATTTTAAATAACCCTCTTCAACTTTTCCAAATTTATGATTTCCAGACCATTTATCTAGGCAGTTTTTCATCCATTTTCTTGGATCACTCATAATCATTCTCTCGGGTAACCATTTTGGTTGAATTAAAAAAAACCAATGAAAATAAGCTTTTGCAAAATCTCTAGTTGTCAATTCATACATATCCAAAGTTGGGCAAATATCTAAAACACTCAAAGCTAATATATTTTTTCTATAATCTCTTGCTAATCTGTGAGCAACCCTTCCTCCTCTATCATGTCCAGCTACAAAGAATTTGGTATAACCCAATTTTACCATTGTTTGTCTCATATCGCTTGCCATTTCTCTTTTGGAATAATTAAAATGCTTATTGTCTGAAGGTGGAACTAAACTGTTGCCATACCCTCTTAAGTCTGCAGCAATAACTGTAAACCTTTTCGATAATTCTGAAGCTGTTTTGTGCCACATTAGATGTGTTTGTGGATATCCATGAAGCAAAAGTAATGGTGGACCCTCACCACCTACTCTACAAAAAATTTTACCCTTTCTTACTTTTACGTATTTTGACTTAAAACCTTTAAACATGCTTAATAATATCAATTTTTGAAAGTATAACTAATGAAAACTTAGTATCAATATTAATAATATTTAATTTGAATTTACTTTATGCACCTGTATAAATTCGGACCTGTGAGAATTGAAGAAGAATTAAAACTAGATTATTCAGACGTCCTTTTTAGACCTAAGAGAAGTACGCTTCAAAGTCGGAAGGATGTAAATCTCTTAAGAACCTATAGATTTAAATATAGTAAAAATGAGTGGTCAGGCATTCCAATAATGGCTGCAAATATGGATGGAGTTGGAGAACTTGGAATAGCTGAGAAATTATCTGAATATGGAATGATAACTTGTTTGACTAAACAACATGATATTAAAAAAATAAAGCAATTTAAAAAAATTAAATCTATTTATAAAAATATAGCTATTAGTATAGGCACTAAAAAAGAAGATTTTGAGAATTTAAACAAAGTTTTAAGAGAATTTGGATTTATAAAATTTATTTGTATAGACGTTGCTAATGGTTACTCTGAATACTTCAGTAAATTTCTTAAATCTGTAAGAGATAAATATCCAACAAAAACTATAATAGCTGGAAATGTTGTTACTGCAGATATGACGCAAGAATTAATTTTATCTGGTGCAGATATAGTTAAAGTTGGAATTGGTCCTGGAAGTGTTTGCACAACAAGAATTCAAACAGGAGTTGGCTATCCTCAATTAAGTGCCGTAATTGAATGTGCTGATGCAGCCCACGGATTAGGAGCTCACATAATTGCAGATGGAGGATGCACATGCCCTGGAGATGTTGCGAAGGGTTTTGGTGGTGGTGCAGATTTTGTAATGTTAGGAGGAATGTTTGCAGGCCACGATGAAGGTAAGGGAAAAATCGTTAAATCTAATGGATCAAAATATATTGAATTCTATGGTTCAAGTTCAGAAACAGCAAATAAAAAGCATTATGGAGGATTATCAAATTACAGAAGTAGTGAAGGAAGAACTGTAAGAATTAAATATAGAGGAAAAATAAAAGATACAATTCAAGATATTTTAGGTGGTGTTAGAAGTAGTTGTACATACGTGGGCGCACCTTCATTAAAACAATTAAGTAAATGTACTACTTTTGTAAGGGTTGCAAAACAATTTAACGATACTTTCACAAAATAAAAATGAAAGAGTATAAAATTGCTTCCATTGCAGGAGATGGAATTGGTAAAGAAGTAGTTCCTGAAGCTCAAAAAATTCTAAAAGAAGTAGCTAGTCAACATCAATTTAAATTACAAATTGACGAATTTGATTTTTCATCATGTGACTACTATGAAAAACATGGAAAAATGTTACCAGATGATTGGAAGAAAAAGATTGGCAATCATGATGCTATATTTTTTGGAGCTGTTGGAATGCCAGATAGATACCCTGATCATATTACTTTATGGGGATCACTACTTCAGTTTAGAAGAGAATTTGATCAATATATAAATCTAAGACCAGTAAAATTATTTAAAGGTGTGAATGCCCCATTAGCTAATAAAAAACCTGGCGATATTGATATGATGATAGTTAGAGAAAATACAGAGGGAGAGTATTCATCAGTTGGTGGAAAAATGTATCAAAATACAGAAAGAGAAATTGTAATTCAAGAAACCATCATGTCAAAACATGGGATAGACAGAGTGCAAAATTTTGCGTTTGAACTTGCAAAAACTCGCAAAAGAAAAAAATTAACTAATGCCACGAAATCAAATGGTATATCGATAACCATGCCCTATTGGGATGAAAGATTTTATGAAAATAAGAAAAACTATCCTGAAATTGAAACTGACCAATTTCATATTGATATATTAACTGCTAGATTTGTTCTTACTCCTGAATGGTTTGATGTTGTTGTGGCTTCAAATTTATTTGGAGATATTTTATCAGATTTAGGTCCAGCTTGTACTGGAACGATAGGTATTGCACCTTCTGGAAATATTAATCCAACAAACAAATATCCATCTCTATTTGAACCAGTACATGGTTCTGCTCCAGATATAGCCGGAAAAGGTATTGCCAATCCTATAGGACAAATTTGGTCTGGCGCCATGATGTTAGATTATTTGGGAGAGAAAGAAGCTGCATCAAGAATAGTAAATTCAATAGAAAAAACTTTATTAGAGAAAAATAATAGAACAAAAGATTTAGATGGTGATAGCAATACGATAGAGTGTGCTAATAAAATTCTAAGCAACCTGTAAATATTGAATTGCAAAAAAAATCGTGCCTATTGAGGCAAAAGTAGAAATAAATAGAGCTTTTATAATATTCTCAGGACTAACATTGTAAGCTGAACATAATACTACTGCAGTATGTCCACAAGGTGCTACACTTACAAAAAATGCGCCTGGTATTTTTTCAGGTAGTCCAGCATCAAAGAATATAAAAGCTATAATTAATAATATTATCGGAGATATAACTAATTTTAAAATAGAGATAGTTGAAGTTAATTTGTTAATTACTTTGTGTGTATAAAAAGAAAGAGTAATACCGATTGCAAACAAACCAACTGGAGAAACACAGGCTGCTAAAACAGATAGCACGTAATCTATTGGCGTATCATCAATTTTATAGTTAAATAAAAAAAGCAAAAGTCCAATTAAAATTGAAAATATCATTGGATTAAAAGTCACATTTCTTAAAAATAATAGTAATTTAATATTCTTTTTTGTTGTTAATTCTAAAAAAAAAGTAATTACAGATAATAAGATTACTCCGTCCATTAATATTATACTGGTAACTTGTGCAATAACATCTGTTCCAAAATAGATTTTGGTAATAGGCAATAGTAAAGTTACGTGATTAGACAATGAAACCATTAACGACCAAATAATTGACTCTGGTATTGGTCTTTTGAAAAGTTTGCTCGTCACAAAAAAAGTAATTAAACCTAGACTAGCCTGCATTAAGAAATATGAAATTATTTGCTTTATATCTACTTGACCAATTTCACTCTGTGCAACAAATTTTATGATTAGCGCAGGCACCGCAACATAAAATAAAAATAAGTTTAAAACTTTTGCATGACTCAAATCAAATATTTTAATTCTTCCAAAGATAAATCCAAGCAAAGTTATAAAAATAAAAGGTGTTAACCCAATAAAGATAGAATACATTTGACTATAATATTGTTATTCTGTGAAGAATTCTATTTCCTTTAAAAGGAGTAGCTTGATGAAGCATTGCTCTATTATCCCAAATAGCAAGCTGGTCTTTTTCCCATTCTAAAGAATATTGAAAATTTTTTTTTGTCTGATGGTTAAATAAAAAATTCTTTAATTTTTTTTTTTGTTTAGTCATATTTGTATTAAATTTTATAAAGTGTCCAGGGCTACAGTATATAGTTTTTTTATTTTTAATAGTTCTAATAATCTTATGACTAGCAATTAATTCTTTTAAAATTTTTCCTTTTTCTTTTTCTCTTTCAACTGTAGTAATTGATATAGGTCCATGTGATGAGTAAATCCCTTTTAATTTATTAAGTCTAATTTTGAGATTTTTAGATAGTTTCTCATATGCTAAATACTGTGAAGAAAACTCAGTATTTGCAAAACCCTTTTTAGGTACAAGTTTTGATAGAAGCATCGTGTATCGTGGAGGTTTTTTTGTATATGAAGAGTCAGTATGAAATTGCTCACCAAAACTTGGGCCTTTGTCTGTAGATTTTCTTTGTACAACAGTTATTTGTGGATATTTTTTATTTAATCCTTTTAATCTAGGATAGTTAGCAGGTTTACCAAATTTTTTTGCAAAATTAATATAAGTTTTAGAATTAAGCTTTTGTTTAGTAAAATAAATCATACCATATTTATCAAGTGAAGATTTTATTTGTTTCAATTCATTTTTATTAATTTTATTGAGATTACAAATAATCTCTGCTGCCTTATTTTTTTTGGGAATAATTTTAAACATTAGGCATTTTTAATATTTTTTTGATTAAGTGGCTTTTGAATTAATGAAACAGGATATTTTTTCTTTTCTATTTCAATAGACAAATTTTTATCAATTAAATTTTCAATTGTATTTCCAGAATTTACATAACCAAAAGAAATATTCTTTTTAAAGTTAAATGAATAATTTCCTGAAGTTGTTCTACCAATTATTTTATCATCTAAATAAATCGGTTCTTCATGAAGTAGCAGAGGTTGTCCTGGTTTATTATCTTTAAGAACCATCATTGCCAACAATTTTGTTGGTTTTTGATCTTTAATTTTTAATAAAGCTTCTTTTCCAATAAAATTAATATTTTTTTTATAACTGATAGCAAATTGAAGTCCTGCTTGATATTGATTCTCTTCAGGAGATATATCATGACCCCAATGTAAAAACCCACTTTCCATTCTCATTATATCCATTGCGTGCGCCCCGCATAGAGATAAATTATGAGTTGTACCCTCATTGACTATAGTTAAGAAAAGTTTTTTGCTATCTTCTATTTTTACGTATAACTCAAATCCAATTTCACCCACATATGACAATCTTTGAGCCCAAACATCAATTCCATCTATATTCACCTTTTTACCATGACTAAATTTTATTCCTTCATTTGAAAAATCATCATCACTTATATTTGATAATAGTTTTCTAGTATTTGGCCCATACAATCCTAAGCATGCAAAATCCTCTGTTACATCTTTAAAGTTTATTTTTTCTGAGAGGTATTTTTTTATATGAAATTTATCGTGTTCTCTTGTTGCAGCTGGACCTATAATTCTAAAATAATTTTTAGTCAGGCAAGTTATAGTTACATCTGTCTCTATACCACCATCTTCATTTAGCATCTGAGTGTAAGTTGATCTACCCTCAACATCTTTTATATTCGCTGTGCACAATTTTTGTAATTCATCATGGACATTTTCTCCAGCAACATCAAATTTAGAAAAAGGTGTTAATTCGAATAAACCGACATTTTTTCTAGTATTTTTGGTCTCATGTTCAGCAGATGGATACCAATTTTGATAACCAAAACTGTATTCATATTCGGCGTTCGCACCATTTAAAGAATACCACATGGGTCTCTCAAAACCGCCTGAAGATCCAAAACAAGCACCAAATTTTTTTAGTTCCTCATGGTATGGTAAAGTGATTTGGTTCCTTGAAGTTTTATGTTGTTTATATGGCCAATGCATTCCATATAAATCACCAAGTGTCTCTGTCACTCTTTCCATAATAAATTTTTTTGAAGAATGGAATTGTTGAAATCTTTTTATGTCTACCGAGAATATATCCTCATTAATATGTCCATTGATCATCCATTCAGCAGTAACTCGACCTGCGCCACCAGAACTTGCTATACCTATACTATTAAAACCACAACAGGTAAAAAGATTTTTTATCTCTGGTGTCTCTCCCAATAAATATTGTGTATCAGGTGTAAAAGATTCTGGGCCTGAGAAAAATTTTCTTATTCCAGCATTTTCTAACATTGGCAATCTATGAAAAGATTTTTTTAGATAAGGTTCAAAATGATCAAAGTCATCTGGCAATTCTCCAAAAGAAAAATTTTCTGGAACAATACCAGTATCTTTAAATGCTGGTTTGGCGTTTGGTTCAAAAATTCCAACTAACATTTTGCCAGCATCTTCTTTTAAATAAAGACAATTATTATAATCTCTCAAAACTGGTAAATTGGTAGGTAGATCCTTCATCGGCTCCGTGATCACATAAAAATGTTCATTAGGATATAATGGAATACTCACATTCATTTT
This sequence comes from uncultured Pelagibacteraceae bacterium, assembly GCA_902561765.1. Lineage (GTDB taxonomy): Bacteria > Pseudomonadota > Alphaproteobacteria > Pelagibacterales > Pelagibacteraceae > Pelagibacter. The sequence continues at coordinate 14,400 of CACEQR010000010.1, read as the reverse complement.
TTCACCAATTTGCCTAGACCACATACCGGTAGCTAGAACAACATACTCACAATCTATTTTTCCTTGTGAAGTCTCTACTCCAACTATAGATTTATTTTTGACCAAAATTTTTGTAACAGGTGTTTTTTCGAAAATTTTTGCACCTTCCATCCTAGCCGCTTTTGCTAAAACGTTGGTGACACCTACTGGGTCAGCCTGCCCATCTTTAGGCATAAAAACACTTCCAATAATGTCCTCGTTGTTTACTACTGGGTATAAATCTTTTGTTTGTTTTTTATCTAAAACTTGTACTTCAACATCTGATAATTGAGCTGTAGTTGCTTGTCTTAGCAACTCTTGCATTCTATCATTTGTTGTTGCAACTGTAATTGCTCCATTTTGTTTTAATCCAATTGATAAACCAGTTTTTTTTTCTAAATCTTGGTAAAGATCTAAAGTATATTTTCTAAGTTTTGTTATAGTTGATGAAGCTCCTAATTGGCCCATAAGACCAGCAGCATGCCAAGTTGTTCCTGATGTCAATTGATCTCTTTCTAATAAAACGACATCCTTCCAACCAAATTTAGCAAGATGGTATGCGCATGATGTGCCTGCAACACCACCTCCAATAACTACAACTTTTGTACTTTTTGGTAATTCTTTATCCATGGGTTTATTGTTAATGTATAATAATACTTAAAAACAGACAATGTGGTCAATGTGGATTGGTCTTTTAATCCCAAACTTTTCATCTATTTCATGTTGATGAATATGATGAGAGTGTACAAAAACGGGAATTTGTAAATTACTTTCAGTTTTAAGGGTATATATAAAATTTGTCCCTCTGAATTTACGATCAACAACTTCTAATTTTAAATTGCTTTTGTCATCATGTTCTAAATCTTCGGGTTGCAGTAAGAGTTTTACATCTGAACCGTTAGGATAATGTTTTACAAAATTACCTTGAATTGTTCCTAGATCTTTATTTTCTAAACTATTCTCACTTGTTACTTTTGCAGGAATTAAAATTCCTCTATTTAGAAAATTTACAACCTCAATAGAATTTGGAAAATGATAAACATTATATGGATCATCAAATTGTTTAAGCTGCTTATTTAAAATAATTCCACACTTGCTTCCTAAATAAAAAGCTTCATATGAATCATGAGTTACAATAATTGTAGTTATTTTAGATTTACTTAATAATTGTTTTAACTCAACTTGAATTTCTTCTTTAAAACTTTGATCTACATTCGAAAGTGGCTCATCAAGGAGAAGTAAATCAGGATTAGAAACTAACGATCTTGCTAGCGATGCTCTTTGAGCTTCTCCAGCGCTAATTTCATGTGGATATTTGTTTAATATTTTTTTTAAGTTTAAAAAACTAATTATTTCTTTTGGATTTATTTTCTTTTTCTTTTTGCTTTTTTTTTCGGTACCAATTAAAATATTTTTTTCTACATTGTAATGTGGAAATAGACTATTTTCTTGAAAAGCAAGTGATATGTTTCGATCCTCTGGCTCAACATGTTTGTTTTTTGAGGACATTAACTTGTTATTAATTGTTATTGATCCATTAGCAATCTTCTCCAAGCCCGCAATAGTTCTTAAAATTGTAGTTTTTCCTATTCCCGATGGACCTAATAGACAAATTATATCTCCCTCATTTTGAATGGAAAAAGAAACATTTTTTACTTTAGTTTGACCACTAACTATAAAATCAACATTTTTAATTTCTAAAAAATTTTTACTCATTATTATCTTTTAAAATATATTTAGAAGATATTGTAATAAAAAAAGCTGCAATTAAAATTAAAAATAATGAGGGTACTGCTGCAGCCTCAAGCATATCCTCTGATGCAGAAATATATGCTGTTGTTGCAAATGTTTCAAAATTAAAAGGTCTTAAAACTAAAGTAATTGGCAATTCTCTAATTATTTCCAGCGAAATTAGTATAATTACAAATAAAAGTGAATTTCTTAAGTATGGAATGTGGATATTGAGAAAAGTCTTTTTTTTTGAATATCCAAGTAGATAAGCACTTTCATCAACTGAAAGATTTATTTTTTCATAACCAGATTTAATTCCATTAAATGCTAATGAATAAAAACGAATGAAATAAACAATTATTAAACCTAAAATTGACCCAATAAATATTTTTTTTATGGATAAAAAACCAAGGGATTTAATTATAGTATTATCAAACCATGCAATAAAAGTTATAAAGGCTACCGCTAATATTACGCCTGGTATTGCATATCCTGATATTGATAGTGTTGATAAAAAATTAAGAGTTTTATTTTTTGAAACACGATTACCATAATTTGAGAGTAATGCGAAAAATATTAAAACAATACTGGATAGTGTTACTAAATATAAAGTGTTTAATAAAAGATTAATTACATTTACATCAAAAAAGTTTTCTGGAAATTTAATAGTCCAATAAACCATTTGACTTAATGGGAACAAAAAACTAAAAAAAAATAATAGAAAACAAAACAAGAAAGCAAAAAAAGAATTTATACCTGAAAGTTTTATTTTTTCTTTTTGTTTAAATCCACCTCTAGAGTCCAAATGATATTTTGCTTTTTTTCTAGATAGTTTTTCAGTTAAAAATAAAATAAATATAAATAATAGTAGAAAAAAAGATATTCTATTTGCAAAAGCTAAATCATCAAATGTTATCCATGCATTATAAATTCCTGTTGTAAGAGTATTAACTGAAAAAAAGTCAACAGCTCCAAATTCTGCTAATGTTTCCATTGCAACCAAAGATAGACCAGCAACAATTGCAGGTCGTGCTGCGGGTAAAATTATAGAATAAAAAGACTTAAATTTTGAAAAACCTAAATTTTTTCCAAGTTCAAGAAAATTTTGTGATTGATAAAGAAACGACGATCTTGCTAAAATATAAACATACGCATAAAGGGAAAAAGAAATCGATAAAATTAATCCGATCATGCCATCAAATTTAGGTATATGTTGATTAAATTCGCCTTCCCCAAATAAGGTCTTTAAGATAGTAAATGCTGTTCCGTAATTATCAAAAAAAGCAAACAATGAGTATGCATATATATAAGGTGGAATTGCAAAAGATAAAATTAAAGCCCATTTAAAAAAGTTAACTCCAGGAAAATTATAAAACGATACTAAATATGATGCCCCTACTCCCAAGATAAAAGTTAAAATTAAAACACCAATTAAAAGCAATACAGAATTAAAAATATACTCAAATAAAAACGTAGATTTTAGAATTTCAAAATATCGAGAAGTTTCCTCAAAAAAACTTATTGAAACAGTTATAATTGGTATAACAACAAGCAATGAAACTAATAAAGAGCTTAGAAACCATATATTTAGTCTGTTTGAATTCATTTAAGTAATTTTTTTTTAATCTTAATATAATCTCAATATTACAATTTAAAAGTGCCTACGAAGGATACATAGGCACTTTTATCAAGAAAAATCAGATATTGAATACTTTTAGAATGTGCGGAAAATCTTTAGTATTTATCTCTGAAAATTTTCTTTTATTTATTCTTTTGTTAATTTTTTTACACTCCTCAGCACATGGGTTACATGGTAGGGCTGATTTATTATAATTAACATCAGACATAAATTTTTTTTTACCCCTCAATGCTATTTCCAACCTGCAGCAGTCATTACTTCTAACGCATCTGCTTGTTTAGCTCCATAACTAGAAACTTTTGTTTTTAGATCTTGTTTAAAATCTAAACCTAAATTGTTTACTACTAATGGATTTGGTGAAACACCAGCAATCATTGGAAATTCAAAAGTATTATTAGTAAAATGTTCTTGAGCTTCTGGTGACAACAAATAATCAACAAGTGCAATTGCATTTGCTTTATTTGGAGCTCCTTTTACTAGGGCAGCACAACTAATATTCATATGTGTTCCTCTATCATTTTGATTAGGAAAATATGCTTTAACCTTTTTTGCAGCAGCTTGTTGTTCTGCACCTTTATTTCCTGAAAGCATAAGTGCTAAGTAATATGTATTAGCAACAGCAATATCAGCTTCTCCAGCTGCTACTGCCATAATCTGAGCTCTATCATTTCCTTTTGGATCTCTTGCCATGTTTGCAACAACACCTTTAGCCCACTCTGCAGTTGCTTTTTTTCCATTATTTTTTACCAATGAAGCTACAAGTGACTTATTGTAAATATTGCTAGATGCTCTTATTGCAATTCTACCTTTCCATTTTGGATCAGCTAGACTTTCATAAGTTAATCCTGATAACTCAGCACCACTAACTCTCTCTGGTGCGTAGTAAACTATTCTTGCTCTTTTAGCTACACCAACCCAATGAGATGTTCTAAAGTTTTTTGGTACAGAATTTTTGATAGTTGGAGATATTAATCCACCTTGTGTCATCCCTTTTGCTTTAAATGCACCACATCTTCCAGCATCTGCTGTAATGTAAAGATCAGCAGAAGAATCTTCCCCTTCCTCGATCATTCTTTTTTCTAAAGCTCCAGCTTTACCATTAATTAAATTTACTTTAATTCCAGTTGCAGCTGTAAATTTGCTATAAAGTTCTCCATCCGCTTTATAGTGTCTAGCATTAAAAATATTTACCTCATTTGCTATCGCAAAAGTTGAAATAAATAATGATAAAATTAATGCAGAAATAGATATTTTTTTCATTAGTCTCTCTCTCTCTCTATTTTAATTGTTTTTATTTATTATAATGATTTTGAGAACTATTCTCAATGCGAATGATTATCAATCACAATAATGTCGCACATATTATCAATTTTAATGGATATTAGGACTTAAACTCAGAAATTTTACTATAAAGAAAGTTTCTGAAAGTTGTCACTCTTGCTACATTTTTGAGAGACTCAGGAAATACAAAATGAGCCTCCGTTATTGGACCTTCGGTGCTTGGAAGAACTTTTATTACATTCCTAGATAAGGAAACTAAGTAATCTGGCAAGGCAGCTAATCCAACGCCACTTTCAACTGCCAAAAGTAAACCCATAACGCTATTTACTTTCATAACAGTTTTTCTTTTTTTGTTATCTTTTGTTCCAAGTTTTAATGCCCAATCAGGGTTAAATACTGGCGAGGGTGCTCCTCTACCAAAAGATATAAATTTATGTTTGTTTAAATCTGCGATTGTTTTTGGGATACCATATTTCTCTAAATATTTTGTAGATCCATAAATATGATAATTAATGTCCATAAGTTTTCTTTGAATATAATTAAGTTGTTTAGGTCTTCGCATAAAAATACCAATATCTGCTTGTCTAGTACTTAAATCTAATTCTTTATCATCAAAAATTAATTCAACTTCAATTTCAGGGTTTAGCTGCATAAACTCTTGAATTCTTGGGGTAAGCCAATGAGTACCGAAACTTCTTACAGTTGTAATCGTCAATTTTCCAGTTGGTTTATGTTTTTGATCACCTAATGTTGCCTCAACTTCCTTTAGTTTACCAATAACTTCATGAGCAGTTTTATAAACATATTCACCATTATCTGTGAGTGTTAAGCCTCTCGCGTGTCTCTCAAATAATTTTACTTTTAAATCATCTTCTAGAGATTGTATCTGCCTACTAATTGCAGATTGACTAAGATTTAGTATAACAGTAGCACTTGTAAAACTTCCAGCTTCAGCTACCGCATGAAAAATTTTTAATTTATCCCAATCCATTATTTATTAACATCTATAAGTATTCTATTTTTTAATTTTCCTTCGAGCATCTCAGGAAAAACATTTAAGAGTTCCTCCAAACCTACAGTTTTGATTGATTTTTCTAATATATCGAAATCTACATATTTAGGAACTTCGCTCCAAATAAATTCTTTTCTTTTGTTGCTAATATTTACTGAGTCTATACCCCATAGTTTAACTGCTCTTAGAAAAAAAGGCACAACAGAAGTATTTAATTTATTGCTACTTGCATTTCCACAAATTGCTACAATTCCTTTTAGTCTTGTTTGAGAGATTGCATTTGCTAAAATATTACCACCAACAGTATCAACTACGCCATCCCATGTACCTTTTCCAATCAAACCAGCTTCACCCTCAAATTCTTTACGATCTATAACGTTTTTCGCACCTAATTCCCTCAAATATTCTGCTTTATCTGGTTTACCTGTCAATGCAGTTACATTACAACCCATTTTAGATAATACCATTACTGCAACCATTCCAACACCCCCTGTAGATCCAGTTACAAGTACATCGTTAACTTTGCTTTGTAAAAATAACTCTTCTTTAGCTTTTACTGCAAAGGCACATAGCATTGCTGTTAAGCCAGCAGTACCCATCATCATTGCATGTTTGCTTTTTAGATTTGATGGTCTTTTTATCAGATGTTCTGCTTTCACTCTTGCGTATTGTGAAAATCCACCATGAAATAATTCACCAACTCTACAACCAGTAAGAATTACTTCATCTCCAACTTTAAATTCATTTGATTTACTCTCGCTAACTGATCCAGAAAAGTCAATCCCAGGAATTCTTGGAAACTCTTTAACTAACTTTGCACCATTTTTTAAAATTAAAGCATCTTTATAATTTAAATCAGAGTAATCTACCTTTACCAAGACATCACCGTCTTTTAGAAAATCCAAATTTAAATCACTAACTGCTCTAGTGAACTTTTCTCCCTCTTGGTTAATAACCAAGGCTTTGAAAGTATCAGACATGTGTAATTATACTCTATTCTTTAATAAATCGTAAGTATCTATTCTGAATAGAAAGATCGTCCTTAAATTGACCTAAAAAGTAATTAGTAACTGTAGATGCTCTTTCTTTTTTAATCCCCCTGGTAGTCATACATTGATGAGCTGCATCAATTGTTACTGCAACACCTTTAGCATCAAGAGCAGTCATAATTGATTTAGCAATTTGTAGTGTTAATCTTTCCTGTGTTTGCAACCTTTTTGCAAATACATCGACAACTCTTGCTAGCTTACTTAGTCCGACAACTCTTTCTTTTGGTATGTATGCGACGTGTGCCATACCTAATATTGGAACCATATGATGTTCGCAATGACTTTGTACAGAAATATTCTTTTGAATTACCATGTCATTGTATCCTTCAACGTCACCAAAAGTTTTTTCTAAAACTTTATTAGCATCCTCTTTGTATCCACTAAAAAATTCCTTATAAGCTTTTATTACTCTCTTTGGTGTTTCTAACAAACCTTCTCTATTTGGATCCTCACCAATCCAAGTTAATATCTTAATCAAAGCCTCTTCAGCCTCTTTATCTGAAACTTGTTTAGTCTCTAAATTTTTATTGTCTGTGTCTTTTACTAATTTCATAACGCCTTTTTATACAGTAAATTCTTAAATTTAAAATATTTAATATTTTCTTTAATATGTTAGATAATGCGATTTATATATGTTTAAAAAAAGAGAAAATGTCGCTGATATAGAGGAAGGTAACCTTTTATCTCCAAAATTCGATAATGATGGCTTAATCCCTGTAATTACAACATGTGCAGAAACTAAAGAGATTCTAATGCACGGTTATATGAATGTTGAAGCTTTAAAATTAACAATAGAAACAAAAGAAGCTCACTACTGGAGCAGGTCTAGAAAAGAAATTTGGCATAAAGGAAAAACTAGCGGCTTTACTCAAAAAGTAAAAGAAATAAGAATTGACGATGATCAAGATGCAGTTTGGATAACTGTAGATATTGGTGATGGTGCAAGTTGCCATGTTGGTTACAGATCATGTTTTTATCGATCAGTACCTACAGGAAAAATTGAAAATGGACGTAAAGTAGAAATGAAATTTGAAGAAGAAAAGAAAAAATTTGATCCAGAAGTTGTTTATAAGGGACAACCTAATCCCACTAAAATTTAATGAGTGAGGCTCAAAAAAATGTTCTTGGAGAAGATCTTGAAGAATGTTCTAAAAATCCATTAACCGGTTGGTTCAGAGACGGTTGTTGTAACACAGATGAAAACGATCGAGGTTTACACACAGTTTGCGTAAAAGTTAATGATGAATTTTTGGAATGGTGCAAAGAGGCTGGTAACGATTTAATAACACCTCACCCTGAATTTGGTTTTCCTGGATTGGTAGATGGAGATAACTGGTGTGTATGTGCCAGTTGGGTTGCAAGAGCTTTAGAGGCGGGAATTGGATGTTCTATATATTTGAAAAAAACCCACGTTAATACTTTAAAGTTGGTACCAATTGAAACTTTAAAAAAATTTGCAATAGATCTTTCTTAATTACATATTTCCATACTTAGGTCCACCCCCACCTTCTGGCGTGACCCAGGTAATATTTTGTGATGGCTCTTTTATATCGCAAGTTTTACAATGAATACAATTTTGAGAATTAATCACAAATTTCTCAACATCATTTTCTTTTTGAATTTCATAAACTCCAACTGGACAGTATCTTTGTGCAGGCTCATCGTATTTACCTAGAGTATATTTTATTGGTAAATCTTTGTCTTTAAGTTGAAGATGTACTGGTTGATTTTCAGCATGATTAGTTCCCGTTAGATAAACTGAACTAGTTTTATCAAATGTAATAACATTATCGGGTTTTGGATAATCTATTTTTGGCATTTCACTTGCTGGTTTTAAAGTTTCGTGATCAGCATGTTTATGTTTAAGTGTAAATGGCAATCTTCCTTTAAACAAAATTTGATCAATCCCTGTAAATATTATTCCAAGAATTAAACCCCAACTAAAGCTAGGTTTAACATTTCTAGCCTCATATAACTCTTTATAAACCCAACTTTTTTTAAATTTTTCCTCATAATTAGATAATTCTTTGCTTGATTTTATGTGATCAATAATAGTTTCCGCTGCAATCATTCCACTTTTCATAGCAGTATGTGATCCTTTAATTTTTGGCATATTTAATGTGCCAGCATCACAACCAACTAATAACGCACCTGGCATAAACATCCTAGGTAGACTTTGAAAACCTCCCTCTATAAGTGCTCTTGCTCCGTATGATATTCTTTTACCACCTTCCAACATTGATTTGATTGCAGGATGAGTTTTAAATCTTTGAAATTCATCAAAAGGTGATAGATATGGATTTTTATAATCAAGCCCTATGACATAACCTAAAAAAATCTGTTTATTTTCAGCATGATAAACAAAGCTTCCTCCATAAGTATTATTATCTAGAGGCCAGCCTGCTGTATGCATTACTAAACCTTCTTCATGTTTTTCCTCTTTTAATTCCCAAATTTCTTTGAAACCAATTCCATATTGTTGTGGATCTTTTCCTTTATCTAATTCAAATTTTTTGATTAATTCTTTTCCTAAATGACCCCTACAGCCTTCCGCGAAAACTGTTACCTTTCCATGGAGCTCCATTCCAGGTTCATAGCTATCTTTTTTATTTCCATCTTTATCTAAACCCATATCTTGAGTTGCAATACCTTTCACAGAACCATCTTCATTGTATAAAACCTCACTTGCAGGAAACCCTGGAAATATTTCAACACCTAAATTTTCAGCTTGCTCTGCTAACCATCTACATAAATTAGCAAGACTAATTATATAGTTATTATGATTTTGTTGAACTTTGGGTAATAACCAAGTTGGCCAACTAATTTTTTTTGTCTTTCCTAAAAATAAAAATTTTTCTTTAGTAACTTTTGTTTTAATTGGTGCATTTAGATCTTTCCAATTGGGCAATAGTTCGTCTAAAGCTCGTGTTTCAAACACGTTCCCTGATAAAATATGTGCACCAATTTCAGATGCTTTTTCTAAAAGGCAGACATTTATATCTGGATTCAACTGCTTAAGTTTTATTGCAGTTGAAAGTCCTGATGGTCCGCCACCTACGATTACTACATCGTATTCCATCACTTCTCTGGACATGCTAATTTTTTACAGTATTTGTTATTTTTGTATAGTGTTTAATTTGTTCAATTCCTCTAAGAATTGAGGAAGCGCTTCGAATAAATCTGCTTCTAAACCATAATCTGCGACACTAAAAATTGGTGCCTCACCATCTTTGTTAATAGCCACAATAACTTTACTCTCTTTCATGCCAGCTAAATGCTGGATAGCCCCAGATATTCCAACAGCTATATATAAATCAGGAACAACAACTTTTCCTGTTTGTCCAACTTGATGTTCGTTTGTAATATAACCTGCATCAACTGCAGCTCTTGAAGCGCCTATTGCGGCATTTAGTTTGTCCGCAACATCTGTAATTAATTTAAAATTTTCACCACTTTGTAATCCTCTTCCCCCAGAAATAACAATTCTAGCAGTTCCTAATTCAGGTCTATCTGATTTAATTTCTTCTCGGCTTACAAATTTTGTATTTTCATTTTTTTCTGCTGCATCCACTTTCTCAATCTCTGCTGTCCCACCTGTAGTTTCAGCAGCTTCAAATGAGGTTGGTCGTATTGTTATACATTTTTTGTTGTCATTACTTTTCACTGTAGCAAATGCATTACCAGCATAAATTGGTCTTAAAAATGTATCTGGAGCAATTACTTTTATTATATCGCTCACTTGAGAGATATCTAACAATGCTGCAATTCTAGGCATGAGATTTTTTCCAAAGGTATTTGCTGAACAAACTATATGAGAATATTTTTCGGCATGTTTTAATATTCCTGAGGTATAATTTTCTGCAATATAGTTTTCATAAATTTCATTATCCATATGAAGAACCTTTTTTACCAGCGGTACTTCAGATAATGATTTTGCAACATTATCTGCATTGTGACCCATCAGTAATACATGTAAGTCTTGGTCTATTTGAGATGCGGCTGTTATTGCATTTAGTGTAAATGATTTTAATTCTTTGTTATTATGCTCTGCTATTAATAAAACTGACATTAAATTACTTTAGCCTCATTTTTTAATTTTTGCACCAACTCCTCAACACTAGCTACTTTAATTCCAGCTTTTCTTTTTGGAGGTTCTTCAATTTTAATATGTTCGATTCTAGAACTAGTATCAACCCCAAGATCTGACGCACTAATTTGTTCAATTGGTTTTTTCTTGGCTTTCATAATATTTGGTAGTGATGCATATCTTGGCTCATTTAATCTTAAGTCACATGTTACAATTGCAGGTGTATTAACCTCTATAGTTTCTAAGCCCTCATCTACTTCTCTAGTTACTTCTAATGATTTTTCTTTTACTTCAATTTTTGAAGCAAAAGTTGCTTGTGGCCAATTTAAATGTGCTGCTAACATTTGACCAGTTTGGTTACAGTCATCATCAATTGCTTGTTTACCCATAAAAACTAAATCAGGATTTTCTTTTTCAACTATCTTTTTAAGAATTTTAGAAACCGCAAGAGGTTCTAGCGCACTATCAACTTTTACATGAATTCCTCTATCTGCACCAACTGCTAGGGCTTTTCTAACAGTCTCTTGAGCTTTTTCTTCTCCAACTGTTACTGCTACTATTTCTGAAGCTTTTCCTGCTTCCTTAATTTTTACAGCTTCCTCAATTGCATTATCGTCTGGCGGGTTAGTTGACATTTTTACATTATCAGTAACAACTCCACTGCCATCCTCTTTAACTCTTATCTGAACGTTATAATCAATAACTCTTTTTACAGCGACTAAAATTTTCATTATGCTCTTAATAATTTATTTTCTGCATCATAAGGACTTTCTTCTAAAATAGTTGCCTCATGCATCTTACCCAGTATATCAATCTTTAGTTTTTGTCCAATATTAGCTAGCTCTGGCTTAACCATTCCAAGTGCGATAGATTTTCCTAGTCTAAAACCAAAGTCACCCCCTGTAGCTCTACCAACAACACTACCATTTTCATAAATAGGGTTATTTCCAAGCACATCAGCATCGCTAGTTTCGTGAACTTCTAAAGTAACAAGTTTATTATTAAACCCCTTTTCTCTCCATTTATTTAGAGCCTCTAAACCAATAAAACTTCCTTTATTTGGATGCACAAATCTATCTAGACCGCTTTCATATGGTGAATATTCAATAGATAATTCAGTTCCAACCAATTTATAAGATTTTTCAACTCTTAAACTATTCATCGCTCTTATACCGTATGGTTTTAAACCTAAATCTTGTCCTGCATCCATTAACTTATCAAAAATATGGTTTTGATATTCAATAGGATGATGTAGTTCCCAACCTAACTCTCCTACAAAATTTACTCTCATTGCATTTACTGGAGCAAAGCCCACATCTACTTGTTTTGCGCTCAACCATTTAAAATTTTCAAATTGAACAGAACCATCTTTCGGCATCCATCCCAATATCCAATCATGATCTAGTCTTTGAAATGCTCCTGCAGATACCAAATAAAAACTATTTTCTGACTCACGCATTATTGTAAATTCTGAATGGACACCGCCCTTAGTATTCAGTGCATGACATAAATTTATTCTACCTATTTTTTTTGGCAATTTATTTGCTACCAATTTATCTAGAAATTCCTCTGCTCCAGGGCCTTTTATTCTACATTTTGCAAATGCTGTCATATCTAATAAACCAACATTTTCCTTAACGTTCTTACATTCTTTCTCTATAGCTTTGAACCAATTGGATCTTCTAAAAGACCAATCATCTTTTTGTTCCATCCCATCAGTTGCAAAAAAATTCGGTCGCTCCCATCCAAACTTTTGACCGAAAACTGCCCCAAGATTTTTCATCCTGTCATAACATGGAGCTGTTCTTAATGGTCTCGCGGCAGGTCTTTCTTCATCTGGAAAATGTGTAATAAATACATGGCTATATGCTTCCTCATTCTTCTCTTTTAAATAAGATTTTGAACAATAATCACCATATCTTCTTGGCTCTACACCTAACATATCTATTGTGGGTTCACCATCTACTATCCACTCTGCTAATTGCCAACCTGCTCCGCCTGCAGCTGTAATTCCAAAACTGTGACCTTCGTTTATCCAAAAGTTTTTTAAACCCCATGCTGGTCCAACAATAGGGTTTCCATCAGGTGTATAACATATTGCTCCATTATAAACTTTTTTTACTCCTACTTCTCCAAAAGCAGGAACTCTATGTATTGCACCTTCAATATGTGGTGCAAGTCTATCAAGATCTTCTTGAAATAATTCGTATTCAGATTCTTTAGAAGGACCGTCAACATAACATGCTGGAGCCCCGTCTTCGTAGGGTCCTAAAATTAATCCACCTGCCTCTTCTCTCATATACCACCTGCTATCACTGTCTCTTAAAACTCCCATCTCAGGCAGGCCATCTTTTTTTCTTTTTTGAATTTCAGGGTGTGGTTCTGTTACAATATATTGGTGTTCGACAGGTATAACTGGAATATCTAAACCTACCATTTTACCAGTTTGTCTTGCAAAATTTCCAGAACAAGAAATAACATGTTCACATTCTATTGACCCTTTATCTGTCTCAACTATCCAACCTTCCTTATTTTGTTTCATTGCAAGAACTGTAGTATTTCTATAAATCTCTGCACCTCTATTTCGTGCACCAGTAGCTAGTGCTTGGGTTAAATCTGCAGGTTGAATATATCCGTCTTCTGGATGTTGTATTGCTCCAACTAAATCATCTGTATGACATAGTGGCCAGATTTCTTTAACTTGATCTGGAGTTAGAAATTTTACATCTACTCCAATTGTTTTAGCAACTCCTGCATACTGATGGTATTCGTCCATCCTATCTTTATTGCTTGCCAATCTAATATTTGAGACAACACTGAATCCAACATTTTTTCCAGTTTCCTCCTCTAAACTTTTATATAAATTGACTGCATACTTGTGAAGTTGTCCCACTGAGTAACTCATATTAAACAATGGAAGAAGTCCTGCGGCATGCCATGTAGAGCCTGAGGTTAATTCTTTTCTTTCAACCAACACAACATCATTCCAGCCTTTTTTTGCTAAATGATAAAGTGCACTCACTCCAACAACGCCACCACCTACTACTACAACTTTTGCTTTTGATTTCATCAAGAGTTTTTTACCTAATTTTTCTTACAAACAAAACATAATTCTAATAGTCATAATCGTCATCATCATCATCTCTCCATCCCATTTGATACATCAGATAAGCTGCGGTAATTACACTGAAGACACCCGCAATCATACCAAAATTTACTCCCATCTCTTGTCCAAAATAATACCATCCAATTTGCGTTGCTCCAATTGGTGGGATACAAAGTATAGCCATTAATATTGCAATTCGGATAGGAAAACTTGGTTTTTTCATTAAATAGATGAGCCCATGGGCATAGGTTGGGAGACTGCAGTTGTTAGCCAACAATTTTTCAAAAACCCATCAACTTCGTATTTTTCAACTTGCCATTTAAATTTGTAATACTTTTTATCTTTGTCCAAAATGGTCACTTCAAAAGTAGAAATTCCTTTGGATTTATAAACTTCAAGAATTTCATAACTTTTGTGATTTAAAAGCATTGAGTAAGAATCTGATTTAATCATATATTTAAATCTCTCAATAGGTCC
>CACEQR010000009.1 GCA_902561765.1 uncultured Pelagibacteraceae bacterium | reverse complement strand
CTATATTTACTTATTGATTGAAGCATCTTTCATTATTTCCTCTATAAGTCTTTTAAAACTAATTTTTTGATGATTTGCAATTTCTGGCACCAAAGAAAGTGAGGTCATGCCAGGTTGAGTATTTAGTTCCAGCAAATAAAATTTGTTGTTATAAAATCTAAAATCAGACCTAGATACACCTCTGCATTTTAATAGTTTATGTGCTTTCATGGCTATAGAGTTAACTTTCTTAAAATTTTCATTACTTATATCAACTGGTATAATATGTTCTGTTTTAGCACTTGCACTATACTTTGCTTTATAGTCATAAAATTTTCTTTTTGGTTTTAACTCTATAATACCAAGTTTTTTATTACCTAAAATTGCTGCCTGAATTTCTCTTCCTGGAATATATTTTTCAATTAAAACTTCTTTAAATTTTTCTAATTTATATAAATTAGAAATAAAATTTTTTTTATTTGTTATATATACTCCTACACTTGAGCCTTCATTAATCGGCTTTAAAACTACAGGAAATTTCAATTTTAGATCTACTTTTTTTATTATATTTTTAAAATTGATATTATTTTTAAAATTAAATTTTATATATGGGGGTGTCAGAATTTTATTTTTAATGAATATTTTTTTAGATATTTCTTTATCAATTGCAAGCGATGAAGAAAGTACACCTGAATGAGTATATTTTATTCTTTCAGATTCAAGTATCATTTGAATATAGCCATCCTCTCCATATCTGCCATGTAAAAGATTCAAAACCAAATCTGGTCTAAATTCTCTTAATTTTTTTACAAAATTTCCATCAGGTTCAACTAATAAAATATTATATTTTCTATCTTTTTTTAATTCCTTAATAACACTTTTTGCTGTTATTAAACTAATCTCTCTTTCATTTGAATATCCTCCAGCTAAAGTTAATATTTTTTTCACTATTCAACTAAAACAATTTCTAATTCTAATTTTACACCTGTATTTTTCTCGACTTTTTCTTTTACAAAATTAATTAACGATTTCATATCTTTAGATTTTGCGTTTTTTTTATTAACAAAAAAGTTTGCATGTTTTTCAGAAATAAATGCATCCCCATAACTTTTCTCGATAGAGACGCTTGATCTGATCAATTCCCATACTTTTTTATTAGTTTGATTGATTGGATTTTTAAAAGTACTTCCACTAGTCTTTATTTTGGTTGGTTGAGCCATTTCCTTTTTTTTTATTAATTCATTCATATATTTATTTATTTCTAGACTATCTCTTTCCCTTCCTTTAAAAGTAGCACTCAAAAAAATTAAGTCTTTGGATAACTCAATTGACCTGTAATTAAAATTGATTTTATTTGCTGGTATACTTTTTACAACTCCCTGAAAATCTACTAACTGGATTGAAACAAGAACATCTTTAAATTCTTTTTTAAAGCAGCCAGAATTCATTCTTATACCACCACCAATAGACCCTGGTATACATGACATAAATTCTAACCCAGAAATATTGTTATCCCTCGCAAATTCTGAAACCTTTTTTTGAGAAACAGCAGTTCCAGCAATAATTGTAGTTTTATCTAACAAAGAAATCTTGGAAAAATTTTTTCCCAACTTAATGATAGTTCCTTGATAGGTTTCATCATCAAATAACACATTAGAACCATTTCCTAAAATAAATATTTTCCCACGTAAATCATATAATTTAAGATATTCTATTAAACCTTTTAAAGAATTTGGTTTAAATAAAATTCTTGTTCTTCCACCTATATTAAACCAATTTAGATTTTTAATACTTTGATCGAAAAAGATATTTCCATCTATAAACAATGCAGATTTTTTTATATCTTCAATTTCCATTAGAAAATATTTTTTAAATTTTTCATCCAGTTAGATATTGATCCTGCTCCCATTCCTATATAAATTTTTTCGCCAAATGCATTCTGCTTAACAAACCTTTTTAACTGAAGTTCATCATCAAGTTGTATTAATCTTACTTTGGAGTTTTTTATTATTAGTTTTGCAAAAGAGTTATAAGTAAAATTTAGTTTTATTTTTTCACTAGCACTATAAATTGGGCATAATAAAACAGTATCTGCCATTTTAAAGCACTTAGAAAACTCATATTTTAAATTTTTTACTCGTGAAATTCTGTGAGGTTGAAATACACATACAATTTCTTTATTTTTGTACACACTCTTTACTCCACTTAACACTGAACTTATTTCAGTTGGATGATGTGCATAATCATCATAAAAACTTACTTTAAAGTAGTCAAATAAATGAGTAAATCTCCTTTGAACACCTTTGAAACTAAAAAGACCCAATTTTATATATTTTTCAGGTAGACCAATTGTAAAGGTCAATGCTGCTGCTGCTGCTGCATTTCTTATATTATGAATTCCAATCATTGGAAGTTTAATGTTTTTAATAATTTTTTTTTTACTTGGAATATTTATTTTCATATCAAAGCTAGATAATTTAAAGTTTTGTTTAATATTAATTATTTGAAAATTTGATGTTTTATCTTCACCATAAGTATAAAAATTTTTATTTTTTGATTTATTCAGAACATCTTTTAGATTTCTATCGTCATTACAAATAAAACCTTTACCAACAGAAGGTATTTTTTCTATAAATTCTAAAAAACTTTTTTTTAGATTTGATATATTTTTATAATAATCTAAATGCTCATAATCTAAGTTTGTTACAATAGAATAAACAAAAGGTATTTTTAAAAAACTACCGTCTGATTCATCAGACTCTGTCACACACCAATTACTCTTTCCTAATTTAGCAGAATTACCAAAAGAATTTAAAACACCACCATTAATAATAGTTGGATCTAATTTACTAGTCGAAAATATATTTGATACTAATGATGTTGTAGTAGTTTTTCCATGTGAACCAGTGACAACGACATTTCTCATGAAAGAAACTATATGACCCAACATATCTCCTCTTGTATAAATTGGTAAATTTTTTTTTATTGCTTCCTGAATTTCAGGATTATTTTTTTTGATTGCAGATGAAATAACCAGAACAGTAGTTTTTTTTATATTTTCTCTTTTATGATTTAAAAATATTTTAACTTTTTTATCATTTAATCTCTCAATATTTTTATTATAAGCAATATCGCTTCCTTGAACTTTATAACCTAAACCATTCATAATTAATGCTAAACCACTCATACCTATACCGCCAATACCGACAAAGTGAATAAGCTCGTTTTTTCCTAAATCAATTTTCATTTATTAGTTTAGTTAGCTTAACTTTATTTTTTTCCCAAGTATCTTCTTTGGTTAATTGAATTAAATTATTTTTTTTGGAAAAGTATTCATTTTGATTTTCAAATATATTATTTAGCAAGTTTATAAAATTATTTTCATTAATATCTTTTTGCATAATTAACCAACAACAATTTTTTTTTTTATAAAATTCTGCATTATAGTATTGATGATTATCTTTAGCATACGGAAATGGAATTGCCACAAATGGAATATTCAGATAACTTAATTCTGAAACTACTGACGCGCCAGAACGAGTAATAGCTAAATCATAATTTACAGCTTTTATTAATAATTTATCATCAAAATCAAATAATTCGTGATCTATTTGATTTTTTATATATAGATTTTTTAGATTTTCTCTCGATTTTTGATCAGTTACCTGCTGTAAAACTTTTATATTTTGAGTTTTAGATAGTTTTATTATCATCTTTGAAATAAAATCATCAAAAAATTTTGCACCTTGGCTTCCTCCTATAATTAAAATTTTCTTTTGATACTCAAGAGTTTTTTTTACATTTTTTTGATATTCATAGATTTCTTTCCTAAGCAATGGCTTGATTAAATATATTTTTTTTAGATGTTTTTCAGGAATTTTTTTTAAACTTATATCGTAACAAATAATTTTTTTTGCAAAACTTAAAGTTAATTTATTTGCTCTTCCTAAAATAGAGTTGGGTTCAAAAACGAAAATTTTGATTTTCATTAAATATGACGCCAAAGACAAAGGTATAGACATATATCCACCTGTACTAATTAAAATATTAAAATTATTTATTTTTAGATATCTGTAAGATTTAAATATTGAAAAAAAAAATTTTATTAAATTGTATGGAATTAAAAATAAATTTGATAGTATGTTTGGTACATCAATTAATGAAAAATTGTAACTACTATTAATATACTTAGATCCTCTAACATCTGTTACAATATGTACTTCAAAATCATCTTTTAGAGTGTCATATAAACTTAGCGAAGGAATCACATGACCACCTGATCCACCAGTTGTAATAAGTATTTTTTTCATTAAGTTAATTTAATTTTCTTTTTGTTAAATTTAAAATTATACCTGAGACAATTGCTGTACTAACAATTGATGAACCACCATAGCTTAGGAATGGAAGTGTCATGCCTGTTGTTGGAAGTATTCTTATGTTAACACCCACATGTATAAAAGTTTGTAATAATATTAAAGAGATGCAACCAATCAAAATTAATTTGTAAGTATCTTCATTTAATAAATTTATTTTTTGGATAACTTTATAAGAAAAAATTAGATACAAAAATAGAATACCAATAACAATAATTGCTCCAAACTCTTCCGATATAACAGATACTATATAATCTGTATGAGCTTCAGGAACTCTTGAGTTAAGAGAACCTTCGCCAATACCTTTGCCAAAAAAACCCCCATTTATAATTGCATCACTCGCTTTTTCTGCTTGATAATTATTGCCAGAATTTGAGTCTAAAAACGCTAAAAGTCTAATTTTTATATATTCGAACTTAGGAACAAAAATCACTAGATAACTCACAATAGAACCTGCCAATAGAAAAAATACAAAAAATATAAAAATATTAATGCCAGATACAAAAATTAGAGCTAGCCAGATCATTGTTATTAAAAGTGTTTGCCCAATGTCAGGTTGATAAACTAGCAACATTAAAATTGGAAGAAGAAATAGAGTGCTTAAAAAATATTTAAAATATAGTCTTCTACTCTGAATAGTTAGCATTAAAGATAATGTCACTATAAAAAATGGCTTTATAATTTCAACAGGTTGAAACCTTGGTAAAAAAAACAAATCTAACCATCTTTTTGATCCTTTTACTTCAATACCTATAAAAGGAACTAATAATAAACTTAAAAACGTAACCAAAAATAAAATAAACGAAAATTTTGTTAAGATTTTTTGATTCAAGAATGAGAAAAGTATCAAAATGAAAATAGCCAGAGTTATATAAACAGAATGTTTAAAAAAAAAATAATATGATTTTGTATCTAATTTATCTGAAGCTATTAGAGAAGTAGAAACCAATGAAAAAAAAAGACCTAATAAAAATAATCCTAAAATTAAAAATAACAGAAATTTATCTATATTTTTCCACCAATGATAAAAGCTATCTAAATAATTACTCATTTTCTTACTTCTTTAATTATATATTTAATATTTTTATTAAAAAATTTTCCTCTTTCCTCAAAGTTTTTAAATTGATCAAAAGATGCTGCGGAAGGACTAAAAAGGATTACTTTTTTGCTATTGTCATTTTTAATATTATTTTTTAAATTTTTTAAAATTTTTTTTAGTCTTAGAGAGCTTTGACAAAAAATTTTACCTGGTAAAGAATTAATCAAAAAATTTCTATCTTTACCATAAACAAAAGCTTTAATATTTGAGAAATACTTTTTATTTAATTTAAATTTATCACCTTTTTTTGCAAGTCCTCCCAAAATCCAATAAATATTTTTATAACTTTCCAGCAATGGTTCTGAAGAAGAAAAACTTGTAGATTTTGAGTCGTTAATGATTAATAATTTTCTCGATTGATATATTATTTGTTGTCTAAAATCTAATCCTTTAAATTTATTAGCCGTACTTATAACTGTTTTAAAATTTATCTTTAAGACCTTAGCAATATTGAAAATGAAACTAAGATTTTTTCTATTACTAGAATTTTTAAAATAAATATTGTCTATTAGTCTAAAATATTTTTTATATTTAAAGTAATCTATTTTTATAACTTTAGATTTTATTTTTCGTTTTTTTACTAATTCATTAAGAATTTTATTTTCGCTGTCTATAAAAGTGTAGTCATTTTTAGTTTGCAATTTTACTATTTTAAATTTTGCATTTACATAATTTTTGAAGGTTCCATGTCTCTCTAGATGATCTGGATTTAGGTTAAGTATAACAGAATATTTTGACTTAAAATACTGACTATAATCAAGTTGATATGAAGACGCCTCAATTACAAATATTGTATTTTTTTTTATTTTTTTTTCCATTAAAATTGGATAGCCAATATTGCCGGTTAATCTTACATCCATTTTATTATTTTTTAGAAGATCATGTAAAAGTTTTGAAGTGGTCGATTTACCATTTGTTCCAGTGATTGTTATTTTATTTATTTTTGGATAACTGATTTCAAATATATCAAGTTCTGTGATAATTTTAGGCCTATTTCTGCTCAAATAAGCAGAAATTCTACATTTATTGATATCTATTCCTGGACTTAAAACAATGAAATCAAAGCTTATATTTAATAATTTCTTAATATTAATTAATTTTTTTTTAAACCTAGTTGGAATATTTTTTGTGTTATCGTCATATATTGTACAGGTATTATTGCCTTTTAAAAAATTAAAACAAGAAATACCAGATTTTCCAAAACCATAAATTAAAATTTTTTTGTTTTTAAAATTAATCTTACTTTCATTCATTATCTTAATTTTAAAGTTGCAAGACCTATCATCGCCAGAATAATTGAAATGATCCAAAATCTAATTACCACAGTTGACTCAGGCCAACCTTTTTTTTCAAAATGATGGTGAATTGGTGCCATTTTAAATATTCTTCTACCGGTTAGTTTAAATGATATCACTTGTACAATTACCGAAACTGCCTCTAAGACAAATAGACCACCCGTAATTGCAAGAACAATTTCATGTTTAGTAATAATTCCAACTGCTCCCAGTGAACCTCCTAAAGCTAAAGAGCCTGTGTCACCCATAAAAATCTTTGCTGGTGGTGCATTAAACCATAAGAAACCGAGACAAGATCCTATTATTGCTCCACAGAAAATAGATGCCTCTCCTACACCATCAATATAAACAATTTTTAAATATTCTGAGAAAACTATATTTCCTGTAACATAACTAATAAAAGCAAAACATGCTGCAACTAATATAACAGGAACTGTAGCTAAACCATCCAGTCCATCAGTCAAGTTAACAGCATTAGATGAACCTACAATAACAAATAAATAAAATGGAATAAAAAACCAGCCCAGGTTAATTACTAAATTTTTAAAAAATGGAAAATATAAGTTTTCAAGTTGATTTGATCCACCAAAAAGATAAAGAAGATAAATTCCACCTAATGCTAAAACAATCTGAATTATAATTTTTAATTTTGAAGAAATACCATTTGAATTATTTTTTTTTATTTTTTGAAAGTCATCATATGCCCCAAGTAATCCAAAAGATCCTGCTATATATATTAAGAACCAATTGTAAGGATTTGACAAGTCACCCCATAATAATACTCCTGAGAAAATACCAAGTAGTATCATTAAACCTCCCATAGTGGGAGTTCCTATTTTTTTGACTATATGCTCGCTAGGTCCATCTTCTCTAATTGGATCATGAATTTGATGTGAAGAAAAATAATTGATTAATGGTCCCCCAACTAGAAAAACTACCGTCATCGAAGTAAACATTGATAGACCTGTTCGTACAGTCAAATATTTAAAAACATTTAGAAAACTAAAAATTTCGACTAAGCTCGAAAAAAGACTAAAAAGCATTTAGTTTACCTTTTTTCAAGTTTTGACTTATTCTATTTAATCCAGTTGAATTTGAACCTTTGATCATTAGATATTCGCCATTCTTAATGTCTTTTATCATAAAATTTAATATATCCTCTTTTGAATTTAATATTTTTCCTCTTTTTTGTGGTCTAATTTTGTTAAATGTTTCGATTACATCTTTGCCATAAACATAAACTTTATCAATTTCAGTATGATTAATAAATTCAGCAGCTTTCCTATGAAATTTTTTAGAATGTTTACCAAGTTCTAACATATCTCCTAATAAAATTAATTTTCTTTTTGAATAAGCATTTAAATTATTTAGTTTATTTAAAGCGAATTTTAGAGATAACGGATTAGAATTATAACTCTCATCAATTAAATTGATTTTTTTTTCTTTTAAATTAATTAATTTTATATCTCCTCTTCCCTCTGGAAATTTATAGTCATTGAAAAAAAATTTATTTAGTTCATGCAAATCGAAGAAAACTGAAATTACAGCTAAAGTTGATAAAATATTATAAATATAATTTTCTAAATTCTTTTTAATTGAAAATATTAATTTTGAATTATTGTAATTTATGAAAAGAATACAATTGTTTTTTTCATTTTTTATTTTAATTAAACTTAAATTCGACTTATTTTTTATTCCAAAAGAAATTATTCTTAACTTTTTTTTTTTAGCTTTTGATTTAAAAAAATTAAAAAACTGATCATCAGCATTCAATATGATTGTTCCATTTTCTACTATATTATTTATTATTTCTGATTTTGCTTGGGCTATACTCTTTAAATTTTTAAAATTTTCAATGTGAGCATAAGATATGTTTGTAATTACTCCAATGTTAGGTAATATATTTTTAGTTAGAAGATCAATTTCTCCTCTTTTATTCATCCCTACTTCGAAGATACCTATTTTATCTCCCTTATTAATATTAAATAAAGAAATTGGGACCCCATATTTATTATTAAAAGATCTTTTTGAATAAGATGTTTGACATAATTTACTTATCATTTGACCCAGCATCTCCTTTAAGGAAGTTTTGCCCGCAGATCCTGTGATTGCTACAGAGGTAATACCAGATGATATTCTTACTAATTTAGCACTTTCCGAAAATATTTTTAAAGAATTTTTAACATATATTTTATTTTTGATTTTATTCTTAAATTTACCTTCGATGATTGAGATTGATGCTCCATTTCGTGAAGCTTGATCAACAAATTTATTACCATCAAAATTTTTTCCTTTTATGCCAAAGAAAATATTATTTATTTTTATTTTTCTTGAATCAATTGAAGCTTCGTTAATCTTTATATTTTTTCCAATTTTTTTTTTTGTGACTTCTGAAATAATATTAGACTTCCAATTCTTGTTTAAAGTTTTATTTTTCTGTTTAATATATTTTTTGATACAATTCTTATCTGAGAAATACTTTTTAGAAGAATACTCTTGGAAGATCTCATGCCCTTTTCCTGCAACAATAACTACATCGTTTGACTTAATATCCAAAATCGCTGATTTTATTGCTCTTTCTCTTGAGGGGATCTCTAATAATTTATTTTTTAAAATATTAGATTTTACATCTCTTCTTATTATTTTTGGATCTTCATTTCTTGGATTGTCATCTGTTAAATATATTTTGTTACAGTATTTATTAGCAATTCTGCCCATTATTTTTCTTTTAGGTTTGTCCCTATCACCTCCACATCCGAATACTAAATTAATTTTTCTTAATTTAAATTGTTCCTTAATATCTTTTATGCAGGTTTCTAAAGCATCCGGTGTATGTGCATAATCAAGAACGACAATTCCATTATTATTAAGTCTTCCAATTTTTTCTAATCTGCCGTTTACTGGTTTAATTTTTTTAGTGATTTTTAAAATTTTTTCTAGTGATATTTTACTATTTACTGCCGCTATGATAGCCATTAGTAAATTTTTAATTTGTACCCTTCCAATTAATTTTGTTGAAAAGGAATATTTCTTATTATTAAATTTAAATATTATTTTCTGTTCATCTTTTAAAAATTGATGATTTAAGATTACAATACTTGACGCAGAGCCTCCTATTGTAAATTTTTTGATATTATTTGATTTTGTAATTCTATTTAAATTTGAGGCAATTTTTAACTTATCGTCATAAATAGCGCATGAATTTTTTTTCATCAATTTCCTAAATAATATTAACTTTGAGTTCAAATAATTTTGAAATGTTTTATGATAATCTAAATGGTCTCTTGATAAATTTGTAAATATACCGACATCAAATTTTAATCCATACAATCTATTCTGATTTAATCCATGGCTTGATGCTTCCAAAATAACATTATTAATTTCTTTTTGTTTTAATTTTTGTAAAATATTATTTATTTCAATTGAATCAAAAGTAGTATTTGAAAAATTTTTTTTTATTTTTAAACCGTTAATTCCTAATGTTCCAATTGAGGCTGCCTTTACTTTATTTAAACTTGCAATTTGAAAATAAAAATTTGCTACTGAAGACTTTCCATTTGTTCCAGTAACTGCTATCAAGTTATTTGGTTTTTTATGAAAAATTCTTGAACTAAATATAGCTAGTAGTTTTCTAGGGTCTTTAAAATTTAAAAATAAAATATTATTTTTCCAACCATTTTCTTTTAATTTATCAGAAATTATTATTTTTGATCCATTTTTAATTGCATCTTTAATAAATAAATTTCCATCTGTATTATTTCCTTTAAATGCAAAAAAAATATATCCCTTTTTAATTAGACTAGAATTAAACGCTATCCCTTTAAAACTTACTTTATGATATTTTTTATTTAAATTTGGAAAGTAGTCTTTCAATAACATGTTTTACGCTCTTAATATTTTGTGGCTAAAATTGGCCCAATTTTATCAATTATCTGACCTGTTATCCAAACAGTAGTCCATCCTGCTGTATTCCTCCAGTTACCTTTGTAGGGATATCTATCATCTCTATAATGATAGACAAATTCTCTATTTGCTTTTGGTTCATCTAGCATCACGGCTAATACAAATTTTGGATCTGATGTAGGAAAAACTGAAGTAAAAGTATTAACCTTTTTTTTAGAATAGCCACCCTCAGAAGGTTGATCCGCTGTACCAGTTTTTCCTCCTACTTCATAACCTTTTACATTTGCGAAACCTGCAGTTCCTTCTTTTGTTGATACAATTTTTCTGAGAATAGGGTTAATTGTTTCTGATAAATTGTCATTGAGTATCCTTTGTCTTTTTAAACTGTCCTTCTTAATTAATGTAGGAGTTATATCGTATCCTCCATTACTAATAATAGAATAAGCTTTAGAAAGTTGTAATAAAGTTGTAGCAATCCCATGACCAAACGAAACCGTCGCAAGTTTACATTTACCCCATCTTCCTATTTGGGTTGATCCCACCTCCTGAATATCAAATTCTAAATTAGAAATAATTCCAATATTTTTCAAAAATTCATTGTAGTTTTCTATGCCAACTTTTTCAGCTATTCTAACAGAACCAATATTTCCTGATCTTATTAAAATCTCCTCTGCAGTTAAATCTGATGGTATTTTGTCATCATATTCAGATATAGAATTTCCTGCGCATGTAATCCTTTTTTTAAGATCCCTAAACTCTGTATCCGGTTCTATAACATTGTATTGTAAGCCTGCAGCTAATGTAAGAGTTTTAAAAACAGAGCCAAATTCATAAACACCTTTTGTCGCTCTATTGATATATTTTTTATCAATAATTTTTTCTCTTTTATTAAGATCAAAGTCAGGAAGAGAAATCATTGATAAAATATTGCCATTGTTAATATTCATTAAAATCGCAGCACTACCAATATTTTGAAATATATCTTTAGATTTTAACAATTCCTCTTTAATTAAATATTGTAAATCTTTATCAAGTGTTAATTTTAAAGGTTCTTTCGAGGTTGTTAGTTCATAATCAAAAGTTTTTTCAATTCCTGATATGCCATTATTATCATTATCAATTTGTCCAATTACGTGGCTGAACAAATTTCCATTAGGATAAACTCTTGCTATGCTTTCTTCTTGAATAAATGATTTATCTCCTAAAAGTAGGACTTGTTCAAGTTTTTTTGGACTTATTTTTTTTTTAACATAAAAAAATTTTTTTCCATACATCTCATCTTCAAAATTTTTATTTGGAAATATTAATTTAAGAGAAATTAATAATTTTTCTTTATTTATTACTAAATTAGGATTTATACCCAAATTAATAATTGGAACACTTTTTGCTAAAATATTTCCATCTTTATCTAAAATACTAGATCTAAAATTTTCTTTTTTTGTTATTTTTTGGATTTCTGGAATTTTTTTAATACTAAGTAGTATTACTTTTGACGAAAAAATAACTGCCAAAATAAAAAATACAAAAAAAATAAATGCGACTCTCTCAAAGGATATTTTCAAATATGACTTATTTTCTTTAAATGAAAAGCTCTGATTATATTTATCTGAATATTGAGTGTTTTGGCTTGATTCATTCATCAATACTAACCATTTTCTCTATTTTTAATTTATCATTTACAACTGCAATTGTACTCAAATTTTCTATTTTTTTTTGTATGAATTTTTCCTCAAAATAAAATTGTTGATACTCGATTAATTTTTTTGGTGAGGTGAGAATATTATAATCAAGTAAAGTTAGCTCATATCGATCCTCCAAAATTCTTATATTTTCGTTAATTTCAAAAATTTGTTTATCAAGTTTTTTTGTTGAGTTTTTTGTTAATGTTGTAGCAAAAATGAGAATTATTATTGGTGTAAAAAAAAATATTTTTTTCATTAAATTACCTTAACTCCTCAATATTTGTCAGATATTTAAATTTTTCCCTAAGATCATTAAAATTACATTTTTGGTTTATTTTTATTGCATACCTAAGTTTAGCAGATCTTGATGGTGGATTTTGACTTACCTCTTTAAAGCTAGGTAAAATTGGTTTTTTATTAATTATTTTAAAACATTTTTCTGATACTTCTTCGTTTGGCATATATCTAGAAGAATTTCTTTCCTCCGAATAGTGTTTAAAAAAAAATTTAACAATTTTATCTTCTATTGAATGAAAAGTAACTACAGCAATTATACCACCAATAGGAATTAGGTGAAATGAATTTATTAAAGCATTTATTAATTCGCTAATTTCTTTATTCACTAAAATTCTTAGTGCTTGAAAAATTTTAGTTGAATTATGAATTTTTGTTTTTTGGTATTTTTTTACACTATCTATAATTTGGACCAAATCTTCAGTTTTAATAGTTTTAAATTCTCTTATTCTAACAATTTCTCTAGCAATTTTTTTTGAATATCTTTCATCACCAAATATTTTAAAAACTCTTGAAAGATTATTTTCATCCATATTAGATATTAAATCGTTTGCTGAAAAATCATTTATTCCCATTCTCATATTTAGTTTACCTTTATCGTTAAATGATAATCCTTTTTTAGAGTTTTTTATTTGGTTAAGAGAGTATCCTAAGTCGAAAATAATACCTTTTAGATCATTATTTTTAATTTTTATTTTTTTTAATTGAGAAAATTTAATATTATAAAATTTGAATCTATTTCTATATTTTTTTTCAAATTGCGATGCACAAGTCAAAACATCTTTGTCTCGATCTATTGCAATTATATTATTTTTTTTATTTTCTAGAATTTTTTTTGAGTATCCACCTTGTCCAAAAGTACAGTCTATAAATGTGCCACCATAAAGAGGGGAAATAATGCTAATTAATTCATTTAGCAGAACTGGAAAATGTTTGTTTTCCAGATTTATGGTGGCATTCATTTATTTTTTTGAAGACCATTAATTTTTTTGTCTTCTCAAAAATGCTGGAATTTCTAAATCGTCTTCTTCTTCTTTTGTTTCACTTATTTCTGGTGTTAAAGAAGTTTGATCTTCTGTTTCTCCATCAGAATTAAATAGTTCGGGTGTTTCTTCATCAAAATTAAAGTTTTCTAGTCCATTTGATGGAGAAGTTTCAGTTTCTTGTTTTTCAATCGGTTGTTCAGAATCATTAGATACTTCATCTTTATCTGAGTTAATTTCCTCCTCAACAATTGCTGAACTTACAAGTTCCTCGGCTGAATTCGTTGTGGATGCCTCTTGACTTTCAGTTTCAGTTTTTACCTCTTCCTCAAATTTAAGCGCATTAGCACCATTGGTCATTATTGAGTTATTTTGATTAGAGAAAGAGAATGATTGATTTGCAACATTATTGGAAAAATCAGAATATCCAGGGTTTCTATTCTGTATTCTGTGAACCATATTGATTACTGATTTAGGCTCTGGCTGTTGACCATCCAAAGAAGTAGCAACGATGGAAACTCTCATTAAGCCATCAAGTTTTTCATCAGTAATTGCACCTATTATAAGTTCTGCTTCAGGATCTACCTCGGCTCTTACTTTATTAACTGCCTCATCAACTTCAAAAAGTTTAAGATCTTTACCTCCAGTTATATTTACTAAGAGACCTTTCGCTCCCTTCAAAGTATAGTCATCTATCAATGGATTGCTAATTGCCATTTCCGCTGCTTTAACAGCTCTACCTTCACCTTCAGCTTGACCTGTTCCCATCATAGCCTTACCCATTGAACTCATAACAGTTTCAACATCAGCAAAATCTAAATTAATCAAACCAGGTCTTACCATTAGATCTGTAATACTCTGAACTCCATGAAGTAGTACATCATTTGAAAGCTCAAAAGACTCCTCAAATGTAGTTTGTTCGCTAGCTATTTTAAATAAATTTTGATTTGGAACTACTATGATAGTATCAACATGTTTTCTTAATTCTTCAAGACCTTGATGTGCTTTTCTCATCCTAGAAGGACCCTCATATAAGAAAGGTAAAGTAACTACTCCAATTGTGAGTATATTAAGTTCCTTTGCTGCACGAGCAATAACATGAGCAGCACCAGTTCCAGTTCCACCACCCATACCTGCAGTTATGAAAACCATATTTGAACCTTGAAGCACATTTACAATTTCATTTAAAGATTCATCAGCAGCAGCTTCTCCTATATCTAATTTAGCTCCAGCACCTAATCCTTTAGTCAAATTTAATCCCATTTGAATTTTTGTTTGGGCATGACTTAACCTCAAATCCTGTGCATCAGTATTTACAGCTATAAATTCAACTCCTTGCAAACCTGCTTCTATCATTCCATTAATTGCGTTTCCTCCAGCTCCTCCTATTCCAAGAACTAGTATTCTTGGTTTCAACTCTTTTATCTCTGGCGCTTTAAAATTTATTGTCATTTATCCCCCATTTAGTTATTAAGTTTTTGCTCCCATTTAAGGTTAGCCCTATTAATGTTTGATTTTTTTCTAGCAGTGACCCTAAATTTTTCAAAGTTAGTTGGTTCCCATATTTGGAAAGTTTTTCCCTGACCAACAAATAGCATGCTACTTTTAATTTTTGCATGTTTTAATAATTTTTGTCCAAGTAGAATTCTTCCTTCGCTATCAAATTGTAAATTAATACTTTCAGAAAGAATCGATGTTGCAAAATAATCCTTTTTTTCATCAAAAGGATTTAATGTGTCTATTGAATTTGAAATTTTTTCTATTCTATCTTGAGACCATGCTTCTATTGATTGGTTGTTAAAAGATGGAAAACATATAATGCCATTATAGCCTAAACTTGAAAGATAAGCTCTGTAGCTAGCAGGCACTGACACCCTGCCTTTTTTGTCTAACCTGTTTTCGAAAATAGATAAAAACATAATCCATATATTCCTTATTTGGGATATTATGGGATATTATGGGTTTTATAATCTATCGTCAACTGATAAAATCAATAATTTATTCTTATTTTGTTCTTAAAAATTTGACTTAAAATTCTATTTTTCATCTTCTGGAAATAATTATTTTGGATTTATTTTAATTTAAATATGCCAGATAAAATATAAGCCGGGTTCTGTCATTTAAACTTATCATTTCTCTAGGTCTTAAATCACTTTAAGACTCAAGCAACTAACCCAGATGACTAGCCAAAGACTGCTTTTTGTTATTTCTAACAGTGTCATCTCTACTCAGTCTTGCTCTCAGTGGGGTTTTCCATGCGCTAGCTGTTACCAACTTAGCCGGTGTGCTCTTACCACACCTTTTCACCCTTGCCTTGATAAGGCGGTTTATTTTCTGTGGCACTATCCCTAGGGTCGCCCCCGCCAGCCGTTAACTGGCACCGTGTCTTTGTAGAGCCCGGACTTTCCTCTTTAATAAATTAAAGCGATAAGTCTTTTATCTGGCATTCGGACAATATTAATTTTTTATAAAAATTCAATACAAATTATTTAAGATTATTAAGGGATTTTGCAATCTCATAACATTCAAAATCCAATTTTCCATCAATTTTTTCTGGTCTAAATTTCATTTGAAAAATTTTTATAATTTTTTTTTGCTTTGAAGAATTATTATATTCAACTTTATAACCTATTTTTTTTAAGTTACTTAAAAAATTTTTAAGATTTAATTCTGATATTTTTCTATCAAATATTTTCAGTTTTTTTTTATTTACTTTATGCCAAATACCAATTTTATATTTTGATAAAAATTTCCAAGGGAATTTTTCTCCAGGATCTATTTTTCTTAATGGAGCTATATCAGAGTGGCCTAAAACATTTTTTTTTTCAATTTTATATTTTTTAATCAAAAATTTTGAAATTCTAAGCAAACATTTTATCTGATTGTTATTAAATTTTTTATAACCATGTTTATGACCTGGATTAGAAATTTCTATTCCTATGGAACTATTATTTAGTGATTTTTGATTTTTCCAGCTCGATTTACCTGCATGCCACGCAATGTATAAGTCAGGAACCATTTGAATTAGTTTTCCATTTGAAGTTATATAGTAATGACAACTTACATTAGAATTTGAACTTGTTAATTTTTTGATAGCCGACCTATCATTTTTCATTCCTGTATAATGAAAAATTAAGTATTTTATTTTTTTTTTATTCCTTTTTTTTGGATTAAAATTGGGTGAATAATTAACCGTCATTTTTTCAACATTTTTCTGCATTATTTCAAACATTTAAATCTTTAAATAATAAGAGGATATAATATAAACAGCCTTAATGAAAAAGATTTTAACAGTATTAACAATTTTAATATTATCACAATTTTTAACTTTTAAAGTTTTTGCGGGATCTGATGGAGCTGTAGATATAAAAAGTAAAAATAAAGTAGTAGAACAAGCTAGTGAAGTAAAAGATTGTTTCGAAACTGTTAACAGAGGTATTTTTGCATTCAATCAGGGTTTAGATAAGATTTTTTTTAAACCTGTCGCTAAAGGTTATAGATATCTTCCTAAACCAATAAGATCAGGAACAAGTAATGCATTAAACAACTTGTCAAATGTAGTAACAATCCCAAATAATGTATTGCAAGGGCAATTTAAGGAAGCTGGAATTAATACCTTAAGATTTTCAATTAATACAACACTCGGTATAGCTGGTATATTTGATGTTGCTTCATATTATGGATTAAAAAAACTTGATAAAGAAGATTATGGACAAACTCTTGGAACTTGGGGTGTAAAAGAAGGATGCTATTTTGTTTTACCTGTTTTGGGTCCCACAACTGTGAGGGATTCACTAGGTTCAATGGTTAATTTTACAGGTGGGGATGCTTGGTATAACGTAACAATTAGTAATGACACTCAATACTTCGAAAATTCAGATTATTATTATTCAAGATTAACAGCTGGGGTAGATTTCAGAGCAAAAAATTTAGAGGCCTTTGATAGCTTAGAAAAAAATTCACTGGATTTATACGCATCCGTAAGAAGCTTGTATTTACAAGATAGACAGAGAAAAATTCAAAATCTTGACGAGACTACAGAAACAATGAACGATGATGATTGGGAAGAAATAGATACTCAATAATTCTTAATGATCAAAATCAAATTTATTTCCTCAATTATATTAGTTATATTTTTTACTAATCCTTTATTTGGAAAAGAGCCCGGTAAATTAATTGCTGAAATAGTGAATGAAGCCTCAATAATTTTATCAAGTTCAGACCCTGTAGAATCTAAAATAATTAAATTAAATAATATTGCAGAGATTAATGTAGATATTAATGGTATCGGATTGTATACATTGGGGAAGTATCGTAAAGATCTGAATGAAGATCAAAAAATAAAATATAAAAAACTATTCAAGAGTTATTTCTTGAAGAGTTTTTCCAGCAGATTAGTTGATTATTCTGATCCAAAAATTAATGTCGTTTCTGAAAAAAAAATTAATGATAAATATACAATTGTAAATACAATTTTAGAGGCTACATCTAAAAATCCAGAAGTAAAGATTGATTGGAGAATCTACACCAAAAATCCTGAAAGGCCATTAATCAGAGATCTTATAGTTGAAGGTTTAAGTTTAGCGAGAACTCAAAAAGAGGAGTTCAAATCCATTATTCAAAATAATAATGGAGATATTAATTATCTTTTTAAATCTTTAGAAGAATTTATAATAAAATAAATTAATGGTGGGCCCGCCAGGACTCGAACCTGGGACCAATACATTATGAGTGTACTGTACCACCCCAATTTTCACAGGTAAACAATAACGAATTTAACTAAGTAACTACAAGTACTCACTCTCGTACTCAAAATTGGAGGAATGATATGGCGTACTTTAGAAAAAGACTTGGTAAATGGCAGTGTGTAATTCGAATAAAAGGACATCCAACAACAACTAAAACTTTTATAGCAAAGAGAGATGCTCAGATCTGGGCTAAAAATATAGAGCTTAAATACTTTAGGGAAGAAACAGATATCTTAAAAGTTAATTATCCCTTGTTTAAAGATTGCTTAATTAGATACAGAGATGAAGTTACTATAAATAAAAGATCTAAAGATTTGGAGAACAAACTTATCAAATATCTTCTAAAAGAACCTTTTATCAATCTTAAATTAAATCTAATTAATAATAGTATTATTGCACAATACAGAGACAGATCTTTAAAATATTTACAGCCTAATTCGGTTAAAAGACGATTAGCAGTAATTTCTCATCTTTTTTCTATAGCAAGGAAAGAGTGGGGTTTTAAGATAGATAACCCTGTTTTAGATGTGAGAAAGCCAAAATTACCTGAGCCTAGAGACAGAAGATTTACTGATAAAGAACTAAAACTTTTAATTTACGGTAATAAAACCTCAGAAAAACTTAAATTAATTATTCAGATTGCACTAGAAACAGGTATGAGGCAAAGCGAGATACTTAGAATAAAAGAAGAGCATTTAATTAATGAAAGCTTGTTTATTCCTATAACAAAAACCAAACCAAGAACTATCCCCTTAACCAAAAAGGCATTAGATTTATTAAAAAATAGCAAGTTACCTTTTGGATTATCTGGAATGGCAGTAAGTAAACAGTTTCATAAATTGTGCAAATTCTACAATATCAAAGATGCAAAATTCCATGATCTAAGAAGGCAAGCTCTAACAAACTTTATGAAGGATAAAAAATTGTCTGTGGCAGAAACTATGTATATTTCAGGACATTCAGATCCCAAGATGCTACTAAAAACCTATAATAATTTAAAACTTTTAGATGTTAGTAAAAGAATGAATGAGCTGGGTGAGTCAACGTGACTAGATTATAGTAATAATAAATGATGAATTAAAAATTATAATTAGAAATGAGTAAAAAACTTAAATTTATTGATTTGTTTGCTGGTATTGGAGGATTTCATGTAGCTTTAAAATCACTTGGAATGGAATGTGTATTCACATCAGAGAATGATTTATACGCCAGAAAAACTTATGCCGCAAATTTTAAAGATAAATATCTTAGTGATCCAAACTTATTTGCTGGTGATATATGGAAAGTTGATTTTAAAAAAATACCAGATTTTGATATTCTTTGTGCTGGATTTCCTTGCCAGCCATTTTCTCAGGCGGGATACAAGAAAGGGTTTAATGATAACAAGGATGGAAATTTATTTTTTTCTATAGAAGAAATAATAAAAGCAAAGAAACCAAGAGTATTTTTTTTAGAAAATGTAAGGCATTTAAAAAATCATGATAATGGAAGAACATTTAAAGTCATCTATAAAAGCTTACAGAATTTAGATTACACATTTGACTTTAAAGTAATTAAGGCTTCAGAATTTGGATTACCTCAACATAGGCCTAGGGTTTATATGGTTGGCTTTTATAAACCTAAATTAAAAAATATGTTTAAAGAGTTAGCTTTTACGTTTCCAAGGGAAATTCCACTAAAAAAAACTATGTCAGATATTTTTGGTGGATTTGTCTCTAAAGAATTAAATAGTAAAGAAGAGAGAAAAATAGGCTTTACACTTAGAGTTGGGGGAGGAAAATCCCCAATTAATGACCGAAGGAACTGGGATGGTTATATTGTTAAGAATAAAGTGGTTAGAATTAAACCGCCACAAGGTTTACAAATGATGGGTTTCCCAAAAAATTTTAAGATGCCAGTTTCAGATAATCAAGCAATGAAGCAACTAGGTAATTCAGTAGCCGTAAATGTTGTAAAAGCAATAGGCGGTGAAATAAAATATCATTTAGATAATTACTCTAAATAACTAACCTACTCTTACATGAAGAGCTCCCCTATATTTTTCATCTCCTTTCTTACCTTTAAATAATCTTGTCCAAGGGCTTATGACATCCTTTTTTTCGTAATTTTCATAGTCTGAGGGCATTCCTTTGGTCGATCTCATACAAAAATAAATATTTTCCCAATGATGTTGTATGTATTCATTCGCAAATACATTCCACGTTTGAGTGTTATTAAATGTTTCAAACTCTAAAACTTTATCTGCTACTACCTCAGACATACCTTGACCAGAACCTTTAAAAACAAAAAAATCAAGATATGGCTTAATAATATCCATATGATCATTGAAAGGAGAGTTTTCATGAAAATTAGGACAGTCTTCTTTTATTTGTCCATCAATTCTTAATCTCCAGTATTCATCAATTAAATCATCAAGTAATTTGATATCCTGATTTATTATTTTTGAAATTTTTAACCATCCTATTCTATTAGTATGGTTTACTATTGCTGGTTTTCCATAACCAGTGCATTTTAAAGAATAGTTTTCATTATTAATTTTAATATCAGCTTTATCTTTTGATGAACTTTTTTTAATACCTAGTTTATCTGCTAAGTTTCTTATTTCTTTTTGATCAGTTTTTATTCCATCAATATCTATTTTTGACCAATCGATCTTATTATAATCTGTGCTGAAACCAACCTGTTCAATATTTCCAAAGTTCGGTACTTCAATTTTGTTATCTCTAAAGAAACATAGTTGTATTTTAATTAGAATCTCTTCCCTCTCACCATCGTTTAATTTTTTGTTTTTTTTTGGCATCTTCCTAAAAGAAAAGGGATAAATTTTTTCCTTATCATTTATCTATTTTCCCATATTTTTTCATGATTTTTTCATAATTATTTTGTGAGTCCTTAATTATCTTATCTATTTTTTTCTTATGATAATTGATTAGTTTTTCTTGGTGTTGAATATGTTTTTCTATTTCTTTTATTAAGTTTTGAATTTTTTTATCTTTCAACAGATTTTTATTAATTTTTTCAGTCATTTAAATCATTTAGTTTTTGAGATTTTAGGGAGTTTATTAAGTCTTTTTGTATTTTTAATTAATTTATTCATTCTATTCAAAATTATTTTTTCATTAATTGATTTAAAATAAAGACAGTTGCCTCTGTTTTCAGGGTTGTGATCTTCTAAGAATAAATAATAGTTATCATTTCTGTTTGCATATATGATAAATGTACTCCAAAAATATTCTGGTGTTTCAGCTATATCTCCGTCAATAAATTCAAAATTATTTGTGAATTTAAGAAAAAATTTATGAACACTTCTATCTGCTAATTTATATAATTTATCGTATTCTTTAGCATCTATGTGATCATATATTTTGTATACCTCTTCTTTTTCAAAACCATAATCAATAATTCTATTAAGCATATTACCCTCTTCCCAATATTTATAATTTAATTTCACTATATTTTTTAAAAATAAATCAAGATTGAAATTTTTTCTTAAATATTCTAGGCCAATTTTTAAATTCTTATTTGGTTTGGGACGGTTTTGATATTTTGCAAATTCTTTATTAAACTTTTTTTTAAGTTTTGGATCTCGGTCTAACATTTCATCAAAAGTAATATAACTCTTTTTATTCATAGCCATCCTTCTAAAAATTTTTATCTTTAATTATCACACTATTTATTTTTAATTTCCTTGAGAGTTTTTTTAAAAATATATTTTTCTGCTAACTTCTTATTTTTTTTAAGTATCAATTTTGCAATTGTCTTATCTTGCCTCAATCTTCTTGAAATAAATTTAACTGAATTGGGGTCTATATTAATTGCTTTTTTAATAAATTCCTTATCGTCTAAATAATTGTCAGAACATTCTGATAAAGGATGCGAGTCTCTTTTTGAATAGATATTTAAGAAATCAGTTGATAACCCTAATCTTCTACCATGCTGCTTTACACCCTGTAATCCCTTGTTATTGATCTCCTTAACATAAACTTTTAATTCTTTTAAAACTAATTCCTGCATATTATAATCTAATTGAGAAAGTAAACGATAAATCAATTCTTATATCTAATCAATTTTCCTTTTTTATATTCGACTTTTCTCCATTTTGTTTTATCATCTGCGAGTGTGTAAAAAAATTCTTTACCTTTTCCCTCTTTTTCTCCATTTTTAAAAGGACCAATATAATGTGAATCAATTTCGCCATTTGGTGGAAAGCGGTTTGCTTTAAATTGTTTGAATTCTCCATGTCCATGTGGGTGACCATTATCCCACATTCCATCATATGTTGATGGAAAAGCAGCGTCACCCCACTCACTTTCCTCATTGGTTGCATAGCCTTTACCATGCGGCCTTCCATTCATCATGAAACCAAAATAATGAAGCTTGTCAAAATCACCGAATATACCTTGTGGCCTAATTCGAATTCCCTCAACCTCTTCCGTTTTATCATTTTTAATCTTGGGATTTACTTTATAAAAAATGTACCAATATAGTTTTCTATCTAACATAGAATTACTTTCTATATCATTAATATTATTTTTTTTATCTTTCAAATATTTCTTTGATGCAAATTCGAGGATTTGTTTATCCTCCTTAAGTCTTTCACTAATATCACTAAAATGACCATAATAATTATTTACTGCTAAGAGTGCTATTTCTTTATCGTTTTTATATTTATTGCTCAAATGATCCAGCCAAAAACCATCTCTTTTTACTGCAAATTTAATTAAATCTTTATCTCCAAGTTCTACTAAATAAGATGCTGCTAGTTTATATTCACTTCCACTGCCAGATTTAAGATTTAAAATTAATAATTTTAGAATATCTTTATCTCTTTTAAGTTTTTTATCTATGAATTTGAAACAACTAAAATCCTTTTTAATAAGTTTGATTATCAAATTTTTGTTCGCTTTAAATTTTTTATCAGCCAATCTTAACATTTGGGGATCTTTTAAGAGACACTTGAGCGCAATTTGTTTATCGTTTCTTAAAGATTTCTTAATATATTTAAAAACTTCACCATTAGTTTGGGCAGCTAATAAAATTACTTTTTTATTGTTAAGAAATTGACCACCTAGTGATTTTAAAATTTCACCGTCTTTTTTAATCGCTTTTAAAACTAATTTTTCAAATTTATTTATATTTTTATTTGCAAATTTAATTGATCTTGCATTTTTAGAAATACATTTACTAATAAAATTGAAATCATTTTTAAGCGAATTGTCAGCCCATTTTAAACAAAATTCAGCATTATAGGAATTATCAATTAAATTTAAAAAGAAATTTTTATTTTTACTTATGCCGCGTATAGACAACCACTGATGATTTGTAAAATCTTTATAATTAGAATTTTTGATAAGTTGTAAAAGTTTATTTTCATTTATTAAAATATCATGACCGTATTTTGAGAAATCTTTTATTTTTAGACTCTTAAGTATGTCAAAATCTTTTTTAAGTTTATCTCCGACTTGATCATATTCTGGACCAGCATAATTTAATGCCTTCATCACAAAATCTTTCTTATCCCTTAACCTGTATGAGCAAAATTTAAAGCACTCATCATCTAACTTAAAACACTTAAGCATAAATTCTTCATCATCTAGAATTTCAGCTGGAGCATTTTCAAAAGGATGTGTCTCAGGATATTGACCAGCTTTTTCACTATAAGGATAGGTGGCCTCTGAAACTTCATTACTATATTCCTGCAAGAGTTTAAAATATTTGACCTGCAATTTATTCATTTAACAATCCTAGCATAAATGATTTAAATTTCTGTGCATGATTAATGCAATACCCTGTTCTTTTTATTGAATTCTTCAAGGGTTTTTGATATGGCTAACCTTAAATTCTGTACATACTTATCCCAATCCTTGTCAGTAGAATTAAGATTTCTCCAAGGAAGATCTTTGTATTCGAGGTCAAAAATCTCGCATAATACTTGGTCTACTTCATTAAGAAACTTTTGACGCTGCTTAGGAGTTTCGTGCCTTAAAAGATTAATGAGCTTCTTATTTGTTCTAAGTTTGTTTTTCATTGTTTTTTATTAATTTAATTAAGGAGTTATATTCCATGGGTGATTTTAATTTTTTAAAGTTATTATTGTTTTTGGTAAAAAGAAAACAATCTAAGTTTTTATTAATTAAATAAGCAGATGATAAGTCTACTGATAACATAGGTTCTTTAATTTTTTTTTGAATTAAAAAATTCCACTTTTTACTTTTACTATCTAAACTTTCAGACAAACTTATATTTACTCCTGTGATATACTTTTTATTTTTAAATATACAAAAATCAAACATGCTATCTTCTTGTTGAGGCTTAACTTCATAACCTTTTTTAATAAACATTTTGGATATACTATTATAGAAGTTATCTTTTCTTTTATTTAATACAGCATGAGATGGAGAGCAAAATGCTTTGTCTTTTCTTGCTTCACCTTGTCCTATTACAAATTCTTTACTACAATATTTACAATTTTTGATTTCGTTTTTTTCCTCGATTAACTTTATTGCTTGATGCCATATAAATCCTATTAAGCCTTTAGGCTCAAACTTTGTATTAAACCAACTATCACTTGTATCAATGTAAGCCCTTGTTCTCTCAGAATAGAATTTTTTAATAACTTCAATAATATATTCTGAAATGATTTGATCAATATTGTTACTATCAATTTCAGTTTTGTCTCTATTAATAAAACTTTCAATACTAGAGTTCATAAACTCTTGGAAAAGATGTTCGCGATCCTCGTTATTGAATTTAATACGGTTTTCTGTAGTAAAACTTATTGTTAAAGGAAATTGTTCATCAAAATTTTCTGTTTCATTAAAAGTCCAATAATAAGTTTCTTTTCTTTTTCGGACCTTAAATTTTTCATTTAATTTTTTGTAATCTCTTTCAAGATAATATTGATAGTTTTTTAGTAAAGATTTTAGATTTTTTATTTCAACATACCAACATTGTGCTAATTCTCCCTGAATTATACTTTCGTTCTTATAATCCTCAATTTGCTCAGAATATCTTTTCTGTACAATAGGGGACCCAAGTGTTCCATATTTATTAATAAAACTTTCAATGCTAGAAAGGTTTAAATCTAGGTTCATAAACTCTAGGAAAAGATGTTTGTAATCCTCCTTGAATAAATCAATGACTTTATAATTTTGGTAATTACCAATAATTTTGCTGCTTGATGGATCAAAATCACCTTTTTCCACACCATCATCAGTATAGTGCTCTATAATATTAAACTTTATATTCCTGAGTGATTTGTTTTCGGATATTCCATTTAAATTCTTCAGGTAATTTAGCCATTTTTCATTCCAAGGTTTATATAATGGGCTGCTATCGCTTATCTCTAAGTCTGTATTGTATTCATCATATACTTTATGGTTTTTTTTCATTTTATATTGTTTATGCTATTGACAATTTATCGTAAACTACATATATTGTCAACCATGATCATTTGTACCGTGATGCTAGCTTCCTTTCTGGCCCATCTCCTTTCTCTAGCATCATGGTTTATTCAACCAAAAAGTCTAAAAATTAATGGATAAAATTTCTGAAATTAGGATTGAGGAAATTTTTGATGAAGAAGATAATCAACATTTTTATTGGATATATTATTTCAGAAATGGATTTGTGGAAATTATTGGAAAATCATCAATTAATCCACAATGTTTTAGACAAATTACTAGATATAAAAAATGAAATTATATTTGAAGAATAAATTTAAAGATCGTCTTGCCTATTGTAAAGAGTGGCAACATTCAGTTGATATCTATTTAGCTAATAAAGAAATAACTAAAAAGGCAGATAGAGAATATTACAAATCAAAGCCATTGTTAAAGATTATTTTAAATCTTTACTTTATTCCATACAATACTTTAAGATTTTTTAGATATTTACGCATGCTACATGAATATAAGAAAAATCAGGTTGAGATAATGGTGTTGTCTAAGGAATTAAAAGATTATGAAGATTTTAAATAATAAAATTTTAACTTCTCCTAGTGACTTAAATAATTTTGTAAGTTGTAAATATCTCATTAAAAATGAAATTAAGTTTTTAAATAAAAAAATACAAAGAAATGAGCAAAGTATAGATCAAAAACTTTGGAAAGAATTTGGTATTAAGCACGAAAAAAAACATTTCGAACTTCTTAAAAAATATTATAAAAAAAATGTTTCAATTAAACAAGATTTATCTGAGGAAGAGAGATATAAAAAAACATTAGAGGTAATTAAAAAAGGTTACGATTTAATTTATCATGCATATTTAATTGATGGAGATTTTAGAGGAGAAGTTGATTTTTTAATAAGAGTTAATAAAGATTCAGATCTTGGTAAGTTCAGTTATGAGGTTTACGATACAAAAATAAGTAGAAAACCTAGACCTAGACATATATATCAAATAACAGCTTACTCTTTTATGCTAAGCAAGGTACAGGGCATATTACCAGAAAAAATGTATTTAATAGATGGTGCAGATATAACTCATCAGTACAAAACAAAAGAATTTATCGATTATTTTTTATTTACAAAAAAAAATTTAGATAATTATTTAAAAAATATTAATAAAGAAAATATTTATCCTGAAAAATGTGAACACTGTAGTGTTTGTGATTACACAGATGAATGCGAAAAAATATGGGAGAAAGACAATTATATAAATCAAGTTGCTAAAATAAATAGATCTCAAATTGAAAAATTGAAAAAAGTAAATATTACCACTATTAAGCAACTTGCAGAGGCAAATCCTGATA
Source organism: uncultured Pelagibacteraceae bacterium (assembly GCA_902561765.1). Lineage (GTDB taxonomy): Bacteria > Pseudomonadota > Alphaproteobacteria > Pelagibacterales > Pelagibacteraceae > Pelagibacter. The sequence continues at coordinate 33,039 of CACEQR010000009.1, read as the reverse complement.
AATTAAAAATAAAAATTAATAAGCAAGCTTTGAAAGACAGAATTTCTCAAGCTCAGCTTCAAGAGGAAAAAAGGGAAACAGGGGTAAATAAATACATCATTTTAGACCCTGATAAAGGGAAAGGGTTCTATAAATTGCCTGAACCAGATGAAGGTGACTTATTCTTTGATATTGAAGGGTTTCCTCAAGAAGATGGTCGTGGATTTGAATATCTTCATGGAATTTATTTTAAAGTTAAGAATGATTATGAATTTAAATACTTCTGGGCTAAAGATTTTAAAAAGAAATACGAGAGAGAAAACTTTATTGAGCTCATAAAGTTTTTTAAAGACCACTTTAAAAAATATCCAAAAGCACATCTCTACCACTATAATTCATATGAAAAACGTTCATTGAGACAACTTGCAAGCCTGTATTCATCTGATTTCCCTGAGGGAAGTAATTTTGTAGATACCCTTCTTCGAGGAGAGAAATTTGTGGATCTCTTTTTAATAATTAATCAAAGTGCGAGAACATCAGAAAAAGATATGTCACTTAAATCTATTGAGGGAGTTTTATATAATTTTAAAAGAAAGGGAGATGTTAAAAAAGCTGAAGATAGTGTCAAACTATATGATTACTGGATGGCATCTAAAAATGAAAATACGAAGAAAGATATAATTGAGTACAATAAAGAAGATTGTGTATCCACTTATCAATTGAGAGAGTTTTTAATTAAAAATAAACCAGAGTCGATTGATTGGTATTCTATAACTCCTGAAGCTGAGAAAAAATCTTATGATAAAAAACCCTGGGAGGAAGTTGAAGGTGAGCTACTTAAAGCGTTAGATAAAAAAGAAATTTCAAAGAATCCTTTAACTGAAACAATTAGAAATCTTGTGGGTTTTCATAGAAGAGAACAGAAACCTGAATGGTGGGAAATGTTTGATAGGATGGAGAAAACACATGATGAGCTGGAAGATGATGCTGAGTGTATAGGTCAATGCATACTTCAATCTCCTAAGCCAGAAAAAGTAGACAAAGGTTATGTATTTACATACAAGTTTAATGATCAAGACTACAAATTAAAAAAAGACTCAAGTGTTTATGATGCTCATATGAATACTTCAATTGGTAAGATCGATGAAATAATTGAGCAGTCACCAAATAAAAATATTGTTAAAATTAAACTTGGGGAAAAAAAATACAAATCAATGGGTGAGATGCCAAGCCTAGTTTCTCTTTCTAGAAGAGGCGCTCCTTCTATTGCAGTGCTAGAGCAAGCGTTAAATAGATTTGTTTTAGACTTCATCAATAAGAAAGGTTCAAGCTACAAGTCTATTATAGACCTTTTAAATAGAGGAAATCCTGATTTAAAAGAGATTAAATCTGGTAATCAATTAATAAATGAAAATGAAGATATAACTGATGAGTCTGTGAAAGTAGTTAAACAAATGAAAAATACCTGTTTAAGTATTCAAGGACCTCCAGGAACTGGTAAAACTTATAATAGTGCGAAAATTATTATTGAGTTAATGAAAGATGGTAAAAAAGTTGGTGTCTCTAGTAACTCACACGAGGCAATAAAAAATCTTTTATCTGAAATCGAAAGACAGGCAAAAGCTGATAACTTTACATTTAAAGGAATGAAAAAGAGTAACAGTACTAATTTGTTCAATGGTGAATTTATTATTGATATAATTAAAGATAAGCCAATAAATACAAGAGATTTTTCACTATTTGCGGGTACAGCTTGGTTTTTTTCAAATGTAAGAATGAACCAATCTTTAGATTATCTTTTCATTGATGAAGCTGGTCAGGTGTCTTTAGCAAATACTATATCAATGGCAACCTGTGCTAAAAATCTAGTCTTAATAGGCGATCAAATGCAATTGTCTCAGCCAATAAGAGGTACACATGAGGGATATGCTAAACTAAGTTCGCTTGATTATATTTTAGAAGATCGAGACACTATACCTCCAGAACAAGGAATATTTCTAAGAGAAACGAGAAGATTAAATAAGGAAATATGTAAATATATATCTGATAGCTTTTACGACTCTCGATTGATACCTCATGAAGTAACCAAAAGTAGATCATTGAAACTTGGTTTAAAAAATATGGAGAATGAGGGAATTTTTTTTATTCCAACTGATCATTTTGGAAATTCACAAAGATCAGATGAAGAAGCTGAAATTGTACACGATTATTACTCAAAAATAATGAAAAAAGATTTTGAGGATGAAAATGGAAAAGGTGAAATCGATATTAAAAATATAATGGTAGTTGCGCCGTTTAATGTTCAAACAAATAATATAAAGCAGAAACTTTTAAAAAAATATTCTGAGGATACTAGAGTTGGAACGATTGATTTATTCCAAGGTCAAGAAGCAAAAATAGTATTTATTTCAATGACAAGTTCAGACGCAGAAAATCTTCCAAGACACAAAGATTTTTTCTTTAATAGAAATAGACTTAATGTTGCAGTGTCGAGAGCTCAAAATGTTGCAATTATTTTATTTAATCCTAATCTTTTATTAGCCTCAGCTAATAGTATACACGAGATGAGATTGATGAATAACTTTTGTAAACTTCTTATGTTTAAGATTAAAAAATGAAAAAGAATTATAATAGAAATCCCAAAGGCTCAAACCAGTGGGTCCTCAGAAGTAATCAAGAAATTCAAAGCATAATTGATAAGCATCCTTCCTGGACTAAGAAAGATTTTCGTGGCGAAGGAAAGCAAAATCCAAAAAAAGAAAATGCTTTATTGAGTAGAAAAGAAACAGAAAGACCAGGATTAAAGTTTGGTCATTATGGAAAAAGGAAAGCATCGATTAAAGAAATTTACAAACACTCAACTTATGAAAGCATTAAAGAATATGAAAATAAACAAATAGACGAAGATACATTTAGAAATAGAGCTAGAACTAAGAAACAAAGAGATTTAAGCATTAATTAATGAAATTTAGAGAATTTTTAGATAATCAAATAAAGAAAGGAAACACAAGTTGGGAAAGTAGAAGTGAAATTATTCGTGCATCAGGAAGTTCTCAAAGTGGTAATACTGCTAGAATTTTAAAAGAGTATGAAAATAAATTTAAGTTTGGGTCAATCACTGAAATTAAAAACAAAGAAATTAAAAAATACTTTGATAATCAGCCAAAAGATAGCTTTATAAGTGTGGAGGGTGCAGCTAAACAAATTCAAAAAGAACTTCCAAAAGGTGTAATAATTGGAGAAACTATCATCTACAATCGTTTAAAAGACCCAACTTTCAATACTAATAATTTAAAACCCCAAACACTTGATAACCAAGTATCCAAAACTGCCCCTTATGATGTTAAAATTTCTAAAGAATTTAGAGAAAAGTTAAAAAACTTAAGAGAGGCTGGTGTTTATTTATACATTGAAGTTACACAGAGAGGTGGGAATACTTTAAGACTTAAAACTGGTGGTGAATTTTTTAAAACATCAGACAATTCATACCCTCCAAATGATGATAGTCTAAAGCTTATAAAGAGGATTATAGAAGACAACAGAAAGTAAAAGGTTATATCAATAATCTACAAGGGAATAAATAATTTACAAAGTAGTTAACAGAACTACCATATTGCCATATTAACATATTGCCTAATAATATAGATATATTCCCAAGAATATGGTCTATAGTTTCAAATCCTATCACTCTAACCACAATACCAACACTTGTTCTTTAATCATTTAAATAGATAAAAATTTGTCTAATTAGGACTGTAAGTGTTATATTTCATCTATATGAAATTTAAGGATTTTGATGAAACTCATAAATGTATTGAAACTGGCCACCGAGTCTTTTGGGTTCACAATGATTATTCTCATTACTCAGATTACAGAGTTTATTACAATGGAAAAAAATTAAAATATGCTGATTCTTTAATTAAAATGCAAAATAAATGGCGTATTCAATCTAAGGAAAATCAAAATTTACGAAAAAAATTTTATTCATCTGAATATTTTGGCACTTTTATGGTTCATAAAGGTGATGATAATGGTGAAGGTAACAACAAATCTTATGGTGCTAATGTAATATTAGGTGGTGATACTTATCAATTGAAAAAAAATGCTAGAATAAGGATCGTTAGAAAAGTTAAAAACGACAACTAACTAAATTGAGTCATACTGACTCATTAAATAACTATTACTGATAACACCTGCCAATAATAAATATCGTTCAACATATGTTCTATTGATTAATAATTTTCAAAGACTAATAGAATGTTAAATGAAACAAGAAATAAATAGGTTTACAGCACACACTAATTGTCCACCTGGGGAACATCTAGCAATATTTACAAATTCTAAAGTATTTAAATATCCAAGGGGAGAAAGAGAAATACTTAGTTTTCTAATATTAAAAGATGAGAACACACCACTTACAAATAATAAAGGTAAAGCTTATTACTCAGTCATAGTCTGTAATAAAACAAAAGGTGTAAGTACAAAAAGTAAGATAAATAAAATCAAATTGGCAATGCTTAATAAAGATGAATACGATCCTCTAGGTATTCATGTTGGATTACCTGCCATTGAAAGCTTTTATGACAGAAAATTTAAAGTTTTAGTCTCTGCTAAAAGTGAAGATTATAATTTCATTACTCATATTCAAAGACCCAGAGATTTAGAATGGGAGCATATTGAAATGGAGTATGAAGGAGGATTTATCAGAGATCCTAGAAAATTATACAATCAATTGAAGCATAAAATTCCTCATAGAGAAAGGGGTAGCACTGATGAGGCTTTTAATTATTTTTTAAATATGAATGGGGGGATTTTCCTTGATGAAAAAGGAAATTTTAAATGCGAAATAGATTATAATTCTGATGTAATGAATGGACCAAAATCAGATATCTCAATTATTCATAAGAAAATACTCAAGTTTTTAGATACTCATGATTTAAAAGTTTTATTTAAATTCTAGGTCTTAAAATTTTTGTATTAAAATTAAACCTGTTAACCATTATATTTATGAGATTATTTACTTCTTATAAATAGTCCACTTTTTTTCTCCTCTAAACCTTGCTTTGGTACGAACATCGTTAACATACATGCAGTCAAGAATTTCACCATCTGGATATATTATTTCAGCCAAACCATTTAAATTACCATTTTTGTAATTTCCTTTTATTACGGTTCCTTTTTCTTGATCCTCAATATCTTTTAAATATGTTATTTTACCTTTGCCATGTAATTGATCATTTTTCCATTGGCCTTCTGTTCTAAATTGATCAGTAATTACTAAAACACCATAACCATTTTTTTTACTATTCTTAAACTCACCCTCATAAATCTCCTTAGATTCCTCAAGAACTAATTTGCCCTTTCCATGAAAATGGCTTTTTTTCCACTGACCCTTATATGAGTAACTTCCTTTGCACTCGAACTCACCTTGACCATCAAAAACTCCATTTTTAAATTCACCAACATAATCCCAAGGATTATCAGTTAATTTTTTACCAAATGTTTTTGACTCAAAATTTATATCGGTAGCAGAAAGGTACATATAACCATGACCATGAGGAATTTGCTGCTCAGCACTTTTAATGGCACCTTTATAAGTTCTACCATCAGGATAATTTAGTGTAGCTCTTATTATTAAGTCATCTCCCATTTTTTTAATACTGGGATAAAGATTTTCTAAAATGAGAATATCATCTTTTAATGTCTGATATTCGTCTTTACTGACAGGAAGTTTTTTATGTTTAGCTTTGTAAAAATCATACGAAGTAAGAAGCTGTCTTTTTTTAAGATAATTATTTTTAATTTTTTTATTCCTCATAAAATAATAATGTGGTTAACAGTCTACTAAATATTCCACACTTTGGCACGTATATCCTATACCAGGTACCCCACTGCACCCTGCATAGGGTAAGTGAATTAAATTTTATTTATGATAGTTTATCTGAGTGAGAAAAATAAAGATTAAAAAGTACATAAAAAAGAAGGTTAATAAGACAGAACTAAAAGAAGTATTCAGAATTGCTAAGGAATTGGAAAAATACTTAAATCAAAAAGAAATTATAGATCAAATTAATATAATAAACGTTAAGGGAGTTCATAGTCAAAAAATTCAAAAAATTATCACAGACTACGCAGAACCAAATTTAGGATTTTCTAGTGAAAAAGAAAAACTATTTGAAAAATATGAGAACAAAAAACTTAGACCTGATTTCTACAAAAAAATAGGTAAAACAGGAATATTGATGGAAGTTGAAAAAGGTAAAACTGTCACAAATAATATGGATCTTCTGGATTTATGGAAATGTCATATTTGCAGTGAAGCTAGTCATTTATTTTTAATAATACCAATTAGAGACGAGGCTAAAGGATTAAATATATTTGATACAGTTAGTAAAAGAATGTCATCTTTTTTTGTAGAAGAGAATTATCTAAATATAAATAGTTTAATAATATTTGGATATTAATATTAGGTATCCAGATGACTTTATTCTGCCTGGTATTAAATTATAAATTATCTAAGTGCTTATTCACCTTTGACATAAAGTTTTTGTTTTCTTTAAGTTTATTTCCAATATCAGACATAAAATTAGGATCTAGCTTAATCAATTCAAACATTAATTTTTGATCATTAAATATAGTACTTGGCATGTAATTTTTTGCTAAAGTTTCTAATTTGTCTTCATTTTTATTAAATACTTCAATTATAAACTTTTTATTATTACTTCTAAACATTCTGAGAATTCTTATTTCTTCTTTGAGCTCTTTGCCTTCTTGAATTTTTAAAGGCACATACTTTAGAAATCCTTCAAGATCGTCATATGTATAAATAATTTCCTCAATAAATTTAATATTGTTTCTGTAATTAAGTTTTTCACTCATCACAAATTTAAAGAATTTGTTGGTTTCTACTTTTTCACTCCTTTTGGTAGCATTATATCCCTTTATGCCAGCTCCTAATACACCAGCTACTTCCTTCCAATCTTTAAAATGTTTCTTGAAATATTTTTCTGGATTAGAAATTGCCATACTTCTTGCAATATGTGTTTCACCTTTAGAATTATGAAAATTAAAGTAATCATCTACATTTGAAAAATGAGGTTCCTCCTTATGTTCAAACTTAAATCCATCAGAGTAAATACGATTATATTCTTTATCAAACTTGATGATTTTAGAAGTTTGAATAATTTTTCTCCAATTATATTTCTTTGCAAGATCCGCATATCTAAAGATATTTGAAGATTTTATATCTTTCTCTATCTGATCATTGGTTGGTTTCTTATTATAAATTTTAACAATTCCAGAACTATCATTGCCATCATCTTCAAAGCCATAAAAAAATAAATAAAATTTTTTATTTTGAGGAACATGAAGGCATATAATATCTTCATAGGGACTATCTAAATGTCGATTTTCAGACATATAACTAAGATGTCCATAATAAATAATTTTAAAATGCTTCCTAAATTTTCTAAAAAACTCACCTGTATTCACATGAATTTCTAATAGATTTTTCCACTCCTCATAGTCAATTGAAAAGTCCATATTAAGTATGTTTTTTTGCTCAAAAAAATATTTCTTAATATCTTTTTCAGAATAATTATTTCCAAACTTTCTTAAAAAATTAACGCAGTGTTTGGTAATTTCACTGTCTGGTTTAGATTTTGTAAACTGATAATAGTTAATTTCTTTTTTAATCTGCGAGATATCTCTTGTGCTCTCAAGAACAATGCTTGTTAAGAAGTCACTTAATTCAGAGCATTCACTCTTTTTTATTTTCTTTAAGTTTTTTGAAAAAGCTTTGACATCAAAGTTTTTGTAGACGAAATCAATTTTTTTCATATTAAAGTTTACACTGCTTTTAAATAATACCCATGTAGAAAACCATGTAAATCAACAGTGGTTTTAAAATTTTCGATTTCAGGAGCGTTCGGATCAAAATTGGCAAGATCTAATATCTCTTTCATTTCATTAGCCAATGGTTGTTTTGATAACCATTCATCCATTTTATTTTGATCCTCATTAGAAGTTATTTTTCTTTTATAAATATCTTTCTCATCCATATGAAATTTAGCATAATAAGCTGCATACCAGTCTATGTCCTTTACTAAGCTTTCAACTTTATAAACCTCAAACTTTTTGGAAGATAATTTATCAATATGAAAATCCCAACTATATTCAGTAGTTGGATGTTGAGCATTGATGAAAGTTATTTTTTTCTTTTTGTCAGGATAGTAGTCATTATTTGAGATATTTAATAACTGATCAAATACTTTATTAGTTGATTTTGAGTAATCTACTGTAATTTCTTTTTCAGTATAAAATTGAACCTTATCTTTTGTTTCCATGAATAAAATTTTTTTTGATGGAAAGCTCAAGGTAAAAATGGGTTTATTTTCTAAGGCTTTTTCAATTAGGCTATTAATAATTTTAATATGTTCTTTTTCAAAAAAACATTTTGGTCTTTGGAAATAAGGTGCATTTACCGCTCCACCATAATCAATATAATATCCATCAATTTCTAAGTACTCTTTGCCTTTAGCGTAAGAGTCGAACACTGGAAACCATCCTAAACCACTTTTATTAAGTGTAAAACAATTTACTGTTTTGCCTATTATATTATCAACCTCATTTACAAAACCTTCAGGCTCGCCTTCTCTTTCGCCATCAATATTATAAAAGTATTCTGTATAAGCATATCCAGCTTTTATTTTATCTATTAAGAAATGAGCATCTCCAATTGCTAAAGACAGTCCATAGATATGAACGTTAGTGTGCCATCGAAGGTTTTTGTTATGTTTTTTCATAAAGATTATTGATCATTTACATATTGATCATAAACTTCTTTGTACAGATTAATATAATCTAATCCTTTGGAGGAAACATAAGCAGTCTTCTCCCACAATTTTTCTCTTTTTTCATATTCAATTGCTTTATTTTTTTCCATAAATTCATCTGCTCTGTCCTCATTTCCAAAAAGAATTGCTTTAAAAAATTCTGGTTTACTTGGTTTTTTTTCAAAACGTGCAGGTATAAAACTTTCTAACAATTTGCTTATAGGTTCATTATTTTTTTTATCCCATTTTCTTTTATTTGTTACATAATAATATTGCTTCCCCTTTTTATCATATATTAAATAATGACTGTAAATTTTCATTTCAAAATATATTATAAGTTTATAATTCTTGCTTAATGTGGGTAATAAACTCCCATCAAATAATTCTGAATGAATTTTTTTTTCTGTTAGTGGATTAATTGTTTTATATATTTTTTTTAAAGCTTTTTCTTCCTCAATATATTTATCATCTCCAAGAGCAAAATAAGCGTCTGCTCCTATTTTATTAAAAACTTCATCTTTTAACTGAGATAAAGATTTCATTATTGTATCTAAAAGAAATTCATTAGGATCTAAATATTCTAAGCCAAGAATAAGATCATCAACTTCAAAGTTTAAACCAAGATATTTTGTTACCATGCTTTTTTTCACATATCCACTTTATCATACTTGTCGCTCTCATGCTCCAATGAAAAAATTTCTTGGCATGGATTCTGAAATTTGTTAAAGTAAATTTAACTTACGTTGAGTGAAATACTTTGGTTTTATTGTATTTTGTGAAGTAGTTGGTGGGCCCGCCAGGACTCGAACCTGGGACCAATACATTATGAGTGTACTGCTCTAACCAACTGAGCTACAGGCCCAAAATCTCATATTAGTTATATCATTTTAATTCACTAATCAATTGCTGTTATCCTTAAATGGTGGGCCGTGTTGGTTACGCTCCAACTACCCCTGCAATGTCAATGCAGTACTCTACTATTGAGCTAACGGCCCGTTTAAATCTAATATATAAGAGTTTGTATATAAATTTATACCAAATTAATGAAGAAATTAATTAATATAATTGGCAAAACTTTAATTATTTTTATTTTATACTTATTTGCAGATATTGCATTAATGAAACTATTGCCTAACGACATAAAAGGTAAAATATATGATAAAAGGACACACAAAATAAAATCATATTATTACCATCATGATTTAAGACCAAACGCCCATTGGATTGAGAGATGGGGTTATAAAAATAGTAAAATATTTACCAACAATTTAGGTTTTAAAGATAAAGAAATTAGAGAGATAAATTTTAAAGATAATAATATTCTTTTCATTGGAGATTCTTTTACTGAGGGTGTTGGAGTAGAATTTGAAAATACATTTGTCGGAATTATTGAAAAAAATGTTACTTCAAAAAAAAATAATTATACTGTTTTAAATGCTGGAGTGACTTCATATTCACCAATAGTTATTTTGAGTAAATTAAATTATATATTAGAAAAAAAGATACCAATTTCAAAAGTATTTGTTGTTATTTGTGGTGCAGATTTTCATGATGATATTTATAGATACATTTCAATTGATGAAAATTATGTTGTAAAACATGATGATTTTAAAAATAATAAATTATTAATTAATATAAATAATTTTATTAAAGCTAATACACTGTTATATCAATTTGTAAGAGAAGTAACGCCATTAAGTAATTTGATTGCACGTATTAAAAATAAAAAAATTGACCAAGAAAAACCTAGGTATGACAAACAAAAAGTTTTGGAAATGTTTAAGAAAAAAAAAGATTGGGCTCACATTATAAATGAGGATAATTTGAGAGATTTAGGGCCAGAGGGGATTAAAAGATCTGAAGAATATTTAAAGAAAATATATAATTTGCTAGACAATAATAATATTGAAATGACTTTAATATTTATAGAGGAAGCAATTTCGATGTTAAATGAAAAGGATACAAGCTATTATAAAATATACTGGTCGGATTTTTCAAGAAAACATAATATAGATTTTATTTTTATAGAAGATTACCATTTAAATTCGGAAGACAAATTTTCAATTTATAAAAAATATTTTTTTAATGGAGATAATCATTTTAATAATGAAGGAAATAAAGCTGTAGCAAATGAAATTTTAAAAAAATCGAAATATTTAAACGATTTATAAAACTAACTTTCTAGGAAACTTTTTAATTGCTTTGATCTGCTTGGATGTTTCAATTTTCTAAGAGCTTTTGCTTCTATCTGACGGATTCTTTCTCTAGTAACTGAAAATTGAAGACCAACTTCTTCTAAAGTGTGATCTGTATTCATTCCCACACCGAATCTCATTCTTAAAACTCTTTCTTCTCTTGGAGTTAGAGTTGAAAGAATTTTTGTTGTAGCTTCACTTAAATTTGATTTAATTGCCTGTTCTAAAGGTGCAAGAGCTTTTGTATCTTCTATAAAATCACCTAAGCTACTATCTTCTTCATCTCCAACAGGTTTTTCTAATGAAACAGGTTCTTTAGAAATTTTTAAAACCTTTCTTACTTTTTCAAGTGGCATTCTTAATTTTTTTGCAAGTTCCTCTGGGGTTGCTTCTCTTCCAAATTCACTTAGAATTAATCTTTGAGTTCTTACGATCTTATTAATCGTTTCAATCATGTGAACTGGAATTCTAATTGTTCTAGCCTGATCTGCGATTGATCTTGTTATTGCTTGTCTAATCCACCAGGTAGCGTAAGTAGAAAATTTGTAACCCCTTCTGTACTCGAATTTGTCAACTGCTTTCATCAAACCAATATTTCCTTCTTGAATTAGATCTAAAAACTGTAGTCCCCTGTTAGTATATTTTTTTGCAATAGAAATAACCAATCTAAGGTTTGCTTCGACCATCTCCTTTTTAGCAATTCTAGACTCCTTTTCACCTTTTTGAATTCTGCTTACCATTACTTTGTAATCTGTTACAGAAATTCCGAGCCTATTGCTTATCTCAATTAATCTATCTCTAGTATTTATAAATTCTACTTTACTTTTTTGGAAAAATTTCTTCCAAACATCATTTGTGTCTAAAAAACTTTTTAAATTTGGGTTGATTTCATTGCCGACATAAAATTTAATAAATTCCTCCCTAGAAATTTTTTCATTTAGTGCAAGTCTTAGTAGATTTCCTTCTAATGATATAATTTTACGGTTTTCTACGTAATGTTTTTGAACCAACTCTTCTAAAACAGATGGCGATAATTGCAATGTTTTAATATTTTCTAAAATATCTTCTACTATTTTTTTGTAGTTCTTTTCTTTTGAAGGAGAGAATACTTTTGAATTTAAAAGACAATCTAATTTCTCTTTTTGGTATTTTATTAACTTATTGTATTCTTTAGTTAAATTATAAACTGTCTGCAAAACTTTGGGTTTAATTTCTGTTTCCATAGCAGCAAGAGTTGGGTTAAATTCATCATCATCATTATTATTATTACTGCCTTCCTCTCTATTTTGATCATTGGTATCCTCAGATTTCTTTTGTTTTGCACTTTGGCCAGTATCCTCATCTTCCATATAATTTGTATCAATATCAATAATCTCTCTGACTAAAATTTCATCGTTTTGAAGTTTGGTATTCCAATCAAAAAACTGTTGCGCCGTTATTGGGCTTTGAGAGAGCGCATTTAGCATTACATCTTTTCCAGCTTCAATTCTTTTAGCAATAGCAATCTCACCTTCTCGTGATAGAAGTTCAACTCCGCCCATTTCTCTGAGATACATTCGTATAGGGTCATCACTTTTTTCAATAGACTTACCCTCCTCTTTTGAACCATTATCTTTTTTTCTTAGAATTTTAAAATCTGCTTTCTTTTCAACTAATATTATTTTCTCATCAAGAATATGGATAAAAGCTTGCTCAAGGTTTTCATTTGATAAGTTCCTTTTACCTAATGATTTATTTAATTCTTCATAGGTTATAAAACCTCTATGGACACCTCTGCCCATAAGTCTAGCAAATGATTTTGTAATTATACGTTCCACAATAAAAGATTTCAGGATGTATATAATGGTAAATTTAAAAAAATCTACGGGTTTCTGGTTAATATTTAGTTGATTTTTTGCAGTTTTTTTAGCTCTTTTAACTCATTAAAAGTTACTTCACTTAGATCTTTTGAGAATCTTGACTCTAATTCTTCTATTCTTACTTCTAACTCATAATTTTTAAGGTCTCTAACTATTTCAGAGAAAATTTCTAAAATTTTCTCATCATCATTTAAATATTTTATCAGAATATGTTTAATAGATGCATACTTTACAATTCTTTCTATAAGATTTTTATCGATATCGATACTTTCGATGTCAGAAATTTCTAAATTATTTGTCTGTTTTAATATCTCACTAAATAATAATTTATTTTCACTACTGAATAATTTTACATTTTCTATTAAGTTAAAATTGTCTCTAATCAATGAAGTCTTTTTTAGTAAAATATATAAAAATGAAAATTCTTTAATCTCTATTGCTTTTAATGACTTTGTCTCATTATAATAATTCTGCGTTGCTTTTAATGATTTAAGAGGCTTTGAGTAATTTTTTTTATATTTTATATTTGTGTTTGGAGTAAGTTCTGATATTTTTTCAAGAAAGTACTCTAAGACATATTTTTTTATAAATTCATCTTTAATAGTATAAGAAATTTCTCTTAGTTTTTTTTCAAAAGTTGCCCTTGAAGAAGGATTGTCTTCTATATTTTTATAATAATGATTAAAAATAAACTTATGAATAGGTACTGAATTAGACTTTGAAAAATCAATGAAAAAATCTTTTCCTTTTTCATTAACAAAGCTATCTGGATCTTGATTATCTGATAAAAAGAGGAAAGATATTTTTTTTTCCGGTTTTAATTCAATAATAGAATTTTCTGCAGCTCTTAATGCAGCTTTGTATCCACTTTCATCACCATCAAAACAAATTATTATTTCATCAAAAAATTGATTTAGAATCAAAATTTGTCTTGTTGTAAGAGATGTACCTAGGTTGGCAACAACATTGTCTATTTTGTTTTTACTAAGACCTATTACATCCATATATCCTTCAACTAAAAATATATTATCTATATTGTTTGAAAGTTTTCGAGCAAAATCTAAATTATATAAGTTTGATCCTTTTTTAAAAAACTGAGTTTCAGGAGAATTAATGTACTTTGCAAAATATTTATTATCTTTTAAAATTCTTCCTCCGATAGCTATTGGTTCTCCAGAAATATTTTTTATCGGAAATAATACTCTTTCTCTAAATCTTGATACATATTGTTTTTTTTTTTCATCAAAATAAAAAAGACCAGTTTCTTTAATTTCACTCTCTTTAAACTCTTTAAAAATTTTGTCTTGAAAATTTATATCATTAGTTTCAAAACCAATTTTAAATTTTTTAACTTCTTCTATGGTTAAACCTCTTTTCTTAAGATAATTCTTTGCTTCAATGGCTAAAGAATTTTTTAAGAGCTCTTTGTGATAATGTTCGACATATTTATTGAAAATCAACTTATAGTTATTCCATTTTTCCTCTCTTATCTGATCCTCTTTTGAAAATGTGTAAGGTCTCATTCCCGCAAGATTTGCTAAATGTTTAACTGCCTCACCAAATTTTAAGTTTTGAGTTTTCATCACAAAATCAAAAATATTTCCATGTTCAGCGGTACTAAAACAGTGATAAAATTCCTTTTCATCATTGACTGTAAAAGAAGGGGTTTTTTCAGTTTTGAATGGAGATAGACCGACATATTCCTTACCTCTTTTTTTTAAATTTACAGTTTTAGACACAACAGTTGAAACTTTGAGCCTCGTTTTGATTTCTTCCAGGTATTCTTTGGGATATTTCATTTTTGATTTAACAACTCTTTTATAACTGCTCCAGCTTTAGAAAAGTCAATACTATCTGGGTTATTTTTTTTTAATTCTCCCATAACTTTACCCATATCTTTAATAGAACTTGCTCCAGTAGAATTAATAATCTCTATACATATTTTTTTTGTTTCTTCTTCACTTAATTGTTTAGGCAAGTATTGACTTATTACTTCTACTTCGCTTTCCTCAATTTCTTGAAGATCTTTTCTGTTATTTTTTTTATATAATTCTATTGATTCGGACCTTTGCTTGATCATTTTTTTTAAGAGCTTTTTTATATCTTCATCATCAGTTTCTTTTTTCTCAGGTTTAGACCTATTGTTTATATCTAAATCTTTTATACCTGATAAAATTAACCTATAAGTTGAGATTTTATTTTTATCTTTGGCTTTTGCAGCACTTTTGTAGTCTGTTTCGATTTTTTCCCTCAGGCTCATAATACAATTTTAACGCATCAGTAAAATTCTTCAAAAAAAAAAATTTTTTTTTTATAAAATATACATTAGATGTGTTGCGCAAAAAAAGGTTTTATTGTATAGACCTTTAACTCATGAGTTGTAATTGAACAAAAAACAAAAAAACAAAATTGCAATTAAACATCAATTTCCAACAGGTATTTTAGTATTAGATAATAAGCTTGTTTTTAAAGGTATTGGTCTTGGATATCAAGGTGCCGCAACCGGAGAGGTTTGTTTTAATACCTCTTTAACAGGATATCAGGAAATTATATCTGACCCATCATACGCTGGCCAAATTATCAACTTTACATTCCCTCATATAGGTAATGTTGGAACCAATGATGAAGATTTAGAGTCTGATAAAGTTTGGGCTAAGGGTGCTATATTTAACTCTGAGATTACATCTCCATCAAATTATAGAGCTCTAAAGACTTTAGATGAGTGGCTTAAAAAAAACAAAATAGTTGGATTAACAGGGCTGGATACAAGAAGTTTAACGAACTTTATAAGAGATAAAGGAGCCCCAAAAGGAACAATCTCCAATAATAAAAAAGGTAAATTTAATATAAAAAAGCTAATTAATAACTCAATTAAATGGCCAGGGCTAAACGGTCTAGATCTTGCAAAAGAAGTATCAACAAAAAAAACTTATACCTGGAAAGGTTTTAAAACATGGAAAAAAAATATTGGGTATAAAAAAAATAATAAAAATATATTTAAAATTATTGCAATTGATTATGGAATAAAAAAAAATATTCTCAGATATTTTTCTGATTACAATTGTGATGTAAAAGTAGTTTCTTGCAAAAAATCTGCTGAAGAAATTATAAAATTAAAACCAGACGGAATTTTTTTATCGAATGGTCCAGGAGATCCGGCGGCAACTGGCACATATGCAATTAAGACTATTCAAAAATTAATAAAATGGAATTATCCAATCTTTGGAATCTGTCTTGGTCATCAGATTTTAGCTTTAGCATTAAATGCAAAAACAAAAAAAATGAAGTTAGGTCACAGAGGAGCAAACCATCCGGTAAAAAATTTAATCAATAATAAAGTTGAAATTACAAGTCAAAATCATGGTTTTGTTGTAATAGAGAATAGCTTATCTAAAAAAATTCAAATAACTCACAAGTCACTATTTGATGATACTATAGAGGGAATAAGATTAAAAAATAGACCAGTTTTTTCAGTTCAATACCATCCAGAAGCAAATCCAGGGCCACAAGACAGTCAATATTTATTTAAAAATTTTATTCAAGATGTAAAAAAATATGCCAAAAAGAAGAGACATTAAAAAAATATTAGTTATAGGTGCTGGTCCAATTATAATTGGACAGGCATGCGAATTTGATTATTCAGGCACTCAAGCATGTAAAGCCCTTAAGGATGAGGGATTTGAGGTAATTTTAATAAATTCTAATCCTGCAACTATCATGACAGACCCTGGGGTTGCTGATAGAACTTATATTGAACCTATTACAATTCCAGTTCTTGAAGAAGTTATCAAAAAAGAAAAGCCTAATGCAATTCTTCCTACAATGGGGGGTCAGACAGCTTTAAATTTAGCAATTAGCGCTGAAAAGGCCGGTCTTCTTAAAAAATACAAAATTGAACTAATTGGAGCAAAATCGAAAGCAATTGAAAACGCTGAGGACCGAAAAAAGTTTAGAAAAAATATGTCTGACATTGGTTTAGATTTACCCAAATCAAGGATCATAAATAATTTTAGAGATGCCTCTAAATGTTTAAGAGAAATTGGTTTACCTGCAATAATAAGACCTTCGTTTACATTAGGTGGATTAGGTGGAGGAATTGCAAAAAGTAAAAAAGAATTCTTTAAACTTGTTAGAAATGGAATGAATGAGTCACCTCAAAATCAAGTTTTAATTGAGGAGTCTTTAGAAGGATGGAAAGAGTTTGAGATGGAAGTTGTCAGAGACAGAAATGACAACTGTATAATTATTTGTTCTATAGAAAATGTGGATCCAATGGGAATACATACTGGTGACTCTATTACAGTAGCTCCAGCATTAACACTCACAGATAAAGAGTATCAAGTAATGAGAAATGCATCGATAGCTTGTCTAAGAAAAATAGGTGTAGAGACCGGAGGATCGAATGTTCAATTTGCAATTAACCCTAAAAATGGAAGAATGGTAATAATTGAGATGAACCCAAGAGTGTCAAGATCCTCGGCATTAGCATCTAAAGCCACTGGTTTTCCAATTGCAAAAGTAGCTGCTAAACTTGCAGTTGGCTATACTCTAGATGAATTAAAAAATGAAATAACAAAGGTAACTCCAGCTTCATTTGAACCAACAATTGATTATGTGGTAACAAAAATACCTAGATTTACATTTGAAAAATTTTCTGACACTAAAGCTGTGCTTGGGACTTCTATGAGATCTGTGGGTGAAGCAATGGCAATTGGTAGAAACTTCAAAGAATCTTTTCAAAAAGCCCTAGTTTCTCTAGAAACTGGATTTTCCGGATTAGATAATATTTTCAATTACTCAAAAAAAGAAATTTTAAAAAATTTAAGAGTAAGCATTCCAAATAGACTAATATTAATTGCTGAAGCTTTTAGGAAAAATATTTCCTTAAAGACAATATATAAATTATCTAAGGTTGATCCATGGTTCTTAAATCAAATTAAGGATCTAATTGATGAAGAAAAAAATATAATTAAAAAAGGAATTCCTAAAACTTATAATGAATTCAATAGAATAAAATCTATTGGATTTTCAGACAAAAAATTATCAAAATTAACAGGTATTAAAGAGAAAATTGTTAGATCTAAAAGAGTTGCTCTCAAAGTTTTACCTGTTTTCAAAAAAGTAGATACTTGTGCAGCTGAATTTAAATCCTTTACTCCATATATGTATTCAACATATCAGAGAAATTTTTCTTTAAATACTGAGTGTGAAGCTGATCCTACTAATAAGAAAAAAATAATTATACTTGGAGGAGGTCCAAATAGAATTGGTCAAGGAATAGAGTTTGATTATTGCTGTTGTCAGGCAAGTTTTTCATTAAAAGAAGCTGGATTTGAGACAATTATGGTTAATTGTAACCCAGAAACTGTTTCAACAGATTATGATACTAGTGATAGGCTATACTTTGAGCCTCTTATAGAAGAATACGTTCAAAATATTATTCTTAAAGAAAAATCAAAAGGAAATCTTATTGGAGTTATCGCTCAATTTGGAGGTCAAACTCCAATTAAGCTAGCAAAATTTTTACATGAAAATAAATTACCAATACTTGGTACCCAGTATGGTTCAATTGATCTTGCTGAGGATAGAGATCGATTTAGGGATCTATTGATGAAATTAAATTTAAAACAAGCAGAAAGTGGTATTGCAAATAAATTTGATCAAGCAATAAAAATAAGTGAAAAAATTGGACTTCCAGTAGTTGTCAGACCTTCATATGTTTTAGGTGGTCGAGCAATGGAGATAGTTCATGATAAAAGCCAACTTAAAAAGTTTGTTAATGAAGCGTTTAAAGCATCAGAACAAAATCCAATTTTAATTGATAAATTTATAGATCATGCCATGGAAGTTGATGTAGATGCAATCTCAGATGGTAAAGATGTTTATGTTGCGGGGATTATGCAACATATTGAAGAAGCGGGTATCCATTCAGGAGATTCGGCATGTTGCTTACCTCCTGTATCAATCAAAGATAATCTTTTAAAAGAGATTAAAATTCAAACAAGAAAATTAGCATTAGCTTTAAAAGTTAAAGGACTTTTAAATATTCAATTTGCGATTAAAAAAGATGAAATATTTGTTATAGAGGTTAATCCAAGAGCAAGTAGAACTGTTCCATTTGTTTCAAAAGCCAATGGCGTTCCACTAGCTAAAATTGCATCTAGAATAATGGCTGGGGAAAAACTTTCAAAATATAAATTAAAATATAAAACTAATAAAAAATTTGCAGTTAAAGAGGCTGTATTTCCATTTAATAAATTTCCTGACAGTGATCTATTACTTGGCCCAGAAATGAAATCGACTGGTGAGGTTATGGGATTTGATGATGACTTTGGGATGGCAATAGCCAAAAGTCAAATAGCTGCAGCAAATTCACTGCCAACAAAAGGGTTAGCATTTTTATCTGTCAAAGACTCTCATAAACAAGAAATTGTAGGAGTTGCACAGAGATTATTAAAACTTGGATTTACCCTATCTGCAACAAAGGGAACTGCAGATATTTTAATAAAGAATGGCATGAAATGCAGAAAAATTAATAAAGTGAGTGGTGGTAAACCTCATATAGTAGACATCTTAAATTCTAAAAAAATCTCATTGGTAATTAATACTGGTGGTGGAAATAGTGAAAATAGAATTAGTGATGCAAGAGCACTAAGGAGGGGGACTTTGGCTAATAAAATTCCTTATTGTACTAACATGTCTACTGCATATTCATTTTTAGAGGCAATAAATGCACTTAAGACAAAAAAACTCAAGGTAAAGGCACTCCAAGAAAATTAATCGACTTTCCAATCTGTCTTAAATGTAACATAGTTTACTTGCAAACATCTTCGCTCTTTAATTATTTCTTTCTTTTCCATACCGTGCCAAGTATTAGGTCCGCTGGAAAAAAAATATCCGTAATTATCTTTGTAAGGTAAAGTTTTAATTAGCTTTAAATCACTATCATAAAAATCTGTTCCAAGTTCTTCACTTTCATTATGTTTATTCACAAATAATAAGCATGACATTAGTTTTTCCTTAATATCACAGTGTGGTTTTAACCAAAATCCCTCACGATCACATATTACTTCAACTCTCACATAAGAATTTGATAAATCTTTATTTATTAATTCAGAAATTTTGTGATGGGTTTCTTTGCTTTGAAGTTCTCTAATAAGACTTGTTAATCCTGGAAATTCTTTAGTATTTTCATGTGTTATAAAACATCTAAATTTTAAAGCTTTTCCACCTTCTGAAATTCCTTCTCTAAATTTTCCTTCTCCACCATCAATAGCTCTTGTGCCATCATAATTAAGATTGTGTTTTGCTGGATCCGATATGTCTGCATTTATTATCTCGTTTACTTGATTATCTTTAAGTGGTTTGTTTAATTCCCAATGCTCAAATGGATTATCAAATTTTTTTGAATTATTAAGAATTGAATTTAAAAATGACATTAATTTTTAATTTTTTCATTTATAATTTTTGCAACTCTATTAGTTTCATCAAGGCTTTGATAGCTCCAATTTTCCATATCTTCTCCAAGATTTCTAGTAATATTTAATTCTCTAAACAAATTTCTAAATCTTTGAAACCTAATATCATTTTTTTTAGGCAAAATATTTGCAATATAAATTGGTTTTCCTGTTAAAGCAGCCTCAGAAATCATTGAACTAGAGTCACATGTAACAATTATGTTTTCTGAAAGAGCTAATGCAGATAAGTAAGCCTTTTTATCAACATTCATTATGACTGTATGATTTTCACCAAAAAATTCTTTTGCATAATGAATAGTATTTAACGGTGTCCTCATTGATGGAATTACAACAAGTTGAAAGTCATTTTTCTTTAAAAGTTTATAGAAAATTGAAAAAATATGTTTCATATTTTTTGTTGAATAATCATAGTATTTTGTTGGTCCACCCATAATTAGGCACCAAATCTTTCTATTATCTTTTATTATAAATGAGTTTAAGTAATCCTTATTCTTCTCTATTTCATCTTTTGTAAGATAATGAATTGCACCTTTAGTATTAATTACATTTGAACCATTAATTCCGTCATGTTCTGGTGCTACGATAAAATCGAAATAATTAAAGTTAATTTTAGGATCTTGTATGTGAATATTAAAAACTTTTTTATTTGAAATACTTTTTAAATGGATTGAAGGAATTATACTTTTTCTTCCACAAGAAATTATTATATCAAAATTTAAATGGTTTATTTTTTTGTAAACATTTTGAGATATTGGTGTAAATTTTGGTGGAATTAAACTCCATAAACTTTTAAGTTCAACCTTATGGTGAGTAAAATCAATATCGAGAGCTTTGGCTAAACCTTCTACTTGGCTAAGCATACCATGCATTCCCTCAGTCAATAATATACCTTTTAATTTGCTCATTATTTACTATATAGACCTGTATGAGTGAAAAACCAACTAAACATACAAAAGTGTTAATAATTGGATCAGGTCCAGCTGGTTATACTGCTGCCGTTTATGCTGCACGAGCTATGCTAAAACCAATGTTAGTTGCTGGTATGCAACCGGGTGGTCAATTAACTATAACAACTGATGTTGAGAACTATCCTGGATTTGCAGATGTTATACAAGGACCATGGTTGATGGAGCAAATGAGAGAACAGGCAAAGGCAGTTGGAACCGATTTAGTTGATGATCATATTCAGTCAGTAAATTTAAAATCTAAACCGTTTGAAGCAATTGGTGATGGAGGACAGAAATATACTGCAGACTCAATTATAATTTCAACTGGCGCCCAAGCAAGATGGTTGAATATTGAATCAGAGCAAAAATTTAAAGGATTTGGAGTATCAGCGTGCGCGACATGCGATGGTTTCTTTTTCAAAGATAAAACAGTTGCAGTTGTTGGTGGTGGAAATGCTGCGGTAGAGGAAGCAATGTTTCTTACAAAATTTGCATCAAAAGTACAATTAATCCACAGACGGAATGAATTAAGAGCTGAAAAACTTTTACAAAAAAAATTAATGGAAAATAAAAAAATTGAGATTATTTGGGACTCAGTTGTTGAAGAAGTTATAGGTGATGAAGAGCCTAAAAATGTAAAAGGATTAAAACTTAAAAATCTTAAGACTAATGAAATTTCAGAATTAAAAATAGATGGATTATTTATAGCTATTGGTCATGATCCTGCTACTTCTTTATTCAAGGATCAATTAGAAATGGATAGTACAGGTTATTTAATTACAAAAAGTGATTCTACTGAAACAAATATTCCTGGAGTTTATGCAGCTGGAGATGTGAAAGATAAAATTTATAGACAAGCAGTAACTGCAGCAGGAATGGGCTGTATGGCAGCATTAGAGGCAGAAAAATATTTAGCTGCAAATTAATAGAATATCATTTATAAAATAATCTTATGGAGAATATTGTAAAACAAATTCAATTATTAGCTTTGGTAATAATACTTGCAGCTACCGTGATAGCCTTTGGTATTGAGGTGTATCAAATGATAGAAATTCAAAAAGTTACTTTAGCTGATTTATTATTGCTTTTTCTATACTTAGAAGTTTTAGCCATGGTTAGAGTATTTTGGGAGAGTCAATCTATTCAAATAACTTTACCATTGTTTATTGCTATAACAGCACTTGCTAGATTTATAATATTACAAGGAAAATCAATAAATCCAGAAGTATTGCTGTATGAAGCTGGAGCAATTGTGCTAATTGCAATAGCTATACTAGTTCTGAGATTCAGGAATTCTCCTGTTTTTGGGTTAGAGAAAAAAAGAAAATCAAAATAGTTTTTAAATTACATGAGTGAAAAAGTTTTACTAACTGGAATCAGTGGATTTATTGCTAAACATGTTGCTATAGAATTATTAAATTCTGGTTATGAAGTATTAGGTACAGTTAGGGATATTAATTCAATTGAAATAACAAAAAAAACACTTGAGGACAACAATGCATCAATAAAAAACCTATCTTTTGTAGAATTAGATTTATTAAAAGATGACGGGTGGGATAAAGCCGCTGAAGGTTGCAAATACATTATTCATGTCGCTTCTCCTTTTCCATTAAAAGTTTCAAATGATAGAGAATCACTTACCCCAGCCGCAAAGGATGGAACTTTGAGAGTTTTAAATGCAGGAATAAATGCAAAAGTAGAACATATTGTAAAAACATCGTCTATAGTTTGTATGTATAGAAAACCAAACCGAACAAACCCTTATACATTTGGTGAAAATGATTGGACTGACTTAGAATGGGACAAAACTACAGATTATTTTGTATCTAAAACTAGAGCTGAGAGAGCTGCTTGGGAACTTATGGAAAGTAAAGGTATTAAAAATAAACTTACTTGTATCAATCCTGGTTTTGTTTTGGGGGACTTTTTAAATGAGAAAAGTTGTACATCAATGGAATATATTAAACAGTTACTGCAAGGCAAATATCCAGCGGCTCCAAAATTTTCAGTGATGATATCCCATGTTAAAGATATAGCCAAAGCACATGTTTTATCATTAAACAATAAAAAAGCTGAGGGAAGAAGATTAATTGTTGGATCTGGTACTAGATCAATTCTCGAATTATCAAAAATAATGATTGAAAACATTCCAAGTCATTCTAAGAAACTTCCTAAGAAAGAATTACCTAATTTTATGGTTAAGCTTATAAGTTATTTAGATTCAAGTGCGAAAAATTTAGTTCCTGATTTAGGTCTAAAAATGGAAACAGATACAAAATATGCTGAGGAGATTCTTCAAATGAAATTTATAGAACCAGAAGTTTCAGTAGTTGATGCAGCAAAATCAGTAATTAGACTAAACTTGGCCTAATCTCTCGCAAAATAGCTTAATTCGTTCCATGGCAATCTTTAATTTTTTCATTGATGTTGCGTATGAAATTCTAAAATAACCATCAAGACCAAATGCAGAACCTTGAACTACAGCTACATTCTGTTTTTCAAGAAGTTTTTGCACAAAATCTGTATCATTTTTTATTTTTGTTTTTTTTCCAATTAACCCTTTGCAACTTGGAAAAACATAAAACGCACCTTTTGGCATTAGGCAAGTAATCCCTGAGATACTGTTTAAATAATTCACAACAAAATTTCTTCTGTCACTAAAAGATTTAGCTCTTTTTTTAATAAAACTCTGAGTTCCATTCAAAGCTTCAACAGCAGCTGCCTGACTTATAGATGATGGATTTGAAGTCGATTGTGACTGGATTTTTCTTATTGCAGCTATAATATTTTTAGGACCAGCCGCGTATCCAATTCTCCAACCAGTCATAGCATATGCTTTGCTTACCCCATTCATTGTAAGTGTTCTATCTTTGAGTTTCTTTATCTGTGCTATTGTAAAAAATTTAAAATTATCAAATTTTACATGCTCGTAAATATCATCACTCAAAATTAGAATATTCTTATTTTTTAATAGTACCTTTCCTAAATTAATAATTTCTTTTTTTGTGTAAGCTGCACCAGTTGGATTTGAAGGAGAATTTAAAATTATCCATTTAGTTTTTTTTGTTATTGCTTTTTTAAGTTTTGTTGGAGTTAATTTAAAACCATCTTCTTCTCCACATTTAATAAATTTTGGTTTACCTCCAGCAAGCAAAACCATGTCTGGGTAGGATACCCAAAACGGAGCTGGAATAATAACTTCATCACCTTTATTTAGTGTTGCAACAAAAGCATTATACAAAACTTGTTTTCCGCCAGTACCTACTGTTATCTGGTCTGAGGTATAAGTTAAGTTATTTTCTCTTTTGAACTTTTTAATTACTGCATTTTTAATTGCAGGTGTTCCATCAACAGGTGTATATTTAGTATCCCCTATTCTAATAGCTTTAACTGCTGCTTTTTTTATATTATTAGGTGTGTCAAAATCAGGTTCACCTGCACCTAGAGCAATTACATCGTTGCCAGCAGCTTTCAATTCTCTTGCTTTCTGAGTAACTGCAATGGTAGGAGATGGTTTTATTCTTTTAAGACTGTTAGATATTATGCTCATTGAAAATTGTTTATATTCTATTACTTTATTTAATATATGGAAAATACTTATCAAGATTTAATTACAGATATTCAAAGTAAAAATCCAAAAATTGGTGGAAAACTTGAAGGTGGAAAGAAATTTAAAATTAAATCTGATTTTAAGCCAGCTGGTGACCAACCAGAAGCTATTAAAAATTTAGTAAATGGCGCTAAGAAGAACGAGTTTAACCAAGTTTTATTAGGTGTTACAGGATCAGGCAAAACCTTTACTATGGCCAAAGTAATTGAAGAAACAAATAGGCCTGCCCTAATACTTGCTCCAAATAAAACCCTTGCTGCCCAACTTTATGGGGAGATGAAAGGGTTTTTCCCAGATAATGCTGTTGAATACTTTGTGTCTTATTATGATTATTATACTCCTGAAGCATATGTTCCAAGATCAGACACATATATAGAAAAGGAGGCATCTATAAATGAACAAATAGATAGGATGAGACATTCAGCTACAAGATCACTCCTAGAAAGAGATGATGTCTTAATTGTTGCAAGTGTATCTTGTATTTACGGACTAGGATCAGTTGAAGCTTATAGTAAAATGACTTTAACTCTTCAAAAAAATTACGATTATAATAGAGAACAAATAATCAAATCCTTAATTGCTCTTCAATATAAAAGAAATGATCAAAATTTCTATAGAGGTACATTTCGGGCTAGAGGTGAATATTTGGAAATTTTTCCGTCTCACTTAGAGGACAGGGCCTGGAGGCTTAGTTTATTTGGAGATAAGCTAGAAAAAATTGAGGAATTTGATCCGTTAACAGGTGATCTTGTAAGAGAATTAAATTTAGTAAAAGTTTATGCAAACAGTCACTACATAACTCCCAAGCCAACAATTGAACAAGCAGTAATTAATATAAGAAAAGAATTAGAAATAACACTTAAAAAACATAAAGAGCAAAATAAATTGCTTGAGGCACAAAGGTTAGAAGAGAGGACAAAATTTGATCTTGAAATGATAGAGGCAACTGGTTCGTGCGCTGGTATTGAAAACTATTCAAGATTTTTATCAGGAAGAAAACCTGGCGAGCCCCCTCCTACATTATTTGAATATTTTCCTGACAATACATTGATATTTGTTGATGAGTGTCACGTCACGGTACCTCAATTGAATGGGATGTTTAAAGGAGACAGATCAAGAAAAAGTACTTTGGCAGAATATGGATTTAGACTTCCGTCATGTATGGATAATAGACCTTTAAAATTTGAGGAATGGGATATGATGAGAACTCAAACAGTCTTTGTTTCTGCTACACCTGGTCCATGGGAGTTAGAACAAACAAAAGGAAAATTTATAGATCAAGTTATAAGACCTACTGGATTAATAGATCCCCCTGTTGAAATCAAACCTGCTAAAAATCAAGTCGATGATCTAATGCATGAATGCAAAAAGACTATCGAGAAAAATTATAGAGTATTAGTTACGACATTAACTAAAAAAATGGCTGAAGATCTGACAGAATACTTGCATGAAAATGGTATCAAAGTTAGATATTTACACTCTGACATAGATACCCTTGAGAGAATAGAAATTATGAGAGACTTAAGACTAGGTGTATTTGATGTTTTGGTTGGTATAAACCTATTAAGGGAAGGACTCGATATTCCTGAATGTGCATTAGTTGGAATATTAGATGCCGACAAAGAAGGATTTTTGCGGTCTGAAACATCCTTAATTCAAACAATAGGAAGAGCAGCAAGAAATTTAGATGGAAAAGTTATTTTGTATGCCGACAAAGAAACAAAAAGTATAAAAAAGGCAATAAAAGAAACTGAAAGAAGAAGAAATATTCAACTTGAATACAATAAAAAGAATAAAATAAGCGCTTCAACAGTCAAAAAAGAGATTAGTGATGTATTAGAGAGCGTCTATGAAAAAGATTATGTTACAATTGGTACAGGCGCAAATGTCGGTGGTAATTTAAAGAAACATATTAAGGCACTTAATAAGAAAATGAAAGAGTCTGCAACAAACTTAGAATTTGAAGAGGCTGCTAAAATAAGAGATGAGATAAGAAAACTTGAAAGTACTGAGTTAGAAGTTACACTTAATCCTAAAGTGAAACAATATAACTTAAAGAACAAAATATACCCTAAAGGAAGGTCTACAATGGGTATGCCAGGCACTAGAGCTCAAAAAGGTAAAAAGAAATGGAAGCAAATAAAATAATTATTACAGGTGGAGCCACTAGAATTGGCGCTGCTATTGCTAAAAAACTATCTGGCAAGGGTGTCGAAATAGTTATTCATTTCAATAAATCAAAATCAAAAGCAGAAATCCTTAAAAAAGAATTGTCACAAAATGGTACTAAGGTTTATTTAGTAAAAGGAGATTTAAGTGTAGAAAAAGATGTAAACAAAATTGTTAAGACTGCAAAATCAAAACTTGAATATTTTGACTGTCTGATAAACAACGCATCACTTTTTGAAAATGATAAATTAGAAAATTTTACTACTGATAGTTGGGGGCATCACTTAAGAACTAATTTAAGAACACCTGCTCTTCTATCAAAAGAATTTGCTAAAAATATTAAAGGAAAAAATAACAATATTATTAATATAATTGATCAAAGAGTATTTAAACTAACACCATACTTTTTTTCTTATACTATCAGTAAAACTGGTCTTTATACTTTGACCAAGACTAGTGCAATGAGTTTAGCTCCAAAAATAAGAGTAAATGGTATTGCGCCAGGCCCTACAATCAAAAACAAGAGGCAAAGTGAGAAACATTTCAAAAAACAATACATGGCAACTCCATTAAAAAGACAGGTAGATGTTGAACAGATATGTAATGCTGTTGACTTTTTTATAAAAAATAGATCTATTACAGGACAGGTAATTTCAATTGATAGTGGTCAAAGTTTAAACTGGCAAACACCCGATATTATGGGAAGTAAAGAATGAAAAAAATATTTTTATTAACATTTTGTTTATTAATAATTCCAAAGTTTGCTTTTGCATACGATTGCGGTGCAGTTGGTGGTAAAAGAATAGACAGCAGTGGTTTTGTCTACTTTGATGGTCAAAAAGGAAATTTTATTAAAGGTTTCGAAATTGAGGATCCTGCAAATAAAATAATTATGATTTTTAATTTTGGGGGATGGGGTAGTAAAAAAAAAGATAAAGGATTCTGTTTTCAAAAAGAAGAGATAGAAGGTGTTTTAGGACAATTATCAGGAAGAAAAGTTAAAGGAAAAGAAATTGTTGTTTGGGCAAACCAAGAACTTTGGAAAGCTGGAAATACAATGGGTATTACCACTAAGTGTGCAATGAAACATAAGTATAAAGGTAAAATGTTAGGCCATACTCCACCATGGTATGAGTGCATTTGGGGACCTCCAACTTATTTAAAAAAAGTAAAAACCTCAAAAAAAGATATATTACAAATACCAACTTATGTAAGTAATTTTGCCTACAAGAATAGGGCAGCTTTAAATACTGCCATAGCAGATATTTTTGTTCAAAAGGGAACTCCGAGAAATCAACTTTTCATTTCAGGTCACTCATGTGGTGCAATGGGAAGTTTAAGAATGGAATCACTATATCCTGATGTATTTAATTCAGCTATAGCTTTGATGCCAAACTGCTGGGACAAGTCAGAGCATTCTCAACTTAGAAAATGGGAATTAGATGAAATTAGAAGTGCAAAAAAAATTGATGCCTTAATTTTTCATTCCGAAACTGATGGAGAAATAGATTATCAAAGTGACTCTAGATATTTAAAATGGATGGCAGATATTCCTGGAGCAAAATGGATTGAATTACCAAATCATAATAGTGAAGATGGTAAAGAAATCATTATTGACGGAAAACAATGCAAAATTAAGAAGAGAATGAGAGGTGGCTGGAAAATAAAACATAATCAAGATCTTGGGCATAAAAAGAAAGCTTGGACAGTAGTAAACCCTGAAGAAAAGAAAGAAATGCTTAAAAAAGCAAGGGGACATGACATTCCGTACAAAAGTTGCTTTACACCATATCTTGATGATATTGAAAAATTTATAGAATCTAAAATATAACATGAAAAAAAATAATCTAAAAATTGTTAAAATTGACAAAATTAAAACTCTATTTAATTATGAAAAAAAGGTACTTATTAAAGAGCTTATTCTTGACTTAAAACTTGGGTACTTTGATTTTGAAAAAAAAAATCCCCAGAAAGTAAAATTTAATTTAGAAATAAATTATGAAGACAAAAAACCCTCTAACGACAAAGATATTAAATCAATCGTAAATTATGCAAAAATTGTAAAATTGATAAAAAAACTAATCAAAAATAAACATTATAATTTTCTTGAAACATTAGCGGAAGATGTATTCGATGAACTATTCAAAGATAAAAGAATTGATAAAATAAGTCTTCAAATTGAGAAATTAGAAATCATGAAAGATTGCTCATCCGTTGGTATTCAAATTTCAAAAAAAAGAAGCTATGATAAGCTCTGATATCGGTAAAGAAGCAATAAAAAAAGAGTTACCACTTATACCCAAACTTCCTGGGGTGTATAGGATGTTAAATTCTAAAAATGAAATACTTTACGTTGGCAAGGCAAAAAACTTACCAAATAGATTAAAAAGTTATGTATCAGAGAAAAATCATATTATCAGAACTGAGAGAATGTTATCTCAAACAACCAAAATTGAAATTACCAGTACCTCAAATGAAAGTGAGGCACTACTTTTAGAAGCAAACTTAATTAAAAAGTATAAACCCAAGTTTAACATTCTCTTAAGAGACGATAAATCATTTCCATTTATTTTTATTGGTAATCAAGATAAATGGCCTCAAATTAGACGACATAGAGGAAAAAAAACAAAAGAGGGTTTTTATTTTGGACCTTTCGCTTCAGCTGGTTCTGCGAATTGGACTATTAAAATGATCCAGAAAATTTTTCAGCTACGGGTTTGCGATGATACAGTCTTCAAAAAAAGAGAAAGACCTTGCATACTTTATCAAATTAAGAGATGTTCTGGGCCATGTGTTGGATATATAGAAAAGAACGAATATAAACTATCAGTAGACAACGCTATTGAATTTGTTTCAGGCAAATCTAGGAAAATTCAAAAAAATCTATCAAACCAAATGGAAAAAGCTAGTGAAGATTTGGATTTTGAAAAAGCTGCGATATTAAGAGATAGAATAAAATCTTTAAATATTATTCAGTCATCACAAAGAATTAATGAAGCAAATTTAGTAGAAGCAGATGTTATAGCTGGCTACAAAGAGTCTGGAAAAACTTGCATTCAGGTTTTTTTCTACAGATCAAAACAAAACTGGGGTAATCAAGCCTTTTTTCCAAAACATGATCCAGATGATAGCATTAAAGAAATCTTAAACTCTTTTGTATCTCAATTTTATGAAAACAAAAGTGTGCCAAGTTCAATAATTTTAAGTGAAGATATTAAAGAAAAAGTTTTAATTGAAAAAACACTTTCACAAAAAGAGAATAAAGAAATAAATATTTCAGTAGCAAAAAAAGGATCTAAACTAAAAGTTGTAAATCAAGCACTCAAAAATGCAAAAGATAGTTTAAATAGAAAGATTTATGAGAGCCAAAATAATAAAGAACTTTTTGATAATGTTTCTAAAAAATTTGATTTAGAAAATAATATTAATTTAGTCGAAGTTTATGACAACAGTCATATTCAGGGAACTAATAGTGTAGGTGCACTAATTACATATGGTGAGGAAGGTTTTATTAAGAAAAGATATAGAAAATTTAATATTAAAATTAAAAAGAATGAACAAGATGATTATGGAATGATGCGTGAGGTTTTAAACAGAAGATTTAAAAGAGCTGTTCAAGAAAAAGATAATTATTTAACCATGCCAGACTTAGTAATAATCGATGGAGGAAAAGGACAATATTCTGTGGCAAGAGAGACACTCAATGAATTAGGACTACATGATATTCCTATGATAGCAATTGCAAAAGGTAAATATAGAAATAGTGGAAATGAAACTTTTTTTCATAATGGTAAAGAATTCAAATTTGAAAAGAACGACCCTACTCTCTTTTTCTTACAAAGATTAAGAGATGAGTCCCACAGATTTGCAATTAGCGCTCATAGAGCTAAGAGGAAAAAGGGTATTAGTAAGTCTTTACTTGATCAAATTGATGGAATTGGATCTATAAGAAAAAGAGCTCTTTTAAATCACTTTGGATCAGCAAGAGCTGTTGAGTCAGCTAGCTTGGATGAGATTAAAACAGTTGAAGGAGTTGAAGAAAAAGTTGCCAAAAAGATATATAATTTCTTTCACGAATGAAAATCAAAATTCCAAATTATCTAACAATAGGTAGAATTATTATTGTTCCTATTTTTGTTTTTACTTTTTATTTACCAGGATTTTACGGAGATGTAATTCCATTTGCCTTATTTGTAATTGCCTCATTTACTGATTTCTTGGATGGACTTTTAGCAAGAATGTTTAAAGAAGAATCTAAACTTGGCGAATTACTAGATCCAATCGCTGATAAAATTATAGTTGCTACAGCATTAATACTGTTAGTTATGGACGGTACTATTAGAAACTATGAGGTAATAGCTGCGATAATAATACTTACTAGGGAAATATTAATTTCTGGTTTAAGAGAATTTTTAGCAAAAGGAAGAGTTAAACTTCCTGTTTCGAGTTTAGCAAAAGTAAAAACATTTCTTCAAATGTTTTCAATTTCTATTTTACTAACTGGTGAAACAGGAAATAAAATTATTAATTTTCAAGACTATAATGCTCAAACAATAGGAATAATTTTACTTTGGTTATCTGCTTTCCTAACTCTATATACTGGATATGAATATTTAAGAAAAGGTATTGACCATGCAATATCTGAGGACAATAAAGATTAAGCAGCTTTCTTTTTTCTTACTAATTTACCATAGCTAGACAGTAAGTCTAAAATAATATCACAAACTTTATAATTATTTTCAGCAATTTGTGAAATTGGAGTAATTTCTGCAGCTGTTCCTGTTAAAAAACATCCTTCAAAGTTAGAAAGTTCATCAGGTTTTATTTTTCTTTCATGTACTTTAATATTTTTTGACTTCGCAAGCTCAATTACAGTTTGTCTTGTAATTCCATTTAAGAAAGAGTCTGGAATTGGTGTATGAAGTTCTCCATTTTTATCTTTAAAAAAAATATTAGCACTTGTTGACTCTGCAACATTATTTTCATGGTCTAGCATTAAAGATTCACTATACCCTTGTCTTTCTGCTTCATGTTTTGAAAGTGTACAAATCATATATAAGCCAGCTGCTTTACTGTCCCAAGGAATGGTATTTGGCGCTGGTCTTCGCCAATTTGAAATATTTAATTTAATCCCCTCAGTTTTCAACTTAGGATCGAAATAATCTCCCCACTCCCAAGTGGCAACTGCAACATTAATTTTTGTTTTTTGAGCTGATACCCCCATCATTTCACTACCTCTCCAAGCAAAGGGTCTTACATAACCATTCTGAACATTTTGAATTTTTATTATTTGATTACATGCTGCGTTAATTTCATCTTTTGTATAAGGGATTGTGATATCCATTCTTTTTGCTGAATGATATAATCTATCAGTATGTTCTTGTAATTTAAAAATTTCACCATCGTAAACTCTAAGCCCTTCAAAAACTAGGCTAGCATAGTGAAGTCCATGACTAATTACATGTACTCTGGCATCTTGCCATTCAACAAGATCACCATTGTACCAGATTTTTCCTTCTCTTTTATCGAACGGTATCATTAGATTTATTTTTTAGAAAAAATATCTTTGTATATATAATATGTCAATATAACTTACCATTATGAAAAAACTTTTATATCTTAAAGATCATCAATTAAAAGAATATATTGAAAAAATATTCAATGGATATAGAGAAACTGTCGCTGATGCAAAAAAGGTTTTAGATAAACATTCCTTAGGAACTGCTCATAATAAAGTAATACATCTTATATCATTGTATGAAGGTATAACGATTTCAAGTTTATTAAGAAAACTAAAAGTAACTAAGCAAAGTTTAAATAGAGTTCTTAATGATTTAGTAGAAATGAATGCTATTGAATTTAAAAGAGATGAAGTTGACACTAGAGTTAAGCATATTTATTTAACAGAGATAGGAAGTAAAATTTTCGAGGAAATTTTTTCTGCTCAAAAAAAAAGAATTTATGATGC
>CACEQR010000008.1 GCA_902561765.1 uncultured Pelagibacteraceae bacterium | reverse complement strand
GAATTAAAGTAACAAAAGCTGGCAATACTGCTAATGATGTTGCCCAAGCTTTTTGGGGAGTTTTAGATAAATATGGAATAGAGAAAAAGTCTAGAACAGGTTACTCAATTGGTATTGGTTACCCACCAGATTGGGGAGAACATACTTTAAATATATATAAAGAAGAAATGACGGAATTAGTTCCAAATTCTTGTTTTCACATGATAGCTGTAATGCAATTTGGTGATTGGGGAGTTGAAGCATCAGAGTCTATAAGAGTTACTGACAATGGATGTGAATTATTTTGTAATTATCCAAAAGAGCTACATATAAAGAGTTAATTAACTGTTGCAAATAACATAACTAAATGTTTTAAAAACCATCTTATGTCAAAAAAAACTGATTTCGTAAAATTTGATAAAGTAGACAAAAGTTACGACGGAAAAGTATTAGTAGTAAAAGATCTGAATTTGGATATTGAAGAAGGGGAGTTTGTAACAATGCTTGGACCTTCAGGTTCAGGAAAAACTACGTGTCTGATGATGCTTGCAGGTTTTGAAACTCCAACTAACGGAGAAATATTTTTAGATAACAATCCAATTTCTAATATTCCGCCACACAAAAGAGGGATTGGAATGGTTTTTCAAAATTATGCTTTATTTCCTCACATGACAGTTTTTGAAAATTTAGCATTTCCATTAAAGGTAAGAAAAATGTCTCAAGAGGATATAGAAAAAAAAGTGGACAAAGCTTTAGCAATGGTTTCGCTTGGCGGATTTGCAAATAGAATGCCAGGACAACTATCTGGCGGTCAACAACAAAGAGTGGCAGTTGCAAGAGCGTTAGTTTTTGATCCTGCTGTTGTTTTAATGGATGAGCCTTTAGGCGCGTTAGATAAAAATTTAAGAGAAAGCATGCAATACGAAATTAAACATATTCATGAAAGTATTGGTGTGACAGTAGTTTATGTAACTCATGATCAAGGTGAGGCTTTAACGATGTCAAATAGAATTGCAGTATTCAATGATGGCAAAGTTCAACAACTATCAAGTCCTGATAAGTTATATGAAGAACCTGTAAACTCTTTTGTTGCAGAATTTATTGGAGAAAATAATACTTTCGGAGGAGAAGTTTCTGAAATTTCAAATGGAACATGTAAAGTTAAATTAGAAAAAGGTGAAATAATTGCCAATCCAATTTCAGTTAAATCTGTTGGAGAAAAAACTACAGTATCAATTAGACCAGAAAGAGCTTTGATAAACCCTAAAGATAAAATGGATAATAATCAAAAAGGAAAAATCGAAGAGGTCATTTACCACGGGGATCATACTAGAGTAAGATTAAATTTACTTGGTAATTCAGAATTTATATTGAAAGTTCCAAACAGTTCTCAAAACCTAGATATAAAACTTGGTAATGAAATTAATATTGGCTGGAACAGTCATGACGCTAGAGCTTTAGACCCAAAATAAGCTAAATTATTACATTTTCGCCAAAATCACCTGTTGACTCTTATATTCTATGTTGCTGTACTCTTTTTTTTATAAAAAAAACGTTTAAACGGAGGATAAATGAAAAAATTAAGTAAATTATTACTTGCTTTAACATTTGCAGTTTCTGTATCTACATCCGCTTTTGCAGTAGTTGTTGCATCATGGGGTGGAGCATACACAGAAAGTCAAAAGTTAGGATATGGTGATCCAACATCGAAAGCATTAGGTGTACCGATCGAGTGGGTTGACTATTCAGGTGGACTTTCAGAAATTAAAGCGCAAATAGAAGCAGGAGCAATCACATGGGATATTATAGACGTATTCGCTTACGATACTATTAATGGTTGTGATGAAGGAATTTTTGTTGAATTTGATTTTGATAAAGATTTCCCACCAGCACCAGATGGTACACCAGCTAGTGAAGACTTCTTTACTGATATGCCAAGTAAATGTGCGGTAGGAAATATCTTATATTCTTGGAACTATGCTTATAATAGTGATCTATTAAAAAGCACTCCAAAAACTATTAAAGATTTCTTTAACACACAAAGATTTCCTGGAAAAAGAGCTATTTACAAAAGTGCATTAACTAACTTAGAAATTGCATTAGCAGCAGATGGCGTAAAAATGGGTAAAGGTGGAGAATTTATTTACGAAAAATTAGAAGACCCAGCATATGTTGACAGAGCAATGAATAAAATCAAAGCACTTTGTGAGGATCCAAATGGCGGATGTGTATTTTGGTCAGCAGGAGCTCAACCACCAGAATTATTAATGAGTGGTGAAGTTGTAATGGCAACTGGTTGGAATGGAAGATTTTTCAATGCAGCAATTGGAGAAGGTGCTCCAATAGTTCAAGTTTGGGATGGACAAGGTCTTGACTATGAGTATTTTGCATTAGTAAAAGGTGGACCAAACCAAGCAGACGCTATGAAGGCTTTAGCAATGATGACTAACACAGAGATGTTAGCAGGAAGTGCAAAATATATTGCATATGCTCCTTGGAGAAAATCATCAATTGCAGTTATGGAAGCAGGAGAGCCCTGGTATAAAGATGGAAAAACTAACATGGTTCCACATATGCCAACAGCACCAGCTAACCTTAAAAAATACTTCTTAGTAAACGCTGAGTACTGGGCTGATAATGGTACAGAGCTCGGTGAAAAATGGGAAGCTATGAAAGCTAGTATTAAATAATTAAAGTTTTAAACACTTTAATTTTATATTATATTAAGGGCGGTTATTTTAACCGCCCTTTTTTTTATGAGCTCAGAAACAGGAAAAATATTAACCACTGACGGAATTCCTTTAGAGGAAAGTCTTAAACAGGCAGAAAAGAAAAATAAAATTAAAGCTTTTCTCTTAGTTGCACCATTATTATTATTTTTAATTATTACATATATGATTCCAATTGGAGATATGTTCTCAAGAAGTATAGATGATAAGATGGTCACTAATATGCTTCCCAAAACCTATAAAGCAATGGAAAATTGGGATGGAAAAGAATTACCTTCTGAAGAAGTTTTTGAAGCTTTTTACTTAGACTATAAAATTCTTGTTAAAAATAAGACAGCAGGAAAATTACAGACACAGCTAAACTATGAGAAAAACGGTTTTAAAAGTGTTTTAAAAAAACTAGCAAGAAAACAAAAGAAATTTGAGGAAGGAAACTACAAAGAACAAATTATGAAAGTACACAAAAGATGGAGAAATGTTGAATATTGGAGAGCAATTAAGAGAAGAGCTCCATCTTATACATACTCAAAATATCTTAAGGGTATAGATATGTACTCAAATGAAGATGGCAAAATTGTTCAGGTTTCTGAAGATAGAAGAATTCATAGAATCTTATGGATAAGGACAGTAGAGGTCGCATTCTTTGTTACTTTATTTTGTTTTTTAATGGCATATCCAATTGCACATTTACTGGCAACTTTACCAATGAAATATAGTAATTTGCTTATGATTTGTGTCCTGCTACCTTTTTGGACGTCTTTACTTGTAAGAACCGCTAGTTGGATGATTTTGTTACAACAACAAGGTATCGTAAATGATTTCTTTGTTTGGACAGGTCTTGTTGCAGACGATAACAGGCCCGAGATGATGTATAATAAAACTGGAACTTATGTAGCGATGACGCAAATACTTTTACCTTTCATGGTTTTACCTTTGTATAGCGTTATGAAAACAATATCCCCAAGTTTAATGAGAGCAGGGAAATCTTTAGGTGCAACGCCAGCGACAGCTTTCTTTAAAGTTTATTTTCCATTAACAATTCCAGGTATTGGTGCTGGTTGTCTATTAGTTTTTATTCTAGCAATTGGTTATTATATCACCCCAGCACTTGTTGGTGGAGCATCTGGGACTCTTATTAGTAATCAAATAGCTTATCATATGAAGAGTACTTTGGATTGGAGTTTTGCATCTGCAATGGGCTTGATGCTTTTATTAGGTGTATTAGCAATATATTGGATTTATAACAAACTTGTAGGAGTTGATAATATTAAATTAGGTTAATTATGGCATTACCAAAATATACAGAACCACATTATAGAATTTGGCATTACTTTTATTTGTTAGTATGTGGTTGTGTCTTTTTCTTTTTGATAGCTCCTTTATTTGTAATTTTTCCATTATCTTTTAATGCAGAAGAGTTTTTGGTTTTTTCTGATGGAATGAAAAGACTAGACCCTGATGCATTCTCACTTAGATGGTATAAAGATATGATTTATGGAACAAAAAATCCGTGGGGTTTAGCTGCAAGAAATAGTTTTATAATTGCAATTTTTGCAACTTTAGGATCAATTATTTTAGGTACTCTTGCTGCATTAGGTTTGAGTAGCAGACATATGCCTTACAAAGGTTTGATAATGGCGATCTTAATTTCTCCAATGATTGTTCCACTAATTATTTCAGGAGTGGCTATATTCTTTTTTATAGCTAAGGTGGGCTTAGCAGCGACACACTTGGGAATTATATTAGCACACATTATTCTTGGAACTCCTTTTGTAGTAATAACTGTAACCGCAACACTTTCAGGTTTTGATCATAGCATTACGCGTGCTGCATCAAGTCTTGGGAGCAGTCCATACAACACATTTATGAAAATTACTTTACCTTTAATTTTACCCGGGGTAATTTCTGGTGGTTTATTTGCTTTTGTGACCTCTTTTGACGAAGTTGTTGTTGTACTTTTCTTAGCAGGATTAGATAATACCACAATACCAATTCAAATGTGGACTGGACTTAGAGAACAATTAAGTCCGACAATTTTAGCTGTAGCAACCTGTTTAATTATATTATCAGTATTAATTTTATTAACTGCTGAACTTTTAAGAAGAAGATCAGAGAGACTAAGAGGAATAAATAGATAATTTAATTTACAGACTCAATCACTGTAGCAATTCCCATTCCTAAACCGATACATTGAGTTGATAATGCGTATTTTTTGTTTTCTCTCTTGAGTAATTCTGCAGCTTTGCCAGTTATTCTAGCACCGGTCGCTCCTAGCGGATGACCTAAGGCAAGCGCTCCACCATCTAAATTAACTTTATCTTTATCAATACCTAAATCTTTAATACAGGCTAAGGATTGAGAGGCAAAAGCTTCATTTAATTCTACAATATCTATTTGATCAGCTGACAATTTAGCTCTCTCCAATGCTTTTTTTGAAGCTCCGATTGGTCCTAAACCCATGTAATCAGGATCACAACCTTCTACAGCAGTTGACACTATTCTTCCTAAAATTGTTAAGTTATTTTCTTTTGCATAATTTTCTTCGCAAATTAATGTTGCTGCAGCACCGTCAGTTAGTGGGGATGATGTTGCTGCTGTGACCGTTCCATTTTCATCAAAAGCAAGCTTTAAGCCATCTAATTTTTCCATAGTACTATTTGGTCTTATATTTCCATCAGTATCACAATCTCCTATTGCTACTATCTCATTCTTAAAATTCCCTTTTGTTTGTGCCTCGTGTGCTTTTTGATGACTAGATATGGCGAATTCCTGTTGTTCATTTCTTGAGATATTATATTTTTTTGCAACATTTTCTGCAGTTGTTCCCATTGAAAAATATACATGTGGATTATCAGTCTTGCTTTCAGGATATGGGATTGGCTCGAAACCAGTATTTACTCTTGTCATACTTTCTACCCCTCCACAAACAAATACTTTTCCAGCACCTAAAGAAATCTTACCAGCTGCAATATGGATTGCTTCCATTGATGAGCCACACCATCTATCAACCGTCATACCTGAAGTTTTAACATTCATGCCACTAAGAAAAGTAGTCAACTTTCCAATATTAAAACTTTGTTCTCCAGTTTGAAATGCACAACCAACGACAATATCCTCAATATCATCTTTTTTAACATTTGATTTAGATACTAAATCTTTAATTACTTCTGCTAACAAATTAACTGGTTTTGAATCTATTAAAGCTCCTTTTCTAGCCATTGTAAAAGGTGATCTAGAAAATCCTGCTATTACTGGTTTAAACATACTTTCAATATAAGCTTAATCAGGAAATGGTAAAGAAGTTATAACGCCTTTTCTATTTTTTCCATAAAAAGTATTTACAAAAACATCATTCCCTCTCTCCCAAAAATCTCTCTTTATCATTGATAAACCTATATTTTTCTGGATTCTTGGGGAATAAATTCCAGACGCTATTAGACCAATTTTTTTATTATCTTTTGAGTAAACTGGCAAGGGAACTCCAGTCGGCTTGCATGGTTCACCATCAAATATAATACCTCTGATTTGCTGTTCTATTCCATCATATTGAATCTTTCTCAAGGCTTCTTTGCCAATAAAATCATGGTCATACTCTTTACTGCAATATTTTTCAAGATTACATTCTAGGGGATTATTTTCTCTGGTGAAATCATTACCATAAGACATAAGTCCTGCCTCAATTCTATCAATTAAGTTCGGGCATCCTGGAGAAATATTAAATTTTTGACCATGGCTCCATACAATATCCCAAAGTTTTTCACCAAGATCAATTTCATTAAAATGTGTTTCAAATCCTTTAAAATAAATTTCAAAACCGTCTTGCTTACTATATCCAGACCTTGCTATTATTTGTTTTGTACCTAAAAAGTCAAAAACTTTAAAATTAAAAAATTTTAATTTTTTTATTTCATCGCCAAATATCGAAACTAAAAGATCTTCAGATTTTGGACCTTGAATAGCTAATGGATAAACATCTGGTTCCACTATTTCAACATTATATCCTGATCCTAATGCAATACCTTTTGCCCAAAGCAAAATATCTGAGTCAGCTATAGAAA
This sequence comes from uncultured Pelagibacteraceae bacterium, assembly GCA_902561765.1. Lineage (GTDB taxonomy): Bacteria > Pseudomonadota > Alphaproteobacteria > Pelagibacterales > Pelagibacteraceae > Pelagibacter. The sequence continues at coordinate 57,623 of CACEQR010000008.1, read as the reverse complement.
TCCAAAACATATCGTCATCAAGTTTCAACAAAACTGGATCATTAATCATTCCAGCAGTCTCATCTATAATAGGTATATAAAAACATTTTCCAGTCTCCATTTGTTTAATAGAACGCGGCGTCATTTTTTGAACAAGCTTTGCTGCGTCAGGACCTGTAATTTGTACTTGTCTCTGGCACGAAACATCCCAGACTTGAACTTGTTCTCTTAAATGCCAGTAATCTTCCTCAACTGTATTCTTAAATCCCTTTGGTAACAACATATGGTTTACGACAGTAAAATCTGATACTCCACATTCTTCAACTTTGTTTGTAAAAGGAGTACGTCTTATACGTCTCGACATATTTAATTTGATATTTTTTTGTGTAATTAAATTTTCATTGATCATTTTATTTTGACCACCAAACAGTGTAACTATTTTTGGAAATTATTATGGGTATGTGATATTTTTTATTATTATCTTCCATTTTAAATTTAATATTTATTTCTGAAACTATTCTTTCTTCAGAAAAATATTTCCCTGTTTTACAAATCATTTCATATTCACACTTAGTATCTTTTTCACTTAAATCAAATTCTTCATGTATTCTTCCACCTTCATCGGATTTAGTTTCACAGAAAATTGCTTTTTCTCCATTTTCATTAATTTGAAAAATGATTACATCAACTTTCCCAGCATGAGATCCATTGGTTGCGTCTAATAGGTGTGATGAAAATATTGCCATTTTTATTCTATTGATGACTTTTCTCTTTTACTTGCAACTGCAGAGACTATGGGACTTAATACTGGTTTTGCTTTAACATTTACACATGCGGGTTTACCACTTTCGATTGCTCTTTTTAGCGCTGGTGCGAGTTCCTCTCTTTTATTAACTAATTCTCCATGTCCTCCAAAACCCTCAAATATCTTATGAAATGGGATATCTCGAAAATCTGTTGCAACGCTTTTTCCACTTTTAAATAGCCTCTCTTGTTGTTGTCCAATTGAAGCTAATCCACCATTGTTATCAATTACAACAGTAATAGGTTTTTTCTGATAAAACACACTTTCAATAGACATGCCGCCTGATAAAAATGCACCATCTCCACTAATCAAAACGACATTTGAGTCTGGACTATGATTTTTAGCAGATAAGGCAAATGAAACTCCAACACCCAACATACTAAATGTTCCTGGATGCAAGATCCCTTTTAATTTTTTACCTTTTGCACCTGCAATATTAATTGCAATTTCTGACCAGAAATGAGTATTTCCTCCATCGATCACAAGCCAATCATTTTCACCCATTACTTCTTGAACATCTAATGAAAGTTGTAAAGGGTGAATTTTTCCTCCATTTTTTTTTGATGACTCAGCCTCAATTTCTAAATCTTTCAAAGATTTTTCTACCCATTCTTTCTTCTTTTTTTTATTCTCTTCGAACCAAGTTGTATCTAAAGACCATTTATTATTTTTTTTTAAATTTGACAATGTATCTAGGAAAACACCAGGATCACTTAGCAAAGTTAAATCAGCTGCTCTGTTGAGTTCTATTTCTTCATGGGAGCCATTAATACAAACTAACTTTGTTGATTTTGGAATAAAAGGTGGATTTCCAAAATTCATTTGGTTATCTAAACGTGCTCCAACCACAAGAACTAAATCTGAATTATGTAATGCAAATTCTGATGGAGGATATTGATGTATATCAGCTAAACCCATATATGCATTCGCTTCTTCTCCTAATAATTTTTGATGATATGGAACATTAAAAATTGGTATATTTAAATTATTACCAGCCTCTTCAAGATTTTTTTCTGAATGTGACCACCAAACTCCATGGCCACCTATGATAATTGGTTTTTTTGAATTACATGCAAGTTCTAAAACTTCCGAAAGTGAATTTGGCTCTGGCCAAGCTTTAGCTAAAGGTTTAGCTTTATGAGAGAATGGTCTTTCTTCTAATCCAACCTCTTCAGCAAAAGATGAAAACATTATATCAACTGGCAAGCTAAGATGTACAGCACCAGGGTAACCATTTGTAGCAATATGATATGCTTTATCGACAAATTCTCTTATTCTAGTTCCATCAGTTATACTTGCACTGTATTTAGTTAAAGGTGCTGCAATTGAAACATCATCAATTTCTTTAAAACCTCCTGAACCTTGTCTTTTAAGACTGCTGGAACCTGTAATATAAATAATAGGACTTCTCTCGCCCCAGGCCTCCATCATTGACGGGACAGCGTTAGTAAATCCCTCTGGTCCAACTAAACAAACTGACGGCTTTCGAGTAATTCTTGTATTTCCATCTGCTAAATGACCCGCAATCTGCTCATGAGGAGTATTTATTACTTCAATTTGACACTCAGCAAAACCTTCAATTGCTGGATTACAAAAACCTCCTGAGAGAGTGAAAACTTTACTAATCCCTTTATCTTTTAGAGCTCTAGCAAGTAACGCTCCACCTCTAATTTTATTTTCACTCATTTAGTAAGTTACCTTATTAATAGTATTTTCTATTACTATCTTAGATGTTACATCATTAATATCATTTAATCCAACCAAGCCAAGAGTTGTGCTAACTTCTTCTTTAATAATTTCAATTATTCTTCTTAATCCTTTTTTTCCATCAGCTCCCATTGCATACATTACGGGCCTTCCAATCATTGTATAATCTGCACCGAACGCAAGAGCTCTTACAATATCACTTCCACTTCTTATTCCACTATCAAATATTAAAGGAAAATCACTTCCAACGGATTTTCTGATCAGTGGAAGCATATTTATTGCTGCAGTTGCGCTGTCTAATTGTCTCCCACCATGATTTGAAACTTGAATAGCATCCGCACCAGCTTCTTTAATTTTTATTGCATCATCAGGAGACATTACTCCTTTAATTACAAGCTTACCTTTCCATTTGTCCCTTACTCTTTTAAGTGTATCCCAATCAGTGGTACCCCTGCTTTCTTTTCTTTTAAATATTCCATCTCCACTTTTTGATGTTACGTAGTTCATAGGTTTAGGAATTCCACTAAGCAAAGTTGATAAAGACCAAGTAGGATGAGTTGCAAAATCAAAAAACTGTTTTGGGCCTATCTTAAAGGGGTAGGCGAAACCATTTTTATCATCTCTAGTTCTTCTTGATAGCACTGGCACATCTACAGTTAAAATAGCAACTTCGTAACCAGTATTCTTAGCTCTATCCAAAAGTTCCATAACAAAATTTTCATCTTGGAAAATATATAATTGCATCCATGAATGACCCTCTGATAGTTCATACATTTTTTCTAAAGTTGTAGTAGATGCCATGGAAACACAAGTTGGAATATTATTTCTTGCACTTTCTGCTGCTAACATTGAGTCAGCTTTAGGCCAAGATAGATTTGTCATGCCCATAGGTGCAAATCCAAAAGGAAAGTCAAATTCATAACCTAATACTTTTTTCTTAAGTGATCTTTTTTCTACATTTCTTAAAACTTTGGGTTCAAGCCTAATTTGGTCTAAAGCAATACTATTTATTTCAGCAAGTTTTTCATCTCCTGATGCTCCATCTATAAAATCAAAAACTAATTTAGGTAAACGTTTGCGTGATAGATCTCTTGCATCCTTAATACTAAAAATCTTTTGACTTGGTAAAATATTATCACTCATAATTAGCTTTAATATATTCTTTTAAGTTAATTTGTTTATTTTGATCTACAAAATAAGCATTATGGCCTTTTCTAGAAGAATAAACCTCAGTTGGATTTCCGTCAATAAAAAGTACTGCAACACCATCATCAACACCTATACCATCTGGCAAAGTTTTATTTTTTATATTTTCTCTATATTTTTCTGCTCTTTTTGAGTCTGAGTAATGTGGTGTAAAACTTCCCGACAAAAGACCAATACCATTCAATGGTTTATAACCAGGTCCATCTGAGTCTGTTAGAAAATAATCGAACCAACATGCAGCACCAGCGCTTACTCCTGATAGAATTATACCTGAATTATAAACTTCTTTAAAAATTCCTATCAAATTATTTTCTTTCCAAAATTCGAGCATGAATTTAGTATTTCCTCCACCAACATAAACTGCATCAAGTTTTGAAAGCCAATTTTCGAAACCATTAATACTAGAGATTAAATCGAAATGAGATACATTTAAATCTAATATTTCAAATCTCTTGTAAAATAGATCAGTTTTATGTGTATTATCATTGCTAGCAGTTGGTAAAAATCCTAATGAACATTTTTTTTTGTTTATATGGTCTAAAATTAATTTATCTTGATCATTATCTTGGTTGTGAGTGAAGCCTCCACCTCCGATAGTAATTATTTTTTTTTCGACAGTCACAAAATATATTTGTTTTACAATTTAAGCTTTGATACCAGGCCAAGGTTTAGGTCCATTTGGAATATTTCTATCTAAACCCCTAACTATTTTTCCCTGTTCGTCATACATTGGTAATTTGCAGATTTGACCTTTGTGTAATTTACCATCAGTACATTTAACATCTACTATATCACCTGGTCCATTTTCATCATTATTAAAGTGAACTATACCAACACCACAAACTTGATATGGTGACCATGTACTAGAAGTTATTTTACCAACCTCTTTTTCATTAATTTTAATACTCTCTCCTTTAATTGCAGTACCAGCCATAACCCTAATTCCCCATGTCTTACATTTTTTGTCTGATGATAAAAGAGCTTCTTTACCAATAAAATCCTCTTTATTAAAATTAACAAATCTTCCAAGACCAACTGAAAAAGGATTTGTTTTTTTTGAAAAATCTTGTCCTGCAGATAAAAGTCCAGCTTCAATTCTTCTACATCTAAATCCAGGCGTTGCCACTAAAACCATACCTAATTTTTTTCCTTGTTCAAGAATATAATCTCCAATTTTCTCAGTTTCATTTTCAGGTCGAAAATAAATTTCCCAACCAAGTTCATTAGTAAAACCACTTCTACTTACAATTACTTTTTGATCTAAAATTTTTAATTCTTTCCAATCAAAATACTTCCAATCATTTTCAGAGAAACCATTACTTAAATTTTCAAGTAGTTTCATCGATAATGGGCCTTGAACTTGACTTACCCATACATCTGGATCACTGATTTCAACATCTAAATTTTTAGAATGTGCTTTGTACCAAGAAAATAGGTCACCATCAGCTTGAGCAAACCAATATTTATCTTTATCAATTCTTAAAAGTACACCATCAGTAATCATTCCTCCATCATGGTAACAAGCAAACTGATAGGAGCATCTTCCTACAGCTATTTTTGAAACATCTCTTGGAAATATATTTTGCAAAAATTCAAGGGCATCTGGTCCTGATATTTCAAATGGATGTTCACCTGTATGTCTAAAAATTATTTCTCTTCTTGCTTTCCAATACATTTCTTCTGGACTAACATTTGATAATTTTTCAAGGGTTAATCTTCCTGAGTAATTTGAATATTCTGGATCATATGGCAATTCTTGATAAGTTAAGGGATGAACTTGAATTGATCTTGCAAGCTCTAATGAATTTGAATTTTCAAGGCTAACAGGCTTTACAGTAAACCTATATTTATTGATTAAATCATTCATTATTTTTTAGATAATCAGAATACACCAATAAAACAAATAAAAAATGTCCATTTTGACTGTTGCTATATAAGTATCTAATTGTTACCTTTTGTTTTTTTAAAGAGAGGAAATTATGAAAAACATTTTAAAATTGATATCAATTTCATTGGTATCACTATTTGTAACATTTTCATTTGCCAACGCTTCAAGTGGGGTTTTTAAGTTATCTCATGATCTTGGTTTTGGAAAAGATACAAATTTAGATGCAATTACTAAAGGAAGACTATTTCAAGTAGTAATAATGACTCAAAACCGTCTTGTTAGAAAAGATCTTAAAGGAGTTACTTCTCCTGAGTTAGCTACAGACTGGTCGGGTAACGCAGATGCAACAGAATGGACATTTAACTTAAGAAAAGGTGTTAAATTTCATGATGGATCTGATTTTGATGCAGAGGATGTAAAATACTCATTGATGAGAGTTAAAGATCCTGAAATTGGTTCACCTGCTAAGAAGAGCATGAGTGCAGTAACAGATATTGAAGTTGTTGACTCACATACAGTAAAAATAAAGTTGAACACATCATTCGCAGATTTTCCACTTTTATTAACTGATTATAGATTAAGAATGATACCAAATGGATCAGGCGATACTATTGGAAAAACAGGTATTGGAACTGGACCTTTCATAGTAGATAAATTTGATGCTGAGGGAACAACAATACTTAAAGCAAATCCAGATTATTGGGAAGGAGCGCCGAAACTTGCTGAGGTACATGTAATAGCTATCCCAGATGGTCAAGCAAGAATTCAAGCTTTACTAACTGGTCAAATAGATATGAATAGATATATTCCATTCAATCAGAAAAAAATATTTGACGGTAATTCAAAGTTTAATGTTTCAGTAATACCTACAGGAAACTGGAGAGGTATGGTAATGAGAACTGATGTTGCGCCTTTTGATGACCCTAGAGTAAGAAAGGCTGTAAGAATAGCTGTTGATAGACAAGAACTAGTTGATTTAGTAATGGCTGGAGCAGCAACTGTATCTTGCGATACTCCTGTTGCACCATCAGATCAATATAGAATGAAAAAGAATTGTCCACCACAACCAGCTACAGCAAAAAAATTACTAAAAGAGGCAGGTTACCCAGATGGTATTGACTTCACAATTCATGTATCTACAAAAGAACCAACATGGCCAACTATTGCTGAGGTTTTACAACAACAATTTGCTAAAGCTAATATCAGAGCAGATATTCAAATGACACCTTCAAAAAGTTATTGGAATGAAACTTGGATGAAAAAAGCTGTAGCAATGACACGTTGGAACGAAAGACCAGCAGATAGTATTTTGCATGAAGCATATCATAGCGAAGCAAAATGGAACGAGTCGTACTATAAAAGTGCTTCTTTTGATAAGAATTTAGCTGACGCAAGAGGTGAGTTAAATTTTAGCAAAAGAAAAGCAGCATATATTAACGCTCAAAAAACATTATGGGAAGAATCTGGAACAATGATCCCTTACCATGTGTCTAGACTTGTTGTTACGTCCTCTAGAGTGAAAAATCTTGACGAAGTTGAGTATTTTTCAATTAGATGGCACACACTGAGTGTTCAGTAATAATTTTTGTTTTACAGGCCTTTAGGTAGGCCTGTAAAACCTCTTTCATTTCTCAATAAATAATTTAAAATTTAAAAATTCTTATGCTTTTTTTAATAATAAAAAGAATTTTATTAGGTTTTATTACTTTATTTATTGTTTCTATAATTACATTTGTAGGCACAGAAGTATTACCGGGCGATGCTTGTACAACTTATCTTGAAAGACAAGCTTTTGGTGAGCAATTAGAAGCTTGTTACAGAAGGCTTGGTTTAAATGTTCCAGCATATGAGAGATATGTATCGTGGGCATTAAATGCTATTCAAGGAGACTTTGGTTATTCTTTAAGTGGAGAGATGCCAATCAAAGAAGTTTTGGGACCTAGAATTAAAAATTCACTAGTATTGGCATCAGCTGCAATTTTTATAGGTATACCAATAGCTTTAATTTTAGGAATTATTACTGCTCTGTGGAGAGATAAATTACCTGATGTTGCAATATCAACTGTAACAATATTTGCAATGACTATTCCAGAATTTATTAGTGCTACTTTGTTAATTTTAATAATTGCTATATGGTTAGAGTGGTTGCCTGGTATCGTAATAGTTCCAACCGATGTATCTTTTCTAGAGTTGCTACCAAATATAATTTTACCAGTGGTTGCTATAGCTATGATTATGACGGCTCACATGGCGCGAATGGTAAGGTCAAGTGTAATTCAAGTAATGGCAAGTGAATATGTTCAAATGGCAATTCTTAAAGGAGTTCCTTATTGGAAAATGGTTTTCAAACATGTTTTACCAAATGCTTTATTGCCTGCTATTAATGTAGTGGCATTGACTATTGCATGGCTTTTAGGTGGGGTTGTAGTAACTGAAGTTGTGTTTAATTATCCAGGTCTTGGAAGATTAGTTATTGAATCTATTTCAAATAGAGACTTACCTACAGTTCAAGCATTAGCGATAATTCTTGCATCTATTTATGTAAGTATAAATTTATTAGCAGATCTATTGACATTGATGCTTAACCCTAGATTAAAAACTTTACAGATTAGAAAATAATATGAAATTGGATAATATTTATAAAGAAGAGAAGAAAAGTACTTTTGCAAAATTATCTGAAATTATAATTACGATGGCTTCAAGACCATCTGGACTTATCGGCCTTAGTATTTTAGTTTTTCATATAATTCTTGCATTTATAAGCCCTTATATTGCACCTCATGATTTTAAAGCTATAGATCCAACATTAATGCTCCAGGCTCCTTCAGCTGAGTATTGGTTTGGAACGGACGATCTTGGAAGAGATGTTTTTACTAGAACAATTTTGGGGGGAAGAACGGCTCTAACAATAACTTTCTTTGGATCTTTAATAGCATTACTGTGGGGTGGTCTTTTAGGAATATTTTGTGGATTGGTAGGAGGAAAAATTGACGATGTAGTTATGAGAATTGTAGATGCGTTCTTATCTATTCCATGGATATTAGCAATGTTATTGATTGTATCCTTGTTAGGCACATCTACTGAAGTATTGATACCTGCTTTAGGTTTTTTTTACGGCAAAGGAATTGTAAGAGTCGCAAGAGCAGCAACACATGATGTTATTGCAAAAGATTTTATAGTCTCTGCGAGAGCAAGGGGACATAGTAATTTTTCAATTATTTGGAATGAAATAATTCCTAATGTAAGAGATGCAATCTTAGTTGAAGGTGCAATGCGATGGTCATGGATGTTGCTTGGTTTTAGTTCTCTATCTTTTTTAGGTTTTGGGGTTAGCCCACCAACTCCAGACTGGGGATTAATGATATCAAATGCCAGAGGTTTGATGTCTTTCGCTTATTGGGCAGTAATAGCACCAATAGTTGGATTAAGTAGTTTAATTATTGGTATTAATTTAACAGCAGACGCTTTTGCCAAAGCTTTAGGTATAGATAGATCAACTAAAGCTCCTGTTTAATTATGACTGATATAATTCAAAAAGTAAAAAATTTATCTATTGGATTTAGAAGTAAAAAGGGTGAAGAAATCTTAATTTTAAAAAATATAAGCACAAATATTAAAAAGGGTGAGACAGTTGGAATAGTAGGGGAATCTGGTTCTGGAAAAAGCACATTAGCATTAGCAATGATGGGTTATGTCAAACATGGACTTTATACTATTGAAGGAGAATGTCAGTTTAATTCATCAAATCTACTGAAAATGAAAAGTAAAGATTTAGAAAAAATTAGAGGTAGAAAGATAGCAATGATTCCACAAAATGCAGGTCAAGCATTGACTCCAAACTTAAAAATAGGTTATCAAATTGATGAAGCTTTGCAATTACACTCTGATTTAAATGAAAAAGAGAGAGAAAAAAAAATTTCAGAACTATTGAATAAAGTTAGACTTCCTTCACCTGAAACAATTGCTCTTAGATATCCTCATGAACTTTCAGGAGGACAACAGCAAAGAGTTGCTGTAGCTATGGCTTTAGCTGGGACTCCGGATTTACTTCTTTTAGATGAACCAACAACTGGACTAGATGTAACAACCCAAGCTCATGTATTAGAGCTTCTCAATTTTATTGCAAAAGATACTGGAACATCAATGGTTTATGTGAGCCATGATCTTGGAGCTATTGCTCAAGTGAGTGACAGAATTATTGTTATGTATTCAGGAGAAATCGTTTTAGAAGGTCCATCAAGAGATATCCTTAAAAGACCAATTCATCCTTATACCCACGGATTGCTTAAATCTATACCAAAATTATCTTTAGCTGGTCTTCCAGAGTCGATGCCTGGTAGTCAACCTCAACCGGGTACAATTCAAAGTGGTTGTAGTTTTTTTGATAGATGTAACTTTTCAGATGAAAATTGTAAAAATAATTCTCCTAAATTAGAATTTTTAAAAGATTTAAATACTAGTGTTAGATGTTTTAATTATGAAAAACTTGTGAACGAGAGTCAGGCTAGTCAAACTGTTAATAAAATTAAGAATAAATCACAAGATCAAGAAATATTAAATTTATCAGAAGTATCTATAAGTTACGCTAAACAAAAACTTTTAGATCAAATTTTCAATAGAATTTCTGATGATAACCCTACAGTTAAAGATATTAATATTAATATTAAAAAGGGAGAGACAATAGCTTTAGTAGGAGAGTCAGGAAGTGGAAAATCAACAATTCTCAAATCAATTGCTGGACTACTTAGAACTAAAGATGGTCTAATAAGGTTTGATGAAAATAGAAATTTATCTTCTGATTTGAAAGAAAGAGATCCCAATGATTTAAGAATTATTCAATTAATATTTCAAAATCCAGATGAGTCTTTGAATCCAAACCACACAGTAGAAGAAATTATTGCTCAACCATTAAAATTATATTTTGGATTAAAAGGTGAAGAATTAAAAAAAAATATTATAGACCTATTACAAAAAGTAAGGCTTGGAGAATTTTATACTTCTAGATATCCAAGACAACTGTCTGGTGGTGAAAAACAAAGAGTAGCGGTTGCAAGAGCTTTTGCTGCAAAACCAGATATTATTTTATGTGATGAGGTAACATCTGCTTTAGATGTTTCCGTGCAAGCAGCTGTATTAAATTTATTACAACAACTAAAAGAAGATTTTGGAACTACATATATCTTTGTATCACATGATTTAGCCGTTGTAAGAGCAATTAGTGATAGAGTAGCAGTCCTTTATCAAGGAAGACTTTGTGAAGTTGGACCTTCAAATGATGTTTATAAGTTTCCATCTCACCCTTATACAGAAGTTTTGTTGGGTGCTGTCTTAGAGCCAGATCCAGATATAAAACCTAAATTAGTTGCTGAGGATATTGTTGAAGAAAGACCTCCTGAAAAAGGCTGCAGTTTTCAAGGCAGATGCTCCAGAATTGTTGGAGATATTTGTAAGAAAGAAATACCACCATGGCAATTAACAGATAGTGGTAACGCTATCAGATGTCATATACCCATTAAAGAATTACAAAAAGAACAATTTTAAAAGATTAAATTTATTATTTTAAAATTTATTTATTTGTGCTTAAATAATATCGTATGAAAAATAATTCTACATTAATAAAAAATTTACTTTCAGATTATAGAATAAATGCCTTTTTTCAAAATATTTCTTTAATGTTGATTGGAACATTAATTTTAGCATTTTCATCAAAAGTACAAGTACCATTCTGGCCAGTACCAATGACTATGCAAACATTTGCAGTATTTATAATTGGAATGACATATGGTTCTAAATTAGCTTTCTTTACACTTTTACTTTACTTATTCGAGGGAGCCATTGGACTGCCAGTTTTTGCTAAAGGAGGAGGATTGCTTTATTTAACTGGACCTACTGCAGGATATCTTTATGGAATGACAATCGCAGCAGGGGTTATCGGTTATTTAGCTGATAGAAATTTTAACAACTCATACTTTAAAAGTTTAATTTCACTACTGATTGCAACTTCAATTATTTTTATAGTTGGGGTGGGCTATTTAGGCTCAGTTATTGGATATGACAAGGCACTTGCTGGTGGTCTATATCCTTTTTTACCAAGTGAATTGTTTAAAATTGCACTAGCTGTTGCAATTATTCCTTCAATTACAAAATTTATTAGATAATATTTTGAGAGCTATTTAACGGCTTTAAGTTGCTCTTAAAGAAGTTTTTTACTATAAGCATTTATTCTCATTATGAAAATTAATAAAGTTGTTGTAATAGGTTCAGGGACGATGGGGAGCGGAATAGCTGCTCAACTATGTAATGCAAATGTTCCAGTTACATTACTAGATTTAACAACAGAAATATCTGAGAAAGCTAGAGAAAGAATTCTAAAATCAAGACCTCCTTTATTGGTCGATAAATCTAAAATCAATAATATTAATGTTGGTAACATAAATGATAACTTTAATGAAGTTGGTGAGGCTGACTGGATTGTTGAAGCTGTTGTAGAAAGAATTGATATCAAACATAATATTTATGAAAAAATTTTTAAAGAAAGAAAAAAAGGGTCAATTGTATCCTCAAATACATCTTCTATTCCAATCAAAGTACTTTCGGAAAAACTTTCAAATGAAGAAAAAAAAGACTTTTGTATAACTCACTTTTTTAATCCAGTTAGATATATGGATTTATTAGAAATTGTGAAAAATGAAAATAATGATTTAGAACAGATAAATTCACTTAAAAATTTTTGTGAAAAAGATTTAGGAAAAGGAACTTTAATTTGTAACGATACGCCAGGCTTCTTAGGAAATAGGATAGGTGTCTATGCCATGCAAGTAGCAATGACAGAAGCATTCAAAATGAAACTAACAATTGAAGAAGCTGATGCAGTTTTTGGTCGACCAATGGGAATACCAAAAACTGGTGTTTTTGGACTCTATGATTTGATTGGTATTGATTTAATGGCTGATGTTTTAAAGAGTTTTATAAAAGAACTTCCTGAGTCAGATGATTTTCAAGTTGTTGCTAAAGAAATACCACTTGTAAAAAAACTTATCGAAACTGGTTATACAGGTAGAAAAGGCAAAGGTGGATTTTATAGAATGCATAAAACTGATGGTAAAAAAGTTCTTGAAGGTATCAATTTAGAAACTGGTGAATATTCAATATCACATAAGTTTAATCTAGGATCAGAAAAGATGGATATTGTTAACTTAATCAATAGAAAAGATAAATATGGTGAATATGCCTGGTCTGTATTATCAAAAATTATTAAATATGCATCTTCATTGGTTCCAGGGATAACTGATAAATTTAATGATATTGATGAAGCAATGAGACTAGGTTTTAATTGGTCTAAAGGACCTTTCGAAATGTTAAAAGAAATTGGAGTAAAGAATTTTTTTGAAAGATTAGACACTTTCGAAAATAATAAGTTTCTTGAAGATTTATCGAAAAGTAAAGATGAAAACTTTTATGGGGAAAGACAACAATATACTGATTTAGAAACTCTTGGAAAAATTAAACCTAAAGCACTCAAATTAGATAAAAACAACTCAGCTGAAATTTATAGATTCAATGATTTTAATATTGTTGAATTTACCACAAAAGCTAATGCATTAGATTATGACTCAATGGATAGTCTAAAAAATGCAACTGACAAACCGCTTATAATTATAAATGAAGCAATGCAGTTTTCTGCTGGAGTAAACTTATCTTATACAATGAATTTTGCAGACAAGGATGATTTTAAATCTATTGAAAAGTTTGTTAAATATTTTCAAGAAACTTGTAAACATTTAAAGTATTCAAAATTTCCTGTTGTTTCAGCTCCATCTGGCTTAGCATTAGGTGGTGGTTTTGAAGTTTTATGTCAAAGTAATTTTGTAGCTTCTCATACAAATATTGTTGTTGGTCTCGTAGAAACAATGGTTGGATTAATTCCAGCTGGTGGTGGATGTAAAGAAATGCTTTGGAGATGGTCTCAAACAGAGGAAGCCAAGAATGATCCTGATTATGCTGCTCTTAAAGTATTTGATATTATTGGATATGCTAAAACTGCAACTTCCCCAATTGAGGCTGAACCACTAAAATATTTAAGACCAGAGGATAAAAAAATAATGAGTAGAAATAGTTTATTATCAGTTTCAAAAGAAATTATTAAAAATAACAATGATTTTACCCCTCCAACTGAATGTACTTTTAAACTTTCAGGAAAAAATGTTTATGACAAAATGGTAAAAATGTTAGAAAAATTATATAATGAAAAAATTATTCTTGATCATGGAATGGAAGTTGGAAAAGAGTTAGCTAAAGTTTTAAGTGGTGGTGACACTAATTTAGAAAATACTCTATCAGAGGATGATCTATACAAATTAGAACTAGATGCTTTTATGAGGCTAATTGAGACAGAAAAAACTCAAGATAGAATTAAACATACATTGAAAACTGGTAAACCTTTGGTAAACTAGCATTATGGCAAATAGACCAACAAAAAAACAAGTAGATAACGCTACAAAGATTTTAATATCTTGGAAGAAAAAAATGCCATTTTATTATGCTGCAGCTATTATAATTGCTTTAATAATAATTTTAGTTTCCTCAAATTCGAATAAAGAGCTTTCTATGCATCAACAAAATATCAATGATTTTAAAAAAGCAGCTGAATTTATTCATAGAAATAGCTCGAAAAATTGAAATATAAAAATAAAAAACCAATCCAACCAGTAAGTGGAACAAAAGTTCCAAGATATGCTGGACCCTCAACATTTGCTAGGTTGCCTGAACTTAGAGATGTAGATAGTTGTGATGTTGCCATTGTTGGAGTACCTTTTGACTCTGGAACAAGTTATAGACCTGGAGCAAGATTTGGACCACAGAGTATTCGGCAAGCTTCAAGACATCTAAGAACAAACTACCATCCAAGTTATGATGTTGAACCATTTAAAGTACAACAAGTTGCTGACGCAGGAGATATTGCTTGTAATCCTTTTAATATTGACGAAGCAATAAAACAAATTGAAGTTGGTGCAACAAATTTACTAAATAAAGTAGGAGGAATTATTAGTCTTGGAGGAGACCATACCATTGCAGTACCATTACTTAGGGCAGCAAATAAAAAGAATAATGGACCTGTATCATTGGTGCATTTTGATGCTCATTTAGACACTTGGGATACTTATTTTGGAGCACCATACACACATGGAACGCCTTTTAGAAGAGCGCGTGAAGAAAATTTATTTTTAGACGATGCATCTATGCATGTTGGTATTAGAGGTCCATTGTACAGTAGAGATGATATAAAGAATGATGAAAGTTTTGGTTTTAAAATAATTCATTGTGATGAATTTCAAACCGAGGGAACTGATAAAATTGCTGAAAGAATTAAAAAAAGAGTTGGGGATAATGCTTTGTACTTATCTATTGATATTGATGTTTTAGACCCTGCATTTGCACCAGGAACAGGAACACCTGAAATTGCAGGTATGACCACAAGAGAAATGGTAAATGTTCTTAGAGGGTTGTCAGGTCTAAATTTAATCTCCGCAGATGTGGTAGAGGTTGCACCAGCATATGATCATGCTGAAGTTACTTCTCTTGCAGCTGCTACAATTGTTTACGAATTAACTAATTTATTTGCAAAATCATAAAGAAAGGATAATTTGCGCGAATGATTGAAAAGAAAAATTTTTATATTAATGGTTCATGGGTTGCACCAAAAAATCCAAAAGATATTAAAGTTATTAATCCTGCAACTGAAAAAGATTGTGCAGTAATCTCATTAGGAGACAAGGAAGATATTAACGATGCTGTATTAGCTGCGAAAGAGGCATTCAAAACTTGGGGTTTTTCATCGAAAGAGGAGAGACTTAGTTTATTAGAAAACTTTTACGCACTTTATAAAAAAAGATGGAATGATATTACAGACGCAATTGTTCAAGAAATGGGTGCGCCTAAAGATTTTGCGTCAAAACTTCAAACAGGAACTGGTGCTAGTCATACAAAATCATTTATTCGTTATTTAAAAGAATTTGAGTTTGAAAAACCACTTGGAGAACATGCTAAAAATCAAAGATTAATATATGAACCAAAAGGTGTTTGCGCGTTAATTACACCATGGAACTGGCCAATAAACCAAGTTACTTTAAAAGTTATTCCAGCTTTAGCTTCCGGATGTACAATGATTTTAAAACCTTCAGAGTTAGCACCTTTATCTGCAATTATTATTGCTGAATTAATTGATGAAGCAAAATTTCCAAAAGGGGTATTTAATTTAGTAAATGGAGATGGAGCAACTACTGGTGATGCATTAACTAGTCATCCTGATGTGAATATGATTTCATTCACTGGTTCCACAAGAGCAGGAGCTTTAATTTCTCAAAATGCAGCTAAAGATTTTAAAAGAGTCAGTTTAGAACTTGGTGGAAAAGGAGCAAATATTATATTTAAAGATGCTGATGCTGAAGCAATTGAAAGAGGTGCTTTTAGATGTTTTAGAAATTCAGGGCAATCTTGTAATGCTCCTACAAGAATGTTGGTTGAAAGACCAATTTATGATGAAGCTATTGAAAGACTTAAAAAGTATGCAAGTGAATTTAAAGTAGATGATCCAAGTAAAGAGGGTGAGCATATAGGTCCTGTAATTTCAGATGTACAATTTAATAAAATTCAAGGCTTAATTCAAAAGGGAATAGACGAAGGTGCAAAATTAGTAGCAGGTGGACCAGGGAAACCTGAGGGATTAAAAGATGGTTATTATGTAAAACCAACGGTATTTGCGGATGTTAATAATAGTATGGAGATTGCAAAAACAGAGATTTTTGGACCAGTTTTATCTGTAATTCCATTTGAAACTGAGGAGGAGGCTATTCAGATTGCAAATGATACTGATTATGGGTTAACAAATTATATTCAAACTCAAGACACAGAAAAAGTTCAAAGAGTTGCACGAAAACTTAGATCTGGAATGGTAGATGTTAATGGAGCTGGTATTGCAGTAGATGCCCCATTTGGAGGATTTAAACATTCTGGGATAGGTAGAGAGGCAGGAAAAGAGGGATTGCTTGAATTTCTTGAAGTTAAATCTGTAGGTGGCTGGAATTAACTCAAAGATTTATTTTTTACGCCATCTAAAAAACTAATACATTTTTTTATTTCAGAAAGTTTAATAAATTCATCAATCTTATGAGCTTGTTTTATTGATCCTGGTCCACATACAACTGTACTTATTCCTATTTCTTGAAATAATCCTGCTTCAGTACCAAACGAAACCACCTCTCTTGAATTATCTCCAGTTATACTTGAAACAAACTCACATGCTTCAGAATTTGAAATTCTATCAAAACCAGTTATTTCACCAATAATATGTTTTTTTATTGAGGATTTAGGGTAAATTTTTTTCATTTCGGGTAATAGAGTTTCATTGGTAAATTTATCTATTTCTTTGTTTAAAAAAATTCCATCCTCTTTGATAACAGGTCTTGTTTCCCAGTTTACATGACATTTATCAGCAATAACATTATGTGCAATTCCACCAAAAATTCCACCAACTTGTAAAGTAGAATATGGAGGATCGAATATAGAATCTTTTAGTTGTCTTTCTTTAAGTTTTGTTTTTAATTCTAGAAGTTTATTTACATATCTTGCAGCAAATTCAACAGCGCTAACACCTTTATCTGGTTCTGAACTATGTCCAGCAAGGCCCTCAAAATAAGTGGTATACTCATAGCAACCTTTATGTGCATCTATAATTTTCATATTTGTAGGTTCACCTACAATACAAATACAATCTTTAATTTTTCTTTTTTTTAACTCTTCAATTAAAATTGGAGCTCCTTTACATGCTGTTTCTTCATCAAAGGTAAATGAAAAATGAATATCTCTATCAAGATTTGATTTTGAAAAAATTGGTGCATAAGCTAATACACATGCAATAAAACCTTTCATATCACATGATCCTCTTCCAAATAATTTATCCTCTTTGATTGTTGCATCAAAAGGGTCTGTGCTCCAACCCTTAGAAACTGGAACAACATCTGTATGTCCTGATAAAATAATTGGTTTTTTATTGTTATTTTTTTTTGCTTTTAATGTTGAAAAAAGATTAACTCTTTTTTTCTCTTCATCATAAGTTCTGAATGATATAGCACCTAATGAACTCAAAATCTTATCACAATAGTCAATCAGTTGGTTATTATCTTCTCCAGAGACTGTCTTAAATGCAATTAAATCTTTCAGTATTTCAATTGAATTGACATAAATATTTTCTAAATTATTTCCTGTACTCATTATTTTTTAATTATATATTAAATTTATGAAAGAACAAATAACCTACGAGATATACGACAAAGTAGATATTAGAGTGGGAACAGTAATATCGGTTAAAAAAAATGAAAAAGCTAGAAAGCCATCACTTGTTGTCGAAGTAGATTTTGGCAATGAAATTGGAGTTAAGCAATCATCAGCACAAATCACTCACTATTATAATGAGGAGAATTTAGTTGGAAAACAAGTTATTGGAGTATGCAACTTTCCAGAAAAAAATATAGCTGGTGTTGTTTCTCAAATTCTAATACTTGGATCTATTGATAAGGAAGGAAAAGTTGTACTTATTCATCCTTCTCAAAAAGTTGATAATGGATTGCCTGTAGCCTAGTAATGCATCCAGAGTTACTGTCTCTTTGCTTGTTTATGTTTGTTACAAGCTGCTCTCCTGGTCCAAATAATATTGTTGCCTCACACTCAGGATTTAATCATGGTTTTAAAAAAACAATTCCATTAATGCTAGGTGTAATATTTGGTTTTACATTTATGCTTGCAGTAGTAAATTTTGGATTAATAAATATTTTTAATCTTTATCCAATAATTCAAAAAATTCTAATATTCACAGGAACAATTTTTTTAATTTATTTATCTTATAAAATCTCATTTTCTAAATCTTCTAGTGAAAATGGAAGTTTAAAACCAGTCAATTTTATTGAGACTTTTTTATATCAATTTTTAAATCCCAAAGGAGTAATTGTTGCAATTATTGCTGTCTCTACTTATATAGAGTCTGGTAACAAATTTATAATTTACTCAATTTGGCTATTGGCAATTGCCTTTTTATTTGCGGTAATAAGTATAATTTTTTGGACATTAATCGGAAAATATATGAGGAAATTCGCGACAAATGAGAAATTTATAAAATGGTTTAATTATGTTATGTCGACACTTTTATTAAGCTGTATAGCAACATTTTATTACTAAAATTATGAAACCTGGAAATAAAAATTCATTTAATTGTTTAAAAGAACTATCAGTTAATGGAAAAAATTATTTTTTTTATTCATTAAATGAAGCTGAAAAAAACGGTTTAGATGGAATTAATAGACTACCAAAATCAGTAAAAGTTTTACTTGAAAATTTACTAAGATATGAAGATGGGTCTACAGTTAATAAAGAGCAAATATTATCAATTAAAGATTGGTTAAATTCAAAAAAATCTAAAACTGAAATTGCATATAGACCCGCAAGAGTTCTTCTGCAGGACTATACAGGTATACCTGCTGTAGCTGATCTTGCAGCAATGAGAGATACAGTTAGAGAAAAAAATAAAGACCCAAACAAAATAAATCCTCTTTCATCTGTAGATCTAGTCATCGATCATTCAGTTCAAGTTGACAAGTTTGCAACCAAAAATTCTTTAAAAGAAAATGTTGATATTGAATTTGATAGAAACTTTGAAAGATATTCTTTTTTAAAATGGGGACAACAAGCATTTGATAACTTTAGAATTGTTCCTCCTGGGACTGGAATTTGCCATCAAGTAAATTTAGAATACTTATCGAAAGTAGTATGGAATGAAAAATTTGAAGACAAAGAATATTTATTTCCAGATACTCTAGTTGGAACCGATAGTCATACAACAATGGTAAATGGTTTATCAGTTCTTGGCTGGGGTGTAGGAGGTATTGAGGCAGAGGCTGGCATGTTAGGGCAACCAATATCAATGTTAATACCTGAGGTAATCGGATTTGAAATGAAAAATAAATTACCTGAAGGCACAACTGCTACAGATCTCGTTTTAACAGTGGTTAAAATGCTAAGAGACAAGGGAGTTGTTGGTAAATTTGTAGAATTTTATGGAGAAGGTCTTAAAAATTTGACACTTGCTGATAGAGCGACTATTGCAAACATGGCTCCTGAATATGGAGCTACATGTGGTTTCTTTCCAATAGATGAAGAAACTTTAAAATACTTAGAGTTTTCAGGTAGATCAAAAGAGAACATTAATATCGTCGAAAAATATGCAAAGGAACAAAATTTGTGGGCTAGTAATGATATTATATTCACAGACACCTTGACTTTAGATATGTCAACTGTGGTTCCAACAATATCTGGACCTAAAAGACCTCAAGATAAAGTCCTTTTATCAGATGCTTCCAAAAATTTTATTAAAGTTTATGAAGATGTTTGTAAGAAAACAAACCCAACCATCGTAAAAATTCAAGGTGAAGATTTTGAGATTAAAGATGGAGATATATTAATAGCAGCTATCACATCATGTACAAATACTTCAAATCCAAATGTTTTGATTGGCGCAGGATTATTAGCTAAAAATGCTATAGAAAAAGGATTAAATGTTAAACCTTGGGTTAAAACATCTTTAGCACCTGGGTCTCAAGTAGTAACAGACTATTTAGACAAAGCTGGTTTAAGTAAATACTTAGATCGATTAGGTTTTAATTTAGTTGGTTATGGATGTACAACTTGTATTGGTAACTCTGGACCTCTACCAGACAACATCTCTTATGCTGTTAAAGAAAACAATATATATGCTGTTTCAGTTTTGTCTGGAAATAGAAATTTTGAGGGTAGAATTTCACCATTAGTTAAAGCTAATTACCTAGCGTCCCCTCCTTTAGTAGTGGCTTATGCTATTGCTGGATCAATGAGAATAGATCTATATAAAGATCCTTTAGGAAAAGATAGTAATGGAAAAAATATTTACTTAAAAGATATTTGGCCTACAAATCAAGAAATAGAGGATACTTTAAGGGAATCATTAAACCCGGAAATGTTTATAAACAGATATTCAAATGTTTCTAAGGGACCAGAGCAATGGCAAAAAATTAAAGTTGATAAAGGAAGCATTTACAACTGGGAAGAAAACTCTACTTATGTAAAAAAGCCTCCTTTTTTTGAAAATCTATCAGATAAACCAGAAGGATTTAAAGAAATAAAAGATGCAAGACCTTTATTAATTTTAGGCGATATGGTCACTACAGATCATATTTCTCCGGCTGGGAGTATTCAGAAAGAAAGTCCAACAGGAAATTATTTTATGAAACATCAAATTTTGCCAAAAGATTATAATTCTTATGGCTCAAGAAGAGGAAATCATGAAGTAATGATGAGAGGTACGTTTGCTAATATTAGAATTAAAAATGAAATGGCTCCTGGGACAGAGGGAGGGTTTACAAAATTATACCCTGAAGAGAAAGTCATGCCTATTTACGATGCTGTTGTTGAATATAAAAAAAGAGGAGTTGATTTAGTTGTGATTGGAGGAAAAGAATATGGAACAGGCTCTTCAAGAGATTGGGCTGCAAAAGGAACAAAACTACTAGGTATTAAGGCTGTTATAGCAGAAAGCTTTGAGAGAATTCATAGATCAAACCTTATAGGAATGGGTATTTTGCCATTACAATTTATAGAAAGTATGAATAGGCAGAATTTAAGTTTAAAAGGATCTGAATTAATTTCAATTCTAGGTCTAGAAAAAGGAATAAATCCAGGAGATCAATTGAATGTTGAAATAAAATACACAGCAGGAGATATTAAAAAAATAAAAATGTTGTGCAGAATAGATACTAAAAATGAGCTAGAATACTACAAAAACGGTGGTATTTTACAGTATGTTTTAAGGAATATGATTAATGGATGAAGAAATACAGATAATTAATACTAATACTAGAATAGAAAAGATTAAAAACTTTTTTATATCCAAAAGAAAAACAATTATCACAACTACTTTGGTAATTATTTTGCTTCTAATAAGTTTTTTTGGTTATTTGGAATTTAAAGACAGAAAAAAAGCACAACTTGCAAATAAATTTAATCTTATTGTTACAAAATTTGAGTCTAATCAAAAAGCTAACGTAGAAAATGAACTGATTGCTATAATAGAAGAAAAAGATAAGACGTATTCACCGTTAGCATTTTACTTTCTTTTGGATAATGATTTGATTAATTCAAATGAAAAAATCAATAACTTTTTCGATCTTTTAATAAATGATATAAAACTTGAAAAAGAAATTAAAAATCTAACAATTTATAAAAAAGCTCTTTTTAATTCAGATTTCGTGAAAGAAAATGAATTATTAAATATTTTAAATCCAGTTATTAGATCAGAGAGTATTTGGAAACCACAAGCGTTATATTTAATGGCTGAATTTTATTTGGCAAAAAATCAGAAACAAAAATCAAAGGATTTTTTCAATCAAATTACTAGTTTGGATAATATAAGTCCAAAAATAAAGTTAGAAGTGCAAAGAAGATTGCGTTCAGAATTCAGTGAATAAAAATATTTTATATATAATAATTTTAATATTTTTAACAAATTGTAGTCTTTCAAACAAAGAGGTTAACGAAAACAATAAATCTATAGATATTTTTAAAAAAATTGATCCAATCCAGAGAGAATTAAATTCAGATTTAAAGACTAAAAAATTTGAAACATTTAAATCTAACCCTTTTTTAAACAATTTAACCAATAGTAATAGTAATATAAATTTTGAGACTAACTTTGAAAAAAAAAAGACCTACAAGTTTTCTAAAATTGAAAAGTTTAAATCGAATCAACCAGAAATATTTTTTACAAATAACAACGATATTATTTTTTTTAATGGCAAAGGAACAATATTTAAATTAAACGAAAATCTTAAAGAGCAATGGAAAATAAATAATTACAATAGAAAAGAGAAAAAAAATAATCCAATTTTATATTTTGCACAAGCAGAAAATAAATTAATTGTTAATGATAATTTGTCTAAAATGTATGCTATCGATTTAGTAACAGGAAAAATTTTGTGGTCTAAGTATAGCTCATCCTCATTTAATTCAGATATCAAAGTTTACAATAAAAGTTTTTTAACATTAGATTTTGATAATATTATTAGAGCAATATCATCCAATGATGGAAAAGAAATTTGGAGATTTAGCACTCAAAATTCTTTCATAAAGTCTCAAAAAAAACTCTCAATAATTCTTAAAGATGAAATTGTTTTTTTTGTTAATAATTTGGGCGATATAACTGCACTTGATGTTAATAACGGTAGCTTGATATGGCAAACACCCACTCAAAATAACCTTATTTACCAAGATACTTTTACTTTAGAAAATTCAGATATTGTATTTGAAAACGATACAATTTATTTTTCGAATAACAAAAATGAATTTTTTGCCTTAGAAGCCAGAACAGGTATTATTAAATGGGTACAGTCAATTAACTCAAGTTTAAGACCTACTATTATTGAAGGTTTAATCTTTACAGTTTCAAATGAGGGATATTTATTTTTAATTGATGATCAAACAGGAAATATATTAAGAATTACAGATATATTTAAAGGTTTTAAAAATAGAAAAGATCTAAAACCAACTGGCTTTATACATGGTAAATATAAGTTATTTGTTTCTTTAAATAATGGAAGATTGCTTACTGTAGACTCATCAACAGGAAAACAAGAAGAAATTACAAAGATACATGCGTCAAAAATTTCAAGACCATTCATTTTTAAAAACAGTATGTATTTAATAAAAGATAATGCATTGGTCAAAATCAATTAATGATTTTAAAAATTCTTGAGAAACTCGGAAGAAAAAAAATTGTTTATGACAGGGGACCGTCTCATCCTGAATATAGTAAAGCAAAACCATGGATGAATAGATATTATGTATTATTCAGACACCGACCTAAATGGTTTCCATTTAATATTTTAATCCATGAAATGCTTGATGATGATCATGGAGATGGTGTTCATAATCATTTATTTCCATATATAACAATTATTTTAAGAGGGGGTTATTGGGAGACTTTAAAAACGGGTAAAGTTTGGCGAGCTCCAGGCTATATAGGCTTTAGATCGGCAAATAATTTTCACAGAGTTGATTTAAAACCAGGCACCAAGCCATTAACTATTTTTTTAGCGGGTCCTTATGGGTTGAGAAAAGGACCTAGATCTGAATATGGTTTAGATTTTAAAAAAAGAAAATGAATCTTAAGAAATCTTTTTTAAATCTATGTAAAAATAAAGAGTATGAAGTTAACGAAAATCAAATTTCAATAGTCGAGAAATTAAGTGAATATTATAATCTTAATTTTAACCAATCTTTATTAAAAAAAATATTTAAAAATAAAAATAAAAAATCTGGATTTTATTTGGTAGGAGATGTTGGTGTAGGAAAAACAATGATTTTAAATTTTTTTTTTACATCACTTAAAGAAAAAAAATATAGATTACATTTTAATGAATTTATGATCAAATTTCATGAGTTTATTTTTGAAAATAAAAAAAAGGCTAAATATCAAGGTTTAGAAAAATTTGTTGAAAAATTATCTGATAAAACACAGATACTGTATTTTGATGAATTTCAAGTAACTAATATTGTAGATGCAATGATATTGGGTAAGTTATTTAAAAAAATATTTGAGAAAAATATTAAAGTAATTTTTTCTTCAAATATAAAAATCAAAGATTTATATAAAAATGGTCTGCAAAGAGATCAATTTATGCCATTTATAAAAATTTTAGAACATAACTGCTCAGAAATAGAGCTAGAAATTCCCGAGGATTATAGAACTAATAAAAATATACCTTTGGATAGATTTTTATCTCCTATAGATGAGTCATCGAATTTTAAGTTCAATAAGTTTTTTAGAAAAATGACAAAAAATAAAGAAAAAACTACTAAAATATTGGATATTAAAGGTCGTAAACTAATAATTGAGAATTTTTATGACAGAGTTACAAAATTCAATTTTGATGAGTTATTTAATAATAATTTAGGGTCAGAGGATTATATTAGGATTGCAAAGGAAAGTGATTTAATTTTTATAGAAAATCTTCCCAATTTTGACGAAGATAATTCAAATCAACAGCAAAGATTTATAACTTTTATAGATATTATTTATGAAAAAAAAATACCATTAATGATCAAATCAGAGGTAGATTTGAATTCATTATGTTCATCAAAAAGTTTGACAGAGCCATTTAAAAGAACTTTAAGTCGTTTATATGAAATGACATCACAAAAATTAAATTAATATATGATACAAGAGTTTTATAAATTACAAATAAATACAAGAGGACAAAAACTTTATGAATTTACAGACAAAACAATTGATTGGGTAAAAAAAAATAATTTTAAAAATGGAATTTTAAATTTATCAATTCAACATACAAGTGCCTCTATAATCGTTCAAGAAAATGCAGACCCTGATGTACAAACCGATTTGATAAATTATTTTGATAAATTAGTACCTATGAATAATTCCTTATATATTCATACTACCGAAGGTAAGGATGATATGCCTGCTCATATAAAGTCTGCATTAACTAATAATCAAATTTCTTTCAGTATAAAGGAAAACGAAATTCTTTTAGGAACTTGGCAGGGTATTTATCTATTTGAGCATAGATTAGAGGCAACCACACGAACCGTGATACATCACTTTATAGGGGATTAATTTTTTTTCTTAATAGACTGGAAAGCGTTTAATGCATCATTCCTAGCTTTTTCATGGATTACAATTGGCATAGGATAATCGGAACCTATGACAGTGTTTATAGCTTCTTGATATTTTATTTCCATTTCCCAAGGTTTGTGAATAAATTTTGATGGCACTTTTTCTAATTCTGGAACCCACCTTTTCACATATTCTCCCTGCTTATCAAATTTTTCTCCCTGTAAAATAGGATTAAAAATTCTAAAATATGGTGCTGCATCAGCGCCGCACCCAGCTACCCATTGCCATTGGGCAACATTGTTCGCTTCGTTAAAATCAAGAAGACAATTCCTGAAATATTTTTCTCCTTCTTTCCAATTTATTCTTAAATGTTTAACTAAAAATGATCCAACAACCATCCTGATTCTGTTATGCATCCAACCTGTTTCATATAATTCTCTCATTCCAGCATCAACAATTGGATAGCCGGTCATTCCTTTTTTCCATGCATTTAAAAATTTTGAATTATTTACCCATGGGAAATTATCAAATTCTTTTCTTAAGTTTCCTTTTAACATTTGTGGAAAATAATTTATTAAACTGTGAGAAAACTCTCTCCAACCAATTTCATTTGTATATTTTTTAACACTTACATTTTTTGATTTTAATTTTTTACATTTTTCCCAAATATCTCCAACATTTATTTGTCCATTTCTAATATATGGAGAAAGTTTTGATGTCCCATCAACAGACGGAAAGTCACGATTTGTGCCATAATTTAATATGTTTTTATTTACAAAATTCTCTAAGCATTCATGAGCTTTACTTTCTGAGGGTGCCCAATATTTATCAAACTTCATATACCATTTTGACTTCGGTAAAATATCTTCGGACTTTATTTGTTTTTTAAAGAGTATTTCTATTTTTTTACATTTTTTGACTTTGTTTATTTTATCTGGCAATCTTTCCATATAAAATTGCTCTGCGTTTCTCCAAAAGGGACTAAAAACTTTAAAAGGGGTTCCATCGTTTTTCGTAATTTTATTATATTCATTGAGTACATTCCCTTTAAAAAATTTAAAATTAATTTTTTTTTCAGATAAATCTTTACCTATTTTTTTATCTTTATCAAATTCAGCAGGTTCATAAACTTTATTCCAATAAACAGAAATTTTATTACTAGTTTTTAATTTAGAAAAGAAATTAACTTCATCATCTTTAATTATTTCTAATCCAATATTTAATTTTTTTAAATCAGAACTAAAACTTTCAAGCGATTTACTTAGCCACCATTTTTGTGCCTCTCTTTTATTATCAAAAATGTCATTATTAAAAATAAAAACTGCAGTTGCAACATCATGATTATTTGTTGCATAAATTAATGCATCATTATTGTTTATGCGAAAATCATCTCTTATCCAAACAAGAGCTTTACTAGACATTTGATAATTTCTCTGATCCTTTAGATAGAAGTTCTTTATATAATTTGGTGTCCGTATCTCCCTCACACCCGATTAATAAAACATTTGAATTCATATCTAATTCAAGATCCTTTTTAATTTGTTCGTTATTACAACTTACATTTAGACCTATTACAGCAGGTGCTGAGCATTCTCCTGCAATAATTTTATCATCACCAAAGTATCCTTTTGCTAACATTGCAACTGATAATGGAATGTCTTCATCAGGAATACTTAAGCAATTATTTACTGAATTTTTGAGAATTTGCCATGGGACCAATGATACATCTCCACAAGACATTCCACCCATGATACTTTCTTCTTCAATTTCGACTTTGGTGAGTTCACCAGCATCGACACTTTTTAAAACACAATCTGCATTTTCTGGCTCAATAACAATAATTTTTGGAATTCTTTTAAAATATCTAGCAACACCTGCTATTACCCCAGATGCCATACCTCCAACACCTGCCTGTAAAAAAATGTGTGTAATATATTGATCAGTTTGTTTTGATATTTCCTCAATCATCACAGAATATCCAGCCATTGTTAGTTTTGGAACTGTAAGATAATTTTCCCAAGCCACATCTTGTACTATTTCCCAGCCATTTTTTTTTGATTGTTTAATGCACTCATTTAGAGAGTTTTCATAGTTTCCTTTAACTTGAACGACATCAGCGCCAAGTTTTCTCATCTCATCAGCACGTGTATCGCTAACAAATTCACTAATGAAGATTTTACAAGAAATTCCTAATCTATTTGCTCCCCATGCAACAGATTTGCCATGATTTCCTGCGGTTGCAGTTGCTACGACTACGTTTTTCTTACCAGCAGAGACTTGCTCTACAGCATAAGCTCCACCAAGAGCTTTAAAAGATTTGAGACCAAACCTTTTTGACTCATCCTTGTAAAAAATATTTTTAAGTCCAAGATTTTTTGAGAGCTTATCTAAATTAAGGAGAGGGGTGGGTTTATAAGTTTCCCAATTAGAAATTGTATTGTATGCTTTATCTATTGCACTTTTATCTAATACATTTAATATTTTATCTCTACTAAATGAATAATTATTATTTTTGATAAAAGATGAAAATTTTTTAATATGACTATAGTCAATAGGCATATTTTAACAATCTAAGGTATTCGATCTTTCCCACTTTGTAATAGGCTTGAGTTTATTAAAATTTTCTTTTGATTTGAAACTTTCAATTTCAGACTTTTTAAGTTTCATATAACTATTTAAAACATCTTTGCCAAAAGCATTTTTTAATACTGAATTTGAATTTAACATATCAAGTGAGTCTTCTAAAGTATTTGGTAATTTTTTTAGATTTGGATATTTTTCATGATCTATATACATATTACAAAACAATGGTTTGCCTGGATTTATTTTTTTTCTGATACCGTTTATACCTGCTGCTAGAATTCCAGCTTGTATCAAATATGGATTAGCTGATCCATCCATAAGTCTCAATTCAAACCTTCCAGGGTCAGGAACTCTTATCATGTGTGTTCGGTTATTTCCCGTGTAAGAGATGCTACTTGGAGACCAAGTTGCTCCTGATTTAGTAGGAGGTGCGTTTATCCTCCTATAACTATTTAGCGTAGGATTAAAAAATGCAGATAAAGCGCCTGCATTTTTAATTATACCACCTAAAAAATTGTAAGCTAGTTCGCTAAGTCCGAGTTTATCATTTTTGTCCAAAAATTTATTTTTTCTTTTATCCCAAAGAGAAATATGTGTATGACATCCGTTACCTGTTAGATTTTCAAAAGGCTTAGGCATGAACGTTGCTCTAAGTTCATGTTTTTCAGAAATGGTTTTAACCATAAATTTAAAAAAAGTATGCCTATCTGCTGTAGTTAGGCAGTCTGAGTAGTCCCAATTCATTTCAAACTGACCATTAGCATCTTCATGGTCATTTTGATAAGGGTTCCATCCCATCTCGATCATGCAGTCGCATATCTCCTTAATCAATTCATATCTTCTCATTAGTGAAGATTGATCGTAGCATGGTTTAGATTGAGTATCTTTTGTGTCTGCAATTGTGTTACCGTCAGAGGAGATTAAAAAATACTCACATTCCACACCAGATTTCATAATGAAACCTTCATTTTGCATTAACTTTATTTGTTTTTTTAGCATTATTCTTGGAGATGCATCTACTGGTTTGCCATCCATCCATAAATCAGACGCTAACCAACCTACTTCTTTATTCCAAGGTAGTTGAATTAAACTATTTGGATCTGGTATTGCAAACATATCAGAGTCCGCTGGAGACATGTCAAGCCAAGCAGCAAAACCTGCAAACCCAGCACCATTTGTTTGCATCTCTTTTATAGCTCTAGTCGGTACTAATTTTGATCTTAAAACTCCAAACAAATCAACAAAACTAATTAGAAAATATTTTATTTTTTTTGCTTTTGCAATTTTATATAAGTTTTTTGCCACCTAAAGTTCATATCATATTTTTTATAAAAATGATAAAAAGAAATCTTTGTAGTAAACAATATTGCCAAAAATAATTATCAAGATAGCTATAACAAGTCCATACTTTGCTTTTGGCCAAGCTAATCTTGCCATTTTACTCGGTGTTTTATTTTTGTGATTTTTATTTTGCTCTTCCATGATTATTCGAGGGCGCATTTATTAAAATGCGCCCTCAAGATTTTATTTTTATCCGTCAGTCATATTGCTTTTCCATGCATTGGAACTCGGCTTCCTTCTTGCAAGCTCAGAAAGTTTATCACTTTCTTGTTTAGCGCTTACAACTGTCCAACCAATCCAAATAACAGCAAGTATAAGAACTAATATACCTTCTGATCCAACTCCTGGATAAACTGCGCCTGCAACTTCTTCAGCAGGTTTATTTAGATGATCTATCCAATTTGATACTGTAGCCATATTATCCTCCTTTAACTACTCGAAGAAGCAACAGCTTTTTCATCTTCTTTTGCCTCCTCCATTATTTGGTAGTCTAAACCGGCCAACTCAACCTCCCTAGGGATTCTAAGTTTGCCCATTCCATTTAACACTTTAGCAATTATGTAACCTGGTATCATACCCAGAACAAAGAACATGATTATTGCACCAATAAACATTCCTAAAGGATTTATCGCAGCATAGTTGCTTCCATCCCACATTGCACCTACGCTATATCCCGAAGAAGGGTATCCATTTAGTACAAACCCACATATTACAAGTCCAGCAAATCCAGCATAACCATGTACAGCTACTGCGCCAACTGCATCATCAATTTTGAACCTTCGTTCAACCCAGTAATGCAATTTGTAAGCAATAACTACTCCTATCATTCCAATAATTAATGATTGAATTGGATGATATAAGTCGTTTCCTGCAGAAGCACATATTATTCCAGCAAGTCCACTTGAGTAAGTCCAGAAAGGATCACCTTTAGATATTACGTATCCTGCTAGCAATCCTCCAGAAAGTGACATTAAGAAATTCATTGTAATACCACTAAGTGTTGTAGGAGTTACATATATGTTTGTTGCCGTAAAGTAAGTTACACCTTCCATGCCATACTCTGGTCCTAGGTCATAAATTGGAATATTACATGCTGCGTAAAAACCCCAGAAACCTGTATAAATTAAGAATAATCCAACAGTTACTAACCAAGGATTTCTTGGTCCGATATTTCTAGGCTCTCCGCTTGATGAAAATTTTCCAATTCTTGGACCTAAAACTGCTAAAACACCTAAAGCAAATCCACCTGCTACTGCGTGGATTACTCCTGATGCATAAGCATCATGATATCCAAGTAACTTTAACATCCACCCGTCAAAATGCCATCCCCATGCAGCATCTATACTCCAAAATACAGATCCAATTGCAATCGCTAGAATTCCAAATGCAAAAGTTGTAATTCTTTCAATTACAGCACCTGATACTATTGAAGCAGCTGTCCAAGAGAATAACAAAAATGCAGCCCAAAATACTCCGCTTATGTGATCACCTAAATTAATAGCCATGAGTTCACTATTTGGTAAATACCATTTAGCACTAAAAGCTGAGTCATCCGTAATTAGAGCTGTACTCTCAGTCATTATTGATGGTGCAAGACCTGGTCCAGTTGGAAAAGCCCAATAAATCCACCAACCAAATAAAAACCAAGTAACTGTTACCAAAGGTATCAGCATTGTGTTTTTCATTAGAGTATGTTGATGATGTTTGTACCGGGAAGCTCCAACTTCATACATACAGAACCCTACATGGATCAGAAACATAAGTACTACTGTTATCCAATAGTAAAATTCTGTGAATATGGTTGTCAATGCACCTAGTTCGTCAGTCATTTAACCTCCAATTGTTTAAACAAATTAGAGAAATACTAATAAATGGCACAACATGATCAATCTTAAATTACATAGGATAAATGCAATTTATTTTTAAGAGAACAACCTCTGGTATATATAAATTTTTAGTGATTCTAGAATTTTCTATAAGCTTTTTTAAGATCTACTAACGGATGATTTGGAGACATTTGGAATTTTACTAATAATTCCCTTGCAATCATATCTCTATCTTGTTGATTATTTGGAAGTTTAATTTTTTTTGGAATTGTAACCCAGCCATTTGCATTTCTATCAAACACAGCAGGTCTATCTTCTTCATAACCCATATGAACATCTTCTAACCAATTTAAATCATCCCATCCCATTGCTTCAATATATTTTTTTAAGAATGGTGTAATTCTCGAGTAGTCTGGAAGTAAATTCACATCATAACGATAGCCAATTGTTTGACCTATCATTTTTTCTCTAGCAGTCTCTTTTTTCTTACCTAATTGACCTTTAGATATTTTTTTACTCGATTTTTTATTTTTTTTCTTTGCCATAATTATATTTTATGAAAATCGTCGACTCCAACTGTATGATTTGTTCCAGAAAGCGGGACCTTTGCCAAAGCAGAAGCTTCCATTGTTAAAGCTGCTAAATCCTCAGGTTCTAATGAATGAATATTAGTTTTACCACATGCTCTAGCTAATAATTGAGCCTCTAAAGTCATTGTATGTAGGTAATTATAAACTCTTAGAGCTGCATCATCAGGATTTAATCTTTTTCTAAGTTTAGGATCTTGTGTTGCAACACCAACTGGACAACGTCCTGTGTGACAGTGATAACAGTGACCTGCTGGAACACCCATTTCTTTTTCAAAATTTGACTCAGGAATTTCTTTATTACAATTCAAAGCTATCATTGCTCCTGTTCCTATCGCAATTGCATCCGCACCTAATGCTAATGCCTTAGCCATATCAGCGCCATCTCTTACTCCACCAGCATATATTAGAGTTACTTTTCCAGTTTTACCAACATCATCGATTGCTCTTCTTGCTTCTCTAATTGCGGCTATCCCTGGAATTCCTGTGTTAGCTGCAGCTATGTGAGGGCCTGCACCTGTTGATCCTTCCATACCATCTAAATAAATTGAATCAGGATCACATTTTGCTGCCATACGAACATCATCATAAACCTTTGCAGCGCCAAGTTTCAATTGAATTGGAACTTTATTTTTTGTTAGTTCTCTTAGTTCTTGAACTTTTAATGCTAAATCATCCGGACCTAACCAGTCAGGGTGTCTTGCTGGAGATCTTTGGTCAATACCAGCAGGTAATGATCTCATTTCTGCTACTTGGTCAGTAACTTTTTGACCCATTAAGTGGCCACCCATTCCAACTTTTTGACCTTGTCCAATAAATACTTCTATTCCATCTGCCAGTTGCGCATGATGTGGATTAAAACCATATCTTGATTGTATACATTGGTAATACCATTTTTCAGAATATCTTCTTTCATCTGGGATCATTCCACCTTCACCAGAGCATGTTGCACTTCCTGCCATTGTAGCACCTCTAGCTAATGCAGTCTTAGCTTCATAAGATAAAGCTCCAAAACTCATACCCGTGATGTAAACTGGAATGTCAAGTTCAACTGGATTTTCACATCTTGGTCCTATAACAGTTTTAGTTTCACATTTTTCTCTGTAACCCTCGATTACAAATCTTGTAAGTGTACCAGGTAAAAATACTAGATCATCAAATGTAGGAATTTTTTTCATTAGCGCCATACCACGCATTCTGTATCTACCTAGTTGCGCTTTTATATGTATGTCGTCTATTACCTCTGGAGTAAATATTGAATTATAACCTAATAAACTTTTATTTCTTTTTGAAAATTCACTTTGACCATTGCCATTAGAATGACCGTTTGTTTTTCCATTTTTCTTTTTTGACATTATATAGCTCCTTTTTTCTCAGTTGGTTCTAAAGCGTCATAGTTCCAAAGTTTTTTACCCGCAACGACCTTAGTCATCTCAGAAACATTAAAATCTTCACCAATTTCGGCTACTTTAAGTTTTCTTTTTAACCAATCTATATCACTTTTTGTCATAGGTGACTCAATCGCATCACTTCCATATGATCCAATTTTTCCCCCAACATAGATTGTTCCATCATACATAGAGTCTCCAAGGTTTATACCTACATTGCCTAAAACTACTATTCTTCCTCTTTGCATCATAAATCCAGTAAAAGCGCCAGCATCACCACCAATTATTATTGTGCCACCTTTTTGGTCAATACCTGTTCTTGCACCAACACTTCCTTTGCAAATTAAATCTCCACCTCTTACTGCTGCTCCAAAACACGATCCTGCATTTTTTTCTATTACAACTTTTCCAGCCATCATATTTTCTGCACATGACCATCCAACTCTTCCATTAACTCTTACCGTAGGACCATCTATAGAACCAACTCCAAAATAACCCAAACTCCCCTCAAATATTAGGTTTAATTTATTCAAAATTCCAACACCTAGACTATGTTTTCCTTGAGGATTTTTTATTACAATTGTTCCATAACCCTGACTCATCAATTCATCAATTTTTTTATTTGCTTCTTTGCAATCCATATCATTTACATCAAGCTCGGTTCTTTTATTAAAATCTACATCATAAGTTCCCCAATAATAAAAGTTTTCTGCTTCATCTGGATTAAAAAACTTTTGTTGTGTTTTTCCTGTAAGAACTTCAGTATGAAGTCCCATTGATTGAGCTTTTGTTTTTTTCTCAGTTGTTTTTAAATTTGCCATACTTTAACCTCTCCATCAAATGGATCATAAGTATCAATTTCTTGAGGAAGTACAGATCTGATTGCTATTTCTTCTGATCCCATTGCAACTAAATCATCTGACTCATATAAAACTAATGGTTTTGCTGCCATAGTGTCTTTAGCCATCCCAAGTGAATTTTTTGTTGCAACAAAGTAAGTGAATACTCCGTCAAGTCCAGATAAACTATCTTTCATACCCTCTTCAAGTGTAGCTCCATTTCTCATTTTTTCTGCTAAGTATACTGCAATCAATTCAGAGTCACACTCCGACATAAATCTCATTCCTTTGTTTTCTAAAATTCTTCTATTATTCCAATAGTTAGTTAATTGACCATTATGCACAACGGAAACATCGCTAAAAGGGTAGCCCCAAAATGGGTGAGCAGATTTAATGTCTACGCCAGACTCTGTTGCCATTCTAGCATGTCCAATTGCGTGAGTACCAACAAGATCTCCTAGATTGTATCTATCACAAACAGTTTTTGCGTTACCTAAATCTTTAATAACTTCTAGGGATTTTCCCATTGATAGGATTTCAACTCCAGGAATGCTCTCTATTTTTTGTGAAAATTCAAGCAAATCTCCTTTATCATAGTCAATTTCATATCTTAGTGAATAGGGCAGTATTCTTTCCTCTTTAACAATCTTTGCTCCCATTTGAGAAAGATAACTATCAACAATTTTTTTTCTTTCATCATAAACTGATACATCTTCCATTACTGATGAACTACCTTCACCAACATTTTCACCAACCTTAAATCGCATAATAAAGTTTTGACCATCTGTATCTCCATAAAGAGCATAACCAGTAGAATCTTCACCTCTATGCTTTAATGCCTGAAGCATTCCTTGAAGTTCTTGACCAACGTTTGAGGATTTTCCTCTATGAATTAGTCCCGCAATTCCGCACATTGTTTTTTCTCTCTCCTATAGTTTTTCCTTATGGTAAGCAATCCAGATACGTATCAAGATCCCATTGAGTTGTTGCACCCAAAAATCTTTCCCACTCATCATTTTTATACCAATGAAATATTTTATACATCTCATCTGGCATTGCTGATTGTATAACCTTATCTTCAGCTAAACGATCTAATGCTTCACCAAGACTCAAAGGTAATTTTTTAACATTTTTTCCAGCTTTCTGAGCTTCATAGATATTTCTAGACTCTGGTTTTCCAGGGTCAATATTATTTTTAATTCCATCATCAAAAGCTTTTAATAGACCCGCTCCCATTAAGTAAGGGTTATGCATTGAGTCTACTGATCTATACTCAAATCTTCCTGGAGCTGAAACTCTTAGACCACAAGTTCTATTTTGATATCCCCAGTCAGCATAAACTGGTGCCCAGAAACCTTGGTCCCATAATCTTCTATAAGAATTTACAGTGGATGATCCAATAGCAGTTAAAGCTGGAAGGTGTTTCATTACACCACCTATTGATTTTAATCCAATTTTACCTGGTAGTTGAACATCTTTTGTATCAGGCATAAAAGTATTTGTTCCACCCTCAACATAAGTAAACACTTCATCCATACCTGGTAAAGATTTATGGCCTAGTTTATTTACTTTATCTTTTCCACCAGTCCATAAAGACATATTTGTATGACAACCACTTGCAGAAACTCCCATAAACGGTTTAGTCATAAAGCAAGCAATCAAATTAAACTCTCTCGCAACCTGCGCACAAATTTGTCTATAAGTAGATAATCTGTCTGCATTTCTTAAAACATCATCATAAGTCCAGTTTAATTCTAATTGTCCTGGTGCATCCTCATGATCACCTTGTATCATGTCAAATCCCATAGCTCTCGCGTACTCCATAACTCTCATAAATACAGGCCTTAAAGATTCAAATTGATCTATGTGATAACAATAGGGTTTAGAGAAACCTTTTCCTGTTGGAGTTCCATCTTCATTTCTAGTTAACCACATCATCTCTGGCTCTGTTCCTACTCTAAGTTGGTAACCATGTTTTTTCTTAAATTCTTTAGCTATAATTCTTAAATTTCCTCTGCAATCAGATGTAAGATGTCCACCTGGATTTTCTCTTTCTTCTCTGTTTCTAAAACAAGTAACAAATACACGAGCCACTTTTTTATCCCAAGGTAATTGACAAAAAGTCTCTGGATCTGGAATACCAACAAGTTCTTTTGCTTCAGGACCATATCCAATATAGTTATTGTGACGATCTAAAAATAAATTTGCAGTTGCTCCATAAACTAATTGAAATCCTTTTTCACAAGTTCTTTCCCAATGATCTGCAGGAATTCCTTTACCGACAACTCTTCCTGTTACTGATATGAATTGAAAAAAAATATAATCAATTTTAAGTTCGTTTATTTTCGCTCTTACTTGTTTAACCAGTTTGGCTCTGCCTGGTTGATTAACATGCTTTTCTAGATCAGTCATATTCCCCCTTAAGAATTTTTAGACCAAAAAGTTAACTGAAAATAAAACATCTGTCTACTTAGATAAATTAGCTCCAAGGAAACGGACTATTAGATGTTGGGTGTAATTCCCCTTTCTCGTAACGGTTGAATCTAAAAGGTTTTAATAAATCACTTTCTGTTCCAAGAATTTCTTTTGCAACTAGTTCTCCAACTCCAATCATTTTGTAACCATGGTTAGAGTCTGCAATCATGTAAACGTTTTCTAAAAATCTATCAAATATTGGGAATGAGTCTGGTGTCATACATCCAAGACCACCCGAAGGTCCTTTTCTATATAAATCTGATTTTCCCTCAAACCTTTTTTGACAGTGAGCTAAAGCTGAACACCACATATCATTAAAAGCTTCAGTTGTTTGATATTCAGGTGACTCTATTCCGTAAGGATCAACATTCACTTCGTCAAAATGTTTATCTACAATGTAAGGTGATGTTCCACCCTGTACACCAAGACCGTCAATATCAGGTTTGTAATATATTCCCCAAATTTTATCTGTAATTAATTTTTTAGTTTTGTCTGAATATAAAGGAGCTGTTGAATCAACATGAATTACTGGTGGCTGTTCACCGTTATTCATTTTTAAAAAATCAGCTTCGACACCAATTACGCCTTCTTGAAGCATCCAATATTTCCACATGTCAGTTTCATGCATCTTGCCATCTTTACCTTTAATGTGAGCAGTTTTTGGTAGTTCTAGCATATTCCAAAAATCTCTTGCCCAAGGACCTGCACCTACAACTACTTGTTCGCATTCAATAGTTCCTTTGTCTGTTTCAACCCCAGTTACAGCTTTACTGTTACTTCCTCTTTTAAAACCTGTTACCTTAATACCTTTGATGACTTCAACACCATTTGAGGTAGATTTATTTTCAAGTGCTTTAATTGAGTCTTTATTAAATGCATATCCACCTTTTTTTTCATGAAGAACAGAAGTTATACCTTTTGCCTGCCAATCATCAAACATACCCTTCATATAGTTCATGCAATCTTTTTCGCCTTCTATAAATTCTGAGTCATAACCAATTGCTTTTTGCTGTTCATAAATTGTAGCGACATCTGCGTGCATTACTTCTGGAGAAATCTGTAAATAACCTACTGCATTATATTTAAAAGCTTTAGGATCACTCTCCCAAACTGAGACTGAATGAGCCATTAATTCTCTCATGGCAGGTTGAAAATAATTATTTCTTACAACTCCACAAGCAATACCACTTGCACCCGCTGCAGTATCTTTTTTTTCTAAGACTACAATATCACCTGGATTTTTATACGTTTCAGATAATTTCCAAGCAGTACTTAGTCCGTGAATTCCTCCACCAACTATTACTACTTTTGCTTTTGTCGGTAATGACATTCCAAAACATTATTTTTTGGTAGAGGTTAAATATATAATTTTTTTTATATATAAAATTTAGAAATAAAAAATTATACAACCTTAAATTTACAAATTATTAAAAACTTAAATTTTTAAGAGTGGACAAATAATCGTTAAATTCCTCAATAAATGAGGCGCTTGGTTTAATATGTTTTTTCCTTTGATCCTCTGAAGTTTTCTCTAAATAAAAAAATCCTTTTTCACATGCCTCATTAATAATTAAAGCAGATTTTGGTCGTGAAGTTTTAAATAATTTTGTTTTTAATTCTTCTACAGATAAATTTTGTTTATATTTATACGCAGACATTACAAGCAGCATCATATGGTAGTGGGAGGGTGATTTTCTAAAAAAGTAGTTACTGGAAGTATGAGAAAGTTTCATTTGATCTTCCCAAAATTCTAATAGATCTTTAGTTGATTTGGGCATTATGATCTTACTTTTGTTTTCTTAGGATCGTAATGAGGAAATCCTACAATTTTAGCTGGAATCCTTTTTTGATGACCATCTATTTTTCCAATTTCAACATCATTTCCTATTTCTGAATGACCTACATCTATTCTGCATAAAGCAATATTTTTATTTAATGTTGGTGAAATACACCCACTTGTAATTACTCCAACTTGAGATCTTCCAATATGTACACAATCTCCGTGGTTTGCTTGTTCTTTACCAATCAATTCTAAACCAACTAATTTTTTTTGAGGGTTTTCTTTTCTCTTAATAAGATTTTCTCTACCTATAAAATCTTCAGTTTTAGATTTTAAAGGTACAGAAAAACCAATCCCTGCTTCAAAGGGATCTTGTTGTCCATCAAATTCATTACCAAATAGTATTAATCCAGCTTCAATTCTTAAAAGATCCAAAGCAGCAAAACCAGCAGGTATCAAACCTTCGTCTTTACCTGCCTCCATTACTTTATCCCAAACAGTTGGTGCATTGCTTGGGTGACACCAAATTTCAAAACCAAGTTCACCAGTATAACCAGTCCGTGAAACAATTAATGGTATTCCATTTAATTCTTCTAATCTGCAAATTGTAAATCTAAACCATTCTAATTCAGATATAGAAGGCTGTGTGGGAGGTGTAAAAATTATTTTTTCTAAAATTTTTCTGCTTTTTGGACCTTGTAAAGAAAGATTATTTATTTGGTCTGTCGAATTTTTTATATGAACTTTATAATTTTTCTTCTTTGCTTGTTCTTTTAACCACTCTCCACCATATTCGTCACCACAAACCCATCTAAAACCGTGATCACTAAGTTTTAATAAAGTACCATCATCAAACATGGTGCCATTTTCATAGCACATTGCTGAATATACAATTTGGCCTACTGAAAGTTTTTTAACATTTCGAGTTAAAGTATAATTCATTAATTCTTCAGCATCAGGACCTAAAATTTCAAATTTTCTTAAAGATGATAAATCAATTAAAACAGCTTTTTCTCTACAAGCATTATACTCGTTTATAACTCCGTGTTTCGTATAATCATTTGGCAACCAAAAACCTCTAGCATCAACAAAGTTTCTAGTTAGTTTTGAAGTCCTTTCATAAAATCCTGTGTTCCTTGTAAGTTTGTTCTCTGAGTCTGTTTTCATTCTAAATCCATAAGATTTTGTAAATTCTTTACTTTTTTCATAAGTTCTAACAAAAATATCAGTAGGGTTCCATCCATTACAGCTATCAATATCACTAGGACAAGCAGTTGTTCCACAGGTTAAATCTTTTAACGCTTTAAAAATTACATAATCACCTGGTCTTGCATAAGACTCGTCTGAGGTTACTGAATTTAGACCTCCAGCAGATGTGTTAAAAAAAAGATTTATTG
The DNA here is from genome assembly GCA_902561765.1 of uncultured Pelagibacteraceae bacterium. Lineage (GTDB taxonomy): Bacteria > Pseudomonadota > Alphaproteobacteria > Pelagibacterales > Pelagibacteraceae > Pelagibacter. Next base: position 18,111 of record CACEQR010000008.1, on the reverse strand, counting down.
CTTGCCAACCTTTTTTTTTCTCTACTCCATATTTTTCCATAGAATCATTTAAATTGTCAGAACAATTTGCATGCCCAAAATATCCTGAGTCTTCGTAGTACTTTGAAGTACACGCTAAGTTGAATGTGTCATGTATACCAACAGTATCTCTTATCACTTCAATTAAAGGTTCATGATCAGTGTCATAAAATTTTGAATATAAGCCTGGACCAGGAAAAGTGTGACCCATAAAAGTTCTAGTTGTTTGCCAATCAAGACCTCTCTCCAAACCTTTTTCTAATTTGGCTGTATCATATGCTACAAAGTCTGAGCACTGTCTTCCAGTTGGGGTTATAATTTGAATGTAATCACCAGCCTTGACTTGATAGCCATTTGCAGTTTTCCTATCAATATTTACTTCATGATCAGGATCATAAATTGGGTCTGGTATTAATGAAAATTCTTTATCATTGTTTATAATTTTAGCTCTTTTAATTATTATAGTTAAATCTGATGGTGGATTTTGATCATGAACAAGCATGTCATCTGCAGGTGCAGCAAATATGCAATAACATTTATCTTTAGATTTTAAAATTATTTTTTCACCAGCTTTGGTATTTTTGTCAAATAAAATTGCTGACTTAGCTTTTTCAATTTTCAAATTTCTTTTGCTTAATTGAAGTAAAGCCTGCATGGAGCTTTCTTCTTTTTTAAAAAGAATTTTTTTAATTTCAGAAGAATTTTTATCTTCTTTTAAATTTAAAAGGTTTAGTTCTGATTTACCGTTTTTATCAAAAGAATTTATTTCGCAAATTTGATTTCCCTCATTATTAATTATTTGAATTTCGTCATCAGGAAAAATTTGTATTCCAGTAATTCCACCAGCGTTGACAATATATCTTTCAACTCCAGGTGGTAGAACATTTAAACCAGGTTCTTTGATTGCTAAACTAGTTTGCATATATAATTATAAGTATGCCTAAACTATATTAAAGTATCAACAAATTTATATATAAATTTTATATATACATTTATATCTATTTTGCTTGTTGACTGTCACCTTAATAGAGAACATAATTTAGAACTTAATATTAAGGAAAGGGGAAAATCATGAGAAAATTAATCTCTTTACTATCAGCTTTAGTAATTTCTCTTGTAAGTTTTGCAGGAATTTCTAACGCAGCAGATAGTAAAAAACCAATTGTTATCCCAACTCATAACTGGTCAAGCCAAATTGTAATGGCATATGTTATTGGCGGAATTTTTGAAAGTATGGGTAACAACGTAAAATATGTAAATGCTGACTCACAGGCGGTATACGAGTCAATCAGAATTGGAGACGTAACAATATCTCACGAAGTGTGGGAATCTGCTTTTGGTAAATCATTCACAACTGCTTTGGATAAAGGTGGTTTATTAGATATGGGTGATCACGAGGCAAGAACTCTTGAAGATATGGGTTATCCAAACTGGGTTGTAGAAAAAGGATTATGCCCAGGTCTACCTGATTGGACTGCTTTAAAAAATCCAGATTGTGCAAAAAACTTTACAACACCTGATTCACCAGATGGAAAAGGAAGAATGTTGGAAGGACCACAAACATGGCATGGAGATTTGATACCTCAAAGAGTTGATGCTCTTGGCTTAGGAGATCTATGGTGGGTTAAATTCGCTGGTAGTGCAGATGCATTATGGGCAGAATTAGCAGCAGCTAAAAAAGAAGGAAGAGGAACTATCATATTTAACTGGACACCAAACTTTACAGATGGTGCTGGTTTTACTTTCATCGACTTCCCTCCATACACAGCTGGTTGTAGACCAGAAGATGGTGGAGATGGAAAATGTGGTTCTCCAGATGGTTATTTGAAAAAAGCAGCGCATGAAGATTTTCCAAAAACTCATCCTGCAGCAGCTAAGGCGTTTCAAAAACTTTCTTTCTCTACAAGTCAAATTGGTGCAATGGCAGCTTTAGTTGACGTTGACAAAATGACTCATGAAGATGCAGCTAAAAAATGGTTAGCTGACAACAAGAGTGTTTGGCAAGCTTTCACAAAATAAGTTTTAAAAACTAAAATATTAAATCTCTCCCAACTATGTTGGGGGAGATTTTTTTTAACGAAAACTAGTATGTGATGATCAAATTATTTTATTTTATATTTTTTAGCTTTACTGCTCTTAATAATGTTTTTGCAAAAAATATTAATATAAATGAAGATCTTAATTTGGAATTTAATTGCAAGTTAGAAAAAAAAATAATCAAAAACTCCGAATATAATTACAAAACATTTTTAGCGGAAGAAGTTGATGAACAGAATTTAAACTCTTTAAAATTATATACTAATCAACCAAGTACTTTGATGGTTAATGGATTGTCAGATTTTTTCTCACAAAACTCAAATTTTGATGTGAAAATAGTAAATAAAGATGTGGTTTTATTTAAAGCCTTTAATAAAGAAAAAAGTTATTCAGAATCTGCAATAATTACTAGAAAAACCGGAGAATTAATTCACGAAATAACTAAAAATATAAATACTGAAAACTCAGAAAAATATATAACTATTTATTATTGTAAAAATAAAACAAAAAATGCCTAATTTTTTTTTGTTAAATATTGTGTAGAATGAAATGATGAAAAGACTCATATTTTGCATACTTTTTTACCTTTTGGCTTCATCAATTGCTCAAGCAAGAAGCACAGGTTGTAAAGAAGGAAATTGTGAAAATGGTTATGGTAAATGGATTTACACAGACAAAACAACCTATGAAGGTGAGTGGGTTGCAACCAAAAAACATGGTCAAGGAGTAGAAACCTGGCCTAACGGATATATTTACAAAGGCGAGTTTAAAAATAGTGAATGGAGCGGTGTTGGAACTTTATTTTTTCCTGATGGCTCAACTTACGAAGGGGAATGGGCTAAGGGATTTATGAATGGTAAAGGAACTTTTACTTGGTCTGATGGAAAACAAAAAACGGGCATTTGGAAAAATGGAAAACTACAAGAGTAATTTTAAGGAATTACCAGAACCTATCAAACAGTTTGGTGGGCTAATAGGAATTATAATTATTATATTTTTAACTTTTTTTATCTTAAATAAAATGTTTGGTGAAGGTGATGAGTTGGTTGCTAAAATGAAAATAGAAGAAGAAAGAATTGCTCAAGAGAGAAAACTAAATAAATTAATCTCAAGTCTTCCATCAGGAATTTTAGTTTCTTTTGATGGAACAGATCATTTTAAATTATCAGATGAATTATATGAGGCGGTTTGTAAAGCAACAAAACTTATACCTCAACGTGCAATTATGGGAGCAAATTTCTTAAACTTTAGAGCACACGAAATTTATACCATTAATGGCAACAAGATAGATGAAACGTTTGTTAAATGGGATAAAGAAAAAAATAAGTGTTTTGCAGGCTTTGTAGTTAGTGGAAATAATGTTGGCGTAGATGAAACTATTTCTGTCAGTGGAGAGGCTTTAAGTTTTTTAAGTACTGGAATTGATACAAGAGTTTATTTTATAAAAAATTTTTAGGGAGGAAATTTAACAAATTTAAGAGATTTTATTTTATCTTAATTTCGTATAACCTTATTATAATTTATGTCTGAACCAGTAATTAAATGTGAGTCTGTTTATAAGATATTTGGCGAAAATGCTGAAACTATGCTTAAAGAAGCAAACGGCAATGTAGATGCAAAAACTTTTCAGGAAAATGGATGTATAGTTGGGGTTAATAATGCTTCATTTGAGGTATCCAAAGGGGAAATGTTGGTTGTAATGGGACTTTCAGGTTCAGGTAAGTCTACATTGTTAAGATGTATATCGAGATTAACTGATGCAACAGGTGGAAAAATCTTTATTGAAGGTCAAGATCTATTAAATTTAAATAATAAAGAATTGATCGATCTTAGAAGAAATAAGATGGGAATGGTTTTTCAAAGTTTTGCGCTTCTTCCCCATAAAACAGTTGTCGAAAATATTGCTTTTCCATTGCAAATTAAGGGTATTAATACGGAGGAGAGTATCAATAAAGCAATGGATATGGTCAAACTAGTTGGTCTTGATGGAAGAGAAAACTACTTTCCGAGAGAATTGTCTGGAGGACAACAACAAAGAGTAGGTATTGCGAGATCATTAGCAGTCGAGCCAGATATTTGGTTTTTAGATGAACCTTTTTCAGCGCTGGATCCATTAATTCGAAAAGAGATGCAAGATGAATTCTTAAGACTTCAAGAAAAACTACAAAAAACAATTATGTTTATAACCCATGATTTTGATGAAGCTCTTAAACTTGCTGATCGTATTGCAATTATGAAAGATGGGATTATTGAACAATTAGATACTCCTGCAAATATAGTTTTAAATCCTGCAACAGAATATGTAAGAAAATTTACTGAAGAAGTTCCTAGAGAAAAAGTTTTATTAATTGAAGATGTAATGGACTCTTCAACTACAGAACATATGGGTAATTTAAAAGTTTTAAAAGACGAGATAATTGAAAATGTGGCAGAAAAAATATTAACACAAGAAAAGACTGTAGCTGTAATAGATAACAACAATAATATTGTAGGATCTATTAATCCAACAAAAATTATTAATACAGTTTTTGGAGGAAGAAAAAATAATAATTAAACTATGGAAATTCTAAAAAAATATCCAAAATTATTTCAATGGTTATTTTTATTAATAGTATTCTTCGCTTTATGTTTTGCGATAGATGTACCTGAAACTTATAAATTTATTAGAGGCCAGGCTGAATTTGTAAAAGACCCAAACCAAAGCACATTTGTTTTCTTAGGAAAAGAAGTTAGGTATTACGCTTTTGATGTCTTTTGGAGACTGCCTCCTTTACTTGGCTGGTTACCAATTTGGATAAATGACTCTTTATTTTTCTTAATGAATGATTGGATGCCAATGGAGTTTTGGAACGAAGACACTCAAGAATTTAAAACTAGACCTTTAGTTTTACAAATTACCAGAAATTTAACAGCATTTATGACTTTTCTAATTGAATTAATTAGAGAAATTTTACTTGGCGGACTTGAAACTATCGTTGCATTTACAAGCTGGGATTGGATTGATACTAATCCTTGGGCAGAATTACCTGGCTTACCATGGACTATTGTTGCTGCAGGTTCTGCAATACTTGCTTATAAGTTAGGTGGTAGAGGATTAGCCATTTTTGCTGGTTTAGCAATGACTTATATTTCTATTTTCGGTCAGTGGAAACCATCAATGCAGACATTATCTTTTATTTTAGTTGCAGCACCACTATCATTTATATTTGGATTAAGTCTTGGTATTGCAGCCTTTAAGAGCAAAAGAGTAGAAAAAGCTCTATATCCAATACTTTTAGTTATGCAGACAATGCCTCAGTACGCTGTTTTAGTTCCTGCCCTTGTACTTTTTGGAGTTGGGGATCATGCAGCAGTAATTATAACAATGATTGTAGCAGTGCCTCCCATGATACTATTGACCTTATTAGGATTGAGAGCTGTGCCTCCAGAAGTTATTGAAGCTGGTAGAATGAGTGGATGTAATAATTGGCAACTAATGTTCAAAGTTTTAATTCCAACAGCAAGAAGAGATATTTTGATCGGCGTAAACCAAGTTATAATGGTTTGCTTTTCTATGGCAGTTATCTCCGCATTTATTGGAGCAAAAGGTTTAGGATTTAATTTATTGTTAGCATTAAACCAGCTAAATATCGGATTAGCTTTAGAAGCAGGACTTTGCATAAGTTTGATCGCAATTCTTTTAGATAAGATGTCTTTAGCTTGGGCAAATAAACAAGTTGATTATTTTGGAAATCTAAATTTTTTCCAAAGAAACAAAAACTCATTATTTTTTGGACTAATAATGATTATAGGAATTGCGTTAGCATATTTTGGATCTTTTTATTTTAAAGATGGATATAATTATTTATTTGAAGTTCCACATAATAAAGGAATATCAACTGCTAATTTCTGGAATAAAGGAGTTGACTGGATATTCGACACATTTTTTGTTTATATAAAAGCATTTAATACGTGGTTGATTGTTGAGGTGCTTCAGCCAATGAGAGCCTTATATTTAAGAATGCCGGCGATAGCTACAATAGTATTAGTAGTTGGAGCAGGATATTTGATTGGTGGCACAAGATCAGCTTTAGTAGTTTGTGGTTTAACTTTATTTATAGCATTAAGCCCTTGGTGGGATAGAGCTCTTGTAACAACTTATATGGCAACATTTGGCGTGATTGTATCATGTATTATTGGATTTACAGTTGGTACTTTGTGTTTTCAAAATAAACATTCTACGAAATTTATGTTAAACGTATGTGATATTTTTCAAACCTTTCCATCATTTGTATATTTAATTCCTGTAATGATGCTGTTTGGTATAACTGATACTTCTGTTCTTATAGCGGTAATAGTTTATGCAACTATACCTGCAACCAGATATACAATAGAAGGACTTAGAAGTGTCCCATCTGGTTTACATGATGCTGCAACAATGTCGGGGGTAACTAAATTTCAAAGATTATTTAAAATCGAATTTCCTTTGGCATTTCCACATATGATGTTGGGGCTTAATCAAACTATAGTTTTTGCACTATTTATGGTGATTATAGGAGCATTTATAGGTACTGAAGATTTAGGACAGTATATCTTAAAAGCTTTGTCTGACAAAAAAGGTGCGGGTATTGGATTAACATTGGGAATATGTGTAGCTTTCATAGGTTTAATTTTTGACAATTTGATAAGAACCTGGGTTGATAAAAGAAAAAAACACTTAGGTATAGATTAAACTTGTGAAAAAGTTTCTTGTCGCTATCGACCAAGGCACGACATCTTCAAGAGCAATATTATTTGATTTACAAGGTAATATAAAATTTACATCTCAATTTGAGTTTACTCAATATTTTCCAAAAAATGGATGGGTTGAGCATAACCCAAATGAAATTTGGACTACAACTATTAAAGCTTTAAAACAAGTAATTAGAAAAGCATCCATCTTAAAAGGTAAAATACTAAGCATAGGAATTACAAATCAACGAGAAACAACCATCCTTTGGAATAAAAAAACTGGTAAAGCAATTTATAACGCAATTGTCTGGCAAGATAGAAGAACACAAGAATATTGTGAAAAACTAAAGAAAAAAAAATATGAAAATATTTTTAGAAAAAAAACTGGATTATTTATTGATCCATATTTTTCGGCTACTAAAATAAAATGGATATTGGAAAATGTAAAAATTTCAAAGAGACTTTTAAAATCTAATAATTTACTTTTTGGAACGGTAGATACATATTTAATTTGGAAACTAACTAATGGTAAGCATCATTTAACAGATTCAACAAATGCAAGTAGGACAATGTTATTTAATATAAATAATAACAACTGGGACAAAGAAATTTTAAAAAAACTTAATATTCCAAAAAATATTTTACCGGATGTAAAAAATTCAGCAGATAATTTTGGAATAACAAATAAAAAAATAGTTGGATATGAAATTCCTATATCTGCAGTTTTAGGTGATCAACAAGCTGCAGCTGTAGGACAATCATGTTTTGAAAAAGGCTCAATTAAAAGTACTTATGGCACAGGTGCTTTTGTAATAATGAATACAGGAGCGCAAAAAATCTTTTCAAAAAATAAATTATTAACTACAATTTGCTACAGGTTAAATGGTAAAAATACTTTTGCACTTGAAGGTTCTATTTTTATTGCAGGTGCTGGGATTCAATGGTTAAGAGATAAGTTAAAAATGATTAATAATGCTTTTGACACTGAACAAATTGCTAAATCAAAAAATAATAATGAAGGTGTGTATGTTGTGCCAGCTTTTAGTGGGTTAGGAGCTCCATACTGGAGTTCTGACGCTAGAGGAATTATCACGGGATTAACTAGAGATAGTGATTGGAAAACTTTAGTAAGAGCAGTTGTTGAGTCTGTGGCATATCAAAGCCATGATCTGTTTAGCGCAATGAGAAAAGATGGATTGAAACCTAAAATAGTAAAAATTGATGGTGGAATGGTACAAAATAACTGGTTTTCTCAATTTTTAGCAAACATTATTGACATTAAAACAGAAAGACCCAAAGTATTGGAAACAACAGCTCTTGGAGTTGCATTATTTGCTGGATATCAAATAGGGTTATTTAAATCATTAAATCAAATTAAGAGAAAATGGAAAAAAGATAAAACATTTAAACCTAAATTAAGCTCAACAATTAGAAAAAAGCTATTAAGTGAGTGGAAATTGTCAGTTGAGAAAACTTTATTGTAAATATTTTATTATTTTAAAAACGTATCCATAGAGTCGTCCATCGCAGATGCCCAAGGGGTATGGTGAATAGGGGCAATGGACCCAGTTACAGGTGATGAAAAAGATTTATTTCTATAAGTTGATATATCATCCATTTTATGATGTTCCCATTCCTTGAAATGTTTTCTTATTAATTCAAAATCAATTTTTGGATAATCTGACATTTCGTGAAGTTCTTTTGTATATTCCGTTTGAAAATCTATCATTTGATCTGGATTTTCCAATTTTTCTTCCATAGAGACCCATTTGGAAATATCTTTTTCTATTTCACTATCATTTGGAATTTTAATTTTATTCATTATTACATCTCTTGCAAACCATGCTTGGCAATCAAACATATTAAAAGTATGAAATTGATCCTGCATACCTAGGTACATTAACTTGTGGTTATCTTGCCATACAACTCCTTTATACAATTTAGGTGGATATAATCTATTATGAGTTTTAAGCTTTAGTTTCTCGTTCAAAAATGGAAAATGATGTAGGTATCCGGTACATAATATAATTACATCAGCCTCTTGTTTTGTCCCATCTTTAAAAATTGCGTTGTTGCCTTCTAATCTATCTAGATAATAAACTTCTTTCATACCTGAAGGCCATTTAAAACCCATTGGGTTGTGTCTATAACCTATAGTTACAGTTTTGGCTCCATATTTATTACATTGTAGCGCAACATCCTCAGCCGAATAACTGCTTCCGAGTACTATAACATTTTTATCTCTAAATTCTTCAGCATCTCTAAAATCATGAGAATGCATTATTCTTCCTGGGAAAGAACTCATCCCCTTGTATTCAGGAATAAATGGTACTGAAAAGTGTCCAGTTGAAACAATTACATAATCAAATTTATCATGCAAAATTTTATTGTTAGTTTTATCTTGATAGCTAATTTCAAATTTATCTGAATTATAATTTACACTTTTTACACTTGTGCTAAATTTTATTTTGCTTTTAATACTTCCTTTATTTACTCTTCCAATTATGTAGTTGTGTAATACTTCTCTAGGTGGAAAAGACGGAATAGGCTTTCCAAAATGCTCATCAAAAGAATAATCTGCAAATTCTAAACATTCTTTTGGTCCGTTTGACCATAAATATCTATACATACTATTGGGGACTGGATCACCATATTGATCTGAACCTGTTCTCCAACTGTAGTTCCATAGTCCTCCCCAATCATCTTGTTTTTCAAAACATACGATTTCTGGAACTTTTTCTCCCTTTTGTTCTGCGTGTTCAAAGGCTCTCAACATTGATAAACCACAAGGGCCTGCACCAATTATCGCTATTTTGTTCATATAAACTGTTTAATTTTATGTTTATTTTATTAATAAAATCAAAAAAATAAAACTATTTTTTCTTTAAAATTACTTGTTATTAATAAATAGTTACAATTAGTTAATTTATTTATGAAAAAAATTCTAATTATTGGAGGCGGGGCCATGGGGTCAGCGTTCTCTGTTCCATGTATAGACAATAATCATAAAGTATTTATTACAGAACCATATAGCCAAAGATTTATTAAAAATTTATCATCAAAAAATAAATTTCATTCAGGGTTAAAAATTAATCTTTCGAAAAAACTTATATTTAAAAAGTATTCTAAAGAAATTTTTTTGGAAAAATATGATCTTATTGTTATAGCTTTAAGCTTAACAGGAATAGATTTCATTAGTAAAGAATTAAAAAAGTATAAAGTAAAATCTCCAGTTTTAGTTCTTACAAAAGGTCTTAAATATGAAAGGAAAAATAAAAAAATTGTTTCTATTTCTCAAACGCTTGGAAAAAATACTCCTAAATTAAATATATCAGTTTTGAAAGGACCATGTTTAGCTAAAGAATTAGCCAGAAAATGTCAAACAAGTGTAATCATTGCAAACAAAAATATTCAAATTGCAAAATTGTTAGGTAAAATGATTTCAACAAAATACTATTTGATTGAATATTCTAAAGATGTAGTGGGTGTTGAAATATGTTCGGCAATAAAAAATATTTATTCCCTGATAATTGGCTCGGGTTTAAGTTTGAATAAATCTTCAAGTTTGTTTCAAAAATCATTATCAGAAATGAAATACATAACTAAACATTTAAAGGGAAAAGAAGATACGGTTTTAAGTCTAGCTGGTGTTGGAGACTTGTATGTAAGTGCTGCAGGAGGAAGAAATAGTAAAATGGGAAACTATTTAGGACAAGGTTTTACTTTTCAAAGGGCTAAAAAAAAGTTTATGGCAAATGATACTGTAGAAGGAGAACAACTTGTAAGAGAAATTGCACCTTTTATTTTAAAAAAGTTTAATTCAAAAAAAATTCCCCTAATGTTTAAAATAATTAGATCAATTCTAAAAAATAAAAAATTTTTGATTTAAAAATATTATATTTGTTGACTTTTTGAGTTTAAGTGGTTTTTAATATCTATTGTCATTCATTTCTCTCGCTGATACATTTACTTAATTAATCAACGAAAAAAGAGGGGAAATCAATGATTAAAAAAATAACAATTACTGTATGCGCACTAATATTTTTTGTAACAAATATTAGTTTTGCAGACATTACTTTTTGGACTACAGAAGTTCAACCAGCTAGAATGGCTAAGCAAGAAGCTATGGCCAAGAATTTTGAAGCTAAAACTGGCATCAAAGTTGAAGTTATTCCTGTAGAAGAAAAAGATTTAGGAACAAGAGCAACAGCTGCTGCTGCGGCTGGTGATCTTCCAGATGTAATTTATCATACTTTACAATACGTCTTACCTTGGGCTGAGGCAGGAATATTAGATGTAGATGCTAATAATGCAGTTGTTAAAGATCTTGGTAAAAAAACTTTTGCACCAGGTGCATTAAATATGGCTAAGAGTGGGTCAAAAATAGCAGCAGTACCAGTTGATGGCTGGACTCAAATGGTAGTCTACAGAAAAGACTTATTTGAAAAAGCAGGTCTTGCGCCACCAACAAGTTATGAAAATATAACTAAAGCAGTAGAAGCACTATCTGGTGACGGAATGTTTGGTTTTGTAGCAGCTACAAAAACTGATGAAAACTTTATGAGCCAAGTTTTAGAACATGTTCTTTTAGCAAATGGAGTTAACGTTGTTAAAAAAGGAGCGGTAAGAAAACAAGGTAAAAAATTAAAGGCAGCATTAGAATTTTATAAAGTTATTGCAAATGCAAGTCCTCCAGGAGAATTATATTGGAAGCAATCTAGAGAATTATACTTTGCTGGAAAAACTCCAATGATAATTTGGTCTCCATTTATTATGGATGAATTAGCTGGTTTAAGAGATTCAGCTCCTCCAACGATAAACAGTGATCCAACATCTGGGGAGTTAGCTTCAAAGACTGGTTTTATTACAAACTTAAGTGGTCCTAATAATAAAAAAGGGGCCGCATGGGCTGATGTAAGATACTTTGGAATAACAGCTGATGCTGATACAGAAGAAGCAAGTGCATTTATCAAATATTCAATGGATGAAGGTTATACAAAGACACTTTCAATCGCACCAGAAGGTAAATTTCCTGTGAGAAGAGGAAACGCAAGTGATCCAGAGGCATTTACAAAAGCATGGAGTAAACTACCTGTTGGAGTTGATAGAAAAGCACCATTATCAGACCTATATTCAGAGGATGTTATAAATAATATCGTTGCTGGATTAGATCAGGCTAAAAGATGGGGTGTAAAAGAAGGTGAACTTTCTAGAGCATCTAAAATTATTAATAACAAGTTTATTAATAGAATAACTAGACTTTATGTTGATGGACAGATTGATATTGATCAAGCAGTAGATATGATCAATCAAAAACTCTCTCAATTTTAATCTAGTAATTTAAATTTAAATAAAAGCGGATAATGTGTATTATCCGCTTTTATTATGAGTGATACTCTTTCAAAAATAGAAAAAAGAACTGCTTACATTTTATTATTACCTGCAGTTTTCCTTGTTTTTTCAATTATATTATTTCCTATATTTGCTAATGTTTGGATTAGTTTTAAAGAAGTAGGTTTAAAAGACATAAGAATTCCAGAGCCAAGAGCAAAAAAAATAGTTAAATCAATAAAAGATAGCTCAGACGAAATAAAGATAATTTATAAGTTAAGAAATAGTTCATTAATATTGGATATAAGAGATGTTAAATTTCAAGATAAAATCCCAAAAAATTCTGAACCTCTAAATTTAGATGAAAGATGTCAGCTAAAGTCAAATATAATTTATTGTGATTTTGGAAATTGGAAAGCTAAATACAGAGAGAATTTTCAAATAGTCCTAAAAAATAAGAATGGTGAAAAAATCAATAAAAAAGAAATAAAATCTATTAAGCCTAAGTTGTCAGGTAAATCAGATAATATTCTTTTAAATACTGACTTTACATTAAAAAATTTTAAAAAGGTTTTTTTTCAAAATGAATTTTTTGATCTTTTAACAACAACTTTTTATTATACCTTTTTTGGGACAATAGGATCAATAGTATTTGGAATTTTAGCAGCCCAACTCGTAAATCAAAAATTTTTTGGAAGAACTTTTATGAGAAGTATTTTACTATTTCCTTACGTGGGACCTGTTGTAGCATTAGCATATACTTGGGAACTACTATTGGATCCTTACAGCGGAACATTAAATAACCTTTTATTAAATTTTCAAGTTATTCAAGAGCCTTTAAATTTATTAGGTCAAAAATATTTAACTATTAATTTTTTTGGTTTTGATTTGAAATTAAGATTAGCATTAACAACCGTTATAATTTTTGAAATTTGGCGATATTTTCCATTAGCGTTTTTATTTATACTTGCTCGACTACAGGCTGTACCAAAAGAACTATATGAGGCAGCAGATGTTGATGGAGCTGGACCACTTCAAAAATTTATAAGCATAACACTACCGCAGATTACAGCTGTAATATCAATTTTGTTCATGATTAGATTTATTTGGAATTTTAATAAATTTGAAGATATTTTCTTACTTACTGGAGGAGCATCCGGTACTAGAACACTGCCAATCAATGTCTATGAGCAAGGTTTCACAATATCTGATATTGGAATGGGATCCGCTGTTTCAATTGTTATAGTTTTGCTTCTTTTAATATTTATGTTTATTTATTTTAAACTATTAGGAAGGAGAGCTGATGAAAATTAAAAGTCTTATATTGTATTGTTTAATCTCATCTATTTTTTTATTTTTCCTAGTTTCCATTTGGAAAGTTTTATCTACATTACAAGGAATAGAACTAAAAAATTTTAATTTCGCAATTATCTTAACGTTAGGAATTGGAATATCCTTAATAAATTTGATTATTGGAGATAAGTTTCATAAAATTATAAAGTCATTAATATTTGCTATACTGTTTACTTTTGTCGACGGATATATTCTCCAAATGATGCCTGTTTGGTATAATGTTGGTATCTTTGGAATTTTAATCTTTTACTCTTTAAAAATTGATAAATATAATCAAAAAAATTTAGAGCTTGATTACTCATCTCAAAAAGTAGTATTTGAATTTTTAACTCTTTTTGGAATTGTTTTATTTTCTTTTGTAATTTTATTTCCGTTTTACATGATGTTAGTTACAAGTTTTAAAACACAGGCCGCGCTGCTTATAAATCCTTTAGATTTTAGTATTAATTTTGCTCAGGATATAAAAGAATTGTTTAAATCTTACTTTGTTATTTTTGATACTTATAAATTTGGAAGATATATCCTTATCAGTTCATTTGTTTCAGTTGGAACAGTTATAATTACATTAATTTTTGCTATTCCTGCAGCATATGCAGTTGCAAGATTAAACTTTTTTGGAAAAAACTTTTTATCTACTTCAATATTAATTATTTATATGTTTCCAGCTATAGTTTTGGTGATACCTTTATATACTGTATTTAGTCAGCTGGGTTTAAGGAATAATGTTGGTGGTCTTTTAATAGTGTATACAGCAACTACTTTACCAGTTGCAATATATATGCTTCAAGGATATTTCAAGAGCATACCTAAAGAATTAGAAGAAGCTGCTATTATGGATAAGTTAAATTGGTTTGGTATAATAATAAAAATTATCTTACCATTAAGCATACCTGCTATTTCCTCAGTTGCCCTTTATGTTTTTATGATAGCATGGAATGAATTCTTATTTTCTTTAATGTTTCTAGATAATCCAAATACATTTACTTTATCAAGAGCAATACAATATTTGAGCGGTGATGCAGAGACACCTAGACAATATTTAATGGCAGGATCTGTTGTTGTTACTATTCCAGTTTTATTTATTTTTGTTTATTTTGAAAAATATTTGGTAAGTGGACTAACAGCAGGAAGTGTGAAGGGTTAATGAGAAATTTTATTAATTCTGCCAAAAAGGTCTTACTAGGCAATAAAAAAAAGGGATATACTTTACCAACCAATAACAAATTATATCCGGCCCAATGGAATTGGGATTCTGGATTTATAGCTTTAGGTTATTCACATTTTAAACTTAAATATGCTCTAGATGAAATAAAAACACTCATAAATGGTCAATGGAAAGATGGAATGATACCTCATATTTTATTCCATGATTTAAATACTAATTATTATCCAAACCATTCTGTTTGGGCTTGTGGAAATAAAATTCATTCATCTGGAATTACACAACCACCTATTCTTGCAATAATAATAAAATTAATTTTAGATAAAAATAAAATTAAGAGTAAAGAAAAAGCTGAATTTAAAAAAATTATTAAAGCAGTTTTAAAATATCATAAATGGTTTATTAAATTTAGAGATCCAAATAATTCAGGATTAATATCAATTTTACATCCATGGGAAAGTGGATATGACAATTCACCTTTATGGGATTATTCAATGAGTAAAGTAAAAATCCCAAAAAATTTAAAATACAAAAGAGGGGATAATAAGGTCGTTAATCCTGAATATCGCCCTCTAGATATTGATTATGATCGATATGTAACAATTAAAAATCACTTGAGAAAAAATAATTATAATCCAAACAAACTTTTTAAAGTTTCATTATTTAATGTTGTCGATGTTGGATTTAATTCGATATTTTTGAGGGCAAATAAAGATCTTTCTAAACTATTAAAAATATTTGATTTAAAAAGTAATGAGATAGATTCTTATATTTTAAGATCTGAAAAAAAAATTGTTAAACTTTATAATCAAAAAAATAATAATTTTTTAAATCTTGATTTGAAAAATAAAAAAAAAATATCCATACCATCTATTACTCATTATTTTATTTTATTTGCCGATTTGAAAGATAAAAAATTAAATAATAAAATTATCAAAAACTTAAAGAAACATAGCAATAAAGAAAAATATTTTTTTTCAAGTATAAAATCAAGCCATCAAAAGTTTGAAGAAAAAAGATATTGGAGAGGTCCAGTATGGATAAACTGTAATTGGATTATCTATCAAGGATTAAAAAATAAAGATATTAAATTTGCAAATCAAATCAAAAAAAAAACTATTAATCTTGTTAAACAGAAAGGTTTTAATGAGTATTTTAGTTGCAAAACTGGAGAAGGATTTGGTGCAACTAATTTTTCTTGGACTGCATCTTTATTTTTAGATTTAATGTTAGAAAATAATAATGAGTAACTATAATTGGAATTATCCTACAACTATCTGGGTTGGCAAAGATAGAATTAATGATCTTTATTTAGCTTGTTCAAATTTAAACATTCGAAATCCCTTATTCGTAACAGATAAAGATTTGATTAACTTGCAAATGGCAAAAGAAGTAATTTCTATAATTAAAAAAGAAATTAATAATTTAGTGGTGTTTTCTAATTTTTCAGGAAATCCATTTGGTGAAAATGTTGAGGAAGGTGTTAAAGAATTTAAGAAAAATAATTGTGATGGAGTAATTGCTTTTGGAGGTGGTAGTGGACTTGATGTTGGAAAAGCAATTGCATTTATGTCTGCACAAAATAGACCTATATGGGATTTTGAAGATATTGGAGATTATTGGAAAAGAGCAAATAATGAAAATATTCCACCAATAATTGCCATTCCTACTACGGCAGGAACTGGTTCAGAAACAGGAAGAGCCTCTGCAATAATAAATAAAGAAACTGGAATTAAAAAAATAATTTTTCATCCAAAATTTTTACCAGCAATAGTTATTTTAGATCCAATCTTAACAAAAGATCTTTCTCCACGTTTAACAGGGGCAACAGGAATGGATGCGCTTGCTCATAATTTAGAGGCTTATTGTGCACCAGGTTTTCATCCTATGGCAGATGGAATTGCAATTGAAGGAATGAGACTGATAAAAAAATCTTTATTAAATGCAGTACACAATGGCAATGATTTAGATGCAAGATCAGATTTATTAGCTGCTGCTAGTATGGGCTCAACTGCTTTTCAGAAAGGCCTTGGTGCCATACACTCTCTAAGTCATCCTTTAAATGCTAAGTTTAATATTCATCATGGATTATCTAACGCAATATTCATGCCATATGTATTAACTTTCAATAGAGATACTATAGAAGAAAAAATTATTTCTATTTGTGATTATCTTAATTTATCAAAAAGTTTTGACTCTTATTTAAAATGGATATTGGATTTAAGAAAAGAACTCAAAATACCCCATAAATTATCTGATGTGATTGATCCTAATAAAATCGATTTAGACGAGCTTTCTGAGATGGCCTTAAATGATCCATCAACAACATCTAATCCCAAAAAATTGACTATTTCTGATATGAAAATTATGTACAAACATAGTATCTCTGGAGAATTGTTTAGATGAAAAGAATATTAATAGTTGAGGGCAATCTAAAAGAAGAGAATCAAAGTTTTACTGAAGGTGGAATTAAAACTCATACCGAAAGTCTAAAAGATAGTATTAGTTATTTTACAAATAGTTTAAAAATTGACGTAGTTAATCCCTCGTCTGATAAAAATATTTCAGAAGTAGCAAAAGATTTAGAAAAATTTGATGGACTAATCTGGGGAGGGAGTAGTTTAAATATTTATAATGATACAATTGAAATACGAAGACAAATTGAATTTATGAAATCATGTCAAAATAAAATTAAAAAAATATTGGCTATTTGTTGGGGTCTCCAGGTAGCTGCTACCGTTGCTGGAGGACAAGTAAAAAGATGTATGAATGGATCTCATAGAGGAATAGCACATAATATTCAAATAAACAGCAATGGAATACAACATCCAATTTATAAAAATAAAAGTAAAACTTTTAATACACCAGCATTTAATTTTGATGAAGTTGTAAAATTGCCTAATAATTCAATCTTGTTAGCCTCTAATTCTATAAATAAAGTTATGGGAGTGAATTTCAAATCTGGTGTTAGCGATATTTGGGGAATTCAATATCATCCTGAAATTACTTATGATAAAATGATAAGTCTTATTCATTTTAGAAAAGATCGTCTTTTAAATAATAAAGCTTTTGCTGATGAACAGGAAATAAATAGCCATGTAGCGATGATTGCAGAGGAGAATAAAAAAACAAATAAAGATCTTAGAATGCGAGAGCTCGGAAACTGGTTAAATTATCTTCTAAAATAAACCTTCTGTTTCACCTTTATCATTTATTCTTATTTTATCTGCAGCTGGCACCTTTGGTAAACCAGGCATTGTCATTATTGCACCGCAAACAACTACTATAAATTCTGCTCCCGATGATAATCTTACCTCTCTAATTGGTAGAACATGTCCAGAAGGTGCGCCCTTTAAATTCGGGTCTGTGGAAAAACTATATTGAGTCTTAGCAATGCAAATTGGTAAGGATTGATAACCTGATTCTTCAAAATTTTTTAACTGATCCCTTATTTTAGAATCTGCAACAACTTCACTTGATCTGTATAGTTCTTTAGCTAT
>CACEQR010000007.1 GCA_902561765.1 uncultured Pelagibacteraceae bacterium | reverse complement strand
ATAGATATTTTTCAAAAGAAAAAAATACAGATCTTATAAAGCCAATGTTGTATGGACTTCTTCCTGGAGGAAAAAAGGTAAGGTCAAAAATATTATTTGATGTTGGTTCAATATTTGAGGTAGATAAAAAAAATATTTTGCAAGTAGCTGCAGCGGTAGAGTGCATTCATGCTTACTCACTCATACATGATGATTTACCGTGTATGGATAATGATAATTTAAGGAGGGGAAAGTTGACAACCCATAAAAAATTTAGTGAATCCACAGCAATACTTGCTGGTAATTCTTTACTTACAATAGCTTTCCAAATTTTGAGTCAGAAAAAATTAAATTTGAGTGAAAAGAAGAAAATAAAATTAATAAACTTACTATCAGAGAGTTCTGGTCATTCTGGTATAGCTGGAGGCCAATATCTAGATTTAAGTTATGAAAAAATAAAAAAAAATAAAAGACAAATTATTGATATGCAAATTAAGAAAACTGGCAAGCTTTTTAGTTTTTGTTGCGTGGCACCAATTATAATGTCAGGTAAAATAAAAAATTTAGGAATGTTTAATAAAATTGGTAATGAAATAGGCCTGTTGTTCCAAATTGCTGATGATTTAATAGATTTAAAGGGAAAATCATCAAGCGCCGGAAAAAAAACTAGAAAAGATTTAAAAATGGGAAAAGCTACTTTAATAAGTTTACTAGGTACTAAAAATACTATTAAATATGCAAATAACCTGAAATTAAATATATTCAAAAGTTTAAATAAATTTGGAAAAAAAAGTAGAGATCTAAAAGAAACTATAAATTATATTTTAAGTAGAACAAAATGAGTAACAATTACAAATTTTTAAACAATGTCAATTTTCCAGATGATATCAGAAAATTATCTCAATCTGATATAAAAGTTTTGGCTGACGAGGTCAGGCAAGAATTAATTGACGTTGTTTCAGAAACTGGTGGACACCTAGGAGCTGGTCTTGGAGTTGTAGAGCTCACTGTGGTTTTGCATTATATATTTAATACTCCACATGATAAATTAATTTGGGATGTTGGGCACCAAACTTATCCTCATAAAATATTAACTGGTAGGAAAAATAAAATTAGAACACTAAGAAAAGGGAGGGGATTGTCTGGTTTTACAAAAAGATCAGAAAGCGAGTATGATCCTTTCGGCGCTGCTCATAGTTCAACTTCTATATCTTCGGCATTAGGAATGGCTGTTGCTAATAAATTGTCAAATAAATCTGATAATGTAATTGCGGTCATAGGTGATGGAGCGATAAGTGCTGGTATGGCATATGAGGCAATGAACAACGCAGGAGAAAGTAAGACAAAAATGATAGTCGTTTTAAACGATAATGACATGTCAATTGCAAAACCTGTTGGAGCTATGAGAAAGTATCTTGCAAAAATTCTGTCTGGTAAGATTTATTTTAGTTTTAGAGAGACATTAAAATTAATCATATCTGCTTTCTCAAAAAGATTTAAAAACAAAGCAGGAAAAGCAGAGGATTTTTTAAGATCTGCAGTTACTGGTGGTACTTTATTTAATTCCATGGGATTTTATTACATTGGGCCAATAGATGGACATGATATTGATACAATGGTTTCTGTATTTAAAAATGCAAAAGAAATTAATTATGATGGTCCAATTTTAGTTCATGTTAAAACTGAAAAAGGAAAAGGTTATAAATTTGCAGAAAAATCAGAAGATAAATTCCATGGAGTTTCAAAATTTAATGTAAAAACAGGAGAACAGATAAAGTCCTCATCTAATGCACCATCATATACAAAAGTATTTGCTAATACCTTAATCAAGCATGCTGAAAAGGATAGTAAAGTTGTTGGTATAACAGCAGCTATGCCATCAGGAACAGGTATGGATTTATTTGGAAAAAAATTTCCTAACAGAATGTTTGATGTTGGAATAGCAGAACAGCACGCAGTAACTTTTGCCGCTGGAATGGCTACAGAAGGATTTAAACCATATGCAGCAATATACTCAACTTTTCTTCAAAGAGCTTATGATCAAGTTGTTCATGATGTTGCAATTCAATCCTTGCCAGTAAGATTTGCAATTGATAGAGCTGGACTCGTTGGCGCTGATGGACCAACACATGCAGGCTCTTTTGATATAACATACTTATCAACACTACCAAATTTTGTAGTAATGGCGGCTAGCGATGAAGCCGAACTTGTAAGAATGATCAATACCTCAATAGATATTAATGATAGACCTTCAGCTTTTAGATATCCAAGAGGAAATGGTCTAGGGATTGAATTACCAGAAATAAATGAAAAAATTGAGTTGGGTAAAGGAAAAATTATTAAAACTGGAAAAAAAGTTGTAATTTTAAATTTTGGTGCAAGACTTCATGAGTGTATTTTAGCATCTGAAAATTTATCTAAAAAAGGAATTAATATTTCTATAATTGATGCAAGATTTGCAAAACCTTTAGATGAAAATTTAATCTGGCAAATTGCAACAGAGCATGAAGTTTTAATCACAATAGAGGAGGGATCTATTGGTGGGTTTGGATCTCATGTTAGCCAATTTCTTAGTGAAAAAAATCTTCTAGATAGCAATTTAAAATTTAGATCAATGATATTACCTGATAGATTTATAGATCATGATAAACCAGAGTTAATGTATAAATATGCAAATCTTGATTCAATTGGAATAGAAAATAAGATTTTAGATACATTAAATTCAAAAGTTTTAATAAAAAAATCTAATTAAATTTTATTTTGAGCAGTGTTCATTAAATAGTGGTCAAGAATTACACAATGCATCATAGCTTCTCCTATTGGGACTGCTCTAATTCCTACACACGGGTCATGTCTTCCTTTAACAGATATTGTTGTATTTTTGCCGAACTTATCAATCGTTTTTCTAGATGATAAAATCGATGAAGTTGGTTTAACAGCAAATGAAATTTTTATTTCTTGACCTGTTGAAATTCCACCCAAAATTCCACCAGCATTATTTGATTTAAAACTAGTTTTACCTTTTCTTTGTAAAATCTCATCGGAGTTTTCTTCCCCAGTTAGCATAGCTGAATCCATTCCTGATCCAATATTTACCCCCTTTACAGCATTAATGCTCATCATCGCAGCTGCTAAATCCATATCTAATTTGGAATATATTGGCGCTCCAAGTCCTAAAGGTACTCCTCTTGCTCTTATCTCAATTATTGCTCCACAAGATGAACCAGCTTTTCTTATGCCGAGTAAATATTTTTCCCAGAGCTTAATTACAGATTTGTCAGGACAAAAAAATGGATTTGAGTATATAGTTTTGTCTTTCCATTTGTTTATATCACACCCTAAAATTCCTAATTGTATAACTGCACCGACTGCTTGATATTTAGCACCAATCTTATTTTTCAAAACTACTTTTGCAATTGCCCCTGCTGCAACTCTTGCTGCAGTCTCACGGGCTGATTGTCTTCCACCTCCTCTATAATCCCGAATTCCATACTTTTTAAAATATGTGTAATCTGCATGTCCTGGTCGAAATTTGTTCTTTATTGTCTCATAATCTCTAGATCTCATGTCTTTGTTATAAATTATTAAAGATATAGGAGTTCCAGTAGTTTTTCCCTCAAAAACACCAGATAAAATATTAATTTTGTCATCCTCTTTTCTTTGTGTTGTGAATTTAGATTGACCTGGTTTTCGTTTATTAAGTTCTTTTTGAATATCACTCTCCTTAATTGGAACATTTGGTGGGCATCCGTCCACAACACACCCAATTGCAGGACCGTGAGACTCTCCCCAGGTAGTAAATCTAAATAACTTTCCAAAAGTATTAAATGACATTATCTTACTGTATAAATTATTTTTTTAAAATTATGAACGAAAAAAACTCACTTGGATTAAATCTTTGCTTTAAAGATCATAATAACCCAATAAAACTTTTTGAAGAATGGTTCAATAAAGCAAAAAAAACTGAAATTAATGACCCAAATGCGTTTGCAGTAGGCACTGTAAATAAAAAAGGATTTCCAACAGTCAGAATGGTTCTCCTTAAAGATTTTGATAAAAATGGTTTCGTTTTTTATACAAATTTAAAAAGTGATAAAAGTAAAGCCATTAAAAACTCTTCAAAAATTTCCATGTGTTTTCATTGGAAAAGCCTACAAAGACAAATTAGGGTAATTGGTATTGCATCTAAAGTCTCAAAAAAAGAAGCTGATGAGTATTATAAATCAAGAGCATATGGAAGTAGAATTGGCGCTTGGGCTTCACAGCAGAGCAGCATTTTAAAAAATAGAGACGATTTGTATAAATCTATAAACGTATTTAAAAAAAAATTCCCAAATCAAAAAAAAGTACCAAGACCAGAATACTGGTCAGGCTGGAGAATAAAACCTAAAGAAATAGAATTCTGGCTTGATGGTCAAAATCGAATTCATGAAAGATTGAAATACATTAAAAAAACTAAAAGTTGGAAAAAAGTATTGCTAAGCCCTTAGAAATTTCTCTCTATACTAAAAGATGTTAAATTTTTTAGCACATTTTTTTCATCAGACTCCTCAAATACACTTAAAGAATTAGAAGCTAAATTTATATAATGTTCTGCTTTTTTATAACACTCTTTAATTATGTTATTTTTTTTTATTAGATTTAGAACATATTCTAAATCTTTCTTTTCACGAATTTGTTTTTCAAATAAAAATTTTAATTTTCCTTTTTCAACATCATCTAATTTTTGATAAAGTAGAATTATAGGTAAAGTTACTTTTCCCTCGTAAAAATCATTACCAATGGTTTTTCCAAATAATTTTAATTCAGAATTATAATCTAATGTATCATCTGCAATTTGAAATGTGAGACCTAGGTTTTTTCCATAAAATTCTAAAGCATTTTTAAATTTTAAATCTTTTTCTGAAATAATTGCGCCGACCTTAGTAGCTGCTGCAAATAATGATGCAGTCTTTGAGGAAATAATATTAAGATATGTTTCTTCTAACATGTCTATTTCTTTATTATGTTGCAATTGCAGAACTTCACCTTGAGCAATTTCTGATGATGTGTTAGCCAAAAGTTTAAGTAATTCTAAATTTCCATCTTCAACCATCATTTCAAAACATTTGCTTAAGAGATAATCGCCTACTAAAATTGATGAGTGATTTCCCCAGATCTTATTTAAGGTCTTTTTTCCTCTTCTAATTTTAGAGTTATCAATTACATCATCGTGCATTAAAGTTGCTGCATGGATTAATTCAACACATGCAGCCAGATTAACATCTCTTAATCCTTTCTCGTATCCACAAATTTTTGAGCATTGCAATGTTAATAGAGCTCTAAGTCTTTTACCTCCAGTGTTTAAATGATATTTTGTCATCTTTTGAACTAACTCAACTTTACTTGCTAATCTGGAATTAATTTTTTCTTCAACTAGAATCAACTTATCTTCAACTGAGTTTTTTAAGTCAGTATAAGAATTATTAATTTGTTTTTTAAGCTGTATTACAGTTCCCATGTTTTAAAACTATTATATACAAATTATTAATATACTTATCAATTGACGCACCTTATTCTTTAATTATAACTAGAGTTTATTATAAATTTATAAAACTAATAAAAATTGTAATGTTTTCATTTTTTAAAAAAAAAAAGATAATTAGCCATCTAAAGCTATCTGGCGTTATAGGAAATGTTGGAAAATTTAGACAAGGAATAGATTATTCAAGCCAGGAAGAAATAATTAAAAAAGCTTTCTCACTAAAAAAAGCATTAGTAGTAGCAATTACAATAAACTCACCAGGAGGATCTCCAGTCCAATCACATCTGATATATAAACTTATTAAGGAACAATCAAAAAAAACAAAAAAAAAAGTGATTGTCTTTGCTGAAGATGTGGCTGCATCCGGTGGATACCTGATCGCTTGTGCTGGTGATGAGATATATGCAAACTCAAGTTCGATAATAGGATCAATTGGCGTTATTTCTGCATCATTCGGATTTAAAAACTTAATAGAAAAAATTGGAGTTCAAAGAAGAGTATATACAGCAGGAAAGAATAAAAGTACTTTAGACCCTTTTCTTGATGAAAAAGAAGAGGATATAAATCGGTTAAAAAATATTCAATTAGAAATTCATCAGGACTTTATTGATGTCGTTGAGGAGAGTAGAAAAGAAAAACTAAACAAAAACTCTGGTATTGAACTTTTTTCAGGTGAGTTTTGGGCTGGAAAAAAAGCAAAAGAATTAGGTTTAATAGATGGTTTGGGTAATGCAGAACAAATATTAAGAGAAAAATATGGAGATCAAATTGAGATTAAGAAATTTGAAAAAAGTAAAGGGTGGTTGTCAAAAAAATTATCATCCTCAGAAAATTATACTGATAAAGTAATTAGTTTATTAGAAGAAAGATCAATCTGGCAAAGGTATGGTCTATAAAACAAAAAAAAAAACTTTATCTTTTCAAGACACAATCTTTAATTTACAAAAGTACTGGTCAAAAAAAGGTTGTGTGATATTACAACCATACGATCTAGAGGTAGGAGCTGGAACATTTCATCCAGCAACCACTCTAAGATCGCTTGGTCCAAAACCATGGAAAACTGCATATGTTCAACCATCACGTAGACCGACTGACGGAAGATATGGTGACAACCCCAATAGATTACAACATTACTATCAGTTCCAAGTATTAATTAAACCCTCGCCAAAAGAAATAAAAAAGATGTATTTAAATAGCTTGTCATCAATAGGTATTAATTATGAGGAACACGATATAAGATTTGTTGAAGATGACTGGGAAAGTCCTACTCTTGGAGCAGCAGGCCTTGGATGGGAAGTTTGGTGTGATGGTATGGAAGTAACGCAATTTACTTACTTCCAACAAATGGCTGGAGTTGAATGTAAACCTGTTTCTGTCGAAATTACATATGGATTAGAAAGATTGTGTATGTTTATTCAAAACAAAAAAAGTGTTTTTGACTTAATTTGGAATGATGAAGGAATAACTTACAAAGATATCTTTCATAAGTCAGAGAAAGAATTTTCAGCATATAATTTTGAATATGCCAACACTGATAATTTATTTAAAATATTTGAAATGCTTGAAGAGGAGACAAAATTATTGGTTGAAAAAAAAATTTCACTTCCAGCATACGATCAATGTTTAAAATGTAGCCATGTGTTTAATATTCTAGATGCTAGAGGGGTAATTAGTGTAGCACAAAGGGCTGAATATATTGCAAGAATAAGGGAACTAACTAAATCAATTGGGAAAGTTTGGATTGAAAGCCAAAGTTAATGTCAGAATTATTTGTAGAGTTATTTAGTGAGGAAATTCCTGCAAAGCTTCAGATAAATGCAAGGAATGAGTTAAAAAAAAATATTAAAAATTTTTTTATTGATAGCCAAATTAAATTTAATGAAAATTTCAATGTTTATTCAACACCAAATAGGCTAGTTCTCCATGTTGATAAAATCCCTAATGAAATTAAACTCAACTCAGAGGAAATAAGAGGTCCAAATGTTAATGCTCCTGAAAAAGCTTTAGAGGGATTTATTAGATCAAACAATACAACATTAGAAAAAATTTTTAAAAAAAGTACTGAGAAAGGTGAATTCTACTTTTTTAAAAGAGAGTCTAGAAAAATAAAAGTTTCAGAATTATTAGAAAAAAATTTAAGTGAAATCTTAACAAAGATAACTTGGAATAAATCTATGAAATGGGCAAATTATGATCTTTACTGGGGTAGACCTCTTAAATCTATTTTAGCAATATTTAATAAAAAACCTCTTAATTTTGTTTTTAACCACATAAATAGCTCTAACAAAACTTTTACAGATAAATCACTAGAAGAAGGTTTAAAAATTTTTAACGACTTTAATTCGTATATAAAATTTTTTAAACAAAAAGGTATTTTAATTGATCAAGATTTAAGAAAAAAAATAATACAGAATAAGATTAATGAAATAATTAATAAAAAAAATTTAAAAATCGAACAGAATGAAAGGCTTATAGATGAAATAGTAAATATAGTTGAAAAACCAGCAGTAATTATTTGTGATTTTGACAAAAAATTTTTGAATGTACCTAGTGAAATATTGATTACGACTATGCAGAGTCATCAAAAATATTTACCAACTTTTGATAAAAAAAATAATCTTACAAATAATTTTTTTGTAGTTGCAGATATAAAAGACACTAAAGGGTTTGTTAAATTAGGAAATGAGAGAGTGATTGAGGCAAGATTAAGCGATGCTGAGTTTTTTTGGAAAAAAAATAAAACTCAAAATTTAGTTAAGCAAGTAGATAAATTAAAAAATATAAATTATTTTAAAGGTTTAGGATCCTACTTTGACAAAATTCAACGAATGAGAAAGTTATCATCATTAATTTCTGATGATTTTTTAATTAGTAAAGATAAAATTGAAATAGCCTCATCAATTTGTAAAGTTGATTTAATGTCCGATCTAGTTGGAGAGTTTCCAGAACTCCAAGGTATTGTTGGCGGTCACTTTGCAAAATTTCAAGGGTTTGATAAAGAAGTTTGTCTTGCTGTATCTGAACAATATTTGCCTAACGGTATGGAAAGCAAACTACCAAAAAAAATGTACAGTGTTGCTTTATCTTTAAGTGATAAACTAGATTCATTAGTAGGTTTTTTTGGAATAAATCTTAAACCTACTAGTTCAAAAGATCCATATGCCATAAGAAGAATGGCTATAAGTCTTGTCAGATTAATTGTTGAAAATGAAATAAAGATCAAACTTAAAGATTTAGTTGTTTACACCTGTTCAGCATATAGAGATCAGGGCTATGATTTTGATACCAAAAAGATACAAAACGAATTAAGTGATTTCATAATTGAAAGATTAAAAAATTATTTAAAAGAAAAAAAAATAAGACAAGATATAATTGAAAGCTCAACATTTTTGCTTGGATTGGATGATTTATTAAAGGCTTATAAAAAATCTTTATGTTTAAATAAAAATATTAAAAAAGAAATCGGTTTTGAAACTATTGCAGTATATAAAAGATCTTCGAATATATTAAATACTGAAGAAAAAATATCTATCGAAACCCTTGGTTTTGCAGACCCGGGCTTATTTAAAAATGATTATGAGAAAAAATTATATAAAAAAATAGATGATATAAGAAAATATTTTTTGAGTATTGGAAAAGACGAAAATTACGAGGAAAGTCTAAAAATTTTATCAAGCATTAAAAAAGAGGTAAACGATTTTTTCGATAATGTTATTGTTAATGATGAAGATATAATAATTAAAAAAAATAGATTAGAATTATTAAATATGTTGTGTAAAACTTTTGATAACTATTTTAATTTTTCAAAAATAGAAACCTAGTATGAAAAAAATTATTTTTAATTTTAAATCAAATGAAATAAAAAAAATTAAACTACCAAAAAATGTTCTTGGTGGCAAAGGTGCAAATCTTTCCGAGATGGGAAGAATGGGGCTACCTGTACCCCCTGGTTTTACGATATCTACTGAGGTATGTAATTTGTTTTACAAGAATGAAAAAAAATTAAATAAAAAAATACTCAATGAAATAAATAAAGAACTAAAATTAATTGAAAAAGACTCAGGAAAAAAATTTGGGGATATAAAAAATCCTCTCTTAGTTTCTGTAAGATCTGGAGCTAGGGTTTCTATGCCTGGTATGATGGATACAATTTTAAATCTAGGCCTAAATGATAGTACGGTAATAGCACTTGCAAAAAAAACTTCAAATTTAAGATTTGCAAATGATAGTTATAGGCGTTTTATTCAAATGTATTCTAATGTTGTGTTAGGAATCGAAGCTTATCACTTTGAGGATATAATCGAGAACTATAAGTTAACAAAAGGAGTATTACTAGACACAGAATTAGATGAGTATGACTGGGAAGCTTTAATAAAAGATTTCAAAAATATTGTAAAAGAAAAAACAAAAAAAGATTTTCCTCAAAATGTCAAAGAACAACTGGTGGGAGCTATAAGTGCTGTTTTTTTATCTTGGGAAAGTAACAGAGCAAAAGTCTATAGAAAATTAAATCAAATACCGTCTCATTGGGGTACAGCAGTTAATGTACAATCAATGGTTTTTGGAAATATGGGAAATGATTGTGCAACTGGTGTAGTGTTTACTAGAAACCCATCAGATGGATCAAAAAATATTTATGGAGAATATTTAATAAATGCACAAGGAGAGGATGTAGTTGCTGGAACTAGAACACCACAACATATTACAAAAAAAGCCAGAGTTGAGTCAAAAGAAACTCTTAAGTCAATGGAAGAGACAATGCCAGAGACATACAAGCAACTTAAAAATATTTTAAATAAGTTAGAAAAACATTACAAAGATATGCAGGACGTGGAGTTTACTGTTGAAAATAAAAAACTTTGGATGCTTCAAACGCGCTCTGGAAAACGAACAGCTAAATCTGCTGTTAAAATAGCTGTAGATATGGTTAAAGAAAAGTTGATTACTAAAAAAGATGCAATATTACGAATAGAGCCAAGTTCTTTAGATACTTTGCTTCATCCAACTTTAGATGAGAAAGCAAACTTAGAAGTAATTGGGTTAGGCTTGCCTGCATCACCTGGTGCTGCAAGTGGAAAAGTTGTTTTCACGTCCGAGGAGGCTGAAAGACTAAATAGTATGATGCAAAGTACCATACTAGTTCGTGTAGAAACTTCACCAGAAGATATACATGGTATGCATGCAGCAAAAGGAATACTGACATCAAGAGGAGGTATGACAAGTCATGCTGCAGTGGTTGCAAGAGGCATGGGACGACCATGTGTTTCTGGATCTAGTGAAATAGAAATTGATTATGAAAATAAATTATTCAAAACAAAAAATAAAGTAATTAAAGAGGGAGAGCTAATTACAATTGATGGTTCAACAGGCAGAATAATTATTGGAGAAATAAAAACAGTTAAACCAGAAATATCAGGTGATTTCTCAAAAATAATGAGTTGGTCAGATGATTTTAGAAAATTAAAAATTAGAACTAATTCCGAGACACCATTAGATAGTAAAACTGCTAGAGAATTTGGTGCAGAAGGTATTGGTTTGTGTAGAACTGAACATATGTTTTTTGACGAAGAAAGAATTTTATCAGTAAGAGAAATGATATTATCAAAAACAATTGAAGATCGATCTAATGCACTCAAAAAGCTATTGCCGCATCAAAAAAAAGATTTTATTGAAATATTTAAAATAATGAAAGGTTTGCCAGTTACAGTAAGGTTGCTTGACCCACCACTTCATGAATTTTTGCCAAAAAGTAATAACGAAATTAATGATGTTGCAGTTTCACTAAATATTCCTGTTAAAGAACTTGAAGTTAGAATTTCAGAACTTCATGAACAAAATCCCATGCTAGGTCACAGAGGTTGTAGATTAGCAATTTCATTCCCCGAAATTTATGAGATGCAGTGTACTGCAATTTTTGAGGCTTTAGTGGAATGTAAAAAACAAAGAATACAATCAACTATGCCAGAAATCATGATTCCTTTAGTTTCTACAGAAGCAGAAATAAAAATTATGAAAGAATTAGTCATAAGAGTTGCCAAAAAAGTTCAAGATGAAAATAGAATTAAAATTGATTTTTTAGTTGGAACAATGATTGAATTACCAAGAGCAGCAATCAAGGCAAAAGAAATTGCTAAACATGCAGAATTTTTTAGTTTTGGTACTAATGATTTAACTCAAACTACATTTGGAATTAGCAGAGATGATAGTGGTAAATTTTTAAATGATTATATTGAAAATAAAATTTTTGATATTGATCCTTTTATATCAATTGATGATGGAGTTGGTGATTTGATAAAAATTGCAACCGACAAAGGTAGAAGACAAAATAAAAAAATTAAACTTGGAATTTGCGGAGAGCATGGTGGAGATCCTAAAAGTATAGAATTTTGTGCAAAAACTGGATTAGATTACGTGTCTTGTTCACCTTATAGAGTTCCAGTTGCAAGATTAGCAGCAGCTCAAGCTCAAATAAAAAAAAATTAAATCTCTAATTTTAAATCTAAAGCTTGGATACTATGCGTTAATTCACCTACTGATATTCTATCAACTTTTGTTAAGGCTAAATTTTTTATGTTTTTTAAAGTTACTCCCCCAGAGGCTTCAGTCTCATATTTTCCTTTTGCATGTCTAACAGCTACTTTCAGATTTTTTGGACTCATATTATCGAAAAGAACAGTATCAAAATTTAGTCCATTAACTCTTTTAAATTGTTTCAAAGTATCAACCTCCACAGTAATTTTTCTTCCTTTTTTAGTATTAACTGCTTTTTTCACTATCTCTTCAAATTTCTTTGATGTAGCAAGATGATTATCTTTTATTAGAAATTCATCACTCAAATTAAATCTGTGGTTTGTTCCACCTCCAAGTTTTACAGCATATTTTTGAATAACTCGTAAATTAGGAATTGTTTTTCTAGTACAACAAATTTTAGTTTTGTTACCTGCTTTTCTCACAAATTCGTTGGTTTTAGTTGCAATACCTGAGATGTGAGATAGAAAGTTTAAAGCAACTCTTTCCCCAATTAATATATTTTTAATTTTACCTTCAATTATAGCAATTACAGTACCTTTGCTAACTTTAGATCCTTCCTTTTTTTTTTTGTGAAATTTAATATTTTTATCCAATAAATTAAAAGTTTCTTTAGCAAATTTTAAACCTCCTATAATTCCTTTTTGATTACTTATGAGCTTAACTTTAGTAATTGAATTATTATTTAATAAATTAGTTGTGATATCACCTGAGGGGTATAGATCCTCATTTAGAGCAAGTTTGCATGTTGATCGTATAAAACTTTTGCTTAATTGAATTTTGGGCACAGAATTTATCTGCCTATTTCAGCCATTCTCTCTACTGATTTCCTAGCTTTCTCAATTGTGTCATTATCCATAATTAATTCATTACTTTCGTTTTCTAGGCAATCAAGAATTTTTGGTAATGTAATTCTTTTCATGTGAGGACATAAATTACATGGTCTTATAAATTCTACATTAGGATTATCAATTTGAACATTATCACTCATTGAGCATTCAGTAACCATCATAACTTTTTCAGGTTGATTATCCCTTACATATTTAATCATACCACTAGTAGAACCAGCAAAATCGCTTGCTCCAATTACATCTGGAGGACATTCTGGATGAGCAATGATTTTAATTCCAGGATTATTTTTTCTTATTTCGTTTATCTCTTCATCATTGAACTGTTCATGAACTTCACAGGTTCCTTTCCATGAAATAATCTCTACTTCAGTTTGAGAAGCAACATACTTTGCCAAATAATCATCTGGTAAGAAAATTACTTTTTTAACACCTAAAGAATTTACGATTTTAACAGCATTTGCTGAAGTGCAACAAATATCAGTCTCAGATTTAACATCTGCAGAAGTATTTACATATGAAACTACTGGAACACCTGGATATTGTTTTTTTAAATTTCTTACATCTTCCCCTGTTATTGACGATGACAATGAACAACCAGCTTTCATGTCTGGAAGTAAAACTTTTTTTTTAGGGCTCATTAATTTTGCAGTTTCTGCCATAAAATGTACTCCACACATTACAATAATGTCAGCATCTGTTTTGGCAGCTTCAATTGCTAAAGCTAATGAGTCTGCTGAAAAATCGGAAATGCCATGATATATTTCTGGGGTTTGGTAATTATGTGCGAGGATTATTGCATTCTTCTCTTTTTTTAACTTATTGATTTTATAAATATACGGTGCATAGGTTGCCCATTCTATCTCAGGTATAGATTTAGAGACCTTTTGATAGATTGGATCTGTTGCAATTTTAACTTCTGATGTAAATTCCATAACAAAACTTATCAACTTGAAATAGAATTGTCATTCATTTAATCTGACGCATTATTTGCGGCCATGCTGAAATTGGTAGACAGGCACGGTTGAGGGCCGTGTGAGCTTAGCTCATGAGAGTTCAATTCTCTCTGGCCGCACCATAATTATTGAATTTACTATTAAAATCCTTATCAGGAGATATCTTAAACGAATTCTATAAATCTTCACCTACAAACTTCCTAGACTTATTGTTAACAAAAAAATAATACCTACTAATCATAGAAATTATAATACTCAAAATTTAAAGTTACTGATTAAAAAAAATTTATAATTTTAGTTGTTTTATATAGTATTCAGATAAAATATTATAAACTTCACAATTTGGGTGATCGTTGCTTAGTGATCTGGTCATATTATCATAAGTTTTATTTTTTAATAAATAATCATAAGGATCAAAAATTACTAGATCGTTACCAGAATTAATTTTTGAAAAATATTTTTTCCACATTAATTGATTAGGGTTTTCCTTAGTTATAGAGGTCACATTTGGAAAATAAGTCAAATAAAATTTCCCTCCGTTATTTTCTATCTTATTTTTAAGCACTATTATTAATTCAGAGATATAAGTATTTTCTTCAGAGTCAAAATCAGTCCATAATTTATTATACTCACTTCTAAAAAAAAACTTTCTAAGAGAAGGTATATTCACAAATGCATCCTTTGTCAGAGCAACAATTTTAAAATGTCTTATTTTATTATTAATTTTTTTCAAAATTGTATTATTGAACTTTTCATTTTTTTTCATCTTTAATATTAATGGACACGACTGTGGTAATGGTAAATTATATTCTTTATTTTGAATAATTGCCAAATTACAAATTTCTTTAGATAACGCGATATCATTATCGTATAAGAAAACTAAAAAAATATCATTTTCATTTATAATAATTTTGTCAATGAGGTCTAAATAATTTATTACTGTTTTTCCATTTATTCCAAAATTGAAGACATCTAAATTTTCGGTTTTTTTTTCCATGTAATCTGATAGAGTTTTTTTCTCAAATGCACAGAATTCGCCTTGAATAAAACTATCCCCAAATAAAATTATTTTTTTATTTGATTTCATAAGTTTTTTTTCATCTAAAAATAAATTATATGATACATTATTAATCTTTAATTTGTAAGGATTGGGATATGGTTTATAATTATCATCCCACCTTAAAAAAAATTCAAATAAAATCAAAATTATAAAAATGCTTAAAATAGATATTATTAAATTTATAAATATAACTTTTTTTTTTAGCATAAATAAAATTTTTTTTGTATTTACCTTAATCTATTCATTTAAATATATTATTTAATAGAATTTAATATTTGTATTATGGTTAAAAAAAATTGACAGTATAAATTATAAATATTAGTACTATTAAAACACATAAGGGGGCGTTCTGTTGCCAGGTGCCCCAAACCCCGTAACTTAATTAAAAATTAATTAAGCTGCAAGTGCGTAACTTTCGTTAGCATTTATAAATTAGCCCTTCACGGCGGTACAATACCGAACGAAAGAACAACTTTTAGTCACCCGTCGATCCTAATTCACCCCCATAAGTTGAAAATGGTGGAGGTGGTGGGTACTGCCCCCACGTCCGTAATGGTTATTACGAAATTCGTTTATCGTCATAGTTGGAAAACCAACAGTATTAATATAAAACCAATTATTATAGATTCAATAATTTATTCATGAAACTTACAAAAGATCAAGTTAACGACATAAAAGAGCAACAATCTCAAGATAATAAAACGAAAAGAGTTACTGCTCCTGAATTAGAAAAAATTTTGTACGAGGCAATGCCAGCACTAGATCATGGTTTTGTAAGAGTGATTGATTATATGGGAGATGATAGTTCAATTGTCCAATCAGCAAGAGTGTCTTATGGTAAGGGAACTAAAAAAGTTTCAACAGATAGTGGACTCATAAAATATCTTATGCGTCATTGGCATAGCACTCCATTTGAAATGTGTGAAATTAAATATCATGTGAAATTACCTATTTTTATTGCAAGACAATGGATCAGACATCGTACAGCAAACGTAAATGAATACTCAGCTAGATATTCAATTTTAGATAAAGAATTTTATTTACCTGATCCAGAAAATCTAGCCGCACAGTCAATAGCAAATAGACAAGGCCGAGGTGATGTTATTAAGGGAGAACAAGCAAAAGAAGTTTTAGAACTTTTAAAAAATGATGCAGAAAGAACATATCATAACTATGAGACCATGCTAAATCAGAGATATGATGGATCCACAATTGATGAGAATAAAAAAGGGTTGGCTAGAGAATTAGCAAGAATGAACTTAACTTTGAATACATATACGCAGTGGTACTGGAAAACAGACTTATTAAATTTAATGAATTTTTTAAGATTACGTGCAGACCATCATGCGCAATACGAAATTAGAGTTTATGCAGATATAATGTTAGATACATTAAAGAGATGGGTTCCAATAACTTACGATGCTTTCATGGATTATAGAGTAGGTGGAACAGAAGTTTCAGCTAAAGGAAAAATTATTATTCAGAAATTATTAAGAGGCGAAGAAGTTAACATAGATAATTCTGGACTTTCAAAAAGAGAATGGAACGAACTTATGGAAGCCTTTGAAATTAAAGATAAGATTGTTTAATCTGCTCTGCAAATTCTAAATAAATATTTGTAATTTCATGACCTGGTTCTTTTTCAACAATTGGAGTTCCCATATCTCCAAATTTTCCAACATCAGCATTAATGGGAATTTGACCTAAAAATTTTTTATCAAATTCCTTAGCTGTTCTTTCGACACCATCCTCACCAAAAATTGCATATTTTTTTCCGTCGTCTCCAATAAAATGACTCATATTGTCAACTAATCCAATAATATTTACTTTTAATTTATCAAACATCCTAATTCCTCTTTTCACATCCTGTAATGCTATTTCTTGTGGAGTTGAGACTATAATTGCACCATCAACTTTTATTTCTTGTGCAAAAGTTAATTGAGTATCACCAGTTCCAGGTGGCATATCAACAATAATAAAATCCAAATCTTTCCATCCAACTTTTTGAGTAAAAGTTTTGATCGCACTTGTTACCATTGGTCCTCGCCAAATCATTGGAGTTTGTTCATCTGTCAAAAATCCAATAGACATACATTGAATATCATACTTAATAATTGGTTTTAAAATTTGACCATCGCTTTCAGGTTTTTCATTGATTGAAAACAATTTAGGTAAGGATGGCCCATAGATATCCGCATCTAAAATTCCAACTTTGCAACCAACCTTTTTTAGTGCTAAAGCCAAATTTGTTGCAAAAGTTGATTTTCCGACACCACCTTTGGCGCTCGAAATAGCGATTGTAAATTTTGTACCTATAATCGGGTTTCTTTTGAAGGTTTTTGGCTCTGTTTTTGCCTTCATTGTGTCACTAAGACCTACTTTTTTATCATTCATAAAAATACACTTACCTTGTTTTTGACCATAAAGACACTATATAGAATGTCATAATGACGATTTATAAAAATCAAAGCCCATGGGGTACACCACCAGGAAGTGGTGGAAGTGGTGGAAACGGAGGAGGTTTCCGAAGAGGCCCAACTCCCCCTAATTTAGATGAGGCAATTAAAAAATTACAAGACACTATAAATAAATTCACAGGAGGTAGCTCAGGTGGAAAAAAACCTATTATATTTGGATTAATAATATTAGTTGTTATTTGGGCATTAAGCGGCTTGTATAGAGTTTTACCTGATGAACAGGGAGTAGTTTTAAGATTTGGAAAATTTGTTAACACTACACAGCCGGGATTAAATTATCATTTGCCATTTCCGATTGAAAGTGTGCTAACCCCTAAAGTTACAAAAGTAAATAGAATGGATATTGGTTTTAGATCAGAAAGAGATAGTGGATTTGGCCAAGGTGGTGGAGTTGCAGATGTACCAGAGGAAAGTCTAATGTTAACTGGTGATGAAAATATTGTTAATATAGATTTTTCAGTATTTTGGGTAATTAAAGATGCGGGTAATTTTTTATTTAAAATTCAGGACCCAGAAGGAACAGTTAAAGCTGCAGCTGAAACTGCGATGAGAGAGGTAATAGCAAGATCAAATATTCAACCAATTCTTACAGAAGGTAGAGCAGTTATAGAAAGAGATACTCAAGACATAATTCAAGGAATACTTGATGAGTATGAAAGTGGGGTACAAATCACGCAAGTTCAAACTCAAAAAGCTGATCCACCTGACCAGGTCATTGATGCATTTAGAGATGTCCAGGCAGCTAGGGCTGATATGGAAAGATCTAAAAACGAAGCTGAAGCTTATGCAAATGATGTAATACCGAGAGCTAGAGGAGAAGCTGCAAAAATTTTACAGGCTGCAGAAGCTTACAAAAAAGAAGTTGTTGCTAAAGCAGAGGGTGAAGCAAGTAGATTTTTATCTATTTATGCAGAATATGCAAAAGCAAAAGAGGTAACTCAAGAGAGAATGTATTTAGAAACTATGGAGCAGGTGCTTGCAGATATAAATAAAAT
The DNA here is from genome assembly GCA_902561765.1 of uncultured Pelagibacteraceae bacterium. Classification (GTDB taxonomy): domain Bacteria; phylum Pseudomonadota; class Alphaproteobacteria; order Pelagibacterales; family Pelagibacteraceae; genus Pelagibacter. The sequence continues at coordinate 46,323 of CACEQR010000007.1, read as the reverse complement.
TATAATAGACAAAGACTCAGGATCTGGTGTAGTGCCTTATCTTCCATTACAAGAATTAAAATCGGGGACAAACTAATGAAAGCTGGAAAATTTTTACTACCAATAATAATCTTGATAGGTGCAACACTATTTTTTTCAATATTTATAGTTAAAGAGGTAAATCAAGCTATAGTACTTCAGTTTGGAGATCCAAAAAGAATAATATTAAAACCTGGTCTAAATTTTAAGATTCCGTTTATTCAAAATGTGGTTTTTTTAGATAAAAGAGTTTTGAATTTAGATACTCCACCAGAAGAGGTTATTGCATCTGATCAGAAACGACTAATTGTTGATGCTTTTGCAAGATTTCAAATCGTTGATCCGTTGAAATTTTATATATCAGTTGGAAATGAAAGAGTTGCAAGATCAAGATTAGCAACGATTATAAACTCAAGAATTAGAAATGTATTAGGTCAACAAAAATTACAAACATTACTATCTGAGGATAGATCCAAACAAATGGCATTAATTCAACAAGGTGTAAATAATGAAGCTGAAAATTTTGGAATTAAGATAGTTGATGTCAGAATTAAAAGAGCAGATTTGCCTCAAGCTAACAGTGATGCAATTTTTAGAAGAATGCAAACTGAGAGGGAAAGAGAAGCAAAAGAATTTAGAGCTAAAGGTGCTGAAATGGCAGTAACAATTACATCTACTGCAGACAAGGAAGTTACAGTTATCTTAGCAGATGCTCAAAAAAAATCTGAAATAATGAAAGGGGAAGGTGATGGTCTTAAGAATAAAATTTTTGCAGATGCATTTGGACAAGATCCTGAGTTTTTTGGATTTTATAGAGCGATGCAAGCATACCAAAAAGCTTTAATAGGTGGTGAAACATCTATGATTTTATCTCCTGATAGTCAGTTTTTTAAATTTTTTGGAAATAAAGAGAATTAAAGAAAAAATAGTTTAAAATGAGAGAATTGATCATTGCTTTTGGTCTATTCTTATTCATTGAGGGTATTTTATATGCCTTATTTCCATCAAAAATGAAAAATATGTTAAAAAAATTAGACTTAATTGCAGACAGACAGTTAAGGATTGGTGGATTAAGTTTTGCTATAATTGGTTTTGTAATTATTTGGTACTTAAAAGCATGAAAAGTATAATAAAAATTTTATCAGTTTTTTTAATATCTATAAATTATTTCTCGATATCATTCGCTAACTCAATCCCATCATCATTTGCAGATCTTGCGGAAAGGTTGATGCCATCAGTTGTAAATATATCAACTACAACAACAGTTACAACAAAATCAAACCCTCTTCCATTTGAATTTCCTCCAGGATCTCCTTTTGAGGATATGTTTGGTACACCACAACAAAGACAGACAAGCGCATTGGGTTCTGGCTTTATCATTGACGAAGAAGGAATAGTAATTACAAATAATCATGTAATTCAAGGGGCGCAAGATATAGTGGTAAGAGTTAATGGTGACAAAGATTATAAAGCAAAAGTTCTTGGTGCTGATGCAGGAATGGATCTTGCGGTTCTAAAAATAGAGTCAGATGAAAAATTTAAGCCAGTAAAATTTGGTAATTCTGATGAAGCAAGAATAGGTGATTGGGTAATTGCAATAGGTAATCCGTTTGGTCTTGGTGGAACTGTTACCGCAGGGATAATATCTGCAAGAAATAGAAGTATAGGCTTATCAAGATATGAAGATTATATTCAAACCGATGCATCAATTAATCAAGGAAATTCTGGTGGACCATTATTTAACATGGCTGGAGATGTAATAGGAATAAACACAGCAATTTTGGGGCAATCAGGTTCAATAGGTATTGGTTTTGCTATTCCATCTAATAGTGCCCAAAAAGTTATTAAACAACTTATCGAATTTGGAGAAACTAAAAGAGGTTGGCTTGGAGTAAGAATTCAAGTTGTTGATCAAGGAATTGCTGATGCAGAAAATTTAGATAAACCAAGAGGAGCTTTAGTAGCAAGTGTTGCTGAAGAAAGTCCTTCAGACAAAGGTGGTATTAAACCAGGTGATATAATTTTAGAGTTTGATGGAAAACCGATTAATGAAATGAAAGAATTACCCAAGATTGTAGCTGAAACAGATGTAGGTAAAAAAGTTATAGTAAAAGTTTGGAGAAATAAAAGAGAAATAACAAAAGAAATAATTCTTGGAAGATTAGAGACTTCAGAAGATTTTAAAGCACAAAAACCAGTGATTGAAAAACCCAAAGTATCAAGAATAGATGGTTTAAAAATAGATGTTCGTTTATTGAATAAAGATGATATTGAGGAAAGGAATTTGCCAAAAGGAACTAGAGGAGTAGTGATAACAAAAATAGATAAAGAAAGTCCAATAAATTATTTGCAAATAAACAATATAATTGTCGAAGCTAATAGAAAAAAAATTAATACTATTGGTGATCTTGATAATGTAGTTAAGTTAAAGTTAAGAAGTGACGAAAAGAACTTATTGATTGCTATTTATAATAATCAAAATCAAAGAACATACGTAGGCGTTAAGCTTAAATAATCAAATGGACCTCAAGTCCAAAATAATTTTAATATCAGGACCTACCGCATCAGGAAAATCTAAATTAGCAATTGAATTTGCAAAAAAAATTAATGGAGAAATTATAAATGCAGATAGCATGCAAATTTATAAAGAATTAAAAATATTAACAGCCAGACCAATTAAGGAGAATATTAATAAAATTAAACACCATCTATATGGTTTTCAAAGCTGTAAAAATGAATTCTCGACTGGCGAATGGTTAAAATTAGTTAAAAAAAAAATAAATGAAATTAGAAATAAAAATAAAATACCTATTTTGGTTGGAGGTACTGGACTTTATTTTAAAGCATTGACAGACGGGTTAGTTAAGATACCAAATATTCCTAGTAAAATTAGAAATAAAATAAGAAACATTCAAAAACAAATAGGTCAAAAAAAATTTTATATAAAACTTTTAAAAGTAGATAAATTTGTAAAAAATAAAATAGACCCCACAGATGTTCAAAGATCATTAAGAGCTTATGAAGTTATCTTCTTTACGAAGAAATCAATTTTTGAATGGTATAAAAAAACAAAATCATATTTCAAAAGAGATGAATTTTTTAAAATTTATATTGATTATCCTAAAGATGAATTGATCAATAAAATTTCAAAGAGAGTAGACCAGATGATAAAAGATGGAGCGGTTAAAGAAGTTAAAGATTTTAAAAAGTTAAATTTAAAGAATGACAGCAATATTAACAAAGTCATCGGCATTAAAGAGATTAAAGATTTTATTGATAAAAAAACATCATTGAAAGAAATGAAACTAAATATTGTAATAAAAACAAGACAATACGCTAAAAGACAGAGAACTTGGTCCAGAGGTCAGATGAATGATTGGCAAAAAATAGATCCCAAAGGGCTCTTAAGATTAATAAAAAAACTATAATAAATCTCTACAATAACTTGACCAACGAGTACAACTTCAGCTAGATTAACTGAATGTCAAAATTATATTCTGGAGCTGAGATTGTATTTAAATGTTTAGAAGATCAAAACGTTAGTCATATTTTTGGATATCCGGGAGGAGCAGTTCTTCCAATTTATGATGAGTTAAAAAATTTTAATTCTATAAAACATATTTTAGTTAGACATGAACAAGGTGCAGGACATGCCGCTGAGGGTTATGCAAGATCATCAGGAAAACCTGGTGTATTATTAGTAACATCAGGGCCTGGGGCCACTAATGCAGTTACTGCTCTTACAGATGCCTACATGGACTCAATTCCTTTAGTTTGTATTACTGGTCAAGTCCCAACCCACTTAATCGGTACTGATGCATTTCAAGAATGCGACACAACAGGTATTACCAGACCTTGCACCAAACATAATTGGTTAGTTAAGGATGTAAATGATCTAGCAGAGATAATGCATAAAGCTTTCGAGGTAGCAACTACTGGTAGACCAGGCCCAGTATTAGTTGACATTCCAAAAGACATACAATTTCAAAAGACAAAATATAAAAATTTTAAAAAAAATAAAAAATTGAATGGAAAATCTCATGACAATTTTTCTCAAAAAAATATTGATGAATTAATTAAATTAATTAGCAGGGCAAAAAAGCCAATTTTTTATACTGGCGGTGGAGTAATTAATTCAGGACCAAAGGCAAGTGAACTTTTAAGAGAACTTGTATATGCAACTGGTTTTCCTATAACTTCAACTTTACAGGGTCTTGGTTGTTTTCCTGCTGATGATAATCAATTTTTAGGAATGTTAGGAATGCATGGAACCTATGAGGCTAATAATGCAATGTATAGTTGTGACTTAATGATAAATGTGGGAGCAAGATTTGATGATAGGATAACAGGTAAAATTGATGAATTTTCTCCTAAATCAAAAAAAGTTCATATCGATATAGATCCATCATCTATAAACAAAAATGTTAAGGTGGACTTACCCATTGTTGGAGATATTAAATCAGTATTAACGTCGACAATAAAAACTTTAAAAAAATCAAAAAAAAACTTTTCTAAATCCAATAAACATCAAATATCTAATTGGTGGGAAAAAATTCAAAAGTGGAGATCTAAACGCTCTTTAGATTATATTGGCAGTGAGGAAACAATTAAACCTCAATATGCAATTGAAAGATTATACGAACTTACTAAAGATAAAGATACTTATATCACAACTGAGGTTGGTCAACATCAAATGTGGGCAGCTCAACATTACAAGTTTAATAAACCTAATAGATGGATGACTTCAGGCGGTCTTGGAACTATGGGATATGGTTTGCCAGCAGCTGTTGGAGTTCAAGTTGCTCATCCAAAAAAATTAGTTATTGATATTGCTGGGGAAGCTTCTGTTTTAATGACGATGCAAGAAATGTCGACAGCTGTTCAATACAGCTTACCAATCAAAATATTTATTTTAAATAATGAGTACATGGGTATGGTGAGACAATGGCAAGAATTACTTCATGATAAAAATTATTCAGAAAGTTACACTGCAGCTTTGCCAGATTTTGTGAAAATGGCTGAAGCTTATGGATGTATGGGCATTAGAGCCAAAAGTCCGGAAGAATTAGATGATAAAATTGTACAAATGCTTGAAACTGATGGACCTGTTATATTTGATTGTTTGGTAGATAAACAAGAAAATTGCTTTCCAATGATACCATCTGGCAAACCACATAATCAAATGTTATTGGGACCTAAAGATCAGGAAGAGAAAAAAATCACAGGCAAAGGAAGAGCTTTAGTTTAACATGGTTAATTCAAAATCAGCTTACAGCGTGGCTGGAAAAAAACAAAGAAATGATACTCATATAATTGTAGTTTGGGTAGACAATGAAGCTGGAGTGTTAGCGAGAGTGGTTGGTTTATTTTCTGGAAGAGGTTACAATATAGAGTCCCTTGCTGTTGCAGAAGTTGACCAAAAGCAAAATATATCAAGAATTACAATAGTTACAACAGGAACACCTCAAGTAATAGATCAAATTAAACTTCAATTAAAAAAACTAGTGCCTGTTCATAAAGTTGCAGATTTTAAAAGAGAAGATAAAAATGTAATATTTAAAGAAATGGCATTATTTAAATTTGTTGCAAACAACAAAAAATTGATAAGTGCATTAAATGCATGTAGAAATTATAATCCTGTTGTATTAGATCAAACAAAAAAATCGCAAGTTATTCAAATTACAGCATTGAGAAGAGAAATAGACAAAATGTCAAAAAATTTAACAAAATTTGGTTTAGTAAGTGTTTCAAGAACTGGAGCAGTTGCTATGACAAGAGGATCAGAGATATTTAAATAACTAATAAATTAAAGGAGAAATATTATGAAAATGTTTTATGAAAAAGATACTAATGTAAATCTTATTAAAGATAAAAAAATTGCAATATTTGGATATGGTAGTCAAGGACATGCTCATGCTCTAAATTTAAGAGATAGTGGAGTGAAAGAAGTAGTTGTTGCATTAAGAGAAGGTTCTTCCAGTATTGCAAAAGCTGAGTCTAAAGGTTTAAAAGTAATGAATTTGTCTGATGCAGCAGAGTGGGCAGATGTTGTAATGATATTAACTCCAGATGAACTTCAAGCCGCTATATATAAAAATCATATTGAACAAAGAGTAAAGGAAGGAACTTCAATTGCATTTGCACATGGCTTAAATGTTCACTACGATTTAATTAAAGCAAGAAAAGATTTAGATGTTTTTATGGTTGCTCCTAAAGGACCAGGTCACTTAGTAAGAAGTGAATACGAAAAAGGCGGTGGTGTACCATGCTTATTTGCTGTACATCAAGATGGATCGGGTAAAGCGCGTGATCTAGCGATGTCTTATGCTTCAGCTGTAGGAGGTGGAAGATCAGGGATTATTGAAACTACTTTTAAAGATGAGGTTGAAACAGATTTATTTGGTGAACAAACTGTCTTGTGTGGTGGATTAGTTGAATTAATTAAAAATGGTTATGAAACTTTAGTCGAAGCTGGTTATGAACCTGAAATGGCATATTTTGAGACAGTCCATGAGGTAAAATTAATCGTAGATTTAATTTACGAAGGAGGAATCGCAAATATGAATTACTCTATTTCAAATACTGCTGAATATGGTGAGTATCAATCAGGTCCAAGAATTATTAAAAAAGAGGAAACTAAGCAAAGAATGAAAGAAATTTTGGCAGAAATTCAGTCTGGTAAATTTACCAAGGAATGGATGGACGAATGCAAAAATGGTCAAAAAAATTTCCTTGCAACAAGAGCTAAGTTAGCAGAACATTCAGTTGAAAAAGTAGGAGCTGAATTAAGAGCTATGATGCCATGGATATCTAAAAAGAAATTAGTTGATAGCGATAAGAAGTAGATCGATTACTGTTTTTTTGGCATAAATTAGCCAATTTATTTTGCAATCTGAGCGTGAGCATGTATGATGCAAATGCTTAAATTAATAAAATGACTGATAAAAATAGAGTTTATATCTTTGATACTACTATGCGAGATGGAGAGCAATCTCCTGGCGCATCAATGAGTTTAGAAGAGAAAATTCAAATAGCTAGAGTTTTTGATGAACTTGGAATTGATATTATTGAAGCTGGATTTCCAATAGCATCCCCAGGGGATTTTGAGGCAGTAACTGAGGTAAGTAAAATTTTAAAGAAATCGATACCTGCTGGTTTAGCAAGACATTCAAAAAAAGATATTGATAGATGCTATGAAGCACTCAAGTATGCTCCTAGATTTAGAATTCATACATTTATTTCAACTAGTCCTCTACACATGAAGCATAAGCTTAACAAATCACCTGAAGAAGTTTATGAGGCTATTAAACAAAATGTAACTTATGCAAGAAAATTTACTGATGATGTGGAATGGTCATGCGAAGACGGTACTAGAACAGATATGGACTATATGTGTAAGACGGTTGAACTTGCAATTAAATGTGGTGCTAAAACGATCAATATTCCAGATACAGTTGGATATACAATTCCATCAGAATTTACAAAAATTATTGAAACTTTATTAAACAAAGTGCCAAATATTGATAAAGCAATTCTTTCAACACATTGTCATAATGATTTAGGATTAGCAGTTGCAAACTCTTTAGCAGGAGTGCAAGCTGGCGCAAGACAAATAGAATGCACAATTAACGGATTAGGAGAAAGAGCAGGTAATGCAGCACTTGAAGAAGTTGTTATGGCCATGAAAACAAGACCTGACTTGATGCCTTTTGAAACAGGAATTGAAACCACTCTTTTAAGCAAAGCATCAAAAATTGTATCGAATGCTACAGGATTTCCAGTTCAATATAATAAGGCTATTGTTGGAAAGAATGCTTTTGCTCATGAGGCAGGAATTCATCAAGATGGAATGTTAAAAAATAGACAAACTTACGAAATAATGACACCTGAAAGTGTTGGAGTTCAACAAACATCATTAGTTATGGGAAAACACTCAGGAAGACATGCGTTCAAAGATAAATTAACTAGCTTAGGTTATCCTGACCTTACTGATGACATCGTAGATAATGCATTTGCAAAATTTAAAATCTTAGCCGATAAAAAGAAGCATGTTTATGATGAGGATATAATTGCACTTATTGACGATAGCTTAATTATCGATAATAAAGTGAATTCTATTAATTTAAAATCTTTAAAGGTATTTGCAGGAACAGGAGAACCTCAAAGGGCTGAAATGACACTAGATGTTTTTGGTGAAATTAAGCAGGCATCCGAGACTGGTGATGGACCAGTAGATGCAATTTTCAAATGTATTAAAAAACTATATCCTCATGAGGTTAATTTACAACTTTACCAAGTACATGCTGTTACAGAAGGAACAGATGCTCAAGCTACAGTAAGTGTTAAAATTGAAGAAAATGGAAAAACTACTGTAGGACAAGCAGCAGATACAGATACTTTAGTTGCATCTGCTAATGCTTATATAAATTCATTAAATAAAATGATCATTAAAAGAGATAAAACTGCTCCTGGACAAAATTTAGAAAATCAAAATTATGAAAATCAAAAAATGAAAGGCATCTAAAAATGGCAATGTTTAGCAATTTAAAGAAATTATGGAGCCAAGATATGGCAATAGATCTTGGTACAGCAAATACACTAGTGGTATTAAAAGGAAAAGGGGTAGTTTTAAACGAGCCATCAGTAGTTGCGGTAGTTGAAAATAAGGGAAAAAAATCAGTTTTAGCAGTCGGTGATGAAGCAAAAACTATGTTGGGTAGAACACCAGGAAACATTCAAGCAATTAGACCACTAAGAGATGGAGTTATTGCTGATTTTGTTGTTACTGAGGAAATGATTAAACACTTTATTAAAAAAGTTCACAAAAAAACATTAGCCAATCCAAGAATTTTAATTTGTGTCCCTACTGGCTCAACTCCTGTAGAAAGAAAAGCTATTCAAGATAGTGCTCTTGCAGCGGGTGCACGTAAAGTCAACTTGATTGAAGAACCAATAGCGGCAGCAGTAGGAGCTGGACTTCCAATATCAGAGGCAACAGGCTCAATGGTTGTAGATATTGGCGGAGGAACGACAGAAATTGCAGTCTTATCCTTAGGGGGAGTTGTATATTCAGAATCTTTAAGAGTAGCTGGGGATGCGATGGATAATTCTTTAAAAGAATATATGAGAGAAGAATACAATTTAATGATAGGTGATAGTACAGCTGAAAAAATTAAAAAAGATATTGGAACAGCTATACCAACAAACAATAATACATATGCTGTGAAAGGAAGAGATTTAAGGTCTGGAACACCTAAGGAAGTAAATATTTCAGAAGAAGATACTGCAGAAGCACTAAACCCGATCTTAAAAGATATTGTATCTGCAATAAAAAAAGCTTTAGAAAATACTCCACCAGAATTATCTGCGGATTTAGTAGATATGGGTTTAACTCTGACAGGTGGTGGATCTCTATTAAATAATATTGATAAAAGATTTTCTAAGGAAACAGGTTTACCCGTAAATGTTGCTGACGATCCTTTATCTTGTGTTGCAATTGGAACTGGTAAAGCATTAGATCAAGAGGAAACTTTTTCATCAGTCTTATCTGAGTATTAATTAAAATGTCTAGAGAAATGGGCAGAGATGACTTTGTGATATCTGCTCGTTCTGTTTTTTTAAAAAAAGGGAATAGACAAAAGTTTTCTTTATTAACTCTTATTATAATATCAATAATTATTTTATCTTTAGAGTACTTTAAATCTGGCCCTATAAATCAGGCAAGGATGATTACTAAAGACATCATTATAAAGTCTTCATATATTGCTTCAGTTCCTTTCAAATCAATTTCAAAAACATATTCATCATTAATAGATCATATTAATATGTACGATGAATTCGAAAAGTTAAAAACAGTAGAGACAAAAAGTAAAAACTTAATTTTAGAAAATAATTTTTTTAAAGAAGAAAATCAAAGATTAAAAAAACTAATAGATGAAAAAAATCTTTACAATGAAGAATTCTTTGTAACAAAAGTGTTATTAGATCAGAAAAGTCCATATTTAAGATCTTTGCTTATAAATAAAGGTTTTAAACATGGAATAAAGTTAGGAGCTGCAGTTAGAAGTGATTCTTACTTTATTGGTAAGGTTGTAGACTCAAACTATCTCACTTCAAGAATTTTACTTATAAGTGATTTAAATAGTAAAATTCCAATCGTAATTGAACCTGGTTCAATAAGTGCAATTTTATCAGGAACTGGAAATAATGAATTTGGTGAAATTGAATATTTGCCTGAAAAAAATAATATTGAAGAGGGTGGGATTGTTTATACATCTGGATCAGATGGAGTAATTTCATCAGGTATACCTATAGGAAAAATTGTTTTAGATAATAACCAGCCTAAAGTAGATTACTTTACAGATTTTACTCAAATTAATTTTGTAAAGGTTTATTACAAAAAGTGAGCATTATAAATAAAACCTATTCAACGTTTCTTGCAATTTTTCCAGTTATAATTTTATTCACATCTGTACTTGCAAATTCAAAATACAATTTTTCTTATGATGACAATTATTTAAGTTTTAACATAAGTTATATAATTGTTTTTTTTTGGAGCTTAAAAAGACCTGAATATCTTGGATATGGATTTATTTTTTTAGCAGGTATATTAAATGATGTAATTCAAAATAATCCTTTAGGCATTTCATCAATTGAGTATTTGTCAATTTGTGTGTTAACAGCTTTTGTTAGAAGAAGAATTATATTGCAAAATTTAATTTATGATTGGGTATTTTTTCTAATTTCAATTTTAATTGTAGGATCGATAAATTATATTATATTAGTATACATATTTAATATTCCGATAGTATATAACGGCTTGTTATTAGGATTGTTTGCGACCTTTCTAATTTATCCTATTCTTGCCAAAATACTGAGTTGGATTGATAATATTGTTCAAGCGAGTATTAATGATAAAAAGAACCAGTAATTTAGATAAAAATAAAACTATTAATAGAAGACTTTTTATTCTCGGGTCAGCAAAAGTAGGACTATTAGGATTAATAACTTCAAGATTATATAACCTTCAGATATCTGAAAAAACAAAATATGAAACTTTGTCTGATAAAAATAGATTTAGAGAATGGAAGACACCACCAAAACGTGGTGTAATTACAGACTTTTATAATAATATAATTGCAGACAATAAAAGAGTTTATCAAGTATATCTGTCTTTAGATGAAACAAAAGATTTTAATAGTTCTATATTTAAATTAAAAAATATAATTGGTTTGACTAATGATGAATTAAGTAAAATTTATGAAAAAAAACAAAAAATTAAACCTTGGGATTCCATCTTGGTATCTGAAAATTTATCTTGGGAAAAATTTTCAAAATTAAATCTATATCTACATGAAATCGAGGGTGCTAAGCCAGTTTTATCTACTTCTAGATATTACCCTTATTCAAATGATTTAGTTCATATAATTGGGTACGTTGGAGAGGCGAGCGCAAATGATATCAATAAGAATAAAAAAATTGAGGAAAATTTTGTTCCTGGCTTAAAAGTTGGTAAAATTGGGATTGAAAATTCAACTGACCAAATATTAATTGGAAATTATGGTATAAAAAGATTTGAAGTAAACTCCTCAGGAAAAAAAATAAGAGAAATCAGTTATAAAAAGGAAACACAAGGAGAAAACCTAAGAACAACTATTGATATAGAAGTTCAAAGACTTGCACAAAAACTTCTTGAAAATAAAGCAGGTTCTATCTGTGCAATGGATATTTATAGTGGTGAAATAATTGCGCTTGCATCTTCTCCAACTTATGATCCAAACAAATTTACTTATGGCATAGATAAAAAAGATTGGAATGAGATCAAAAACAATAAACTGAGACCTTTGGTGAATAAATCAATATCTGGTTTATACTCCCCAGGATCTACTATAAAACCATTGGTAGCTCTTGCAGCTTTAGAGTACGGTATTATAAATCCCAAACTAAAAGTTAAATGTAAGGGACATGACCATCCATACGAATTATATGGACAAAAATATCATTGTTGGAAAAAAGATGGCCATGGAATAATGAGTTTGAGAAATGCAATAAAGCAATCATGTGATATTTATTTCTATGAAGTAGCAAGATTGCTTGGAGTTGATAAATTGTCAATTATTGCAAAAAGATACGGCTTAGGCTCAAAAGTTTTAGAAAATATATTTCCGGAGGAAAAAAAAGGACTTGTTCCATCAACTAAATGGAAAAAACAAGTTCTTGAGCAATCTTGGTATCTTGGTGAGACTGTTATAACAGGAATTGGTCAAGGATATATACAAACAACTCCTCTACAACTTTGTTTAATGACTGCACAATTGGCAAATGGTGGATTTAAAATAAAACCAAATATAATTTATGATAGTAAATTTAATTATGAAGAAGTTTTATCAAAAATTCAATCTGAGAAAAACAAGCCTATTCAAGCAAATATATTAAAAGATCAAAATGTAAATCTTTATGAGAAACTATATAAAAATTCAAATAATATAAAAATTGTTCTTGATGCAATGTATGGATCAACAAACGAGCATTTTGGAACCTCGTTTAGATCGAGACATAATGATAAAAAATATAGATATGCCGGAAAGACAGGAACCTCCCAAGTAAGAAGAATAACAGAAAAGGACAGAGAACTAGATCTAGATACATCTGAAATTGAGTATAAAAATAGAGATCACGCTTTATTTGTAGCATTTGCACCTTATGATAAACCAAAATATGCAATAAGTGTTTTAGTTGAACACGGTGGATCTGGAAGTAAAGCAGCAGCACCTTTGGCTAAGAAGTTGATAAAAAAAATAATTGATAGAGATAAAGACAGAGAAATTAAAAGAGAGGAACTAAAGATTATCTAATGATATCCTCATCTTTAAATGCTTTAAATTACTCTTTTTTTGACAAATTAAAGTCTGTTGATTACTTTTTAATTTTAATAGTTATGATAATTGGAGCTATTAGTATTTTTTCAATTTATTCAACGGAAAATGGAGAATTTTCATTTTATACAAAAAATCATTTAATAAGATTGGTTGCTTTTTTTTTATTATTCTTAGTCTTGTCATTTGTAAGAGTTTCAACTTGGTATAGGCAGGCATATATATTTTATTTATTAGGACTTTTGCTTTTATTTCTAGTTATTTTTTTTGGAATTTCAGCTTCTGGTTCTAAACGTTGGATTAATTTATTTGTATTTAATCTACAACCATCTGAGCTTATGAAAATTGCAGTTATTCTTTGTTTTGCCAGATATTATCATAGGATACAAAGTTCAGATATTGAAAGTTATAAATATTTGCTGCAACCTATTATACTTTTATTAATACCTTGTTATTTAGTTATTACACAACCTGATTTAGGTACAGCTATTTTAATAGCAGGGAGTGGAATAGCTATTATTTGGTTAGCAGGTTTAAATATAAAGTATTTTATTTATTCTGGACTAATGCTTCTTGTTTCTCTGCCATTTATAATTTCAATATTAAAACCATATCAAAAATCAAGAATTTTGACTTTTTTTAATCCAGAGAGAGATCCTTTAGGTGCAGGTTATCAAATTATTCAATCAAAGATAGCAATAGGATCTGGTGGTATGTATGGAAAAGGATTTTTAAAAGGTACTCAAAGTTACCTAGAGTTTTTACCGGAAAAACATACAGACTTCATATTTACTCTTTTCTCAGAGGAATTTGGATTTTTTGGTTCATTATTGCTGATATTTTTATATGCCTTATTGGTTTACAGAATTATCAAAATAGGATTTTCTTGTAGAAGTTTTTTTGCAAAACTCTACTGTTTTGGCTTTTCATCAGCTCTTTTCTTATACGTATTCGTTAATATAGCCATGGTTGTAGGATTATTACCAATCGTAGGTGCACCTCTTCCAATTATGTCATATGGAGGTTCATCAATGCTTTCTATTATGATTGGATTAAGTATTGTAATGAGTTGTAAAATTTATAGTCAGGAAATAATATCAAATTAGACTTATTACATATCTTGTTATCAGCCGCGATCAAATATCATATATAATTTAACTCAACTCCATCTATATTTTAAAAATGTCTGATAAAAATTTTAAAATCGGAATTGTGGGTGCAGGAATCCAAGGAGTTTGTAACGCTCTCTTTCTTCAAAAAAAAGGATATCAGGTAATACTATTTGATAGAGATGAACCTGGCAATGCTGCATCTTATGGAAATGCAGGACACTTCTCACCTTACGCTTCAGTTCCATTAAATAGACCAGACATTTTGTCAGACGTTCCAGCAATGTTGATGAGTTCAAGAGGACCTCTTGCATTAAAATGGAACTATGTTCCAAAAATGATCCCTTGGTTTTCAAGATTTATGATTAACTGCACAAAAGATAAAATGATGCACACTGCTAAATATATGCATCAAATTTTAGACCAATCATTGATCGCATATGATGAACTTTTTGATGAAATAGATTTAGATGGTTTGGTAGAAAATAATGGAATACTTTATATTTGGAATGAAAAAAATTTAAAAAGCAGAGAATTAGAAATTAAAATCAGAGACGAATTAGGTGTAAAACAAAAAGTCGTAAATAAAAAAGAAATTCATGATTTAGAACCAAACTTAAAACCAATTTATTCGGGTGGCGTATTCTACGATTATGCAAGACATGCGAGGAACCCAAAAAAAATTTTAGTAAAATTATTTGAGAACTTTATAAAAAAGGGCGGTAAGTTTCTTAAATTAAATATTCAAGATGTTAACTTTGATGAAGGGAAGCCAGTTTTAAGATCTGAAACTCAAAGATTTGTATTTGATAAATTGGTAATTGCTTGTGGAGCTTTCTCAAAAAGACTAACAGATAAATTACATGAAAATATTCCTTTAGATACTGAAAGAGGATACCATGTACATTTCAAAGATTTCGATCATTTAATTTCTAGACCCGTGGTAAACTCTAATAGAGGTTTTGGAATGTCCCCAATGGATCAAGGATTAAGAGTGGTTGGCACGGTTGAATTTGGTGGTTTAAAAAATTCACTATCAAAAAATAGGATTAAAAATTTAATTTTAAATGCAAAAGAAATGCTGGATGGATTGCCAGAACATAAAGATGAATGGCTTGGTTTTAGGCCAACTTTACCAGATTTTTTACCGGTAATTGGACCATCTAAAAATTATGAAAATGTATACTATTCATTTGGTCACCACCATTTAGGATGGACTTTAGGGGCAATATCTGGAAAAATAGTGTCAGGGATGATTGCAAATGAAAATACTAATATGGATTTAAAACCCTATAGTTCTGTTAGATTTGCATAGTAAAGTTATATAGTGTGGATATTAAACTTGAAGACAAATATAAATTAATCAAAGGGACTAGATTTTTAACTGGTGCCCAAGCACTAGTAAGAGTTCCGATTGTTCAAGCAAGACGAGATAAAAGAAAAAATCTAAATACTGCATGTTATATATCTGGATATAGAGGCTCACCTCTAGGCGGATATGATCAGCAAATATTAAAAAATAAAAAATACTTGAATGAAAATAATATTTTTTTTCAACCAGGAATTAATGAGGAACTAGCAGCAACTTCTTTGTGGGGAACACAACAAGTTAATTTAAGAAAAAAAGATAAATACGATGGTGTATTTGGAATTTGGTATGGCAAAGGACCAGGTGTAGATAGAGCGGGAGATGCATTAAAGCATGTCAACTTAGCTGGAACCTCAAAGTTTGGGGGAGTTATTGCTCTGATGGGAGATGATCACATATGTGAGTCTTCTACAACTTCACACCAGAGTGAATTTGCAATGATTGATGCAATGATACCTTTTTTTAACCCAAGTGGAGTTCAAGAAATATTAGATTATGGGATCATAGGAATTGAGTTATCAAGAAAAAGTGGTTGTTGGGTTGGTATTAAATGTGTACATGACAATGTTAGCTCAGGTTCAACTGTAGATTTAGATGAAAACAGAGTTGTTCTTAAAGATATATCCAATGAAAATTACCCATCTGACGGTCTAAATATCAGGTTAAAAGATACAGCACAGGAAAAAGAATATCGCTTACATCATCATAAGTTAAAATATGTGAAAGAGTATTGTAAATTAAATAATTTAAATAAATTAATCTTTGACTCAGAAAAACCAAGAATTGGAATAATAAGTACAGGTAAATCTTATCTAGATACCAAACTTGGGCTTGAAAAAATTGGAGTAAATAAAGAAGTTGCAAACCAAATAGGAATTAAATTCCTAAAAATTGCAATGCCTTGGCCTTTAGAGGATACTGTAATTGAAGAATTTGCAGAAAATTTAGAAAAGATCATCGTAGTTGAGGAAAAAAGATCAATTATTGAGACACAGGTTAAAGAAATACTATTTAATAAAAACTTTAAAGTAAAAGTTGTTGGAAAAAAAGATGAGCTCAGTAATGATTTGTTTATTTCATCAGGTGCTTTAGATCCTGGAGAAATTGGTTTAAAAATATATAAAATAATAAAAGATCTTGAATTACCAGAAGAGATAAATAATTTTTCAAAACAATTAAAATCTTTAACTGAGTCAAATAATTCAAAAATTTCCTTAAAAAGAATTCCACACTTTTGCTCAGGTTGTCCTCACAATACTTCGACTAGAATTCCAGAGGGCAGTAGGGCAATAACAGGTATTAGTTGCGCTTATCTTGTCGAACATATGGAAAGAGATAATGAGGGGTTTTCGCAGATGGGATCTGAGGGAGCTACCTGGGTAGGAGAGTCAGTTTTTAGCAATACTGATCATATATTTCAAAATATGGGAGATGGAACTTATATTCACTCAGGAATTCTATCTATTAGACATGCGGTTGCAGCAAAAACTAAAATGACATTTAAGATTTTATATAATGATGCTGTTGCTTTAACTGGTGGACAAGCATTAGACGGCTTACCAACTGTTGCTCAAATGTCAAAACAGCTAGAAGCAGAGGGAGTTAAAGAAATTGCAATTATTACTGATGAAATCGAAAAATATGGAGATACAGGAGGCTTTGCGAAAAATTCAAAAGTCTATGACAGAAAAAATATTATAGATGTTCAAATTGAATTAAGTAGAGTTAATGGAACGACCGTTATAATTTATGATCAGACTTGTGCAGCTGAAAAAAGAAGAAGAAGAAAAAAAGGTATCCTAGAAGAGCCAAAGAAAAAAATATTCATAAATAAAGACTTATGTGAAGGATGTGGGGATTGTGGAATACAATCAAATTGTGTTTCGATTGCACCTATTGAAACCGAGTATGGAAGAAAAAGACAGATTGATCAATCATCATGTAACAAAGACTACTCATGTGTTGATGGATTTTGTCCAAGTTTTGTAAGTTTAGAAGGAGATATAAGACTTAAAAAAAATTACAATGATCAATTAATTAATAAAATTAATTCAAAAATTGAAGAGCCAAAATTACCCAAAATAAATAAATCTTATGGAATAATGATTGCTGGTATTGGAGGAACTGGAGTTGTTACAATTGGAGCAGTGCTAGCAACAGCTGCCCAAATAGACGGCAAAGGATCTGGAGTTCTAGATATGACTGGGTTAGCTCAAAAAGGCGGAGCTGTAAAAAGTTTCTTAAGAATTTTTGAAAAAACAGAGGATGTTGGAGCAATTAGATTATCCTATGGAGATACAAACTTGCTCTTGGGGTTTGATTTACTTGTATCGAATGATTTAGAAATAATAAAAACTTTGGACAAAAAAATTTCAAAATTAATAGTCAATACAGATGAGGTTATGCCAGGAGATTTTACAAGGGATAAAGATTTTTACTTACCATTCGACGAAATGCGGAACAACTTAATCAATATAACAGGTTTAGAAAATATAAAATTTATATCATCAAACAAAATTACATCTAAAATCTTAGGTAATTCAATTTTATCTAATATGTTTAATGTTGGAGTTGCATATCAATCAGGCTTGATACCAATTTCAGCTTCATCAATTGAAAAAGCAATTGAATTAAATGGTGCAAGTGTAAAAGATAACATCGATGCTTTCCGATTCGGTAGACATTATGAAAATTTAAAAGACGATATAATAAACATAATTAAAGATGAACCTGAGATATTAGAAGGTTTTGATGCAAAATATGAGAATAGATTTAAATTTTTAGAAGATTACCAAAATACAAAATATGCACAAAAGTATGAGGATTTGGTAAGCTATGCAAAAAAGATAGACAAAAACATAGGAAACGGAAGTCAATTCTCTACTGCAGTCTTAAAAAACTATTTTAAATTAATGGCATACAAAGATGAGTATGAAGTATCAAGATTAATGACAAATAAAAAATTCGCAGATGATATAAATAAAAACTTTGAAGGAGAATTTAATTACAACTTTTATTTAGCCCCACCAATCTTCAGTAAAAAAAGCAAAGTTGATGGTAAATTAATAAAAATCAAATTTGGTGGATGGTTATTTAATATTTTTAAATTGATTTCAAAATTTAAATTTTTAAGGGGTACAAAATTTGATCCATTTGGATATTTAGAAGAAAGAAAAAAAGAGAGAGATTTAATTAGAGACTATAAGCAAACCATTGTTGATATTGGATCAAAAATAAATAAATCAAACTACGATACAGCTGTTAAAATAGCATCAATACCTGATCAAATAAGAGGATTTGGACATGTTAAGGAAAAGAATATAAAAGAAGCTATAAACAATAGAACAGATTTACTAAATTCTTTTCATGAAAACACTTAGCCCAATATATTTAGCTTCCTTATACTTAGTGCTAGCATGTTTATTTTGGGCTGGTAATTTTATAGTCGGTAAAGCAGCAAGTATTATTGATATACCTCCAATATCTTTAAACTTTTATAGATGGTTTTTAGCATGGATAGTTTTACTTCCATTTACATATAGGGAATTATTGAGTAAGAAAAAAATCATTCTAGATAACATTTTCTTATTTTCAATTTTAGGGATATTGGCTGTGAGTGTGTTCAATTCTGCCCTTTTTTATTCATTGAGACATACTCAGGTTATTACTGGCGTGCTCATGATATCCACAGTCCCAGTTATGATAATATTATTTTCTTCTATACTTAGAATTGAGAAAACCAATTTCTTTCAAATAATCGGTGTATTTTTATCACTTACAGGTGTTTTGTTTATAATAACTAAGGCAAACTTAAATAATTTATTAAATTTATCTTTTAATAAGGGAGATATTTTTGCATTAATTGCAATGTTTGCTTGGTCACTATATTCAACTCTCTTAAAAAAAAAGGAATTTAATTTATCTCCAATTTCTTTATTACAGGTTGTGATAACTTTTGGAGTTATTTTTTTAATTCCTATGTATTTTTTTGATTACAGTTTAGGAAGCACAATAAAACTACAACCTTCTTTTTATTTAGTTTTATTTTATGTTGTTTTTTTTCCTGGCTTAATCTCATTTTTGTTTTGGATAAAAGGTGTAAAGCTTATTGGAGCTAATAGATCTGGGGTTTTTCTTCATTTGATGCCTGTATTAGGTGCTATTATGGCTATGATAATTTTTAATGAAAAAATTTTAATTTATCATTTCTTAGGTGCAATTTTCATTATTGCTGGTATTACAATCTCGAATAAAAAAACTCAAAATGCTTAAAGTAGCTATTTTAGACGATTATCAAAACGTTGCACAAGAATTTATAGATTTGAAAAATCTTTCATCAAAATATGACATTGAGATTTTTAGTGATCCTTTTGAGAATGAGGATGATGCAATTGAAAAATTAAAAGAATTCGAAGCTCTGCTCATTATGAGGGAAAGGACTACAATTAGTTCAAATCTAATAAAAAGTTTAAAAAAACTAAAATACATTTCTACAAGTGGTATGAGAAATAAAGCTATAGATCTTGAGGCAACAAAAAAAGCAAAAATTATTGTTACAGGAACTGAAATAAATTCAAATCCAACATGCGAATTAACATGGGCTTTAATTCTGGGCTTAGCAAGAAATATTAAAGTGGAAGTAGATAATATGTACCAAGGTTATTGGCAGACAACACTCGGTATTGAATTAAAAGGGAAAATCTTAGGTCTTATCGGTTTGGGAAAAGTTGGATCCCAGGTTGCTAAAATCGGAAAAGCTTTTGGTATGCAAGTAATGGCATGGAGTGAAAATCTTAGTCTAGATAAGTGTAAAGAGCTTGATGTTTTACCTTCAAACAAAGAGGATATAATTCAAAATTCAGATTTCATATCAATTCACGTTCAAGGTGGAGAAAGATATAAAGATTGTTTTAAACTTGCTGAGTTTGATAAAATGAAAAAAACAGCTTTTCTGATTAATACTTCAAGAGGTCCAATCGTAAATGAAGATGATTTAATTATTGCGCTTTCAACAAATGTAATTGCTGGTGCTGGTATTGATGTTTATGATAAAGAACCTTTGCCAGCCGGTCATAAACTTAGATTTGTTCCCAATGCACTTTTGCTACCGCACGTAGGCTATGTTACAGCTGAAAATTACTCGATTTTCTTTACACAAATGATTGAAAATTTAGAAGCTTGTGTGGCTGGCAAGCCTATTAGAGAAATAAAGTAAAGTGGAATTACCAGTTGTAAATCATCCTGACTATGAAGCAAAGATTGGTGATGATAATAAATTTCCAATAAAGAAATTTAGTGAATTAGCAAATTTTCTTAAAAAGAAAAAGGTGGTAAATAAGTTTTATAAACCTGAACCATGTTCAATAGACACTCTTAAAGAGGCTCACTCTGAAAATTATATTTTAAAAATTATAAATAAAACACTGGAAGAAAATTTAATAAAAAAAATAGGATTTCCTCTAGTTGAAAGCGTTGTTAAGAGATCGTTAGTTGCAACAGGTGGTACAGTATTAGCTTCTAAATTGGCTATTAATTATGGAATAGCTTGTAATACTGCTGGCGGAAGTCACCATGCTACTTATGATGAAGGAGCTGGATTTTGTGTTTTTAACGATGTAGCTGTTGCTGCAAAATATCTTTTGAATAGAGGATTAGCGAATAAAATCCTTATTGTTGATCTAGATGTTCATCAAGGAAATGGAAACGCAGAAATATTTAAAAATGAAAATAATGTTTTTACGTTTAGCATGCACTCGAAAGTAAATTACCCAGCTATAAAATCAAAAAGTGATTTAGATGTTGAGCTTGACCAAGCCATGGAAGACAAAGAATATTTAGATATTTTAAAAAAAAATTTAATTTTTTTAAATGATTTTAATTTTGACTTTGTATTTTATATTGCAGGAGTTGATATTCATTTAGGAGATAGATTAGGCAAGTTGAACATTACCGACATAGGCATAAATAAAAGAGATGACATGGTTATAAGAAACTTTTTTGAAAGAAGAATTCCTATTTGTGGAGTTTTAGGGGGCGGTTACAATAAAGACTTTGAAAAACTTGTTGAATTGCACGCAAGTTTACATAAAAATTGTGCAAAATATTTAAATGACGAAAAATAACCCTAATTTATCTGATCAACAAAAAAAAGTTTTATTTGAAGAAGCAACAGAAGCTCCTGGTTCTAGTGAACTAAATTTTGAAAAAAGAAAAGGTAGTTATCATTGTGCAAATTGTGGAATAAAATTGTTCGACTCAAATACTAAGTATGAAAGTGGCTCCGGTTGGCCATCATTTTACGAGTCACTTCCTGATGTTTTTGAAATAAAAACTGACTACCATATTGGATATGCAAGAACAGAATATCATTGTAAAAATTGTGGTGGACACCATGGACATATATTCGATGATGGACCACAACCAACTGGAAAAAGGTATTGTAATAATGGTGTCTGTTTAGTTTTTAAACCAAAATAATTGATTTCAAATTATGAATTTAACTGAAATACAAAATAAGATTATCTCTGAAAAAATTAATTTAAGAAAAAAATCAGATAATTTTGTTTATAATTTTAAAAAAATTGAAAAATATATTCAAAAAGAAGTAAAAATAATTAAAGAGTCAAAGAGTTCAGTTATACCAGAAATAGAATTTGAAGATATCTCAATTAAGGATCAAACAATAATCAAAGATAAAATATTCAAACGTGGCTGTGTAATTATTAGAAATGCCTTTGATAAAAAAAAAGTGGAAGATTTAAATGATGATTTAGATAAATATGTCTTGGAAAATAATTATTTTGAAGACCAAAAAAAAAAGATTGGTATAGATAAATACTTTAGCGACTTAAAATCAGGAAAACCTCAAATTTTTGGATTGTATTGGTCTAAAGCACAATCAGAAATTAGACATTCCAAAGAAATGGATACTATTAAAAAATGGTTGAACAATCTTTGGAATTATAATTATGAGGGTAAAAATATATTTGATCCAAATAGGGAACTTGTTTATGCAGATCGAGTAAGAAGGAGAGAACCAGGAGATGATACGCTAGGTTTATCTCCACATTGTGATGCTGGGTCTGTTGAAAGATGGATAGATCAAGCATATCAAAAAATTTATAATGATATTTTTTCAGACAACTTTGAAAATTTTAATCCATTTGATGCAAAATATAGAGATGAAACAATTGAATTTGAGTCGCCAGCAGTAGCACATGTATTTAGAACATTTCAAGGATGGACTGCCTTAACTGAACAAGGTCCAAATGATGGAACTTTACAATTGATTCCTATTGCAAAAGGAATGTCATATGTCTTAACAAGAGCCTTATTAGATGATGTACCCGAAAATGAATTATGTGGATCAAAAGCAGGAAAAGCTTTATCGATAAATGAAAAATATCATAGTTTGTTACTAGAGGGACTAATTTCAATTCCAAAAATGAATCCTGGAGATACTATTTGGTGGCATCCAGATGTAGTGCATGCAGTTGAGGAGAAACATCGAGGTAAAAATTACTCAAACGTTGTTTATGTTGGATCAACACCTTATTGTCAAAAAAATATTGATTATATAAAAAAACAATCAAAAAAATTTGTTGAAGGTAAAAGTCCACCTGATTTTGCTCCTGAAGATTATGAAGTAAATTATAAAGGAAGAGTCACAGTCAATGACTTAAGTGAATTAGCAAAAAAACAATTAGGTTTAATTGAATGGAACTAATTTATTTTAAAGATGCTTCTAGTTGACCATTTTTTTCAAGATCTCTTAGCTCTTGATAACCACCAATATGCTCATCATTAAAAAAAATTTGAGGTATAGTTCTTCTTCCATTAGCTTTTTGAATCATTTCATCTCTAAGCTCTGGACCTGTAGATACATCAATAACTTTATATTCAAGATTATTTCTTTTTAACAATCTTTTTGCAGCATCACAAAATGCGCACATTGGTCCCGAATACATTGTTATATTTTTCATATTTTAGATATAATTATATTTTTTGATATTACCAGTTATGAATTTCATTTTTCCTTATTTTAATTCTTATTTGTTTTCTTGAATATTCAAACTTTTTCCTATGTTTAATACTTTGTGAATTCACTCTTTTTCTCCATAATCTAAAAGATGAAGGTTTCAAATTTCTCCTCATAATTTTGATTACATCGGACTCAGTTTTTCCAGTTTTTTTTTCTATATCTTCAAATGTAATTCTATCTGCCCAAGCTGCCCAAATGACCCAGTCTGGACTACCTGGTTTTGGTTCAGGATTTTTAACTCTGGTTGTGGGCCTGTGACTTTTTTTCATAAAATTCCTGCAATCTTGAAATAAATAAATAATGCAAATTTATATACCTATGATATTATCATTTTTAGATAGTCCTATCTAGCCATCTTTAGCTCCCGGTTTTTTAGGACTATCCATCATGCTTCCACTAAATTATTTCTTATTTCTCCAAATTATCTTGTTTATGTTTATTACTCCAGGAACTCCAAGAATTGTAATTATTTCATATTCTATGAATTATGGTGTTAGAAATTGTATTTGGACTGCACTAGGAGATGTTACTGCAAATATTATTCAAGCATGTCTTGTAATTTTTGTAATTGGTTCTTTTATTTCTGATAACCCAACTTTACTAAATATATTTAAGTGGTTTGGTGTAGTTTATATACTTTACCTCGCATACGACATATATAAATCAAGACCAAAAGATTTTGACTCAGGAGATAATTTAAAAAAAAGCTCATTATCATTTTTTAAAGATGGTTTTTTAGTTGCTGGCACAAGTCCAAAAGCTTGGATGTTTTTCCCTTTTATATTTCCTCAGTTCATTGATTTTAACACAAACTATGTTGCTCAATTTTTAATTTTAATTACTACTTATGTAATTTTAGATTTTTTATCTTTAGTTGGTTATGCAATCTTGGCAAATAAAATGATTACATGGGTTAAAGCAAACGCGAAGGTCATAAACACAATTTCTGCGTGCGTCTTAATTGTGATAGCTCTAATAATTGCATTTATGCAACAATATTAGCCACAAATGCGATACTACTGTTACTTGAAAAAAAACTAATTTCTTAGTTTAATAAGTTTTATATTAATTAATTAATAAGAGGAGATAAATGAAAATTAAAAACATTATAATTACATTTGTTTCTGCAATAGCGATTTTATTTTCAACTTCAGTTGTCTCAATTGCAAAAGTTGTTGGTGATAAAATCATATTAGGTGCCGCAATTTCTTTAACTGGAAAATACTCATCTAACGGAGTTCATACTCAAAACGGATACAATATGGCCGTTGATAGAATTAACGAGATGGGTGGTGTTAAAGTTGGAGGAAAAACTTACAAGTTTGATATTATCTATTACGATGATGAGTCAAACCCAAAAAGAGCAGCACAACTTGCAGAAAGATTAATTTCACAAGACGGAGTTGAGTTTATGCTTGGGCCATACAGCTCAGGTTTGACAAAAGCAATTGCACCTGTAACTGAAAAATATGGTGTTCCTATGGTTGAGGCTAATGGTGCATCAAGATCTTTGTTTACAAAGGGATATAAATATTTATTTGCAGTGCTTGCACCAGCAAACTTATATTTAGATGTTGCGATCAGAACAGCTGTTGAACTAAATGGTGGAAAAGGTGTAAGAATTGCTCAAGCTTTTGAGCAAGATGCTTTCTCACAAGATGTTAGATTAGGAATTTTAGATGCAGCGAAAGAAACTGGATCTAAAATCATAATTGACGATAAACTACCAAAAGAGCTAAACGATATGGCAGCAACATTGGCAAAAGTTAAAGCTACTAAGCCAGATGTTTTGGTTGTATCAGGTCACACGAAAGGTGCATTAACTGCAATCAGACAAATAGCTGAAATGAAAGTTGATGTTCCTATGCTTGCAATGACACACTGTGATGCTGCAAAATTATCTAAGCAACATGGTAAGAACTCTCAGTACGCTTTGTGTGCATCTCAATGGCATAAAACATTAACTTACAAAGATGATTTCTTCAAAGATGGTATGACATATGCTGCAGACTTTGAGAAATTATTTGGTTATGATCCGCCATATCAATCAGCAGAGTCATCAGCTGCTTTATTAGTATTTAAAGATGCATTTGAAAGAGCAAATACTTTTGATCAAAAGAAAGTAAGAGATGCACTTGCAGCTACTAATATGCAAACATTCTATGGAAATATTAAGTTTGCCGAAGGTGGTCAGAACGTTGACAAACCAATGGTACTTTTCCAAGTAATGTGTGATGACGCAGGAAAATGTGAAAATAAAGTTGTAGCTCCATTAAAATGGGCTTCAGCAGAATTAATTCACCCAATTCCTAAGTGGTCTGAAAGATAATAAAAAAAAATCTTAGCCCCCTAGCAATAGGGGGCTTTTTTTTATATAGCATTTAGAAATTATGGATTTTTTAATTTTCCAAGTTCCGATGTTAACTTTACAAGCTGTACTAGATGGTTTGTTACTTGGAATTTTATTTGCGCTAATAGCTTACGGAATGGCTCTTCAATGGGGAGTCATGAATATAATTAACATTGCTCAAGGTGATTTAGTTATATTAGGAGGTTACATAGCATACTTTATGTATCTGTATGGAATTCATCCTGCGTGGGGAGTGATAGTTTCACCAATAATAATGTATTTTGTTGGGGTAATTATTTACAAGTTGGTTATTAATAAAGTTGTAGATAGAGATCTATTTATTTCTATTTTGGCAACTTTTGGAATAAGTATTTTATTTATGCAATTAATGAACTTTGCATTTGGTGCAGATGTAGTTCTTGCAAACTCAGGATATGGAACAACGATGTTGTTTGATAACTCTGTTACATTGCCAAATTCAAAAATTTTTTCAGCATTTATAAGTATTGTTTTTGCTATCGGGTTGGTAATTTATATGAAAAAATCTAAGCTTGGAAGGGCTATTAGAGCAACTGCTCAAAATGCAAGAGCAGCCAAGATTTTAGGTGTAGATACAGAGAAGGTATATGCAGCTACTTTTGGTATTAACGCAGCTTTATGCGGAGTAGCTGGAGCTTTAATTTCAATTACTTTCACAATTCACCCTTATATGGGATTACCTTATACAATTAGGTCTTTTATGATTGTAATTGTTGCTGGACTTGGAAATTTACCTGGTGTTGCAATGTCAGGTATGGGTTTAGGTGTATTTGAGGAGTTTGCAGATTATATTTTAGGTACAGAATTTAGAATTGGTTCTGTGTTCTTACTGTTAGTCTTAATTTTAGTTTACAGAAGATTTAAACTTTCAAAAAAAAGAGAATATTTAAAATAATGAATAAAAATATTATTTTATATGGAGCTATTCTAATATTCGGTATTGCTGCACCTTTTATATTTCCAGCATTTAAAGTTCAGCTATCAATTCTTTGTATATTAATAATTCTAGCTATCACATGGAATGTTCAGGGTGGTGAAATGGGTTATAATACCTTCGGAAATATTTTGTTTTATGGGCTAGGAATGTATTTATGTGCCTCAGTTCAAGTAGGAATGTTTTTTCCTCTAGGAGAGTGGACTGAAGGGGGTGGAGAGAAAACTTTTGTTCATACACCTGCTCAATTCTTTCAAGGTTTTGCAGTTGGTTTGGCGGTCGCTGCGGTAGTCCCAGCAATAGTTGCTGGTTTAATTGGTTATTCGATTTTAGGTTTAAGAGGACATTATTTTGCAATTTGTACATTAGGTTTAGGAGTTGCGGCTGGAGAAATTTCTGGAGGAATAGAAATAATTGGAGCAGGACAAGGTTTTACAACACCTCCGTTTCCTAATGTCGATAGATTAGAAGCAAGAGGTGAGTTTTTCTATTTTTGTAGTTTTATAGTTTTGGTATTCACGTTCCTTGCAGTCAAAGCAATTTACTCAACAAGATTCAAACTAGTTCTTAATGCAATTAGAGATAATGAAGATAAAGCTGAAGCAATGGGTATTCAAACAATGAAATATAAAATTATTGGTTGGATGATTTCTGCATTTTTCTGTGGATTGGCTGGAGGTATCATGGGTGGATTAGTTGGATATATAGACTCAACCGATGTTGCTTTTGATGGAAGAGAAATGGGAGTATTCATGGTCTTGATGGCCATACTAGGAGGAAAAGGAACGTTGTGGGGCCCAGTAATTGGTGCAACTTTATTTCATATATTTAAAGAGGGATTTTGGACATTCTTTTTAGGTTGGCAGTATGTTGCTCTTGGAGTTTTGATTGTTGTAATTGTTATTTATTTCCCTGAAGGGATTATGGGCTGGTTGAGAGAAAAGTATCCAGAGAGATTTGGTGAAGTTGTAGATGAAGCAGATCGGAAAGCACAGGTTACACTTAAATGAGTATTTTAGAGGTAAGTAATGTGAGTAAGTCATTTGGTGGGGTTAAAGCGAATGTTGATATATCCATGTCAGTTGAAAAAGGAAAAATCGTAGGTTTAATTGGACCAAATGGATCTGGAAAAACAACATTGTTTAATTCTATAGTTGGAACATACCCTATAGATCAAGGGTCAATTAAATTTAATGGTAAAGAAGTATCTGAATTACCAGTCCCTGTAATAGCTAAACTTGGTTTGCTTAGAACTTTTCAGCAAACAAGAATTTATGGAAAATTGAATTGTGTAGACAATATGCTTATAAGTCACAAAGCAAGCGATGAAAGTTTAGTTTCTATATTTTCCCAGATACCACAAAATCTTACAGAAAAAGCTGAAAATTTATTAAATTTTGTTGGATTATATCAAAAAAGAAAACTACGAGCGGGAGATTTATCATTTGGTCAGCAGAAGTTATTAGAATTAGCAATGGCATTAATGAATGAGCCTGAGATGTTATTACTGGACGAACCAACCGCAGGTATCAACCCTACATTAATAAATGGAATTATTGATAGATTGATAAAAGTAAATCAAGATTTTGGAATTACTCTACTTGTTATTGAACATAATATGAGAGTAATAATGCAATTAGCTGAAAGTATCTTTTGTCTTGCGCATGGAAAAATGCTTGCAAATGGAACACCTGATGAAATTAAAAATGATAAGCGTGTGATTGACGCTTATTTAGGAGCTCAATAATGGCAAATCAATACGAAGTTCTTGGTAAAGCTCCTATAGCAGAGGATTTAAAAAAACTATCGTCTGAAAATGTTCACCTAACTATCAAAGGTTTATCAGCTGGTTATGGTAAGATGGAAATACTACACAATTTTGATTTATTTGTAAGTAAAGCACAATCTCTTTGTTTGATTGGTCCAAACGGTGCAGGAAAATCAACTATACTGCATTCAATATATGGTTTTACAAATATCTTTTCAGGAAAAATAGAGATTGATGGAAAAGAAATAACCAACCTCAGTCCTGCAGAAAAACTTAAATCTGAGGGGATAGCATATATTTTGCAAGATAATTCGGTTTTTCCAGATATGACAGTAGAGGAAAATCTTTTAATGGGTGGTTATATTAAAGATAAAACAGAGGAGTCTTTTGAAGAAGCTGAGAGAGTTCTTCAAAAATATGAAAGATTAAGAAACAGAAGAAATCAACCTGCAAAAGTATTATCGGGTGGAGAAAGAAGACTTTTAGAAATTTCTCGAGCCCTAGTAATGAAACCTTCTATTTTACTTGTTGATGAACCATCAATTGGGCTTGAGCCAAGATATATTCAAATGGTTTTTGAGATATTAGATGATCTTCAAAAAAATGAAAAAAAAACAATTATATTGGTTGAGCAGAATGCCAAAAAAGGTTTAGAGTTTGCTGATATTGGTTATGTTTTAGTTTCAGGAGAAACAGCTATTGCAGGTAAAGGAGATGATCTTTTAAATAATCCAGATGTTGGCCGTCTATTCTTAGGCGGTTAATGATAAACTTTAAATATTTTATCAAAGGAATAGTCTGCTCAAAAAAATTTGATAGTCCGGCAATTGCATTAGGAGCTAGTTTCATTGCTATAGGTGCCTTGTTAAAAAATTTAGGATTTAATATACAAGAAAGTATTTTCTCAACACTTTTAACTTACGCTCTCCCAGGATCATTAGTGATGGCGGAGTCAATGCTTATTGGTGCGTCTCTTATAAATATTTTTTTAGCAGTATGGTTAGTAAATTCTAGACTATTTCCAATGACAGTTTCAATTATGCCATTACTTAAACATGAAAGCCAACCTAGATGGAAATATTATATATCTTGTCACTTCGTAGCTGTTTCATCATGGTTGATTTTAAAAAGTAATTATGAGGATATTGAGAGAAAATATAGAATAGATTTTTGGATTGGTATAGGAACTGCCACTTGGTTAATTGCCATTTTTTCAACAGTATTAGGATTTTATGCTGCCGACTTTTTAAGCAAAGATATGATAATTGGGCTTGCTATAGTAAATCCAATTTATTTTATGTGTGCAATGATAGGAGTTATGAAAACTATACAACTTTCTTCTGCGATTATCCTGGGCGCATTTTTAGGTCCAATTTTTTATTTTTTTTCACCTGAGTGGAGTGTTTTACTTGGAGGATTGGTAGCTGGTTCAATTGCTTACTTTATAGGGGAGGTTTATGGCAGTTAATATTGTTTTAGCAATTTTAGTAACTTCTCTTGCAACTTATATTTCAAGATTTCTTGGTGCTTTAACATCAGAAAAGATAGGAGAGACATCTAAAATTTATAAATGGTTTAATTGTATAGCATATTCAACTCTTGCAGCTTTAATTTCAAGAATGTTAATTTTTCCATCAGGAGATCTTTCAGATGTACACTATATTTTAAGGATAATTGTCATTTTATTATCAATATTAATTTTTTATGTCACTAAAAGAAATTTAGTTTATCCGACCATATTATCTGCTATAATTTTAGCAACATTAAATAGTTTTGCGGTATGAAAAAACTTTTTTTTATAATATTTTTTTTAATAATTTCTGGTAATGCAAATGCTGGATGTGACGATCCTATAACTGATGGAGTAGACTATACTAAATGTAAATTTTCAGATGGTCAGGATTTACAAGGAAGCTATCTACCAAACTCTAATCTCTCATTTGCTAGTTTTATTCAAGTAAATTTTGATAAAAGTATAATGATGAATTCAGATTTAACATTTGGAACTTTTTCAGAGTCATCTTTCATAAGAGCTAATTTATATGAGTCAAATTTAGGTGGTGGAAATTTCGAGCAATCAAATTTTACAAGTGCTAACTTAACAAGAGCAGATTTTACTGGATCTACTCTTATTGATGCAAATTTTCAGAATTCCAATTTAATGGAGGCAAACTTTACGTCATCTAATATTTTGAATGCAAATTTCGATGGTGCTAATCTAATTGGCGCTACTTGGACAATGGGAGAAATTTGTGGACCAGAGTCTATAGGTATTTGTAATAAATAAATTCGTGAAGAACCTTCTTAAATTAGATGGATTTGAAATTTCCTTTCATGAAAAATCTAAGAGGATAATAAATATAAAAATTGAGGATCAAATTATTGATCGATTAATTTTTCCGTTTAAAAAATTTAATATTACAGCATTAGAGTATAAACCATTTACAAGGTTCACTATTGCAAAAAGTTTAGATGAAACTGCATCTAATAAATTAAGTGATTTTTTGAACGAAATTATTAAGGATAGGGATACTGGTTGCTTCATAATTGGTCCAAAAAATAAATCTTCTAAAATAGATCAAACATTTTTAGTCAAACTAGCAACTGCAATAACTCACTTAATTGGAAATCCAAATCACGACTCAATGGCTGGAAAATACTATGCAAGATTTCACGTTAAACATGAAGATAATAGCGATTCATATCTTCGTAAGGCATATATAAATATGGATTTACATACTGATGGAACTTACGTGAGAGAAATAACTGATTGGATATTAATGTCAAAGCTTGAGGAGGAGAATGTGATTGGGGGAGAGACTGCTTTGCTGCATCTTGATGATTGGGAACATTTGTCTG
This sequence comes from uncultured Pelagibacteraceae bacterium, assembly GCA_902561765.1. Classification (GTDB taxonomy): domain Bacteria; phylum Pseudomonadota; class Alphaproteobacteria; order Pelagibacterales; family Pelagibacteraceae; genus Pelagibacter. The sequence goes on along the minus strand of CACEQR010000007.1, from coordinate 14,961 downwards.
ATCTCTCAGATGACAAAATTGGACAGCAAAATTTTATTTGGGGATCTCCAAAAAGTAAAAATATTGATTATAAAGTTGAACACCCTGTGTTTTCTAAAGATAGTGATGGAAAACCTATTATTTCCTACATCGATCAATTTCCTGAACCAAAAAACATGGATCAAGGATTGTTTTTACAAAGACTATCTGATGCTCTTGAGGGTAGTAAAAATAAGATAATCACATCTTTGCCAGTTGGAAGTGCTGTTGTGGCGAATAATTATTTTTGGCTTCATGGTCGAAAACCTTTTAAAGAAAATAAAAATTTATCAAGAGAATTACTAAGAATAAGAGGTTCCTTTTTTAACAATTAAGTGTAGAAAATACACTTATGAAACTTGGATTTATAGGAACTGGTAAAATTACTTCATCAGTGGTCACGGGTATTTGTAAGTCGAAAATTAAATATACCAAAATTATATTATCTGAAAGAAATAAAAAAATTTCAAAACAACTTAAAAAAAGTTTTAAAAAAATTTATATTGCAAAAAACAATCAAGATATTGTAAATGATTGTAACTGGATTTTTCTAGCTGTAACACCTACTGTGGCTAATCAAATTATACATAAGCTAAAATTTAAAAAAAATCAGGTAATTGTAAGTTTCATTTCAACAATGAATCTTCAAAATATTAAGAAGGCAGTAAAAGTAAAAGCTAATATTTCGAGAGTGATTCCTTTACCACCTATTTCTCTTAAAAAAGGTCCAATTCCTATATATCCACCGAACAGTAAAGTTAAAAACTTTTTTAAACATCTTGGAACAGTTGTTGAGATTAAAAACGAAAAATTATCTAAAAATTTTTGGTCAACATCTGGAATGATGGCACCTTTTTATGAATTATTAAGAACAATGTCTGAGTGGTTAAATGCAAAGGGAATTCAAAAAGATCAAGCTCAGAGATATATAACATCTCTTTTTTTAGCGCTTTCTGAAGATGCTGTAGTTAATTCTAACAGAGATTTAAAAATACTTGTCAAAGATTCTCAAACACCAAAAGGATTAAATGAGCAAGGTGTAAATGAATTAAAAAAAGCTGGTTTCTATAAAGCTACTAATAAAACCTTAAATAGTATTCTTAAAAGATTAAATAAAGTATAATTTTACATGCAGCAAGCTTCAAATATTCTGCAAATTGATAACTTATCAAAATATTTTGGTGGTTTGGCAGCTGTATCAAATTGCTCATTAAAAATAAAAGAAGGTTCAATTACAGGAATAATTGGTCCGAATGGATCAGGCAAAACTACTCTATTTAACCTTATAGCGGGCAATCTTAAATCATCAGATGGAAAAGTATTATTTAATAAAGAAGAAATAACAAACGTCCCATCTCATGAGCTTTTCTCAAAAGGTTTACTAAGAACTTTTCAAATAGCTCACGAATTTTCAAATATGACTGTTCTTGAAAATTTAATGATGGTGCCAGGTAACCAAAGTGGGGAAATTTTAATAAATGCCCTTTTAAAACCAAACTTAATTAAACAAGAAGAAGATATAATTAGAGCAAAAGCATACGAAGTAACCGAGTTTTTAAATCTTAAACATCTCGCCAATGAACGTGCTGGTAATTTATCTGGAGGCCAAAAAAAGTTGCTAGAACTTGGAAGAACAATGATGGTGGATGCAAAGCTTGTTTTATTGGATGAAGTTGGAGCAGGCGTTAATAGAACATTATTAAAAGACTTAGGGACAGCAATTTTAAGACTTAACAAAGAAAAAAACTATACTTTTTGTATGATTGAGCATGATATGGATTTTATAAGCAGAATGTGTGATCCGGTCATTGTAATGTCTGAAGGTTCTGTTCTTTTTGAGGGAACTTCAGATGAAGTTAAGAAAAATGAAAAAGTTATAGATAGTTATTTAGGTAGAAAGAAGTAAATGGCATTTTTTGAGGGAAATAAAATGACAGGAGGATACGGCGATGGTCCTGATATTATTAGCTCATGTACTATTAATGTTAATAGGGGTGAGATAGTTGCAATACTTGGACCAAATGGAGCTGGCAAATCTACAGCAATGAAAGCAATGCTTGGATTATTAAATCTTAAATCAGGCAATATTTCAATTGATGGAGAAGATATTTCTAAACTAACTCCTCAAGAAAGAGTTAAAAAGGGAATATCATTTGTACCACAAACTAGAAATGTTTTTGCAGAACTTACTGTAAAAGAAAATTTAGAGGTTGGTGCTTTTTTAAGAACAGATAATATTAATAATGTTATCGAAGAAATATATGATCTATTTCCAATTTTAAGAGAAAAAAAAGATCAAGTAGTTGGACAATTATCAGGAGGGCAAAGACAACAAGTAGCTTTGGGACGGGCTCTAATGATTAAACCATCAGTTCTTATGTTAGATGAGCCTACAGCAGGAGTTTCACCAATAGTTATGGATGAATTATTCGAACATATTATTAGAGTTAAAAATACAAAAGTAGCAATCATTATGGTCGAACAAAATGCAAAACAGGCTTTAAGCATTTCTGATCGAGGATATGTGCTTGTAACTGGTGAAAATAAATTTGAGGGGTCTGGCAAGGAATTATTAAATGATCCAGAAGTTAGGAGATCTTTTTTAGGAGCTTAGTATGGATTTAATTAATGCAGTAATAGTTTTATTGAATTATACAATTATTCCAGCCTTAACTTATGGCTCTCAATTAGCTCTTGGAGCAATTTTTGTAACATTAATATACGGTATTTTAAGATTTGCTAACTTTGCAACTGGAGACATGATGTCATTTGGCACAATGTTTGCTGTGCTTTTGACTTATTACTTCCAATCTATTGGAATTAATTTTGGTTTTCTGCCTACAGCTTTGCTCACTATTCCTTTTGCAATTTTTATGATGATTTTATACATGCTGTTAATAGATCAAACAGTTTTTAAATATTACAGAATTAAAAAAAGTCCACCAGTACAGCTTGCTATGGTTAGTGTTGGGGTAATGTTTGTGACCCAAGCAGTCATAAGGATTGTAATTGGACCTACAGATCGCAGATTCTTAGATGGTGAAAAATTTATTTTAAAAGCAACTGAATTTAAAGAAATGACAGGTCTTGCCGAAGGTTTGACAATTAAATCTACACAAATGATAACAATTGTAGTTACTATTATTGTTGTTGCTATTATGTTTTGGTTTTTAAATAAAACTAAAACTGGAACTAGTATGAGGGCCTACTCAGATAATGAGGATTTAGCACTTCTTTCTGGAATAGATCCAAAAAAAGTAGTTCTAATTACTTGGATTATAGCTGGAATATTAGCAACAATTGGTGGGATTCTTTACGGTTTAGATAAAAGTTATAGGCCATTCGTATATTTTAATAACATGTTACCTATCTTTGCTGCTGCTATAGTAGGTGGAATAGGAAATCCATACGGAGCATTCTTTGGTGGTTATGTTATAGCATTTGCTGAAATATTTTTGACTTATGCATATAAAAGATTTTTGGTTTATATTTTGCCAGAGTCTCTAGAACCAAATTCATTGATGCAGTTATTATCAACTGATTACAAATTTGCGATTTCTTTTTCGATACTAGTTATTGTTTTAATATTTAGACCGTCAGGCATATTTGAAGGAAAACGCATATGAGAAATTATTTAAATATAATTGTAGCATATTCGATAATGATGCTTTTAATTATTTTAGTTGGTATCTTCCAGTCTTGGTCCATTGCACTAACAATTTTTAATTATTGTATGATTTCTGCAGTAATGACTTTGGGAGCAAATATTCAATGGGGTTATGCTGGTTTAATAAACTTTGGAATCATGGGTTACACGGCATTAGGTGGTTTGGCAGTTGTATTAGTATCTGTAGCTCCTGTCCCTGAGGCTTGGAGTGTTGGAGGAGTTAATATGATGACTTGCCTTGGAATAATTATATTAATGATTTTTTCTACAAGGTATATTTTAAAAAATATTCAAAAATCTAACAAAAGAAATTATTTAATAGCTGGAGTAATTATTGTTGGATTAATTCTAATAAAAATAATTGCTGGACCTGCAATTGAACAAATAGAGGCTGTTGATCCTGCGAAGACAGGGTTTCTTGGAGGACTTGGGTTACCAGTTTTATTCTCATGGATAGTAGGAGGACTTTTTGCTGCAGGGTTAGCATTTGTTGTAGGAAAAGTTGCATTAGGATTAAGGGCAGATTATTTAGCTATTGCTACATTATTAATAGCTGAAATTGTTGTTTCTATTATTAAACATGAAGATTGGTTAGCGAGAGGTGTAAAAAATGTTATTGGATTAAAAAGACCAGCTCCTTACGAAATTGACCTTCAAACTTCTCCTTGGTTTATAAATTTAGTTGAAAAATTTCACTCAGCAAAATTAGATTTAGCAAATTCGTTGTCGGAGAGACAAGATATTTTAAATCAATTAGTAATTGATGCATCGTCTGTTTATGTAAAACTTTGTTTTGCGGGTATGTTTTTAGTTGTAGTTATAATTTTATTAATAATTACTCAAAAAGCTCTTTATTCACCTTGGGGTAGAATGATGAGAGCAATCAGAGATAATGAAGAAGCCGCAAGTGCAATGGGTAAGAATGTAGTTAAACAACATTTGTTTATATTTATTCTAGGATCTGCAATAGTTGGAATTGCCGGAGCCATGATGGTAACTAATGATGGGCTATTTACTCCAGGTAGCTATAGACCTATGAGATATACATTTGTAATTTGGGTTATGGTAATTGTCGGTGGTACTGGAAATAATTTTGGAGCAATTCTAGGAGGATTTGTTGTATGGTTTTTGTGGGTAGAAGCAGCACCTATTGCTTTATTCTTCATAAATTTATTTACAGCTCATTTACCTGAAACGAATGAGATTAAAATTCATTTAATAAATAGTGCACCATATTTTAGGTTTTTATTGGTGGGTATTGGACTTCTTTTGATAATGAGATTTAGACCTCAAGGAATAATTCCAGAAAAAATTATTAAACAATAATTCATAATGAGTTTTTTTATTTTAGGGTTCTTTACAGGACTGAGTTTAATATTAGCTATTGGCGCTCAAAATATATTTGTAATTGAGCAAGGTTTAAAAAAACAATTTGTTTTTATTGTATGTGCAATTTGTGCATTGTCAGATTTTCTTCTTATTTTTTTAGGAATATTCATATTTCATTATTTTGAAAGTTTTTTTTCACCTTTAGTTGAGTTAATTCTAAATATTCTTCTATTTTTATTTTTAATTCATTTTATTTTGAAAAAAATGAAAAATATAAGTATTAATTTTGAAATAAATCAAAAAAACGAAACAGCAAGTCTAAGTTCTGTAATAATTAAAACTATAGGTTTCACTTATTTAAATCCACATGTCTATTCTGATACTGTATTTTTTTTAGGAAACTTTTCGAAAAGTTTTTTTACTTATCAGAAATTATTATTTGGATTTGGTGCAACTCTTTCTTCAATAATATTTTTTTTTATATTGGGGTACTTATCTAAGTTCTTATCTAATTACATAAATAGCAATAAAGTTTGGAAAATTATAAATATATCGATAATTTTATTTATGTCAGCGCTTAGTATTTATGTATTAATTAATATTTTAGGATAAAAAAAAACTCCAGCGATTTTCATCGCTGGAGTTAAATAATTAAGTATTATCTTTGTTTTTTGTCTTTAAACTTACCGCCTTTAATTTCTTTTTCAATAAAGGCACCAGATGCTTCTCCAACATCTGTAAGTTCTACACTTGAAGCTCCTTCATAATTTACAGCTTTTCCACTAGCTAATAAATCTAAAGCTTTTTTCAATTCGCCAGGATAAATTTTTGTTCCTGGGGCATTCGCAACTGACATTACATTTGCTTGCACAGTTGCTCTATCAGCTTTACCACCAGCTTGCATTGCTAAAACGATCAAAGCTGCAGCGTCATAAGACTCTGAAGTGTAAGGACCTGAGGAGTCAATTCCTGCAGCACCAGCAACATCTTTAAATATTGTAGCGCCTTTACCCATTGATCCTGGCAGTGATCCAAAAGACTTATTTAAATCATTACCAAATCTGTCTGTTAAAGAGTCACCGATCATACCATCAGATAATACGAATACATCAAATGCACCTGAATCTAATGAACCATCAATAATACTTCCACCTGCTTGGTCTAAGTAACCCAATACAGCTAAAGCATCTCCACCAGCAGCTGCTAATGTAGCAACTTCGGCACCATAGTCACCTTTACCTTCTTCGTGAGCAGTTACAACTGTTACATTTATCCCATGAGCTTTAACAGCTGCAACGTATACATCTGCTAAACCTTTTCCATAGTCATTATTTGTGTGAGTAACTGCAATACTTTTAACTTTTCTGTCTTTAGTAATATCCGCTAATACTTGACCTCCTCTTGCATCTGATGGAGCAGTTCTAAAGAAAAATCCATTATCTTTAAGATCAGTTAATCCTGGAGAAGTCGCAGATGGCGAAATCATAACAACACCATTTGGCACAGCAACATTAGTTGCAATAGCTCCAGTTACACCAGAACAGTCAGCACCCATAATTGCTACTACACCGCCAGATATTAAACCTTCAGCAGCAGCTGTTGCGGCAGCTGAATCAACACAAGTTGAGTCTGCTCTTTCAACAGAAATTTTCTTTCCACCAAGTAGCGAACCTGAGTCTGAAGCTTCTTTGAAAGCAAGCTCAGCTGAAGCAGCCATCGCTGGAGTTAGGGACTCAATAGGACCTGTAAATCCTAAAATAACTCCCATTTTTATGCCATGTCCATCTGAATATGCTTTTGATGCAAAGCAAGAAACAAATACAAACATCGCCAATACTAGTTTTTTCATATATTCCCTCTAATTGTTAACAATTTATATAAACAAAATTAAATCTTATTAGTTTTAATTTTCAATGGGAAAATTATCTCATTTTTTGGGCAAAAAATACAGAAGTTATAACAATTATTCCACCTAATATCGTGATGAAAGATGGAATCTCACCAAAAATAAAAAAAGTAAGTATTAAACCAAAGACTGGGAATAATGCATAGAAAGGTAAAACCATATCAAGAGGATAAAATTTATATAAATAAAACATCATTAAATGTCCAAGTAGGGAAATAATTGCTCCAGCATACAAAACTGTAAACCAGCTTTCTAAACTAATATTTTTTATAGTTTGAAAAGTATTACCTTCAAATACTGATGATAATATAGTTAAAATTACAAATCCTGTGAAACTCATTATTGTATTTGTATACTTAACATCTAAATCTTTTAGATATCTTGAAAAAACTTGTGACAACCCATAAAAAAAGGCCATAGCGCAAATTAAGAGCGATCCTATTATTTCTTCTAAAACTTTTGGATCAAAAGCGAGAATTACAATTCCAAAAAATGATGTCATAATAAGAAGCCATTTTTTGTAACTTATTTTTTCATTTAAAAATATAGAACTTAATATTATTCCAAACGGAATTGAAAGCTGAGCACCTATTGTTATTGGAGCTAGTATGCTTGAGGCATTAATAGATAAATACAAAAACATATTTACTGCAACACCAAAACAGATTGAAAATCCAATTAAAGGAATAATAAATTTTTTTTCAGGAATATAAAATTTAAAGAAAGGAACTAAACATATAAATACAACTGCCATTCTTAAAGCTCCAAAAAGAACTGGAGGAATTGAGTCATTTAATCCAAGCTTTCCTGTTGGATAAGCACTTCCCAATAAAAAAACTACAAATAAAATAAGTAATGTGTGTTTAGTTGACAAATATTATCTTATAGAGAAAGGATCTAAAGTTGGTTCATCAGATGTGTAATACCATGTAGTTTTTACTCTAGTATAATCTTTAATTGATTCCATTCCCGCTTCCTTTCCATATCCGCTATCTTTAATTCCTCCAAAAGGTGCAGAAGGTGAAATTAATCTATACGTGTTAACAAATGTTATTCCTGCCCTAATAGCATTAGATACTCTTAAACCTCTAGCAAAGTCACTGGTATATACACCAGAAGATAACCCATATTGATTGTCATTCATTTTTTCTATGACTTCTTTTTCATCATCAAATTTCATTACAGATAAAACTGGCCCAAATAATTCATTTTCAGCAGTCGGAAGATTATGGTTATCACATTCAATTATTGTTGGAGGAAAATAATAACCTTCATTAGAAAACGGATGTCTTTTACCACCACATCTAACTTTTCCACCTTGTTCTATTGTTTTTTTTATATTTTTTTCAATAATTTCTAATTGCTTAAAGTTACTTAAAGGACCCATTTCAGTTTCTGGATCCATAGGTGCACCTATTTTTATTTTTTCAGCTCTTTTTATAAGTTTATCAAGAAACTTATCATAAATTCCATTTTGCAAATACAGCCTTGAACCTGCAATACAACTTTGTCCGCTCGCTCCAAAAATACCTGCAGTAATACCATTAATAGCATTTTCTTGATGAGCATCATCAAATACCGCAACCGGGCTTTTTCCGCCTAATTCTAAACTAACCTCAGACAAGTTTTCTGCAGAGTTTCTAATAATATGCCTTGCAGTTTCAGGCCCTCCTGTAAAGGCAACCTTCTCAACTAAATTATGTGTAGTTAAAGCTTTGCCACATGGATCTCCGAAACCCGTAATCACATTTACTACTCCTTTTGGAATACCAGTTTCTTCTATAAGTTTTGCAAATTCAAACATCACAGCAGGGGCAAGCTCAGAGGATTTAATTACAACGGTATTTCCCATAGCTAGAGCAGGAGCAAGTTTTGTTGCTGTTAAAAACATTTGGGAGTTCCATGGCACAATTGCTGCAATAACACCTATAGGTATTCTTGAAGTTATTGCTTGAATGTTTGGTTTGTCTATTGGAAGAACAGTACCTTCAACTTTATCAGCCATACCAGCGTAGTAGTCATAATATTCTGCTATATAGTTTGCTTGTTTGTTCGTCTCTCTAAAAAGCTTTCCAGTATCAATTGTTTCAATTTTGCCAAGCAATTCTGCATTGTCTCTAAGTTTGTTTGCAATAGCTCTTAAAAATTTAGCTCTTTCTCTCGGTAATATTTTTGGCCAATCCCCTTCAAAAGCTTTCTGAGCAGCTTTAACTGCTTTATCGACATCATTGGCACTTGCTTCTGGAACAACAGCCCATGGTTTATTATCTTCTGGGTTTAATGTTTCAAAAGTTTTTTTAGTATCAGAGTCAACCCATTCTCCTCCAATAAACATTTTATATTTTTTTAATTCAGGCATTTTGTATATGATCTTTTATTGTATTATTTACATCATCTGAGCATTCAATACTACAGAGATGTTTTCCTTTAGGAATAATTTTTACAACGGAATTTTTAATTTTTTTGCTTAAATTAATTGACATTTCTGGAGTTGATCCTACATCACCTTCACCCGTTATCACCAAAGTTTTAGTATTAATGTTTTCAAATTTTTCATTGTCTTGATGTTTCACAAATAAGGAATAGATCTTTATAAAATTATTCATATTATTGTTTTGAAGAATAGTGAAAATTTTATCTGAGATATCTGGATTTTTATTTAAAAAATCTTCTGTAAACCATCTTTTAAGAGCGTCTTTAGTAAGTTTATGATCTTTTTTGGTTTGTTCAAATCTATCATTTACTATTTTCTGCTCTTTAACAGATCTATTAAATATAGAACACAAAAGTGTGAGAGAGGCCAATCTATCATTAAATCTTGTGGCAAAATTTCTTGCAATTAATGAACCTATAGAAAAACCAACTAAGTGAACTTTGTTAAATTTTAATTCATCAATTAAGTTTATTATTTGATCCGAAAAGTCATCGAAACTTAAATCATTTTTGTTTAAAGGTGTTTTGCCATGACCTAGAATGTCATAAATTAAAACAGTATTATCAAATTCATTTATTTGTGGGTCCCATATAGAGTGATCAAGTCCCACACCGTGGATAAATATGATTGGAGTTCTATCTTTTTTATTTAATATATAGAATGTACCTTTAGAGTCTGTTGCATTGATCATTATTACTTTGGTTCAATGCCCATTTCCTTCATGTCTTGGTACCTATCACCCGTTCTTGCATGTGCTCTTCCAGTTGAGGCCCCTCCTATTGCGATTACAATTTCATCATCAAATGGAGCATCATGTATTGTAAACTCATGTGTTAAATAATAAGGTCTTAAACCTGAGTCAGTTTTATGCATCATTGGAATTGATATTTTTGATCCGGCAGGACCCCTTGTATTCGTAAAACTTAGGTAAGATGTACCACCGACTGCATCTCTAAATTTATTACCAAATCTCAATGTGTGAATGAAAGCAGACGCATGCTCAATTTCTCCATTTAATCCAACTACACCGGCTTTTCCATATGCTAATATTTTATCAGGAGAACCTATTTCTTTAATTAGTTCTGGGACAAGTAAATCTCCAAGTTTTGGAGCTAGATCTAAAATTATGGGTTTTAAATCTTCTACAAAACCTTTCCCATCCCAAGGATTTTTAAAAACTGCTGCTACAGAAACCATTAAAACTGGATCTTTAGCTTCTTTTCCACCCTCAATAAAAGTTTTGTCTACAAATTTATTAAATTTTCTTAATTTTAATTTCATTTTTTAATACGATGTGTAAAGCTATCTCTTCTAAAACTGTATAATGCTTTTGGATCTACATCAACATCTATAACAACTGGTTTGTTTGCTTTAAGTGCACTTTTAACAGCTTGATTTACCTCTGATAATTTTTTCACTTTAATTCCTTTTGCACCATAAAGTTTAGCAACCTCATCAAAAGGAGGACTTTGAATATCTGCGCCCAAATACCTTTCACCATAAAAATCTTTTTGGTAAGCCTTTTCGGCACCCCAACTTTTATTATTCATAACTATTGTAATTGTATTTATTCCATGCTCTACGGCAGTGCTTAATTCTGAAATAGTCATGCCAAATCCACCATCGCCCATTAAACTAACTACAGTTTTATTAGGTTTCGCAACCTTAATGCCTAAACCACAAGCAAATGAAAAACCTACTAATCCAAAATCTAAAGGAGTAAAAAGAGAAGGAGGATTGTAATACTCTAAAGCATCAGTAGCTTGAAGGCAAAGTGTACCAGCATCAAGTGTGATAGCTGAATTTTTAGGAAGAACTTTTCTTAACTCTTTAAATAGTCCATTTGGTTGTATTGGATAATTTTTAGATTTCATATTATCCCTATTTATTAAAAAATTTGATCTTTCTAATAAAAAATTATTTGTCCATTCTTTATAACTTAAAATTTTCTTTTGTTTTTTTAAATCATTCAATATTTGATTTGCCACATTTGCAGCATCGCCATGAATACCAATACTAATAGGAAAATATCTTCCTAACATTTTTTTTTCTAGTTCGACTTGAATAATTTTAGCTTTCTTGTTTATATTATCGTAGGAATAGAAAGTAGAATTAAAACCAAGTCTTGTTCCTAATGCAATAATAAGTTCTGCTTCTTTAACCAGTCTTGAAGCAACTAAATTGCCTCTTGGCCCCATTTGTCCAGCATTTAGTTTGTGACTAAATGGTATCGCATCTCCGTGTCCAGCGGCTGTTACTATTGGAACATTTAAAAATTCAGCAAGATCAGTTACAGATTTAAATTTTGAATTATATTTTATACCTCCACCAGCAACAATTACAGTTTTCTTTGAATTGAGAATAAGTTTTGTTGTTTTCTGAATTAAATCTTTTTTGCTTTTTAAATTACTTTCAATTTTAAAAGACTTTTTATTTACATTGATTTTAAATTTTGAAGTATCTGAAAGTACATTTCTTGGTAGATTAATACAAACTGGACCTCTCCGTGGTGACATTGCAAGATTGAAGGCATCGCTAAAAGCTTTTGGAATATGGCTTGCCTTTTTTACAGTCCAGGTTTTTTTGGTTATAGGATTAAACAGTGACTGTTGATCAAGTCCTTGGAAAGCATCTTCCATTTTATCTTTTGTAGAATATAAGCCTGCGATTGATACTACTGGTGAAAATGCAGCTTTTGCTTGAGCAATACCTGTAACAAGATTAGTTGCTCCTGGGCCGTTTTGCCCAGCAATAATAACACCAGGTTGATTAGAAGCCCTTGCATAACCATCAGCCATGTGAGTTCCTGTTCTTTCATCTCTCACACCTATAAATTTAATTTTTTTTTCATGATACAACGCATCAAACATTTCCATTGTAGCAGAACCAATTAAACCAAAGACGTGTTTTACTTTTTCTTTTTTTAGGGATTTGACTGCCGCTTGACCACCGGTCAAGGTATTCTTGGATTTAATCACGATACTTTTTTAACTTCAGTATCTAGATCATCTTTAAAGTTGGGCATTACTTTTTCAGTGAATAATTTAATACTTTTCATACAATCTTCATGTTTAACACCTGGAAAGTTAGACCAGACTTGAAGATTTTGAAGATTTAGCTCTGATTGAAGTTCTTTAATCTTATCTGTTACATATTCAGGAGTTCCAAATAACATATTTCTCTTGTGTAAAAACTCATAATTAAGAAGATCTAATTTACCTTTTGTTTGTGGGAGTTCTTCACCTGGATCCATATGATTTCCTAGGCCTCTCCAATGACAAACCCATCTCATATAATTTACCATGTGTTCTCCAGCTTTCTCTCTAGCTTCTTCCATTGTGTCTGCAACAAACATATCTCTAACAAGAGTTACTCCTTCTCCTAAAGGAACATTTTTTTTAGTAACTTCTGATCTTTTATTTTTGTATGCTTCAAATCTTAATTTGAGTGCTTTAACAGTAGGTATCCACATAATTACATTAATATTATTTTCTGCAGCCCACTCAATAGATCTTATACCATCTACAACTTGATGTATTGGAGGATGTGGATTTTGGTACGGCTTAGGCAGAACACTAATTTTTTTCATAGTACTATCTTCCATATTCATAAATTCTTCACTAGGTGGACTCATATCATGTTGCCATACATAGTTAGGTGATGGATAAGTGTAAAACTCTCCTTCGTGATTAAAAAATTTTTCTGACCAAGCTTTTTTTAAAATTTCTAATGTCTCTGCAAACAATCTAAAGTTTTTTGCCTGATCTTTTAAATCTGCTTCTTTATTTAGATTTATTGCTTCTCGACCATAAACTCCTCTGGCAACACCAACTTCTACTCTTCCTTTAGAAAGTTGATCAAGTGTTGCAATATCTTCTGCCAATCTTATTGGGTTATGAAAAGTAATTACGTTTGCAGCTTGTCCTATTCTTATATTTTTTGTTCTTGCTGCAGCATCTGCTCCTAACATTAAAGGGTTTGTGCAAGATTCCATTCCCTCATGATTAAAATGATGTTCTGTAAACCATATTGAATTCCAATTATTTTGATCACAAAATTCTGTGATTTCTTTAGTCTCATCTAATAGCTGGTGATATGGTTTATGAGTCCAATTGGTGGTATTACAAAAATAACCAAACTTCATTAAAGCCTCCTTTAAAAATTAATTTAAAGACGACCGATCCCACTTTCGTATAAGATTTTACGACGAGTTATGTATCGCTTTATATGACAATATTATTATTCTTATCTTTGATATTCAACGAATTTTTTTAAAGACTTATTTAGAAATTTATCATATCTGATGCCACCGTTACTAAATCTTCGCTTATTTAAAAAGGAAAGATTCATTTTAAAGTCATAAGAAGGCTCAAAAAAGAAAGGAACAGAGAGCCTTTTTTGCTTATTCCACAATACCCTATGATTTGTTGCTTTAAACTTGCCTTTGCTTAAATATTCTAGCGCTCTACCTGTGTTAACTACCAAGGCATTTTTATTGAAAGGAACATCATGCCATTTTTTTGTTTTTCGGTTTTGAACTTGGAGACCACCTTTTTTATTTTGATATAAAACTGTGAAAATACCACTATCAACATGTGTTTCACATCCAAGTGCAACCCCATCTTCTTTAGATATTTCAACTGGTTTAGATTGATTTGGGTAATAATTAAATCTTAAAGTGCTAAGTGTTTTTAATCTCGAAAAGGCTTTTTTAGATAAATTGGGGTCTTTTTTATAAAGTTTTATAATACTTTTAAAAAGAGTTTCGCTTAAATTAAATAAATTTTCAAAATAATCTTCTAGTTTTGCAATAGATTGCTTATTAAATGACCTCTCTATACTTAAATGCTCGATGTATTGATTTCTAGTTTTTTTTGAAAAATCCTTTGTTACTTTTAAGTCACCTAAGTCTAATCCTTCTTTTCCATTAACATCATTTGGAAAATATCCTCGATAAATATTTTTACTCCTTTTATTCCATTTCTTTGGAGCCAATTTAAATTTATTGTTCTTATTTGATTTAAAAAAATTTTCTCCGATTTTGCATACTTTATTTATTTTTTTTAATTTTATTCCATGACCAACTATTTGAAAAAAACCAACCTCAACACAAGCCTTTTCAATTTCCCTTGCAATTTTTAATGTTGCTTTTGAATTGAAGTTATTTTTTAGAATAGGATTTATATTTATTGTTGGAATATAATTTTTTCTTATCATCTATTCGCTGGTGTATCTGTAGCAATCATTTGTCCTCGGACTTTTTCTCTAAAATAAATATATACGCCAGCACCAATAATTATTGATGCACCTAGAAAAGTTCTTGGCACTGGTATTGTTTCAAATAATATATAACCAGCTACCATTGCAAACACTATGTATGAATACTCAAATAATGAAACAACCGATGGTGAGGCAATGCTATAAGCAGTAAATACACAAAAAAACGAAATCGAAGCAACTATTCCCATAATTAAAACATAGGGCCATGCCTCTACTGGGTTAGTAAACCATTCTCTAACAATAAATTGTAAAGTTGGATCTGTAAAAGTATTAAATTTTCCATCTCCGCTAACAAAAAATATTACCAAACTTGCAAATAATGCAAAA
>CACEQR010000006.1 GCA_902561765.1 uncultured Pelagibacteraceae bacterium | reverse complement strand
AGAACTGGAGACTACCATGTTTTTAAATCCAAAACGGTGATAGTTGCTGCAGGAGGCGCTTCACATATATTTAAACCAAGAGCAGTTGGTGAAGGAATGGGAAGAACTTGGTACGCTCCTTGGAGTAATGGATCAGCATATGCATTACCTATCGCAGCCGGAGCAAAAATGACCCAAATGGAAAATAGAATTGTTTTATGTAGATTTAAGGATGGTTATGGTCCAGTTGGTGCATATTTCTTACATTTAAAAACATACACTCAAAATGCAAATGGAGAAAATTATGAGAAGAAATGGTACGAAAAAACCAAAGAATTAGTCGGTGAGTATATTGATCATCATCCTACTCCTACATGCCTAAGAAATCATGCATTTATACAAGAGACGATGGCCGGTGGCGGACCAATTCATATGGTTACAAAAGAAGCTTTCCAGGATCCACACTTAGAAACAGTTGGATGGGAAAATTTCTTAGGTATGACAGTTGGACAAGCAGTGGTTTGGGCTTCTCAAAATATTGATCCAAAGTATACAAACCCTGAATTAACAACATCTGAACCTTATGTGATGGGATCTCATGCTACATGTTCTGGAGCATGGGTAAGCGGACCAGAGGATTTATCTCCACCTGAATATTTCTGGGGATATAATAGAATGACAACAATAGAGGGTTTATTTGGAGCTGGAGATACGGTAGGTGGAAGTGCACATAAGTTCTCATCTGGATCATTTACAGAGGGGAGATTGGCTGCAAAAGCTGCAGTGAAATATATAGAAGATCAAAAAGCAAAGGATATTAAGGTAAGCGATAAACAATGTGATGATTTCAAGGAGGTTATTTATAAACCTCTAGAAAATTATACTGTTGGTAGAAACGAAATAACTGGAGGAACAGTTTCACCGAGCTACATTTCTCCAATCCAAGGTTTGCAAAGACTACAAAAAATTATGGATGAGTATGTAGGTGGCATTAGCTATAATTATATGACAAACGAGAATACTCTTAAAAAAGGGCTAGAGCTACTTTCATGGCTTGAGGAAGATTTAGAAAATGTTGGAGCTGAGGATTATCACCAACTGATGAGAGCTTGGGAGCTTAAACACAGAACTATAACTTCCCAATGTGTTACAGAGCACACCCTGTTTAGACAAGAAACTCGTTGGCCAGGTTATTATTATAGAGGGGACTATATGAAACTAGATGATGAAAATTGGCATTGTTTAACTTTATCTAGAAGAGATCCCAAAACAGGAAAGTTTACTATGGAAAAGGCTCCTGTTTATCATATTGTTGATGAAAAAGAGAAAAAAGAAGCTTCTTAAACATAATAGATAACAAAAATGGCTTTATTAGATAAATCCGATGAGGAAATTATTAAATTAGCCGAACCTATCTGGGCGAATTTAGTTAAATCATCTAACATTAAAGATTATGGTGGATTTACAAGAGATTTGTCATCTCAAATGATGTATGGAGCTAATGAAGTAGAACTAGGCAAACAGTGGGCAAGCAACAAACTTATCTCAAGCTTAGCTGAGGGATGTGAAGCGATAGGTTGTTTAAGAAGGGGACTTTATATAACAATACTTTATAAACAAACTAGTACTGAAATACCGGGTGATTTTTTGGGTAGACTTGTTCTTGGAGATGAAGGTGATGAGATTAAGGTTTTTGGAGCAACAATCTTCTAAAGAGTTAAAATATTATTTGCTTTTGATACAACTTGTGATATCCCGCCAGTATGTTTCAAATAATAAATCAAAATTTAAAAAAGCTGCCTTTATTATTTGAAAATCAATTAAGCAAAATAATTAAATCGTTTTTATATCTTTTTATATTTTTGGCTTGGGGAATTATAATCCTAAGTACAGCTCAAAATTTTATATAAAATCTTCCATATTTATTGACTTTGGATTGTTAGAGGAATAGTTACTCCTTATGGAATATTTTCTTCCAATTGCACAAGTAGAAATTAATATTTTATATATTTTTGGACTAAGTTTGGTTGTAGGGATCTTGTCAGGTTTATTTGGAGTAGGTGGAGGATTTTTAATGACTCCATTTTTAATTTTTATGGGTGTACCCCCAGTTTATGCAGTTCCAAATGAAGCTAGTAATATACTTGGAACTTCAGTTTCAGGTTCAACAACTCATTATCTTAAAGGGACTCTAGATTATAAAATGGGTTTTATGATTGTGATAGGCGGAACAGTAGGAACAATTTTAGGAATATTAACTTTCTCATATTTTAAAGATATCGGTAAAATAAATGTAGTTATTTCCTTAGCTTATATGTATATCCTTGCAATTCTTGGAACGTTTATGCTTATTCAAGGAGTTTCCGAAATTGATAAAGCTAGAAAAAAAATTGTAGAGAAAAAAAAACTTCATAAACACTACTGGATCCATGGACTTCCATTTAGAATGCGATTTAAAAAATCACAACTTTATGAGAGTGCATTCACCCCAATTATAATTGGTTTGATAGTTGGTTTTATAGCAGCAATAATGGGTGTGGGTGGAGCGTTTATACTTGTGCCTGCTATGATTTATCTAATTGGTATGCCAACGAGATTAATACCTGGAACATCTCTATTTGTTACAATTTTTGTTAGCGCTATAGTAACTATTCTTCATGCATTTAATTATGGTAGTATAGATTTAATTTTGGTTTTTGTTTTAATTTTAGGGTCAATAATTGGTGTACAATTTGGTCAAAAAATTGGAGAAAAAATTGATAGTTCCGAATTTAAAACTATTCTTGCGATACTTTTATTATTAGTAGGAATTGCAATTGCGTATGATACTTTTATTAAAGAGGAAAAAATTACTGAAACTGTTGTATTAAGTTCTGACACGGTTGGACCATTAAGTGAATTTATATTAAATTTTTCTAAAGATATGCCTATTTTTTATGGCCTCACATCAGTACTGCTTGCAGTTGTTTTAGGGGTTGGGTCAGCAATGATTAGAAATATTTATTCAAAGTGGAATAAAAAAAGAGAAATAAAACTTAAAAGTTAATTAGGCGCTTCGATATAATTTTGTCATAACAAATTCTTTATGACCTAAAGCTTCTGCACATGTTAATCTACCATTTGCAACTCTAATAGTTGATTTAATTAATTCATCTCCTGCTTGGCTTAAATTCATTTCTCTTGATAAGATCTTCGAAACATCAACATCAATGTGTTCGCTCATAGTTTTTGCGGTAAGTGGGTTTGCTGTAAGTTTAATTACTGGCTCTATTGGATTTCCAATTATATTTCCTTGTCCTGTTGGGAATAAATGAATATTAAATCCACCTGCGGCTTGCAAAGTAACACATTCCGCTGCTGCTGATGAAGTATCCATGAAGTATAAACCAGCACCTTTTGTTGGTTCCTCTGCTGGTTCTAAAACATCTATAAATTGACATCCTCCAATTT
This sequence comes from uncultured Pelagibacteraceae bacterium, assembly GCA_902561765.1. Taxonomy (GTDB): domain Bacteria; phylum Pseudomonadota; class Alphaproteobacteria; order Pelagibacterales; family Pelagibacteraceae; genus Pelagibacter. The sequence goes on along the minus strand of CACEQR010000006.1, from coordinate 62,747 downwards.
TTTGAAAGTTACCAAAAGCTTTTTCCTCAATTGTTGTAAGACCTCCAGCAATATTACCTGCTGTAGGTTGACTTTCTGACAAGTCATCAGTTGCTTCTTTTAGAATAAAGTCATTATAATCATTCCAAGTTTTTTTAAATTTCGCCTGAGCTTCTGGTGTCTTTCCTCTTTTTTCACAAACAGTTTCAGCACCTGTTAATTCAGAGGTTTCACCAAAACATAAGTGAACGCCTAATGGTTCTAATTTATCCATAAGGTTTCCAACTGTTGGATTAGAAGCTAACCCAGATGTTGTGTCTGACTCTCCACATTTTACAGAAATCCATAAATCGCTCATTGGACATTCTTCTCTTTGTTTTTCTGATGCCCACATTGAAAACTCTTGGGCTTTTTTTGAAACTTTTGCAATTGTATCTATATCTCCTACACCTTCGATACTAAAACCTTCAACCGGTTTTCCAGTCATTGCAATTGCATCTACAATTCTTTTTGTCCATTTAGGTTCAATACCTACAACTATAACTGCAGCAACGTTTGGATTTTTTCCTGTTCCAATCATTGTTCTAAAATGAAGTTCAAGGTCAGCTCCGAACTGTAGACGACCGTATGAGTGAGGTAGAGCTATTGTACCTTTAATATTATTTGCAACTGCTTCTGCGCATGCATTTGAAATATCATCTACTGGAAGTATTATAACATGGTTACGAGTCCCAGCTCGTCCATTTTCTCTTTTATATCCTAAAAAACTTTTTGGAATTTCCATTACTTACCACTTTTTTGTTTTAACGTTATGAACGTGAACATGCTCACCTTTCATAATATTTTTAACTACTTTGCCAATATCGTGACCATATTTTAATATGGTATCTCCTTCATTAAGGTCAGCCATTGCAATTTTATGACCTAATGGTATTTCATCTTTTGATTGTATCGAAACTGATTTATCATTTTCCATTATCCAGCAATTACAATCTTGATTTGGTGTTATTTTTTCAATAACTACAACACCAACGTTATCTTTTTCATCATGTATTATTATATCTGTATTAGACATTGTGACGATTTCTTTATTTGAAATTTTGTAAATCTTATATATTAATCGAGCACTTTAACAAATAAAAAAAGATTTTAGAAAGGCTACACTATGACCAAAATGACTACTGAAGAAGCGTTTATAAAAGTTCTTCAAATGCATGGTATTGAACATTCTTTTGGTATTATAGGATCAGCCTTTATGGCAATTTCTGATTTATTTCCAAAGGCAGGAATTACTTTTTGGGATGTTGCTCATGAGACCAATGGAGGTTTAATTGCGGATGGGTACACAAGAGCTACTGGAAAAATGTCAATGGTTATTGCTCAAAATGGTCCAGGTATCACTGGTTTAGTTACTCCAATTAAAACAGCTTACTGGAATCATACACCTTTACTGTTAGTAACTCCACAAGCAGCCAATAAAACTATGGGACAAGGAGGTTTTCAAGAGGTTGAGCAAATGAATTTATTTAAAGATATGGTTTGTTACCAAGAAGAAGTTAGAGATCCCTCAAGAATGGCAGAGGTATTAAATAGAGTAATTGAAAAAGCTTTTAGAGGATCAGCGCCTGCACAAATTAATGTACCTAGAGATTATTGGACACAAGTTATAGATATTGAGTTGCCCCCAATTGTTAGATTTGAAAGGCAAGGTGGTGGAAAAGAAGCAATTGATAGAGCCGCAAAACTTTTATCTGATGCAAAATTTCCAGTTATTTTATCTGGAGCTGGAGTTGTAATTGGTGACGCAATTGAAGAATGTAAAAAACTTGCGGAAAAATTAGATGCACCTGTTTGTAACGGATATCAACATAATGATAGTTTTCCTGGAAGCCACCCACTAGCAGTTGGACCTTTAGGATATAATGGATCTAAAGCTGGAATGGAATTAATATCAAAAGCTGATGTTGTTTTAGCACTAGGTACAAGACTTAATCCATTTTCTACATTACCTGGATATGGTATTGATTATTGGCCAAAAGATGCAACAATTATTCAAGTAGATATGAACCCCGATCGAATAGGTTTAACAAAAAAAGTTACAGTTGGAATTTGTGGAGATGCAAAAATGGTTTCACAACAAATCTTAGAAAAACTTTCACCAAACGCTGGCGACTTAGGGAGAGAAGAAAGAAAAAATTTAATTCATAAAACAAAATCTGCTTGGCTTCAAACTTTGACAAGTTTAGATCATGAAGATGATGATCCTGGTACAGTCTGGAATAAAGAGGCAAGAGAAAGAGATTCTGATAGAATGTCTCCAAGACAAGCTTGGAGAGCAATACAAGCAGGAATGCCAGACGATGTAATTATATCCAGTGATATAGGAAATAATTGCGCAATCGGAAATGCATACCCAACATTTGAAAAACCAAGAAAGTATTTAGCTCCTGGTTTATTTGGGCCTTGTGGTTATGGTTTTCCGTCTATTTTAGGTGCTAAGATTGGATGTCCTGATACACCAGTGATTGGTTTTGCTGGAGATGGAGCATTTGGAATTAGTATGAACGAAATGAGTTCTTGTGCTAGGGAAGAATGGCCCGCAATTACAATGGTTATATTTAGAAACTATCAGTGGGGCGCAGAAAAAAGGAATTCAATTTTATGGTTTGATGATAATTTTGTAGGAACTGAATTAGATCCAGAATTAAGTTACGCTAAAGTTGCTAATGCATGTGGGCTAAAAGGCGTATCTGTTAAAACAATGGAAGAAACAACTGCAGCAATTAAAAAATCATGTGAAGATCAAAAAAAAGGAATTACTACATTTATAGAAGTAATCTTAAACCAGGAGTTAGGTGAACCTTTTAGAAGAGATGCAATGAAAAAACCAGTCGAGGTTGCTGGTATCAACAAAAATGACATGAAACCTCAAAAATCGTTGTCATAAATCGTTTTTTTTAAATATTACTTTATTCCATAATTGTTAATAATCAATTTGATGCAGATTTTAAAATTTACTAGAAATTTTTTTATTATCCTAAGTATTTATTTAACAGTAGATGTAATTTTTTTTTATTTATTACCAAACGATTTAAAAACTAACTTATATAATAATAGAGCGCATAGAATAAAATCATTTTATTATCATCATGATTTAAGACCTATGGCATCATTTTATGATCAGTGGGGTTATGAAAAATATAAAATTTTTACAAATAATTTAGGTTTTAAAGATAAATCTAATAGAGAAATTGAATTCAAAAAAAAAAATATTTTATTCATTGGCGATTCTTTTACTGAAGGAGTTGGAATTAAATATGAGGATACTTTTGTAGGTATTATAGATGATAAATTAAAAAGTATTAAAAATGATGTTGAAGTTTTGAACGCTGGTGTACAATCTTACTCAACCAGCATTTATCTATCTAAAATTCATTATTTATTAAATATTAAAAAATTACCTATCACTGATGTCGTGATTGTAGTTTCTGGAGGAGATATTTTTGATGATGCATTTAAATATATGGAAGTTGATGAAGATTACATTTTAAATCATGTTGATCATAAAAACAAAACAATGATAAAATTAATTAATTTTATTAAATCTAATACATTAATTTATCAAATAATTTCAAGAATAACTCCACCAAAAGTAATACCCAGTTTGGTTATGTCTCTGTTTGAAAAACAAGATGAAGTTAAAAATTATGAAATGAGAGAAAAGGAACTGAAAAAAATTTCAAATGAAGAGATACTAAAAATGAATTTTTTAAATCACAAAGATTATAGTTATCTTTATTCAATAAAAGAGTTTGATGATTGGGGAAAAAAATCGATCGATTATTCAATTGAAAACTTAAAAAAAATTGCTGAAATGACAAATAAAAATAATATAAGTCTAAACATATTGTATATATATGAGCCAATAATAATTTTAAAAAAACCAAATAAACAGCTTTTTAGTTATTTAATTGAAAGCTTTAAAAGTTTAGAAAAATATAATGTTAATTTTTTTGAAATAAGCGATTTTTATAAAAAATATGAAAACAAATTTGATGCATATAAAGGCTTATTTTTTATTAATGATATTCATTTAAATAAACAAGGTAATAATCAAGTAGCAAATGAAATAATTCAAAAAATAAAATTTTGAATGATTGAAAAAAATCCAACTATCTATTACTAATAAATTAATTATGAATGATATAAAAAAAGGCTCTAATAGAAGTTTTGGATTAGTATTTTTTATTGTTTTTTTTATAATTTCAATTTATCCGATTTTAAATAACGGAGATATTAGAATATGGTCTTTAATATTGTCTTTTGTTTTTCTTATTTTAGGTTTACTTAACTCAAAAATTCTTTCTCCACTTAATAAAATATGGTTCAAATTTGGAATATTTTTAGGAAAATTTATTTCTCCTATAATCATGGGATTAATTTTTTTTGTTGTCGTCACACCAATTGGTTTGTTAATGAGAGTTTTGCGTAAGGATTTGCTCAACTTAAAATTTAATAATCACAAAAGTTATTGGATTGAAAAGAAAGGTCCCGAAAGTAAAATGAGAAACCAGTTTTAATTATGGATTTTATAAAAGAATTTTGGGAATTTTTGAAAGTAAGGAAAAAATATTGGTTACTCCCAATAATATTAGTCCTAGTATTATTTGGTGGTTTAATTGTACTTAGCCAAGGCTCAGCAGTTGCACCGTTTATATATACAATTTTCTAAGTGAGTTCAATTTTAGGAATTTCTGCCTTTTATCATGATAGTGCGGCTTGCATTTTAATAAATGGAAAAATTATTGCTGCAGCGCAAGAGGAAAGGTTTACAAGAATAAAACATGACTCAAATTATCCAAGCAATGCTGTTGAATTTGTTTTAAATTTTGCAAAATTAAAATTAAGTGAAGTTGATCAAATAATTTTTTTTGAAAAACCTTTTTTAAAGTTTGAAAGGTTATTAGAAACATATGTAGCATTTGCACCTAAAGGTTTTTTATCTTTTTCAAAAGCAATGCCAGTATGGATTAAAGATAAACTCTTTCAAAAAAACTTGCTGCAAAATAAGTTAATGAACCATGATAAACATTATGATAAAAAAAAAAATAATATTTATTTTTCTGACCATCATTTAAGTCATGCAGCAAGTGCATTTTTCCCTTCTCCTTTTGATGAGGCTGTTGTAATTACAGCTGACGGTGTTGGTGAATGGGCAACAACAACCGTTGCAGTTGGCAGAGATAATAACCTTGAAATAAAAAAAGAAATACATTTTCCACATTCTCTTGGGCTTCTTTATTCAGCATTTACCTATTACACAGGTTTTAAGGTAAATAGTGGTGAATATAAATTGATGGGGTTAGCACCGTATGGAAAGCCAAATTACGTTAACGAAATTTTAAAAATTGTTGATATCAAAGAAGATGGTACATTTAGGCTTGACCAAAATTATTTCAATTATGCCACTGGATTAACCATGACAAATAGCAAATTTGATTATTTATTTGGTCAAAAACCAAGAAATCCTAAATCTGAAAAATTAACACAATTCCATATGGATATAGCTGCCTCAATTCAAAAAATTACTGAGGACATTATGATTAAATTAGCAAAATCTGTTCAAAAAGAATACGGCTCAAAAAATCTTTGTCTTGCTGGTGGTGTTGCTTTGAATTGTGTCGCTAACGGTAAAATCCTTAAAGAAAAAATATTTGAAAATATTTGGGTTCAGCCAGCAGCAGGTGATGCTGGCGGTGCATTAGGTGCAGCTTTAGCCTTGTGGCATATAGACCAAAAAAATCCTAGAAATATAAATAATGAAGATGATATGTCTGGCTCCTATTTAGGACCAGAATATTCCCAGTCAGAAATTGAAAATGAATTAAAAAGATTGGGTGCAAATTTTAAAACACTAAATGAAAGTGAAATAATAAATCAAACTTCTAAGGATTTATCATCTGGTAATGCAGTAGGTTGGTTTCAAGGAAGAATGGAATTTGGTCCTAGAGCTCTTGGATGTAGATCAATACTTGGAGACCCAAGATCTCCAGAAATGCAAAAAAATTTAAATTTAAAAGTTAAATATAGAGAGAGTTTCAGGCCATTTGCTCCTTCAGTATTAGCTGAGGATTTACATAATTGGTTTGAATTCAATACACCATCTCCATATATGTTAATGGTTTCAAATATTAAAAAAAATTTGCAAATTTCCATGACAAATGATGAAGAAAATCTCTTTGGAATTGATAAATTGAACGTAAAAAGATCAGAAGTTCCTGCAATTACTCATGTTGATTATTCATCAAGAATTCAAACAGTTCACAAGTCTACAAATCCAAAATATCATAAACTAATAACCAAATTTAAAGAAATAACTGGATGTCCAATTTTAGTAAATACTTCATTTAATGTAAGAGGAGAGCCTATAGTTAATACCCCAGAAGATGCGTTTAATTGCTTTATGGGCACAGAGTTAGATAACCTAGTAATAGGAAATTGTTACCTTATTAAAAAACATCAAGATGTAAGTCTTAAGAAAGACTATTCAGATAAATTTGAATTAGATTGATTAATGTATTTAAAAGTTATTATTTAATTATTTGTCTTGTTTTAGTATTATATTAAGAAAAATTTTATAATGGAAGTCAAATTAGAAAAATGGTTTAGACCAAAAATTGACAAAGAAGTCTTAAAAGAACTATCAAAAAAATCTAATCTCAAAGGCTTAAATCATATTGTAATATATTTTAGTTTACTGTTTGTAGCTGGTTTCTTTGCTTATTATACTTGGGGAACTTGGTGGTCATTATTTTGGTTTTTAATTTATGGAAATATTTATTGTTTCAGTAATCCTATTTGGCATGAAACTGGGCATAAAACAGCTTTTAAATCAAAAATTTTAAATGAATTATTTTATTATATTTCTTGCTATATGGCATATTTCGAACCGACAAGATGGAGGTTCACACATTTTGTTCATCACGGAAATACTTATTCAACCAAAGACCCTTACGATCATGAGATTGAGTACAGCAATGATCTTGAAAAAACTCCAGTAAAATTTCTAATAAACATAGTACCATTTGCACAATTATTTTTTTTTAAAAGTAGTATTGCTTACGAAGTTATTCAACATGCTTTTGGAGTAAAAACTCGAGTTTTAACGGAGTCGGTTCCAGAAAATGCAAGATCAAGAGCAGTTTTAATTTCAAGAATTTATGTTGTAATATGGATATTAATAATTTTATGGTCAATAATTTTGTCGTCATGGTTACCAGTTTTATTTTTATTGTTACCACATTTTTATGGAAAAACTTTGCACAAACTTGTTTCTTTTACACAACACGCGGGATTAGCAAGAAATGTTAAAGACCACAGATTGTCAGCAAGAGATATCAAATTGAATCCTATTTTAAGTTTTCTATATTGGAAAATGGAATATCATTGCATACATCATATGTTCCCAACAGTTCCAGCATATAATTTAGAAAAATTGCATTATCATTTAAAAGATCAACTACCTGAAATTAAAAATGGTTTATATGAAACCTATAAAGAAATAATACCTGCTCTTCTGAAGCAAAGAAACGAACATAATTATCATCTGAATATAAATTTACCAAATCAACAAGCCTCTTAATGTATAAAAATTATAAATTAATTTTATTTTTAGGAGCAGCCCTAATATTTCTGTACATGAGTGTTGGTAAGTATGAAGAATTTAGTCTTAAAAAATCTATTTCTGCCTGTGTTCTTGCAAAAAGTAAATTAAAAAAAGATATGAGTCCTCAGGAGGCTAGAAAAGTTTGTGAAGTGGAAATTAAACAAAACAAGTGAGGATTTTTTTTTATTTATTTTTATGTAACTTAATTTTTAATAGTTATTCTCTATCAGATACAAGATTTGAAAAAGACTTAAAAAAACTCTCCAAATATAATTTTTTTGTTAACAATGAAGGCAATCGATATGAATTAGATCAAAATATTGATAAGGATAAAACAATAATCTTAATTTACAGTCATGGTAGTGGTGGTTCAGAAAGAAAATTACAAAAATGTAATAAATCTTGGTGGCAAATTCCCCCAACCGTTTATCAATTGGATGGAGTAAAAATTAAAGATTTCACAATCAAAACTTATCAACTGTGTAAGGGAGCAAGAGGATTCTCACAAAAAGATGGAGATTTATTCTGGAATACTTATGACAAAAATAACCAGGATGTAAACAGCGTTTTAGATCTCAAGGATGAAAATGGGTTATTATTAATTCAAAAATGGGAGGGACCAATACAAGAAAAAGTTCTTAAGTTGAAGGTTGATGAATTTAAACAGAAGGGTTTTAACAATATCGTTCTTTCCGGTCACTCAGCAGGTGGATGGGACTCTCTGATTCTAAAATCAAATTTCCCAACAGAAATTGATGGTGTAATAGCGTTCCATCCTGCAAGATCTGGAAAATTTGCTAATACAAAAAAACCAGACAAAGGCTGGATTAATTGGAGAAATTATAAAATATCATTAATCAAAGTAGAAAAATTAGAAAATGTATTAGTTTTTAGTCATGAAAAAGATAAATATGAAAACCCCGAAACATCTAAATTTTTATCTGATTCAGAAAATGTAAGATTTGTTGATGTTAGCGATACTAAATGTAAAAAAAAATTAAAAACTGGTGGATGGCATGGAATAACTCTTACCAGGTGTTTTGCTGACAAAGATCCCAAAAGAAAAGAAATAATTAAATATTTAGAAAAACTTTTTTAAAGAAGACTTGGCAACCAAGTAGAAAATATAGGAAATAATATCATCAATATTCCATAAATTATTCCTACCATTGTAAACAATGGAACTTCTTTAAATGCATTAGCTGGATTTTCTTTTATTACTCCAGCAGCAGTATATATACCCACGCAAACAGGCGGGGTAATCATTCCTATTCCAGCAAAAGCAACAAATACTACATAGAGGTGTAATAAACTTTGATCAAAAGACAATGTTAATGCAGCAAAAATTGGAACAGTTAAATAAAATACCGGAACTATTTCTATAAATGTTCCTAAGATTAAACATATTGTTCCTAACATTATCCAGAATAAATTCACGCTTACACCCATATCTGTGAAGTAAGTTATAATTTTTTGTGGTGCTTGAGTGTAAGTAAGTACAACACTTAAAAATGTTGCTGTTGCAATTATTGAAAATATAACTGCAGTAATAATTGCAGTATCTTTTAAACAGCTTAATAAGGATTCAAAAGTTAATTCTCTATAAATTAAAAATCCTATGGCCACTGCGTAAACTCCAGCAATTGCTGCAGACTCTGATGGTGTTAAAAAACCTGCATATATACCTCCCAAAATTATTATAGGTGTTATTAACGCTGGTAATGCTGCTATAAAAGAACTTATTCTTTCTTTTAAGGTAGCTTTCTTATCTGCTCTTATATGTCTACATTTAAACAAAACTAAAAGAACCATTAAAATTAAAAGTATAATTCCTGGTATAACTCCAGCAGCAAATGTTTTTGAAACAGGCACATAAGTGAGTGCACTAAATAGAATAGCTGCATTTGAAGGTGGTATTAAAGCCTCAAGTAATGCAGCTGACGCGGCAAGCACTACAACAAATGGAGTAGGGTAGCCTTGTTCAATCATTTTGGGCATCATTATTGTTCCAACAGCAGTAATTGCAGCTAAAATAGATCCACAAAAAGCAGCAAAGAAACCCATCGCTATAACCATTGCCACACCAAGACCTCCTGGCCAATGCCCAACCAGTGTTGTTGCAAATCTTACAAGTCTAAGTGCAGCACCTCCCTTAAGCATGGCCATTCCGCTAAATATAAATAATGGTACGGCAATAAGGACATGCTTAGTAAGAGCTCCAAAAGATACTTGAATTAAAACTGACCAAGGAAGATTTAATCCACCAATAGCTGCTATAGAACTTCCTAAACCAAAGACTAAAAATATTGGAACTGAAATAATTAAAGTTACTAGTGATAGAATAGAAGCTATTGCAAACATTTAGTTTTTTATTAGGTTTATTATGTTATCAAACAATAACTCTAGTGAAGTAAGAGCTAATATTAAAAAACCTACAGGAAATGCCAAAAACATCCACCAAATCGGAATACTAATTTCAATTTCCATAACTTGGCCTAAATTAAAATACATAATTGTTGCATCAAGACCAGCTTTAAAAAAAATACAAGCCGATATAAGAGCAACTAAATTTACGATTAAAAATAAAATTTGTTTATTTTTTTTTGAAAGTAATGGAGTTAAAAAATCTACTTTAATATGCTGACCTTTTTTAAGCAAAGGTCCTAGCAATGGAAAAACTAACCAACTGACTAGAACAGGTGGTAGTTCTATAAACCAAGCAAAACCCGTCCCTGTTATGAATCTTGTTGTTGCGCTTAAAAACAAAGCAGCAACCATGATAAAAATTATCAACATTGCGAGAGTTAAAGAAGCTGAAGCTAAATAACTATTAACTGCTCGCAATGCTTTCATTTTTTAAGACTGGCCAAATAACTTTCTCTAGTTATTTTTAGCGTATTCTTGAGCTGCTTTTAAAGCATCAGCATCAATCATTTTTGCCATAGCAGGCATAACTTTATCTTTCATTAGCTTATCAAATTTAGCTTTTTCAGCTCCTGAAAGAGTAGTTACAACACCGCCTCTATCTTGGAATTCTTTAAGAACATTTTCGCCGTGATCCATAATCCTATCTGTTGAAAGTGTTCCCACTTCTTTACCAACATCCATTATTATTTTTTGTAAGTCTGATGGTAAACTATTAAACCAAGTAGAGTTAGCCATAATATATGCATCAGCATAGTATTGGTATGGTTTCTGAGCATACTTTAAGAATTCCCACCAACTATAAGCTTTAATACTACCTGGAGGACTATTGATTGTATCAATCATTCCAGATTGTAATGCATTATATACTTCACCAGTTTTTAAAGAAACTCGATTTGCTCCAAGAGCATCCCACATGGGTTCTTCACTTTTAAGTAATCTTCTAGCTTTTAAACCTTTCATAGCATCAATACCAGTTAACTCTCTAGCGCTAGAAATTGACATCACTGGCCCAACAGGATTGTACATTACCAATGTTGAATTTGTTTTTTTTGTTAATTCACCCCAAATTTCTTTTCCTTTTGCTGAATTTTGAAAAAAACCTCTTTGTTGCTCCCAAGAATTAAATAGACCTGGAAAAGATGCTACATTAAAGTTTTTGTTTATAGGTGGAAAACTTACCACACCAACAATTCCTCCAAGTTCAACTGCACCTGATGTAACCGCTCCCATTACTTCTCTAATCCCGAAAAGTTGTTTTGATGGATAAACTTCAATTTTCAATTTTCCATTTGCTCTTTTATTAACTTCATCAGCAAATATTTGAGCATGTTTTGCACTATGGTGCTTAGGACTCCAGTGAACTGAAAGCCTACCCACTATTTCTGCAAATGCAGCTGTTGAAGATACTAAAAATGAAACAACTAATACTAAGCTCATAAAAGCTTTCGTAAGTGATTTAAATTTAATCATTTTTTCCTCTCTCTTTATATTTTTAATTAAACTAGTTTATTATTTGGAAAAGATAAGACAATCTAAAATAATTCTATTATAAATTGAATAAATAAAATTATTAAAATAAAATTAACCTATAAAAAAATTATGAATCCTACAGACATCTTATTAAGTATTGCAATTGTAGGAATATACACTCTAATTTATGTTTATTTAAAATCAAAATACGATGATAATAAAACTATCACTAGGCTATTTTTTTCTGGCTTTATTTATGCAACCATAATTACAGGCATACTTTATTATTTAATAAAATTTATAGCTTCATAAATAAATGAAACACAAGTTAGAATTAATTTATTTTAAAATGAGAGCTTTAGCAGAAGCTCCACGTTTATTGCTACACTATACTAATATTGAATATGATGACCTAATGTCTTGGGATTATTACAATAAAGATTGGTCTGAAGTAAAACCTAATATTCCTTTTAAACAGTTACCAATGTTAATTGTTGATAAAAAGCATCACATTTGCCAAAGCATGGCAATAATGACTTTTATTGAAAATTTAGCAGGTATTAATATTACTGACCCAATATTAAATGCTAAAGCAAATGCAATAATGCAAAGTGCTCAAGAACTTTTTATGCCATTAAATCCTACAGTAAATTTTGCAACAGGAGAAAAATTTATAAAAAAAAGAGATGATATGACTCCTTATTTGTTATCACGATTTGAAGATTTAGAGAAAATTATCAAAGAGAGTAAAAAAAAATTCTTTATTTATGATGAACCTAGGGCATGTGATTTTGTAGTATTTCATCATTTGGATTTATCTAAATTGCTTGATCAATCAATTATTAAAAATTTTCCTAGATTAGAAAAATTTCTAGAGGATATAATGTTGATTGACAGTGTTAAAAATTATTTAGATAAACGCCCTAAATTAATTGATGTAAGTATTGAACCTAAACTTATCATTGATGGAGTTCCACATCCAACTGGGGTAAAAAAAACCTAATTTTTTAAATTGTTGATTGCGTTGTAAAAAATTTCTATTATAAATCTTCTTGAATGTTTGGCGGGGTAGCTCAGTTGGTTAGAGCGCGGGACTCATAAGCCCGAGGTCAGTGGTTCGATCCCACTTCCCGCTACCAAACTAATGTCCGGGAAAATCCATTAAACTTTCAACCTTATAACCTTTTTTTATTAGATTATCACAACCACCTAAATCAAAAAGATTTATTACAAATATAAAGACTGCAACATTTGCTTTAGAGACTTCTATAAGTTTTGCTGCTGCATCAGCTGTTCCACCTGTAGCAATTAAGTCATCTATTATTAGTACTGAGTCACTCTCGGAAAAAGAGTCTTTATGAACCTCAATAGTCGCTTTACCATACTCAAGTTGAAAATCTACTGAGTGAACATCTGCAGGAAGTTTGTTTTTTTTTCTAAGCAATACAAATGGTTTTTTTAATATGTAAGATACAGCTGATGCAAATACAAAACCACGTGATTCAATCGCAGCTATTTTATCTACCTTGAATTTTTTAGATCTCTCAACAATTTGATTAATTGTTTCCTCAAAAGCAGTCTCATCCTTTATTAAAGTGGTTATATCTCTAAATAAAATACCTTTTTTAGGATAATCCTTTATTGATCGAATATAATCTTTTAAATTCATAATAGTTATTTATTAATATAATATAATTACTTTTTACATGGCAAATAACAAATTGGCAATAATTGGTGGAAGTGGTCTCTACGATGTTGAAGAGTTTAAAGATAGAGAATTATTAGATATTAATACTCCTTGGGGAAAACCATCAGATCAGATTTTAAAAACAAGTTATGATAAAAAAGAAGTTTATTTTCTACCAAGACATGGAAAAGGACATTTTATTTCACCATCAAACATAAATTTTAGAGCAAACATTGATGCATTAAAGCAATTAAATGTAACTGATATAGTCTCTGTTTCTGCAGTTGGTTCTTTAAAAGATGATTTGCCACCTGGTAAATTTGTTATAATCGACCAATTTATAGATAGAACTTTTGCGCGAAATAAAACTTTCTTTGATGAAGAAATAGTTGCACATGTATCAATGGCTCATCCAACTTCTAAGGGTTTAATGAATGCATGCGAGGATGCTATTAAAAAAGAAGGAATAGATTATCAAAGGGGTGGAACTTATGTCGTAATGGAAGGTCCTCAATTTTCAACCCTAGCTGAATCAAATCTATACAGATCATGGAAAGCTGATGTAATTGGAATGACCAATATGCCAGAAGCTAAATTAGCAAGAGAAGCGGAAATTAGATATGCATCTGTTTCAATGGTAACAGATTATGATTGTTGGCATCCAGATCATGAAAATGTTGATGTCCAACAAGTAATAAAAGTATTATTAGATAATACTTCAAAAGCTAAGAGTATGATAAAAAATTTAATTGTAAATTTTGAAAGTCATGTTGATCCAAATGATCCAACTAATAATTGTCTAGATGTAGCAATAATTACCTCACCAGAAAAAAGATCAAAAAAAACAAAAGAAAAGCTTAATACTGTTGCAGGCAGAGTTTTAAATAAGTGAAAAAATATCTAACAAACGAGGAAATACATTTTTATCAGAAACAAGGAGCTCTAATTATAAAGAATGTTTTTAAACCATGGATAAATATACTTAGAGAAGGTTTTGAAAAAGTCCTAAAAGAACCAGGACCACACGCAAGAGAAAATGTTAAAAATGAAGAGGGAAGATTTTTTGAAGACTATTGTAATTGGCAAAGAATATCTGAATTTAAAAAGTTTGCTGAAGAGTCACCTGCAGCACAGATAGTTGGTGAAGCCACAAGATCAAAATCTATTCAATTATTCCATGAACATATATTTGTTAAAGATCCAGGAACAAATAAAGAAACCCCATGGCATCAAGATATGCCATATTATTGTGTGAATGGAAATGATACTGGAAGTTTTTGGATACCGCTTGATCAGGTAACAAAAGAAAACTCCTTACAAATATTATTAGGTTCTCATAAACTTCCTAAATTAGTTAGACCCACTAAATGGTCTAATAATAAACCCTGGTATAAAAATGATGAAAATTTTATGGACATGCCAAATATTAATACAGATGAAAACATATTAAAAAGCGAAATGAATTTAGGAGATGCAATACTTTTTAATTTCAAAGTACTTCATTCCTCTTCAGGCAATGAAACAAATAGATCAAGAAGAGCTTTTTCAATGCGATTTATAGGTGATGATGTTAAGTATTTAGGAAGAGACGGAGAAACATCTCCTCCATTTAAAGGAATAGGTTTAAAAGATGGAGAAGTAATGCGAAAAGATTGGTTTCCAATTGTTTGGACTAGTTAAATGAAAAAAATAATTAAGTATTTAGAGGAAATATTTTAATATGAAAATAGAGGGAAAAGAATTTAGAACAATTTGGTTTGACGAAGAAAATAAAGTTGTAAAGATTATTGATCAAACAAAACTTCCACATCAATTTGTTATTAAAGATCTTAAAACAGTTAAAGACGCGATTAATGCAATTAAAGTTATGGAAGTTAGAGGAGCTCCATTAATAGGTGGAACTGCTGCATATGGTATGGTTTTAGCGATTTTAGAAAATAATGATCTTGAATTTATAAAAAAAAGTGCAGAAGAATTAATTAAATCTAGACCTACCGCAATAAACCTTGAATGGGCAGTTCATAGAATGAATAACAAAATATTAATGATTGATAGTAGTGATCTTTTTAATGTAGCTCTCAATGAGGCTAAAGAAATATGTAATGAAGATGTAAATTTTTGTGAAAATATTGGACTTAATGGACTTAAGCTTATTGAAGACATTTATAATAAGAAAAAAAATACGGTAAATATTTTAACTCATTGTAATGCAGGTTGGCTTGCAACAATTAATTGGGGTACAGCAACTTCTCCAATTTATCATGCGCATAAAAAAGGAATTCCAATTCATGTGTGGGTAGATGAAACCAGACCAAGAAATCAAGGTGCTAATTTAACTTCATATGAACTAAATGAAGAACAAATTCCTAATACTATTATTGCAGACAATACTGGAGGAATATTAATGCAAAGAGGTGAGGTGGATATGTGTATCGTTGGAACTGATAGAACTTTATCAACTGGAGATGTTTGTAATAAAATTGGTACTTATCTCAAGGCTTTAGCTGCTTTTGACAATAATATACCTTTTTATGTAGCATTACCCAGTTCTACAATTGATTGGGATATTAAAGATTATAAAAAAATACCAATTGAGGAAAGAGATTCTATGGAACTATCGCACATTGAGGGAAAAGATGAGCAAAATAACATTAAAAAAGTTTTAATTTATCCAAAAAAAAGTAAGTCAATGAATTTAGCATTTGATATAACTCCTGCAAAATATGTAACTGCTCTAATTACTGAAAAAGGGGTATGCAAGGCTACTGCAGAGGATTTAAAAAAACTCTTTAATAAACAATAAACTTAAAAATTAATTTATTTATTTAATAAGAAAATAGTTGTTTTTTTTTAAAACTTGAAATCCTGCAGGAGCTTCATGAGAACAAATATAATCAGCTAAGTGACATACGCCTATTTGCTTATTTGGACTTATGATTTTTGGATCCTCGAAAAGGATTTTATAATTATGTGAAGACGGTTTTGTTAACGGAATATAAGGATTATCAGAGTAAATTTGTCTATTTATATTTTTGGTTACAAAAAACATTAAAGAAATTAAAAAGAATATTTTGAGTTTTTCTATTCTATAAATATCTGTATTTCTTATTAATTTAAAATTTATAATGAAAAAAATAATTATTATAAAACTTACAATATAAAATGTACCATATCTAAATAATGGACTATTAAATAACCATATAAAAAGTCCAATACTAACCAAAAATAATAAAACTAATAGATCTTTTATACTCAAATTTTTCTCTTTAACTTTCTGTTTATTTTTTTTTCGAAAAAAAAGAAGATAAGCAGAAATGATAATCATTATTAAAACTAATGGAGCAACTTTTTCTAAAATTTTAATAAAATGACTGTTAAGCCAAGTTGAAAACCAGTTGAAGTTTTTGATATAATTATTTAGATCTAGGTTTTCCCAGTTTGGATTATCAATAAATCCTTTTGCCCAAACTTCTGACAACCACATGGCACTTTGTGGATCTGCCATACCAGTTAAATACCATCCTGAATTTTTAATACACGTTTGTACAATTGGATAAACTAAACATGATGTTTCAATATAATTTTTTAACAGCCATAAAAAAGTAAATATTAAAAAAGTAACTACGACATATTTATTTTTTAAAAGCATGATCAACTTTGTCTTATTTATTATTAAAAAAAATATTAAAGTTGAAAAGATATAGGTTACTTTATGAGAAAGCATAAAACTTGAGTAAATAGGCATGTATAAAAAAATGCTATTTGTGAATTTTTTCTCAATAAATAATTTTTCCTTAATTATATTAATTAAAAAATATGAACCGGCTAAAAAAGGGATTAAATCATTGCCAAACTCTCTATACCTACCAATTTTAATCAATAAAAATGATGAAATTAAAACTGTTAATAAAAAAATGAAACTATTCTGGTTTTTCTTAAATATTAAATCAAAACAATATATTAAAAAAAAGGTATAAAAAATTATATTTATACTAGAAATTGATAATGGATTAAAAAAATTATTTACAAAAGTAGACTGAACATATTGTAAAAGAGAAATATGTCCAAATCTAAATTCAATATTTGCAATTGAATAGATAATTTTTTCAGAATTTAGATATGAAACATATGGGTGATGATACATATTTGCATCTATTGGATGACTTGAATATCCAAGAAGAATAATATTTCCCAATATTAAAAAAATTAACGAGTATAAAAACTTTCTATCAAGAATATTAAATTTAGTAATAAACAATGAGATTATACCTATTGAAATTATAGTTAAACTTACGAGATTATTAATTGATAAAAAAAAATGTAATAATAAAATAATGAAACCTAATATAAAATATCCAGCAATAATGATAAAAAATAAGTCATTATTTTTCCTATGGTTATAAAATATATTTCCATATCCAATTATTGAAAGTAATATTAAAATCGAACTGAATAGATTAGAAATTATGATCAACATAAATCTTACATATTTAATTAATAATCGAATAATATATAACTAATATTAACATATTAAAATCTTATCTAATGTTGATTACAGTAATTATTCCTTGTTACAACGAAAAAAAAACAATTAGTAAAATAGTTGAGAAAATAATAAGTTTAAAAAATATAAATCTTCAAGTAATTGTAGTAGATGACTTTTCAAATGACGGTACTAGAGAAATTCTTAAAGAAAATATTTCTAAAAAAGTAGACAAAATTATTTACCATGAAAAAAATAGAGGCAAAGGAGCTGCAATCAAAAGCTCAATTGATTCGATTAAAGGCAACATAATTATAATTCAGGATGCTGATTTAGAATATGACCCATTAGACTATTATAATCTAATAAAGCCTTTTAATGATCAAAACACAAAGGTTGTTTACGGATCAAGAGTTTTGGGAAGAAAAGATTCAAAAAAATCTAGTTTGATTCAAAAATATAGAATTTTTGGTAATTATTTGCTTACAAAATTTTCTAATTTCATAAATAACCAAAAACTTACTGATGCTCATACTTGTTATAAAGTTTTCGATAAAGACGTTTTTTTTAAACTTGATATCAAAGAAGATGATTTTGCTTTTTGCCCAGAAGTTACAACTAAATTATCAAATATCAAACAAAGTATAACTGAGGTTCCAATAAGTTATGATGGGAGAGAAATCAAAGATGGAAAAAAAATTAGATTTTCTGATGCAATAAAAGCAGTTAAAGTAATCATAAAGTATAAATTTTTTAATAATATTATATGAACAAAATTAAAAATATTCTTTTTATAATGGCTGATCAACTTAGGTTTGACTATCTATCCTGTTATGGTCATCCACATTTAAAAACTCCGCACTTAGACGATTTGGCAAAAAAAGGTGTATTATTTGAGTCTGCCTATGTTCAGGCACCTGTGTGTGGCCCATCACGAGCATCATATTATACAGGAAGAACTGTATTTAGTCATGGATCAACATGGAATCAAATACCCTTACCAATTGGTGAATTAACTATTGGTGATTATTTAAGAAAATCTGGAATTAGAACTGGTGTTGTTGGCAAAACACACATGAGACCGGATTTAGAGGGAATGAGCAGACTTGGAATTTCTAAAGAAACTGAGATAGGTCTTACGGTTAGCGAACCAGGTTTTGAACCTTACGAGCGAGATGATGGACTTCATCCTAATAATCATATTAAAAATTCAAATAAAAAATTATCTTATAACGAGTGGTTAAATAAACTTGGATATGATGGTGAAAATCCTTGGGACAGTTGGGCGAATTCATCAGAAGATGAAAATGGGAAAATTCTGAGTGGGTGGAGATTAAGAAATTCAAATAAACCTGCAAGAGTTAAAGAGGAACATTCTGAAACTGCATTTATGACAAATCGATCAATTGAATTTATTAAAGAAAGTGGAGAAAAGCCTTGGTTTCTCCATTTGTCATATATTAAACCTCACTGGCCATATATTGCACCTGCACCTTACCATAATATGTACTCTTCAAATCAATTTTATCCAGTCCACAGAAGCGATACTGAAAAAAATATTAATCATCCTGTCTACAAAGCATTTATGGAAAACAAAATTTCAAAGACTTTTTCTAGAGAAGAAGTAAGGAATACTGTTCTTTCTGGATATATGGGATTAATAAAACAAATTGATGATAATCTTGGAAGGTTATTTAAATATCTTGAAGAGCAAAATTACATGAAAAATACTATGATAGTTTTTACATCAGATCATGGAGATTATCAGGGCGATCATTGGTTAGGCGAAAAAGAATTATTTCATGAGCAAATTGTGAAAGTTCCAATGATAATATATGATCCATGTAATTTGTCTGACAATAATAGAGGAGTTAGAGAAAAAAGATTTGTGGAAGCAGTTGATTTACTTCCCACTTTTTTAGATGCTGTAGAAAGCAGTATGAGCAAACATCGTCTTGAAGGTCAATCCTTATTACCAATTATTAGAGGTGATAAAGTTTCAAATTGGAAAGAAAGTGTATTTAGTGAAATTGATTACTCTTTTAATGAAGCAAGAAAAATACTTAATATTGGTGCATCAGATGCCAGAGCATATATGATTAGAAATAATATGTGGAAGTATATTTATTATAAAGGTTTTCCACCTCAATTATTTGACTTAAAAAATGATCCAGACGAATTCAATGATTTAGGCCAGTTACCAGAATATTCAAAAATAATTGAGGAAATGAAGGATATTCTACTTAAAAAACTTACCAGTAGAAAAAATAGAGTTGCTGCAACTGATGAATTTGTTTTAAAAGATAGAGACTATACTAAAGACGATGGAATTATGATAGGTGTATGGTAATGAATCCATTAATATTATCTCTAATTGGTTTAATATTGGTTGGAGTATCTGCAAATTTATTAAAATTAATAAAAAAAAATAAGATTTTATTATTAATTTCATTGTTGCCGTGTATTTATATTTTTATCTATGGTATTTATGCTACTTTTGGACCGATTGATTTATACAAAGATGGTACTGAAAATTTTATTGCTCAAAACCCTGGAAAAGATTTACCAGTAGTGTTTGTACTTTTAAAATTTTATCAATACATTTTAATTTTTGTTGGGGCTATTTTTGGATTTATTTATTTAAATTATTTTAAAAATTTTAATAACTCTACGGAGTCATCAGACTAGGTAAATATAAGCAAATTGCTGGAAATGCTATAATAAGTGCAAGTCTAATTACATCTGTCATTAAAAATGGAAGTGTCCCAAACCAAATAGTTTGCAAAGGTGTTTTCTGCATTACTCCTTTGATTACAAATAAGTTCATACCAACTGGAGGGGAAATTAATCCAAATTCAACAACAATTACAGCAAATATACCAAACCACACCGGATCAATGCCTGCATCAATAATTACTGGATAAAAAACTGGAATAGTTAAAAATAACATTGCCAATGAGTCCATAACAGTTCCAAGAACTAAATATATAGCACAAATTACTAGGATCACTCCTAATGGTGTAAGTTCTAAATAATTGATAAAATCAACTACTGCAAAAGGCAATTGTGTAACAGTTATTAGATAATTGAATATGCTCGCTCCAATTACAATTAAATACAATGATCCAACTGTTTTGATAGTTGTCCAAACTGCATCTTTCAAAAGACTTAATTTTAACTGACCTCTAAAAAATATAAAAACTAAAACTAATATCACTCCTACTGCTGCACTTTCGGTTGCTGTAAAGAAACCTAAATAAAGTCCACCCATCATAATTACAAAAATTAAAAAAATTGGAAAAACTTTTGAGATAGCTGAAATCCTTTCACTCAATGGCATTTTAGTTCCGTATCCACCTTGAGATGGATAAATTAAAAGATAAACTCTTATAGCTATCATATAGAGTACAACAGCAATTATTCCTGGGATTAATGCAGCAAAAAAAAGTTCTTGTACTGATTGCTCAGTTAAATATGCATATATTACTAATATTACGCTTGGAGGAATAATTATCCCAAGTGTTCCACCTGAAGCAATGGAACCACTTATTAAAGCATCGCTATAACCATGTCTTCTCATTTCAGGACCAGCCATTTGAGACATAGTTGCAGCTGTAGCTATTGATGATCCACAAATCATTCCAAAACCTGCACACGCTCCTACAGTTGACATTGCTAAGCCACCCTTATAATGACCTACAATCGCATAAGCGGCATCATATAGATTTCTCGATAAATTTGAGCTATTTGCAAGATTTCCCATTAAAACAAAGAGAGGCAAAACTGATAAAGTATATTTAGATACAGCATCGAATGGAGCGGTTCCTAATACAAATATTGCAGGATCAAAACCTGAAATTATTGCAAAGCCAGTAAAACCAACTACTAACATCGCAATACCTATTGGAACATTCAATACCATTAGGACTAAGACTGCAGCAAAAGCTAAACCACCATTAATTACAGCATCAATACCCATTAAATTTGTTTTATTAAATTATCTATAAAAAGGGTTTTTATAAACCAAACCACTATAGCGATTACACTTAACCACATACCAATAGAGCATACAAAATAAAAAGGATAAAAATAAAGCTCTAGATCAATGGTCACTCTTTGATTTTTCATAAATTTATACGAAGTCAAAGTGGTTGAGTATGCCATTAATGACATTATTGATGTCATTAAAATAAATTTTAAAATTATTAGATAAGTTTTAAATATACCTAAATTTAAATTATTGATAAAATCTGCTGAGACATTAGCGTTTAAGAAAAAAGCTCTTGGCATTGCAAGAAATGCAACCAATGCCATACCTATTTCAACTAATTCAATTGTGCCTGTAACTGGAGAATTTAAAAAACGTCTTCCAAAAACATCACAAAAAGTTAATACAGCTAATAAAAATAATATTATACCTGAGGCTATAGCTGAGTAATCAAAAACTTTACTGACTTTAGAAATCATAAAAATGTTGCTTCAATTTATTTAAACTTTAACATATAAATAGTTTCAAAAATAGAAAGTATTACTTATGAAATTCATTTCCTTTTCACATAATAGACAAAATAAATTTGGTATTATAAATAATAATAAAATTACAGATTTAACTGGAAAAGTTTCTAATTCGAATACATTAAAAGATTTAATTTCAAATAAAGGGATTGAAGAAGCAAAAAATTATGCAAAAAATAATCCAGGAGATATCAATATTTCAGATATTGAATATTTACCTTTAATACCAAATCCCGGAAAAATAATATGTGTTGGTTTGAATTACAGTGAACATGTTAAAGAAACTAATAGAACTGTTGAGGAAAATCCTGTTATATTTCACAGATTTCCTGAAAGCCAGACTGCACACTTACAACCTATTCAAAGACCAATTGTTTCACAAAGTTTAGATTTTGAAGGTGAAATGGCAGTAATAATGGGTGAAGGTGGAAAACATATAAAACCAGAGGATGCTTTAAAATATATAATTGGATACTCTTGTTATAATGAAAGTACCATTAGAGAGTGGCAAAGACATACCAGACAATTTGGAATGGGAAAAAACTTTGAAAAAACTGGTAGCTTTGGCCCACACATGGTTTTGGCTGAGGATATAAAGGATTATAAAAATTTAACAATTGAAACTAGATTAAACGGCGAAGTTATGCAAAATGCAAGATTAAGTCAGCTCATATTTGATATACCAATATTGATTTCTTATGTGTCAAAAGCTATGGCATGGAGAGCCGGTGATGTTCTGGTTACTGGAACTCCAGGAGGAGTAGGATTTAAAAGAAATCCTCCAATTTTCATGAAACCTGGTGATAATGTTGAGATAGAAATTACAGAAATTGGTATTTTATCTAACACAATTAAGGATGAAATCATCTAGATTTCACTATAGACTTTCATAAATTATTTTTAACAGAGGGAAATTAATATGAAAAAAAAATTAATTGGTATTGTTTTAGGAATTTTTTCTTTAGGCATTATTAATTCAGCATCTGCTACAGAATTAAAGCTTGCAACTTTTGAACCACCAAAAGCATTTATAGCAAGTAAAATTTTAGCTGCTTGGGCAGATAAAGTTAACAAATGCTCAAATGGAGCCTTAAATGTAAAAATGTACGCTGGGGGTGTTTTAGGAAGTCCTCCTAAACAATATGATATTGTAACATCTGGTGTTGCAGATATTTCTTGGACAGTTCTAGGTTATATTGGTGGACAATTTCCACTAAGTTCTGTTGTTGAATTACCATTTTTAACTAAAACTTCAAAAGCTGGATCTAGAGCTTTAAACACTCTTTATGAAGAAGGTTACTTAGATAAAGAAATGGCTGGAATTAAACTTATTGGTTTGCATTCTAACCCAGGATATCAAATCCACATGAAAGATACAAAAGTAGTTAAACCTGCAGATTTTAAGGGTAAAAAAATGAGAGTACCAAGCAAAATAGCTGGAACTATACTTAAAACTTTAGGAGCAACTGGTGTGAAAGTACCAGCACCTGGAACTTCTGAAGCATTAAACAAAGGTGTTATAGATGGAACTCCTTTCCCTTATACAGCAATTGGTTCATTTAGATTATTCGATGTAACGAAATATCATACAGAGGTTAATATTACTAATGCTACATTTGGATTAATAATGAATGAAGGAAAATATAATGGTCTTTCATCTTCAGCTAAAGGATGTATTGACAAACACTCAGGTCAATGGTTTGGAGACTGGGCTTCTAATTTAATTGATAGCCAAAATGCTAAAATGAGAGTACAGGTAGAAAATACACCTGGACATGAAATTACTGTTGCATCTGACTCAGTATTAGCTGAATACAAAAAAATATTAGCTCCTATTGAAGCAGATTGGTTAGCAGAAATGAAAGGCAAAGGTCTTGATGGAGGTGCTGTTTTAAAAAGAGCAAGAGAAGTTATTTCTAAAATAGACGGTTAATCGTTTAATTCGAGCCCGCTAATTTCATAGCGGGCTCTTCCAAAATTTAGTATATTAATAAAATGGCAGTTAAAGCACTAAGCTATATTGGGGTTAATTCTGATAAATTTGAAGACTGGTCTATTTATTCACAAAAGTATTTAGGCATGCAAAAGATAGATCGAGGAAAAGATATTTTATCTTTTCGTATGGATGATCAAAAACAAAGGTTGACTATTACAGGTGAAAAGGGAGATGGTTTAGGTTTTTTAGGATGGGAAGTTGAAAACAAAGAAGATCTTCAAATTTTTGCAACAAAACTTGAAAAAAATAAAATAGTTGTACATCAAGGAAAGTCTTCTTTTGCAGATAAACGTTTTGTTGAAGATTTAATTTATTTTGATGATCCACAAGGAAATCGTATTGAACTTGTTTATAATCCAATGATAGATACTGACCCTTTTAAACCTGGAAGACCTATTTCAGGATTTAAGACAGGAGCTTTAGGAATGGGCCATGCTGTAGTTCATGTAAAAAAAATTGATGATTTAATACCTTTTTATAAAGACATAATGGGATTTAAAATTAGTGATTATAGCCACACACCAATATCATTATGTTTTTTTCACGTTAATGGCAGACATCATAGTCTTGCTTTGTTTGGTTCCGGAAGAACTGGTTTTCATCATTTTATGGTAGAGTATAATAATCTAGATGATGTTGGTCAGGGTTATGATCTATTACAATATAAAGACAATGCAATTGCTTACACTATGGGTAGACATACAAATGATTACATGACATCTTTTTATTCAATAACTCCATCTGGATTTTTTATAGAAAATGGATGGGGAGGAAGAATTATAGATCCAGAAACTTGGCAACCAATAGAAACTTTTGAAGGTCCAAGCTTTTGGGGACATGAAAGACTTTACTTACCAGATGAAGAAAGAATGAAGTTTAGAAATAAAAGACTTGAAACTGCATCTCAAGGAAAACAAGCGCCATTGTTAATTGACTGTCCTTGGTTATATTCAAATTTAAAAAAAAAAAAATAATTTAAAATATCAATGAAAGAATTTGATATAACAATTGTAGGATTAGGTCCTGCTGGAGGAACACTAGCAAATCTTCTTGCTATGCATGGTTTCTCAATTTTAATATTAGATAAAGAAAAAAGTTTTTATCCATTACCTAGAGCTGTTCATTTTGATGATGAAATAATGAGGGTATTTCAAACCATAGGAATAACTAAAGATTTTTTAAAATATACCATTATAAACAAAGGTACAAAATTTGTTAATTCAAAGCAAAAGGTAATATTAGATTGGCCAAGACCAAAAAAAATCACAGATAATGGCTGGTATCCTAGTTACAGATTTCATCAGCCTGATTTAGAAAAACAACTCAGAAAAAAACTAAAAAGTTATAAAAAAGTATTCATTGAACAAAATGCCAATGTTTTAAAAATTACAAACTCTAAAAATAATGTAAATATCAAATATGTAAATTCTAATAACAATAAAATTTTTTGTATTAAGTCAAAATATCTGGTTGGATGTGATGGAGCCAATTCAATTACTAGAACTCAAATGAAAACAAAGATGGATAATTTAGGTTTTACACAAAAATGGGCAGTTGTAGATTTAATTTTAAAAAAAAATAAAAAAAATTTACCAGATAGAACAATTCAATACTCAAACCCTAAACAACCCGCAACATACTGCAGAAATGTTGGTAAACGAAGAAGATGGGAATTTGCAATTAAGAAAAATCTAAATGATAAAAAGGTTCTTTCAGAAAATTATATTTGGAATTTTTTAAAACCTTGGATAAAGAAAAGTGAAGCAATACTCGAAAGGAAGACCATTTATACATTCAAGTCAGCAATTGCCAGAAAGTGGCGCAAAGGTAGAATATTTATTGCTGGCGATGCAGCTCATTTAATGCCTCCTTTTATGGGTCAAGGAATGTGTGCAGGAATAAGAGATGCATCAAATTTAGCATGGAAAATTGCATCATGTTTAAGAATTAAACATAATGAAGCTATTCTAAACTCTTATCAGACAGAAAGGTCTCTTAATGTAAAAGAATATATTGAGACTACTATGAGAATGGGGGAGTTTGTAAATGCTGTTGAGTCAATACAAATTACTAAAAATATTAGCTCTAACGATCAAGGTGTTAAAAGCATGCAGTCAATTAAACCAAAATTAGGAAAAGGTCTTGGACAACTTAAAGATAAAAATAGAGGAAAAATTTTTCCTCAATTTAAATTAAACAAATACAAAAACTTAGATGATTATTTTTCTAAAAAGGCAGTTTTAATATTTTCCTCAGATATTAAAACCAAGGTTTCTAAAAATTATTCATTACTGGAAGCAAACAGTTTAAAGAATTTATCAATGTATTTAAAAAATATTAATTCAAAAGCTATTTTAGTAAGACCAGATAGATTTATTTTGGGCTCTGCGAATTCAAGCAAGCAAATCAGTTCTCTTATAAAAAAAAATTCTTTTATTCTAAGATAAATTAAAGAGCTCATTAACAGCCTTAATCTTGGAATGATTATTTGGGGCAATTTCTCCATTTGGCATGAATAATGAATTTTCAAATCCTACTCTTATTTTGCCACCCAAGCTAATAGCCCTTTCTAAGCAAATCATTTCTTCTTTTGCAAAAGCACAAATTGACCAATCAAAATTTACTTTATTTTCTCTCATTTTTATCAGAAATTCAGGAATTTTTTCTGGCTGACTTATTTTTCCAGTGTAATGACCAATTACAAATAAACACCACGCACCATCAGTAGGTATCTCTGCTTTCTTTAACATCTCAACTAGCAAATCTACATCCTCAGGATTGTATAATATATGTTGTATTTTAGTTCCTGCCTCTGTCAAATATTTATATAGTTTTACATCTTCGCTCGATGGTTTCCTTGAGGGTATTAACTCAGATGTGCCAATTGATGTTCCTGGTGGCGTAACATCGTAAGCAAGTTTCCTCATATCCTCTGGAGAATATTTTCCCACTGCTTCGGTTGTTACTTGAATATGCATTTTTGGAACTTGAAACTCCAATTCTTTTAAAGCCTCTTTATACAGTCCAGCATCAAGAACATGTTCACCCTTTTCATTTCTTACATGTAAATGTATAGCTCCAGCTCCTGCTTCATAACAATTTCTTGCAACTTCTACAGTTTCTTGGATAGTCAAAGGTACTTCAGGATGATCTTTTTTAACTTTTCTTGCACCATTTGGAGCCACCATCAAATTAGGAAGTTTTTTTGGTTGGTAAAATGGCATAAATTATCTCAAAGAAGCAGCAATATTTCCACCATCAACTGTTAAAACAGCTCCAGTAGTTTTTTTGGAAACTGAAAGATGAAAAAATGCTTTTGCAACATCTTCGGCTTTAACTTCATTTAAAAGTAAATTCCCTTTCATATAATCCTCAGTTGAAACCTCTCTTGCTTTAGCTCTAGATTTAATCATTTCATCATTTAAGAGACCGCTCCTAATTCTATCTGCGTTTACTCCATTTGATCGTATTCCATAGGAACCATAATCTAATGCATACTGTTTACATAAATTCAATAGGGCAGACTTAGGCAGCCCATAAGGTCCAAAATTTTTACCAGGATTTACAGACTGTTTAGATATATTAAATAATAAACATCCCTCAATATTTTGAGTTTTCATTATTTTGGTAGCTTCAGCTTCACAATTTTGATGTGAAAAAAAATTATCTTCGAAGCTCTTTCTTAAAATTTTGTCATCAACTTCAGCGATAGGTCCTCCTAAAGCAGTTCCTGCATTTGATATCAGAATGTCTATTCCCCCAAATTTGGATGAAATTAAATTAAATGCCTTTTTAACACTTTCTTTGTTTGTTACATCACAATAGATACAAAGATCATTAATTTTTTTACTCATTTCAGTAACTTTTTTCTTATTATTATCTATTAAAACTACCTCTGCTCCATATTTTTTAAATAATTTGTAAGTTGCTGTCCCAATTTTTCCAAATGCACCAGTAATAACGACAACATTACCTGCCAATTCTTTCGTTTCTTTTTTAATTTTTGCTTGTTCTAGAGACCAATATTCAACATCAAAAATATCTTTTTTTGATATGAATTTATATTTTGAAGTTTCCTCAACTGAAGAAATAACTCTTGCATTAGTTTCCGTTAAGTCTGCTGCTACCTTTGCTGCTTTTAGATTATCTCCTATACAAAATACACCAATATTCTGTACTAATATCACTCTTGGAGAACAATCTAGCATAGTTTTCTTTTCTTTAACTTTTTTTTGATTCTGTTCAAAATATTTCAAGTATTTTTTTTTATAATTAATAAAAGCTTTGGTTGCAGTTTTTTTAAAATCATCAATTGATGAGTTATATTTAGGTTTAATTATTAAAGGGAAAGGCTTTACTCTAATGACATGGTCCGGCGTGGCTGTACCTTCTGTTGAATATCTCTCTACATCATTTCCGTTAATGAAATAATTTAAAGTTTTATTATTTCTAAAGGTTAAAATAAATTTCTTGTTGGCACCTTTAGAGGCTAATCCTCTTAATATTGGTGCGATTTGAGAAGGAGTAATTTTTGTATTTAATTTAGTTATTTGTTTAATTTTTTTTCTTTTTAATTTTCTTAAAGCTTTTTCTGCATCAGTTACATACTTTATCATGAGATCATAAGACTCTTTTGCATCATCAGAAAAAGTAAATATTCCATGATTTAATAAAATAAGACAATTTATATTAGGGTTTTTATTATAAACCTCTTTAATTTTTTGAGCTAATCCATATCCTGGCATTACATATGGAATTAAACTTACTCTTTTTCCAAATATCTTTTTACAAAAAGCAAAACTATTTGGTCTATTAGTTACATTCATAATTGCATCAGAATGTGTGTGGTCAACAAATTTAAATGGTAAAAAAGCATGCAGAAAAGTTTCAACTGATGGATTAGGCGATTTAATATTAATTAAATTCCTTTTTTGATATGCTACCATTTCTTCATCCGATAATTTTTTTTTATTCTTTAAAGCCAAAAGAGGGTTCAATTTTACTGCTGGCAATCCTTCTGGTTCAATTTCAGACATATCCCAACCACTTCCTTTTACACATAAAACATTGTAATTTTTTCCATCTAAATCTTTAATAGTTGTCTTAACAGAGGTATTGCCACCACCATGTAAAACTAGCTCACTATTTCTTCCAAGTAGCCTAGTCGTATAAACCCTGAGAGCCATATCCTTAGAATGACCAAGTTTCTTATATTTTAATATGTATTTTTTAGCCTCGTTATTTGACCAATTATTTTTCACAGCTTTATCCTTCAATAAACTATTACCGTAGTTTTTTATTTGAAAGAAGTAAAAAATTAAAATACTAAAGTTATTTAATAATTATATGACTAAAGTTGGAGAACATATTACCTTAGATATAATAGGCACAAAAAAGGAGTATGATCCTGTCTTCTTTGAAAAATTAGTTTACAAAATTGCAAAAATAGCAAAAGTTACTGTACTCCAAATATCAAAATATAAGTTTGAGCCTCAAGGATTTACTTTAGTTGCATTATTGGCAGAAAGTCATATTAGTTTTCATACATTTCCTGAAAAAGGAATTATTAGTTTCGATTTTTTTACATGTGCAAAAATTTCTCCTTCTGTCGCTCTAGAGGTTATTAAAGATGAAATTGAACATACTCATATAATTAAAAAACAATTTAATCGAGATACCGTAGACCTCTATCATGATAATTATAGTTCACCAGGTTTAAAAAAATCATATGTTGTAAATAAAGTGTTCGAAAACTTTAAGTCAAAAGTTGGTCAACATATTGAGATATTAGAATTGGAACAATTTGGAAAAGCATTATTTATAGATAATGAAATTCAAGTAGCAGAAAAAGATGAGCATCTTTATAGTTCTACATTTGTAAGCTCTGGGCTAAGTTTAAACTCTAATAAAGAAAAAGCTGCTATTATTGGTGGAGGAGATGGAGGAGTTGCTAGAGAATGTATATCAAAAAATTTTGGATTTATAGATTGGTACGAATTAGATCCTGAAGTAGTAGAGGTTTGCGACAAACATCTTGGAACGATTGGAGATAAGGCTACTGAAAAAAATTCAGTAAAATGTGTATGGGGTGATGCATTTGAAAGTATAAAAACTGTTAAAGATGATACATATGATCAAATATATGTAGATCTAAACGACGATCAATATTGCATTGATTTAGCTGCTAAAAATATGAATTCTCTTGTAAGAATATTAAAACCAAAAGGTGTAATTACTGCTCAAGTTGGGAGTCAAGATAAAAAGCCCAAGCAAGTTGAAAATTGGTTAAATATATTTAATCAAAATTTTGGTAACACTAAATTATCTAGAGTTTATATACCTAGTTTTGATTGTTCTTGGAATTTTTCCTCTTCAATAAATCATTAAATTTTTCTTTTTAAATCAGAAAAATTGTGAAATAATTATTTTTTTAACGGAGGAAAAATGAATGTAATTAAAAAAATATTTTTAACTTTTCTATTATCCTTATTTTTAATTAGCTCTGCTAATGCTGATAAAATTAGGATTGGAACTGAAGGTGCTTATCCTCCCTGGAATTCAAAAGATGCTTCAGGGAAATTAATTGGTTTTGAAGTAGAGTTAGCTTGGCAATTATGTAGATACATTGGTCAACAATGTGAAATAGTTGAACAAGACTGGGACGGTATGATACCAGCTTTAACTTCAAAAAAATTTGATGCAATAATGGCTGGAATGTCAATCACTGAGGAAAGAATGAAAACAATAAATTTTTCTCAAGGATACGCTGATGAAGTTGCATCTTTAGCAGTTATGAAGGGTTCAGATCTAGAGGGAATAGATACTCCTGATGCTGTAAATTTAAACCTTGGCGGATCAGCTGTAAATAAAGCAATGAAAACATTAACATCTGCTTTATCTGGAAAAACAGTTTGTACTCAAATTGGTACAATTCACCAAAATTTTCTTGAGTCTGGAGATGTAGGAAAAATAAACTTAAAAACTTACAAGACACAGGACGAGGTTAATCTTGATTTATCTAATGGCAGATGTGATGTAGCGTTAGCTGCTGCGGTAGCATTTACTGACTACGCTGAAAAATCTGGAGAAGCTGTTGTACTTGTGGGACCAACTTTTTCAGGCGGTGCATTTGGTAATGGTGTAGGGGTAGGTATTAGAAAAGATGATACCAAACTTTTAAAAGCTTTTAACAAAGCCATTGATAAAGCAAGAAAAGATGGTCATATCAGCAGAATAGCCATTAAATGGTTCGGTTTTGACGCTTCTATGTAATTAATTTTAGATATGGCGACTATATTATATAGTCGCCAATCTATATGGAACTTCTTTCATTTGGAGATACTGGTTGGGGAGACGAACTGTTTTTTGCAACCTTAATGACAATTGCCGTTTCTATAGGTGCAATGGCAATAGGCTTTTTGTTTGCTTTAATATTCACACCTTTAAAATTATCTAAAAACAAAACATTAAATGTTATTGGAAATTGTTACACTACGATTATTAGAGGTGTTCCAGAACTATTAGTAATATATTTATTATTTTTTGGTGGTACTGGAGCTGCAATGTATGTTGCGTCAATTTTTGGATATGATGGATATATTGAGATAAACGCTTTTATAACCGGTGCTCTTGCTATAGGCATTATATCTGGAGCATACTCTACGGAAGTTTTTAGAGGAGCAATTTTATCAATTGATAAAGGCCAATTCGAAGCATCTAAAGTTTTGGGATTAAAGAAAAATATTCAATTTTATAAAGTTATTTTACCCCAAATGTTGAGATTATCTATTCCGAATTTAAGTAACGTATGGCAAATTACACTAAAAGATACATCACTAATATCTGTAACTGGATTAGTAGAAATAATGAGACAGTCTTACATTGCTGCAGGCTCAACAAGAGACCCTTTATTTTTTTATTCTGTAGCAGCAGTTCTGTATTTAATTCTTACATTCTTAAGCATGAAAATAATTAACAAATTAGAAGTTAGATACAACAAAGGTTTTTAATGGATATAAATTTAATGATCAGTATTTTTCCAAGCCTGTTAAATGGAGCAGTCATAACTTTAAAACTTCTAGCATCTTCAATGTTTTTTGGATTGTTAATAGGTTTGCTTTTTTCAATTTTAAGGATAAATAAAAATCCAATAATAAATAAATTTGCTTATGGATACTCTTACTTCTTTAGAGGGACACCATTATTAGTTCAGTTATATTTAATATATTATGGGTTAGCAAATATTGAATTTCTTAGGAATTCATTCTTGTGGGTAATTATCAGAGAGCCTTATTGGTGTGCAATTATTGCATTTTCATTAAATACTGGAGCATACACATCTGAAATTTTAAGATCAGCGTTTCAAACAATAAAAGAAGGCTACATAGAAGCTGCACAAAGTCTTGGTGTTACAAAAAAAATTACCTTTTATAAAATACAAATTCCAATTGCAATAAAACAGTCATTACCAGCTTATGGAAATGAAATAATTTTAATGCTAAAGGGGACATCTCTTGCAAGCGTTATAACAATTATGGATTTAATGGGTGAGGCAAGGAAAGTAAATGTTTTAACTTTTAAACCATTTGAAGCTTTCATTACTGCTGGAATAATATATTTATTTCTAACCTTTATTATACATAATATTGTAAAGTACTTAGAAAAAAAATATGGATTTCAAACATGAAAGTAGCTTGTATTCAGTTATCTAGTGGCGAAAATTATAATAAAAATTTTAAGGATATTATCAAATATATAAATCAAGCAATAAAGAATAAAGCTGATTTAATAATTACTCCTGAGACTTCTTCAATAATGTCTGCTGACAAGAATAATTTATTTAAATATTCATATGAAATGAAACATGATCCAATTATAAAAAAAGTGAAATTTATAGCCAAAAAAAAGAAGAAATGGATACTCATTGGATCAATGTGTGTTAAAGAAAAAAATAAACTAAGAAATAGATCTATTCTTATAGGACCCAAGGGTGAAATAAATACTTATTACGATAAGATAAATATGTTTGATGTAAAAGTTTCAAAAAAAGAACAACATAAAGAAAGTAAAGTTTTTATGGCAGGAAAAAAACTAGTATCAGCAAAATTACCTTGGGGTAAAATAGGTCTTTCGATATGTTATGATCTAAGATTTCCAGAGCTTTATAGAAACTTATCTAAAAAAAATTTAAGTTTTATAACTGTTCCATCCGCCTTTACGAAAACAACTGGTCAAAGACATTGGTTAACTTTGTTAAAAGCAAGAGCAATTGAAAATTTTTGTTATATATTTGCACCTAATCAAACAGGAAAAAATACAATTAAAAGAGAAACTTTTGGACATACTGTAATTATATCACCTGATGGTAAAATTATGGCTCTTAAGAAATTTGGAAAAGGAATTATTTATTCAAAAATTAATCCAAAACTATCTATGGATTTGAGAAAAGTTATCCCCAGTATGCTTTAATAGTTTGTGTATTGTTTAATTTCCTTTATCTTTGAGCCGGTTATATCATTTATTGCTAATTTAATTTTTGCTCTATCATCATTTAAAAAATGAACATCTCTTGATAGTTTTATAAAATTTTCACCAAAATCACTATTTTTTTCACACATTCTTTTGTTGTCTTCAATATCCCAAAGTTTTGTATTTATTGCCTTTAATTCTTCATAAAGTTTTTTTAATTCATCATTTAAAGTTATGTTTTCATCCAATTGTTTCTTTAAAATTAGATATTCATCATTTATAAATTTTAATTTATCTAAATCTTTAATTTTTTCTTTTTTGATTTCTAAAATTGAAATTTTATCTAATAGTTCACCAACTGAAACTTCAATTAAAATTTTATTCATAAATAAAGATAGTGTGTTAAGTTGTTTAAAATATGTCTAATATTCTTATAATCAAACATGGTTCTTTAGGTGATATAGCCCAAGCAAGCGGTGCAATTCAAGATATTTCTGATTTTCACAAAAATGATAAAGTCTATTTATTAACAACCAAGCCTTACATTGTTCTTTTTAAGCAAAATCCATATTTAGAGGACGTAATTTTAGATAAGAGATTATCTAGATTTAATTTGTTTTATTTATTTAATCTTATGCGCAAATTAAAAAAATATAAATTTATAAAAATTTTTGATTTACAAAATTCATCTAGATCAAGTTTCTATAAAAAAATATTGTTTCCTAATGCTGGCAATCTTATTTGGTCGTCTTCTGAAACTACATTGCCAAAAGATAAATCTAAAGATGAATTTGATAAAAACCCTGTTCTAAACAGATTTAAACATCAACTAGAAACCTCAGGCATAAAAATTAATAAAACTATGTTTCCTGATTTTAATTGGGCTTGTTCCAATATTGAAAATATAAAAAAAAAATTTGATTTAAATAAATACATAATTTTATTCCCTTTTTGTTCTCCACACTTGAAAATTAAAAAATGGCCTTATTACAATCAGCTTATAGATTTAATAAAAAAAAAATTTAACAATGAATACAAAATAGTTATTGCACCAGGTCCTAATGAATTAAATATGACAAATGACATTAATGCAATTTCAATTTTAAATGAAAATAAATCATTAAGTATCGTGGAACTTGCAACATTAATAAAAGATAGTTCTTTCGTGGTATCTAATGATACAGGTCCAGCTCATATGGCTGCCCATTTAGACGCCAGAGGTTTGGCTTTGTTTGGTTCCCATACTACCGCATATAAAGTAAGTATAGAGAGACAAAATTTCAAAGCAATACAAGTTACAGATCTTAATAAACTTTCACCTGAGAAAGTTTTTGAATATGTAATTAAATCTTTAAATTAATGGAAATTAATTCCCTTTTTTTTATAAGTGTAGTACCTGCAATAATTTTATATGGGATTGCAAAATCTGGTTTAGGTGGATCGATATCACTTATTTCTGTTCCTCTGATGACC
This sequence comes from uncultured Pelagibacteraceae bacterium, assembly GCA_902561765.1. GTDB lineage: Bacteria > Pseudomonadota > Alphaproteobacteria > Pelagibacterales > Pelagibacteraceae > Pelagibacter. Next base: position 27,583 of record CACEQR010000006.1, on the reverse strand, counting down.
ATTGTAATGCCTTTGCAACAAGCTCTAGCAATCATTTTACCTATTTTAATATTTTCAGATATCATAGCTGTATATAGATTTAGAAGAGAGTTTGATTTCAGCATTTTAAAAATAATCGTACCATTTGCAGCAGTAGGTATTATAATTGGCTCTTTTACATTTAACAATTTCTCAGAAGACTTGCTTAAACTAATAGTTGGGGTAATGGGTTTTTTATTTGCTGGACATTATTTTTTATTTAAAAAAGAAAAGACAGTTCCAGCTAAAAAGAATTTTATTAAAGGAGCGATCTGCTCCGCAATCGCAGGATTCTCAAGCTTTTGCGTTCATGCTGGTGGAACACCTACCAGTCTTTATCTTCTTCCTCTAAGATTGAAAAAAGAAGTTTACGTTGGAACAAGAATTATTTTTTTTAGCTGTGTTAATCTGATAAAATTACCCTTGTACATTTATTTATCTATGATGAATTTTGATACTCTGTATCAATCTATTTCTCTTTTTCCCTTAGCTATAATTGGGATATTTATTGGATATAAATTATTAAAAATTATTGAAGAAAATTTATTTTATAATATCCTTTATGCATTAATTCTTTTAAGCAGCACTAAACTTATAATAGACTTTATTTAAATACTTTAAGAATTATCACTAAATTTTTTAAGTATAATTGGAAGAAAAGCTACAATTATTAATATTCTCAAAAAATGGTGATAGCTCACAAAAATTGGATCAATATTATAAGCTACACTTATTACTACCATCTCATGTATGCCTCCTGGGGCAAAACTTAAAAATGTTGGAATGAAATCAAAGCCAAGAAATTGTAAAAAATATGCAGTTACCATTGCAACTATTACAAGTATCGAACTGACTACAACTCCGTGAAATATATAAAAAAATAATTCTTTCAATTTTAAACCATTCAATCTACTTCCAAGTGCTGTTCCTAAAAAAATAAAAGCAATATTTATTATAAAATCAGGAAATCTAGCATTAACAATTTCAAAAGTATAAAATAATCCAGATAAAGCCATTGCACCCACAAGAATAGGAGACGGAATTTTAAGTTTCTTCAAAAATAGTGAAAATAAATAGCAAATAAAAATTAAAAATATTATTTCAAAATAATATCTAAGATTGTAAATGTTATCGTAATTATATCCTTCGATTTCCGAAAAACCTAAATTACTTATAAATAAAATTGGCACAAAACTAACGATAAAAATTACTCTTGTTGCTTGTGGTATTAATACTTGTTTATGATTATCTTTTTTACCATATTCTAGCAGTGCGGCTGCAATCGGAACAAATGCACCTGGTAAAGCAGCTAATGTAGCAATAAATTTATCAAATTTACAAACCTTAGCAAAATACAAACCAGCTAATATTGTACTGACAATTGTACATATCAACATTGCTACAGACGAGAATATCCACAAATGTATTTTGTATAACAAAGATACATTAAGAGTCCCCCCAAGGATTATGCCAACCATTAAAAAAATAGGATTTAATAATTTTGTAGGAAACTTTATATTAAATTTTGTAAAGGCAACACAAAGGTTCAGACCAAGAGAGCCTAATAACCACGGTAAGGGGAGTCCAATTATAGTTCCAATATATCCTCCTGTAATACCAATAAAAAGAGCTTTGTAGCTAGTACCCAAATCTTTAAAAAAATTTTGAAATGACAAACCGTTTAACATTTACGTAATCATTATTGACACTAAATATAAATCTATGTTTAATATAAAATATTATAATTATAATAAGAGAGGAAATAATGAAACTAATTAAATCTTTAATTACAGTTTTATTCTCAACTTTACTTTTATTTTCAGCAACAACTTCAAGCTCGGTAGCAATGGATAAATTGCACTTTGTGATAGGTGGTGGTGCTGGAGGTGGTTGGGATGGAACTGCTAGAGGAACAGGAGAAGCTTTAACAAAAGCTGGAATGTTAAAAAGTGCATCATTTGAAAATATGTCAGGTGGTGGAGGTGGAAAAGCTTTAGCTTACATGATCAATACAAAACCAACTAATACAATTCTAGTTCAATCAACACCATTGGTCTTAAGATCAATCACAAGACACAAAGGTTATGTAAAAGGTAATGGTACTTTATCTTACAAAGACGTTGTGCCAATTGCTGGAGTTATTGGTGATTATGGAGCTATTGCAGTAGCAAAAAGTTCACCTTTTAAAAACTTTAAAGATGTAGTTGATGCTTACAATAAAGATCCAAATTCAGTTAAGATGGCTGGTGGTTCTGTTAGAGGAAGCATGGACCATTTAATTGGCGCTTTAGCTTTTCAAGCAGCAGGAGCTGACCCGAATGCAGTTGCATATATACCATATGATGCTGGAGGAAAAGCATTAGCTGGACTTTTATCTGGGGAGACTCAAATTATATCAACAGGCTTAGGTGAATTGATGGGTGCAAGAGACCAAGTAAGAATTATTGGTATTACTGCTCCATCAAGAGTATCTGATGCTCCAGATGCACCGACATTAAAAGAACAAGGATATGATGTACAATTCGTTAACTGGAGAGGTTTTTTTGGACCTCCAGGAATGAGCAATTCTGATAAATCAAAAATTGCTAAAATGTTAGGCGACGTACAAAAAACTCCTGAATGGGAAACTGTAAGAGCAAGAAATGCATGGGTAAATATTTATAACCCAGAAGGAAAGTTTGTTTCTTTCTTAGAAAAACAAACTGAAGAAATGACAGCTCTTATGAAAAAACTAGGAGTAATTTAATCTTTTAGATTATTTAAAAAAAGAGCAGTGAATATAAATACAACAAAAATTATATCACTGCTCTTTTTTATTTTTTCAGCATTTTATTTATATACTGCTTACCAAATTCAAGTTTTTGCATTTGATGAAAATGCACCATTTAATGCTAGAACATTTCCAATTTATTTGGGTTATGCAGGATTATTCTTTTCAGGATTAAAAATTATTTTACCCGAACCAAATACTATAAAGGTAGATCATAAAAATCTAGAGTATAAAAAAACAGCAATACTTATAGTAATTGCAATTATATATGGTGCTACAATTTTGAAAGTTGGATATTTTTTAACTACTTCTTTATTTTTATTTTCATCTTATTATTTTTTAGGTGAGAGAAGGTGGGTCTTAATGTTTTTATTATCCTTTCCTTTTGTTGCAGCATTTATGTATCTTCTTCATGGTGTTCTTGATATTTATTTAAGAGATCCATTTTTGAAATCGATTGGAGTTATGGGATGATCGAAGGAATCTTAATTGGATTAACTACAGCTCTTACGCTTCAAAATATTTTAATGGTAATGGTAGGATGTTTTTTTGGAACTATTATTGGTATGTTACCAGGTCTTGGTCCAATGACTGCGATTGCCTTAATGATCCCAATTACTTATGGATTTGACCCTGCTACAGGATTAATTCTAATGGCAGGTGTTTATTATGGTGCTGTATTTGGAGGCTCGACTTCTTCAATATTGCTTAACGCTCCAGGTGTACCAGGTACAGTTGCTACTTCTTTTGATGGTTATCCAATGGCACAACAAGGAAAGGCAGGAAAGGCTCTAGCTATTGCTGCTTGGAGTTCTTTTGCAGGCGGAACTTTATCTGCAATTTATCTTTTATTTATGGCGCCTAGTTTATCTAAAGTAAGTTTGTCATTTAGATCACCGGATTATTTCGCCCTAATGATTTTAGGTTTAACTGCTATTGCTGCTTTTTCTTCTAAAGGTCAATTTTTAAAAGCAATGATGATGGTAGTATTAGGTTTAATGTTAGCTTCAGTTGGTCAAGATAGCTTATCAGATATTACAAGATTTACATTCGACAATATGAACTTAACAGATGGAATAAGTTTTGTATTAGTTGTAATGGCAACCTTTGCAATGAGTGAAGCACTTACAATTATATTAAAAAGAAATGATCCAACTAGTGCAGCAAAACAAGTTTCATTAACAGAACTTGGTTCGATTAAAATCAACAAAGAAGAAAGAACCAAAATGTATAAAACCATCCCTAGATCATCAATAATTGGATTTTTAATTGGCGTATTACCAGGTGCTGGAGCAACAATTGCCTCTTTCTTAGCATACGGAATGGAAAGAAATGTAGTTAATGATGAGGAAAAAGAAAAATTTGGTAAAGGAAGTGTAAATGGATTATCAGCTCCTGAAACTGCAAATAATGCAGCGTGTTCAGGTTCATTTGTTCCCATGTTAACGCTAGGTATACCAGGTAGTGGTACTACAGCAGTCATGCTGGGAGCACTATTAGGTTTTGGAGTTCAGCCTGGACCAAGATTGTATATGACAAATCCAGAAATTTTTTGGTCAATAATAATGTCAATGTATATAGGTATGGTTATATTATTAATATTAAACCTTCCTCTAATTCCATATATTGCAAGAATTCTTGCTGTTCCAAAAAATTATTTAATACCTTTAATTTTATTTTTCTCAGTTACAGGAATTTATGTAATGTCTTTCAATAACTTTGATATTTATTTAATGATTGGAATTGCAGTTGTTGCAACATTTCTAAGATTATATGATTTTCCTATGCCACCTTTGATACTTGCCTTTGTATTAGGAGGATTAATGGAAGAAAACTTGAGAAGATCTTTATTATTAAGCAATGGTTCTTGGGAATTTTTATGGGATAGAGCTTTAACAGCATGTATTTTGCTAACTACAATTTTAATTGTAATTTGGCACGTTTATAAAACTATGTTTAAAAAGACTAAAAATTAAGTGATATAAATTTTATCAGATAAACCGTAACAAAGTATAGCCATCATTATTAGAAAGACTGTAGGCGCTATAATCCCTTCATTTGTAACTTTTTCATTAAGACCGGTTTTATCAATCTTAAGCGAGTAGAAATTTGTTCCTAAAACACATGCATGTATAATAAATATTAAATTAAAAAATGCCCAAGTACCTTCAACTCCATTCGGTCTTACAAAAATTATATAAATAGCCATTATTACCCAACCAAGCATTAGCGCTCCAACAAATCTAACCATAACCGCAGCACTATGATCTATACCAAACTTGTCCATAAATTTTTTAGTTCCAACAATTGTTTGAAAACAATATGCAGCTATCCCTATAAAATGTGCAAGAAATATACTTAAGTAGAAAATATTATTAAATTTAGCGATCATATGATTATTTTATAAGATTCTCTTATATTTTTCAATTGCCTTATCCCAAAGAAAGTTTGTAGAATTATTTTTAGCCTCTTTGCCATATTCTAAATATTTATTTTCTTTAAAAAGAGTTTCTATACTTGAGTAAATATCCTCTAATTTATTACCATCACATATCAAACCAGTTTTTTCGTGTATAATTGCATCTGACGCTCCTCCATCTTTCCCACCAATTGATGGAACGCCATATTGTGCAGCCTCTACATAAGCAATTCCAAAGCCTTCAACTGATTTTTTATAAATTATGGATGGCATTACAAAAATGTGTGATTTTGCAATAAGAGCATTTTTTAAATCAGGTGGTATATCTTTTAAAAAGGTTACTTGATCTTCTAATTTTAGCTCAACAACTAATTTTTTTAATTTTTCTTCCTCATCTCCATACCCGATGCATGTATAAACTATATCTGGATAAATTTCTTTTAGGTTTCTAACAGCCATAATTACTTTTTCATGATTTTTTCTTTTATCAAGTCTTGAAACTGTAATTAATCTATTTTTTTTACCTTTCAATATTGTCTCAGCTTCATCTAAATATTTCTTTGGCACCCCAACTACTGGATCAACTCCAGGATTAATAACAACTATTTTTTCTTCATTCACTCCTAAGTTTATAGCTAAGTTTTTTGTATAATTTGAATTTGCAACAACATGATCTATATTATTTAAAACTGATAAAACTTTCTTATTTAATCCAGAGCCTTTAGGGTGATTTATTTCCTTTGAATGAATTAGACAGATTTTCTTTTTATTTGTTTTAATTAGTTCTAAACTTTTCCAATGATCAGCAATTAAACATTCCACATTTTTATTATTTTCAAGATAATCATTAATTAAATAAGATTTTCGATATTTTCTTATTAGTTTCATTCCACTAACTCTTTCAATAGAAAATGAAACTGAATTATCAAACTCTTCATGATTTTCGTGATAATCTGCAAATACTTTTATTAAATTAAGTTTTGCAAGAGATCTTGCCAATCCCCACATGAGATTTTGCATACCCCCTAACTCTGGTGGAAAAGTTCTAGTAATTAATAAATACATTATTTATTAAAACCACTTGATACTGCAGCCCATGCTTGGAAACTGTTCATTTGGACCTTTGTTGGATTTTGCAATCATTTTCATAGCTTTTTTAAGTTCACTGTCTCCATTTTTAGTAGGTTTTAAGTTTTGTAATTCTCTTATTCTTCCTCTGTATTGAAGCTCAAGATCTTTATTGTATCCAAAAAAATCAGGAGTACAGACTGCACCATAAGTTTTTGCTACTTCTTGGGTTTCATCTATTACATATGGAAAATTAAAGTTATGATTTTTTGAAAATTTAACCATATTGTCAAATGAGTCTTCCTTGTATCTTTTTGGGTCATTTGACATTATTGCTATAGATTTAATTCCATCAATTTCTAATTCTTTACAGTCCTCAACAACATTTTTAATAACTGCCAAAACATAAGGACAGTGATTACAGATAAACATTATTAATGTTCCATTTTCACCTTTTACATCATTCAATGAAATTATTTTATTGTCTATTGATTTAAGTTCAAAGTAATCAGCTTTTTTACCGAAGTCACAAATTGGTGTTTTTGTTAATGCCATGATAAAAGACTATATAATTTATGTTTTATGATTTAAAAGATAAAAAACCAAAAAACCTTGGCGAAAATTGGGTAGCTCCTAACGCTGTTATAATTGGAGACGTAACACTAGAAAGAAACTCTAGTGTATGGTTCAATACTACATTAAGAGGCGATATTGAAAATATACATATTGGAGAAGGTTCAAATGTACAAGATGGAAGTGTTTTACATACAGATCCAGGTTACCCATTAAAAATTGGAAAAAATGTTACCATTGGTCATATGGTTATGCTCCATGGATGCACAATTGATGACAACTCTTTAATTGGGATTGGAGCAGTTGTTCTTAACAGAGCAAAAATTGGAAAGAATTGTATAATTGGTGCTAAATCATTGGTAACAGAAAGAAAAGAAATCCCTGATAATTCTTTAGTAATGGGATCACCTGGAAAATTAATAAGGCAATGCACTGAGGACGAAATTGATGCAATAAAACAAAACGCAATTAGGTACCAAGAAAATTGGAAAAAATATTCAAAGTCTATATTTTAATGAAAAAATTTTTTTATAGTTTGGTAATATTAGTTTTATTAACTCAATTCTCCCAAGCTTTTGAGAGATTTATACCTTTAGAGCTTTTCACAGGTGGAAAAATTAGAAATGATACAGAAATTAAATTTACAAAAGCTAATTTGGTATTTGGCGAAAAGAAAAAAAAGGAAATTATAGGTCCTGAAGATTGGCATCATCCAGAAACTGGAGAAAAAATAAAAGTTTATAAAAGAACAAGAAAAGGGCAAAGTGGTCTCAAAACCCAACTATTTACTATAACTAACGATGGACAATGCATAGGAAGAATTTGGGATAGTAGACGAGGTGGTAGAATAATTGAAAATGGATGTAAATTTCCCTTGGGAATTTGGAAAGAAGGAGAAAAAAGAACATTTAACGGATCTTCTGGAGGTAAACCTAGAAAAATTGAATTAACAATTTTAAAATTAGGAAAAAAACAAAATAGCAGCATAAAATTTAATTGGAAATTATATAATATGAAAAATGGAAAATTAATGGATGATAATGATTATACTTTTTCTCCAGGAAAAGCCATGTTAGGCTTAAATGATAAAAACATATCTAAATGATTAAAATATTAATAATAGTTTTTTCCCTATTTTCAAATGCCGTTTTTGCATCAGATGAAAAACCTGGAAGATATTTTGAAGATCAACCAGATGTTACTGATGAACCTCAAGTTCATTTTATTTATCTCTTAAACAAAGATAGCGAGGATAGAGAATGGGATATTAATGGAAAAATGGAGAAGGAATTATTAGAGGCTAATGAAAAAATGTTTGAAATGACAAAAGGTAAGCAAAAATTTAGATATGACATGAGGGAAGATGGAAAAATGGATATTTCTTTCGTTAGGTTTGATAAACAATATAAAGGTAATTATGGAATGAACTATCCTGACGCTTATTTAACAAAACTAGGATTTAACAATCCAAATAAATTGTATTTTGCATGGGTTGATGTAGGGCATAGGGATGGTGGACAAGGGAGCGTGCATCATGGATATATTTTTTTAAAAAGTAAACATAACCGAAGTAAAAATAAAAGAATTCTAATTACCTTACATGAATTAATGCATGTAAATGGATTTGCTTGGCCATGCACAAAAGGAGCTAAAAAATCGCACAAGACTGGAACAATAATTGGAGGGCCTGACGGGGGAGATAAGTATAATTTAGGCTCATCATTGTATAATCATAAAGATCCTACTTGTCCTGATTTTAAAGATTCTGTCTTTTTAGACCCGACTTCTAGTACACCATTTAATCCTGTTTACTTAAAATGTGCAATGGCTGCTGAAGTTGGTCGAGGTATTTCTCCTGATAGCAATTATGAATGGAGAGATAGATATTCTCATAAAAAACTAAAAAAAATTAAAAAAAAAAGAACTTGGTGTACATATAATAGATATAAAGAGTTCAATAATTTCTAGAGATGAAAAAGATATTAATAATACTTATTTCATTTATTTTAATAATTCCAAATGCATATGCTGATAAATGCTATGATAGTAACACAACTCCAATAATTTTAGATAGCGATAAAAAACCGGGCAGATTTTTTGAGGATCAACCAGATGTTAATGATGATTTTCAAGTTCATGTTGTTTACACTTTATTAAAGGACTCTAAAGATAAAGAAGGGGATATAAATGGAGATGTAGAAAAATGGGTAGAAATTGCAGATAATTGGATTTTGCAGAAAACTGCAAAAGCAAATAAAAAATCAAATTTTAATAATGGTGAAGGCCAAAAATTAAAATGGGATAGACGTGAAGATGGAAAGCTGGATATTACGTTTCTTAGAGTTAATAGAACCAAAAAAGATATGAAAAAATCAAAATGGGGAAGTTGTGCAAATGTATTCGGAAGATCTATAATTAACAATGGTATGAATAATCCTAAAAAAATTTATTTTAACTTTGGAGACTTTAGTTATAAGGATTGGCCATTTTCTGGTGGATTTCCAATATTTAATGTATTTTCTAAACATCAAAAAAAATGGCCACTTAACAACAAAGAGGTTGGATATTTTATTTTACACGAGGTTTTGCATGCTATGGGAGGAATTTATACATGTTCACCAAATTATATTGAAGGACATAACACTAAAAAAACAAAAGATATGATGAGCAGGTCAGGTGATGGAACAAATCACAATTTAGATCCAAAGAATGATGATTATTGGGGTCATGACATTGAAAGTTGTCCAGATATGCAAGATAGTGTTTATTTCACTCCTACGTCGGACACTCCTTTTGACCCATTTGAATTAACCTGCCTTTCAAAAGATAAATGGAAAGTTACTAAACATGATTATATAAAATTTGAACCTGAAGAAGGTATTGGATATCAATGTTTTTATGCTAGAAGAGATGTTACTGCATCTTGGGAGGATGAGTTAAGCATTTATCAGGAAAACTAATTTATCTAAAAAGCAAATCATTAACAGAATAAACAATTAACGCTAAAATAATCACAAAAAATATTAAAAAAGCTATTTGTTCACTAACTTTTTTTGTGACTTTAGTTTCACCTTTTTTAAATTTTCTTATTTGAAATATACCAAATCTCATTACAGCTAATCCACCCAAAACGAGAGCTACAGCAATAATAATTCCACTTAACATTTTTACGGAATTAGCCAGTTTTGATTATCATTTGTAATATCAAATCTTGCTCTTCTATGACCTTTTGCTGCGAGATAAAGCCATTCAATGCTTTCAATTTTACATTGTATTACTGTAAAGTTTTTATAACCTTCTTCACTTTGTTCCATTGTAAAGCCAGACTTTTCAATATCTTCACTTAAACCTGAGCTTGGTTCATCCGTTTCTGTTCCTGGTCCATTGTTTACTAAATAACATTTTCGACTCACGTGGGCTGTTTTTGACCATGACTGCTCAGTTATTTCATTATTATGATTGACAACACATTTAACTTTAACCCTTAGCTGAATCTTTTCCTCTTTATCATAAAATATAAGTGCTGCACTGTTGTTTTTTTTTAACTTTGGAATTTTATCAGATCTAATATCACTATGAAATTGAATTAGATTATTTGATTGATCTGATTTTCTAAGAACTACAATCCTTCCATCAAAGTCTGATTGATCTCCACAAACAAAAACTGGAATTCGAAAAGGTGATGATCTATTGGTAACCGCATCATCAAGCATTGACCAAATTTTTTTCTTTATTTCAGAAAAGTCCTCATAGTATGGGACGGCATTTGACATTGGATTACTTCTTTTTCTTGAGTCTAGCAATTAAACTAGAACTATCCCAACGATTACCACCCATTTTTTGAACATCTGCATAATATTCATCAACAATTTCTGTTATTGGGACAGGTGAACCATTCCTTTTTGCTTCTTCAATAACTATTTTTAAATCTTTTCTCATCCAATCTACTGCAAATCCATAATCAAATTTATCTTCAACCATAGTTTTATATCTGTTTTCCATTTGCCAAGATTGGGCTGCTCCTTTTGATATTGTTTCCATAACCTTATCAATATCTAATCCAGCATTTATACCAAAATTAATAGCTTCTGATAAACCTTGAACAACTCCCGCAATACACATTTGGTTCATCATTTTGGTTAGTTGACCACTTCCTGATGGACCAATTAATTTTACTTTTTTACTATAGCAATCAATTACTGGTTCTGCTTTTTTAAAAACCTCTTCATCACCTCCAACCATAACTGTAAGAATTCCTCCTTCAGCACCTGATTGACCACCTGAAATTGGTGCATCTAAAAATGCAAATCCTTTTTCTTTTGCCTTTTTATAAAGTTCTCTTGATACTTCTGCAGATACCGTTGAATTATCTACATAGATCGAACCTTCTTTAGCGCTATGAAATAATCCATTCTCGCCTAAAGTAACCTGTTTCAAATCTTCATCGTTACCCACACAAGTAAAAATAAAATCAGCACCTTCTGCAGCTTCTTTTGAGGTTGTTGCCATTTTACCTTTATATTCAGTAATCCATTTTTCAGCTTTAGCAGTTGTTCTATTAAAAACAGTTACATTGTGCCCAGCTTTTGATATATAACCAGCCATCGGATAACCCATTACCCCGAGACCTATGAAAGCAACATTAGAAGTCATAAATTATTTATATGTTTAAAAATTTAAGTTTAAAAGTAATTATTTTCGGATTTATTTTTACATTTTTTTCATGTTTTGGACAGAGTTTTTTTATTGGTTTATTTAATTCAAGCATAAGAGAAACACTTTCTATCACACATGGACAATTTGGCACGATTTATGCCTCAGCTACTCTGCTCAGTAGCTTACTTCTAATATGGATTGGAAAAAAAATTGATGATGTAAATGTACTTAAATTTGCAATTTTTGTTACTATACTTTTGTCTTTTTCTTCTTTTTTCTTTTCCAAAACATCATCAGTAGCTTTTCTATTTGTTGCAATTTTTTTAATGAGGTTTTCTGGACAAGGATTAATGTCTCACACAGCTTCAACCACTATTTCAAGATATTTTACAAAATCGAGAGGTAAAGCATTAAGTATTATTTGGTTTGGTTTATCCTCTGCAGAGTTCATAATGCCTGTATTAATCGTTTATCTTTTAACTCTAATTGTTTGGCAGGATTTATGGGTAATCTTTTCTTTAATAGTTTTAATTTGCTTACCGTTGGTATCTTATATTTTAGTTAAAGATATCAAATTAGACACTAGAGAGAGTAGTGAAAACAAAAGTTTAAAAGAAGAAAATATTAAAAACTGGAAAAGAATAGAAGTTCTTGGAGATTATAGATTTTACATTGTCTCATTAAATATGTTGGCAATGCCCTGGATAGCTACAGGAGTATTTGTGTATCAATCATTCGTCACTAATTCAAAAGGGTGGGGTGAATATACAATTGCGCAATCTTTTATGTCTTACTCAATTTTTTCTGTAATTACTTTAATTGTTGCTGGTTATTTAATTGATAAGTTTACAAGTAGAAAATTACTAATCTATATGAATATTCCATTGTTCTTAGGAACATTAGTCATTATATATTTTGATGCTCCGCAAACTGCTTTTTTATTTCTTGGATTGGTAGGAATATCTAACGGTCTAGCAAACTTATTAGGATCATCAACGTGGGCAGAAATTTACGGGGTAAAATATATTGGATCTATTAAAGCTTTGACTACTGCTTTAATGGTATTCGCAACTGCTTTTGGTACAGCATTATTTGGCTTTTTTATAGATGCTGGATTTTCAATTGAAAAAATCGCATTTATTGCAGCAATTGCTATAGCATGCTCTATAGCCTTACTTTTCACTATAAGAAAAAAATTAAATCCAGTTTATCTCTAATACTGCTTGATTTTTTTATGATCGAGGTGTATTTAACCGACCATGGCAAGAGTTACTGTTGAAGATTGTATAGATAAAGTTGAAAGCCCTTATGAATTGGTGCTGGTTGCAAAGGAAAGAGCTACACAACTTAATTCAGGATTAGAACCCACTTTAAATAGAGATAATGATAAAAACACTGTCATAGCATTAAGAGAAATTGCTGAAGAAACAATTAAAGTTCCAGACTTAACTGAAGCTGCAGTTTACAAATTAAGAAAACATGTTGAGCAAATTGATGACACTTCAGAGGACGAAGATGATATAGGTGACGATTTTGAAAATTTATATAAAGGTGAGATTTCAAAGAGTGGAGTGCCAATTCTTCCTTCTAAAAGAGCTAGAAAAATTCCAGAAAAAATTCAAGTTTCTAAAGATGATTTAGCAGAGTTACAAAATACAGCTGAACAACCCGCTTCTGATCCTGTTGAGGACATGAAAGAAGAAGAGGCTGATGTTTCATTAGACGAAATGAAAGATCAAGAAGAGACTGTATCTGACGAAACAGAAAATCAAGAATAAATTAACTAAATTCCTTAATTATTTTTTCCCTGTGCTCATCTAAATCAGGAATATCACCTCTTGTATTTTCATCTTTATAGGTAGACATTTTAATTGGGTTTCCAGCAGATTTAAATTCACCAATAATTTTGTGGTACGATTTTACAATCATATTTCTCTCTTTAATTTGAGGGTTTTCTACAGCTTGTTTTATGTTAAAAATTGGTCCACATGGAATTTTCAATGCTTCCATTTCTTTTACCCATTCATTTGTAGATTTCGAACGTAATTGTTTTTCAAAAATTTCTTTTAATTGATCCATGTTTTCACATCTTAACGAATTAGAATTAAACCTTTCATCATTTGTGGTTTCAGGAATTTTTAATACTTCGCAAAGTTTTGCAAAAAGCTTATCATTTCCTGCAGCAATAATTATGTAACTATCTTTTGTTTTAAAAGCTTCAAAGGGAGCAATAGAAGGATGTCTTGATCCCATTGGTCCTGGAATTTCATTTTTGGAAAGATATCTAGCAATTGCATTTTCTAAAATTGCTATTTGGCAATCTAACATTGAGACATCTATAAAAGCCCCTTTTCCTGTTTTTTGTCTATCGTATAAAGCTGCATTAATTCCAATTGCTGTAAACAGCCCTGCCGTGATATCACCAATAGAGGTTCCAACCCTTGTTGGTTCTGAGTTTGGATGGCCAGTTACACTCATTAAGCCTCCCATACCTTGAACGACCATGTCATATGCTGGTAGCTCTTTTAAAGGTCCAGTTTGACCAAACCCTGATGCTGACGCGTAAATTAATTTAGGATATTTCTTACTTACATCCTTCCAGCCAAAACCCCACTTTTCTAATGTGCCTGGTTTAAAATTTTCAACTAAAATATCTGCTTTAGACAAAATATTATCAAAAATTTTTTTATCCTCATCATTCTTTAAATTTAAAGCTATACTTTCTTTTCCTCTATTTAATGACATAAAGTACGCAGAATAATCCTTAACAAAAGGTCCAAATTTTCGAGAGTCATCACCTGTTTCAGGAGCTTCAATTTTTATAACTCTTGCACCTAAATCCGAGAGTATCATAGTACAATAAGGTCCTACTAAAACCCTTGTTAAATCAACAACTAATAAATTTTTTAGTGGTCCATCCATAATAAAATATACGACATTTCCTTATATTGACTCTTACCAATAAGTTCAATTTAATATCAATATTAAATTAATTTAAAGAGGGGAAAACATGTTAAAAAAAATAAGTTTTTATTTCACAACATTATTTTTAGCCTTCTCATTAATTGGATCAGCATATGCTGTGACACTAAAAGCAAGTCACCAATGGCCTGGAACACCTAGAGCTGATGGTTCTTATGATCCAAGACATGAAATGGTTCAAATAATTGCAGATGAAGTTAAAAAAGCAGGAGTAGATTTAGATATTAGAATTTATCCAGCAAAATCCTTATATAAACCAAAAGAACAATGGAAACCTATGACAACTGGTCAGTTAGATATTTCTGCATTTCCATTAGCTTATGCATCAAAATTCCATCCAGAATTTGACGCAACTTTAATGCCAGGAACAGTTAAAAACCACGATCATGCATTAAGATTTAATAAAGGTCCAATGATGACTGAAATTAAGAGAATTATAAATGATGCTGGTGTTGTTGTTCTATCTGATGCTTGGCTTGGAGGTGGTTTCGCATCTAAGTCAAAATGTATTAAAAACCCATCAGATGCTAAAGGACAAGTAATGAGAGCAGCTGGTAAGGCTTTTAACCAGATGTTAGAGGCAGCTGGTGCTGGTATTCAAAGCATGCCTTCATCAGAAATTTATACTGGATTACAAACTGGAGTATTAACAGGTGCAAACACAAGTTCAGGAAGTTTTGTAAGTTACAAAATTTATGAGCAAGTAACATGCGCAACACCTCCAGGAAAATTTGGATTGTGGTTTATGTATGAGCCGATTTTGATGTCAAAAATGAGCTTTGATAAATTAAATTCAAAACAACAAGATGCTTTAATGAAAGCTGGTAAAGTTGCTGAAAAATATATGACAGCGCAAGTTGAAAATTTAGATAAAAAATTTGAAGACGCTTATAAAGCTGCAGGAGTAAAACTAGTATATATGGATGCAAACGACCATGCGGCTTGGGTTGAGATTGCTAAACAATCTTCACACAAAGCATTTGCTGAAAAAGTTCCAGGTGGCGATAAGCTGATGGAAATGGCTTTAGCAGTTAAATAAAACGATATATAAAGAACCCCTATTTAAAATATTAAATAGGGGTTTTTTTTATGAAACAAAAATATTTAAAATTCTGTAATTACAGTTCACAAGCATGTGGTGCTTTTGCTGTTCTAGCTCTGCTTTTATCAATATTGGTAATCGTTGAATTAGTTTTTGAAAGATATTTTTTTCAAAGAGCAATCACATGGCAAACAGAGTTAGTCACTATGCTTTTAGTTGCTTCAACTTTTATAGGAAGTGCTTATGTTTTAAGTGAAAAAGCACATGTGAGTATGGAGTGGATTTATGATTTTTTATCAAAGAAAAACATTCTTAGACTTAAAATTTTCACATCATTAATAAGTTTATTGTTTTTTTTAATTTTATTCTATTTTGGGTATTTAATGGTTGAGGAAGCTTTTACAAAAAATTATTCTACAGGAACTGTTTGGGATCCTCCTTTATGGATACCTTATTCATCAATGATGATTGGGGCAGCCTTAATGATCCTTCAATATATTGCTGAAATAATTAAACTTATAGACGAGGAAGGCGGTTACTAATGGATCCTTTATTAATAGCCATAATAGTTGCAGTTTTTACTTTAGTAGTTTTATTTTCAGGAATACCAATAGCTTTTGGTCTGAGTTTTGTCTCTATAACATTGTTAGTCGCATTTGAAGGTTTTCAAATGTTAGATGTTTTTGCAGAAACATTTTATGCAGGACTAAACTCTTTTGTTTTACTTTCAATTCCAATGTTTATTTTAATGGGAATGGCAGTTGCTAACTCACCAGCAGGAAAAGATCTATATACTGGATTAGATAGATGGCTTTGGAGAGTACCAGGGGGATTAGTAATTTCTAATATAGGTGCTTGCTCAATATTTGCCGCCTTAAGTGGATCAAGTCCTGCAACATGTGCAGCAATTGGAACTATGGGAATACCTGAGATGAGAAAAAGAGGGTATTCTGATCAAATAGCAACAGGAACAATAGCAGCTGGAGGTACCCTGGGAGTTTTAATACCACCAAGCATTGTTTTAATTGTTTATGGAATTGCAACTGGTACATCAATTGGAAGATTATTTTTAAGTGGTTTGATACCTGGATTTATGTTGGCAGGAATGTTTGCTATATGGGCTCTTATACATAGTTATTTTATTGATAAAGATTCAGCAAAAGCTTTAAAAAATAGAACACCTCCAACTTTTAAAGAGAAAATTGAAGTGTTGCCAAGAATTTTGCCTTTCCTAGCAATTATTGCTGGTGTCTTATATGTTTTATATGGTGGTGTAGCTACACCATCAGAAGCATCAGGTGTTGGAGCTTTTTTAGTTTTCGTATTAATTGCTGTAGTCTACAAAATTTATCAACCAAAAAAAATATGGAATATTGTTAAAGTTTCTATGAAAGAAAGTGTGATGATAATGTTTATCATCGCCGCATCTTATCTATTCGCATTCACACTATCACAACTTTATGTAACTCAATCGTTAGCACAAAACATGGTTGAATTAAGTTCAAACAAATGGGTTGTGTTTATTTTAATTAATATTTTTCTTTTAATCGCAGGTTTCTTTTTACCGCCAGTAGCTGTTATTGTGATGACTTCAGCTATATTACTGCCAGTTATAACCACTCTCGGCTTTGACCCTTATTGGTTCGCAATTGTATTTACAATAAATATGGAAATCGGTCTTATTACCCCGCCTGTTGGATTAAATCTTTATATTATTAAAGGTATTACTCCAGATGTAAGTTTGTCAGAAATATTAAAGGGATCCATACCATTTATGATAATAATGGCTTTAGCTATATTAATTTTGTGTATTTTTCCTGAAATAGTCACTTGGTTACCAGATAAAATAATGGGTAAAAGTTTAGGTTTTTAATATATAAAAAACATAATGCTAAATATAAAAAGAATTTTTGAGACTATTGCTGATGCTGGACAAAAGATTTTAGAAAAAAAATCGTTCAAAAGCATTACAAAGAAAAGAGATTTATTAGATCTTTGCGATGACTTATTGTCCACTAAAGGCGCAGCATTTGGCATTACTTTGGCAAGAGATATATTATTTAGATATCAAAATTTATCTATAGAGGAAAAAAATAAGTTTTTAATTCAAGTTAATCAAAAATATAAACCCGATCCATTAAAAATAGATGAAGCGATTAAGAAATACAATAATGAACAAGATGATTACTCAATCTTGAACTTGTCAAGAGTAGCCTCTGGGATTAGAAAAGAGCTGTTTGTAAGATTAAACATGGCCCCAAACGGAACCTCAGAAATTGTATCACTTAGAGAAGATCTTCTTAGATTATTGAAAGAAAATCCAGAATTAAAAAGTTTAGATTATGATTTGATAGATTTATTTAAAAATTGGTTCAATCCAGGCTTTTTAAAACTTAGAAAAATTACTTGGGATACTAAAGCAGCAATTCTAGAAAAATTATTAAAATACGAAAAAGTTCATTCTATGAAAGATATGAACGAGCTAAAAAGAAGACTTGGTAAAGATAGAAGATTTTTTGCATATTTTCATCCCGCTTTAGAGGATGAGCCAATTATTTTTGTTGAAATAGCATTGACTAAAGGACTTAGTCAGTCGATACAAGAATTAACAAGGCCCTCAGATGAAAAAATAAAAAATTATGATACTGCAACATTTTATTCAATCAGTAATTGCCAAGAAGGACTCTCTAGAGTTACACTGGGAAACTTCCTTATAAAAAGAGTTGTATATGAACTTCAAGAAGAACTACCAGATGTAAAATATTTTGGAACATTATCTCCTATGGTCGGCTTTGCAGATTGGTTTAAAAATATGGAAAGTTCTGAAGCTGCCGAAATACTTGGTGAGGCAAATAAAAATAGTTTAGACTTTTTAAAATCATCTGATTTAAAAATTGGTGATAAAAGAATTGCAGATAATAAAGCCTTGATAAGCAAATTGACTGTAAATTATTTAGCAAAACAAAAAAATGATTTTGGATTTCCGATAAATGATGTCTGTAGATTTCACCTAAAAAATGGAGCCGAAATAGATGATATAGCCATTAATGCTAATGTTTCAGAGGTTGGATTTAAGAGGTCTTTTGGTGTGATGGTTAATTATCAATATGAATTATCTAAAATTGAAAAGAACCATCAAGAATATGTAAACGAAAAGAAAGTAAATATTTCTAATAAAGTTAAAAAATATGTCTAAAATTAACAGAATGGTATCAGTTGCTCCTATGATGGATTGCACTGACAGACATGAGAGATTTTTTTTAAGATTAATAAGTAAAAACGTCCTTCTCTATACAGAGATGATAGTTTCAGAGGCAATTGATAGAGGTGATAAACAAAAATTACTATCTTTTGATATTCGAGAAAAGCCTGTAGCTCTTCAATTAGGTGGATCTACTCCAAAATTATTAGCAAATTCAGCAAAAATTGGTGAAGAATTTGGTTATAATGAAATAAATTTAAACTTAGGATGTCCTAGTAAAAAAGTCCAAAAAAATAAATTTGGGGCTTGTTTAATTAAAGAACCAAATCTTGTGGCAGATTGTTTATCAGAAATGATAAATTCTACATCGCTACCTGTAACTGTTAAGACAAGAATTGGATACGATGATGTTGAGAATTATGAACATTTTTATAATTTTATAAATACTCTTAAATCAACCGGTGTTAAGACTTTTATTATTCATGCAAGAAAAGCAATGTTAGGAAAATTTACACCAAAACAAAATCTTAATATACCTCCTTTAAAGTATGACTATGTTTACAAACTAAAAAAAGATTTTAAAGATTTAGAAATCATAATTAATGGAGGGATTACATCAACAGATCAGGTTAAAAATCATTTAGATAAAGTTGATGGAGTTATGATTGGCAGGTCAGTTTATCATTCTCCATATCTTTTAGCAGAAATTGAAAATGAAATATTTGACAATCATGATATTAGGGATAGAGAAGAAATTATAGAAGAATTAATTGACTATGTTAAAGCTGAAGTTAAAAAAGGTACTAGAGTAAATCAGGTAATGAGGCATACTCTTGGTTTATTTCATGGTAAAACTGGTTCAAGTCATTGGAAAAGATATTTAAGTGAAAATATGTGTGTAAGAGATGCGGATGTAAAAAAAATTGACCATATTATGGATAAAGTAAAACTTTCTCCTAAATTACATTCGGCAGGTCGAATTGATTAATACAATTCTTTCAAATCAGTACTACATACTAATTTTATTAATGATAGTAACTGCATTCCCGGTTGGTTTTTTTGCTGGATATTTTGGAATTGGTGGTGGTTTGATTTCGGTTCCAGTGCTTTTTTTTATTTTTGAAACTGCAGATGTTGATAAATCGTATTTAATGCATCTATCAGTTGGTACAGCTTTTTCTATAACAATTTTTACATCTTTTGTTTCAGTAATGACTCACAGAAAACATAAAGCCGTAGATATAAATATTTTAAAAACTTATGGTCTGTTTGTAATATTTGGAGTCTTGTTTGGCACATACATGGCAGCATTATTAAATACAAAGTCTTTAGTTTTGTTTTTTGCTGTTGTTGTCTATTTTTTTGGTGGATATTTATTAATAGTTAAACAGGAATTAAGAAAAAATAAAAAATTTAAGTTTTTTCCAAGAGCAACTTTTGGTTTTTTGTCTGGTTTTATTTCTGCACCTATGGGAATTACTGGAGCAATGATGAATGTTCCAATATTAAGATATTTTGGATATCCAATTAGTAGAGCAATAGGGAGTTCAGCTGCCATAGGATTTGTTATAGCTTCTATAGGTTCTATTGGTTTTTTAACTTCTGGATTTTTACTGAATGCAAAACTTCCTTTAAGCCTTGGCTTTGTAAATATACCTGCTTTTCTTATATTTATTCCAATAACATCTTTTATGGCACGTATTGGTGCAAACATGGTTCATACTACTGATAAAAATAAAACTCAGAGGATGTTTGGAGTATTTTTATACGTTATAGGAACTCTATTTTTAATAAGGTTTTTAGATTTTTAATTAAATCTTCTGATCGTATTCACCAATTTTACCAGTTTTTTGAAGTAAATCATCAATGAAATTGAAGATTTTTTTCTTTCTCTCATTTGATGTAGGGCTCTCAATTACAACTACTAATGAAGGCTTATTTGACGAAGCTCTTATTAAACCCCAGGAACCATCATTAAAAGTAAATCTTATTCCATTTACTGTAAGAATTTTTTCAATTTTTTGATTATCAATTTTAATATTATTTGTTTTTAAACCTTCTATCTGTTTAATTAAATCATCAACAACTTTATATTTTTCATTATCTTTACAAAATGGAGCCATTGTTGGAGATTGATAAGTGTTAGGTAGTTCATTGATTATCTCATTCATTTTTTTATTATTGTTATCTAGTAAATGACAAACTTGTATTGCTGAATTTATTCCATCGTCGTATCCGTAACCTAAAGGTTGATTAAAAAAGAAATGTCCACTTTTTTCAAAACCTGCGAGGGCCTGTTCTTGATTTACTTTTCTTTTAATATGAGAATGTCCTGTTTTCCAATATAAAGTTTCACAAGAGTTATTTTTTAAAATTTCATCAGTTGAATATAATCCAGTTGATTTTACATCGACTATAAATTTAGAATTTTTATGAGTACTAGATAAATTTCTAGCTATTAATAGACCTATTTTATCTGAGAATATTTCATTTCCCTTATCATCAATAACTCCAACACGATCACCATCACCATCAAAGCCAAAACCTATATCAGCGTTATTTTCCAAGACACATTTGCTGATGGCATGAAGCATCTCTAGATCTTCTGGATTTGGATTATATTTAGGAAATGTATAATCTAAGTTACAATCTAACTCTATAACCTCACAACCAACGCCTCTTAATATATCTGGTGCAAATATTCCTGCTGTTCCATTTCCGCAAGCAACGACGGCTTTTATTTTTTTATTAATTTTATTTTTATTTATTAGATCATCTTTATAAATACTTTGAAAATTATTTATTTCTTTCTCATTACCAACTCCTTCAATAAATTTATTATTTAATGTTATTTCTTTTAGCTCTTTCATTTCCTCTGGAGCATGAGTTAATCCTTTTTTAATTCCCATTTTTACACCAGTCCATCCGTTTTCATTATGACTTGCTGTTACCATTGCTACTGCATCACTTTCTAAATTAAATTGTGCAAAATAAACCATAGGTGACAAAGACAACCCTATGTCTTCAACATAACAACCAGTTGATATGAGACCTTTTTTAAGTGCTGTTTTTATTTCTTCACTATAAGATCTGTAATCATGACCAACAACGATTCTTGGATTTTTTTTGTTTGTGTGACTAATTACTTGGGTTCCTAAACCTTTCCCCAAATTTGTCACACCTTCTAAATTGATATCATCAGGATACAACCATCGGGCGTCGTACTCTCTAAAGCCAAAAGGATCAATTTTTATTGAATTTTCCATGTTGATATTTTTATATTTTCTTTATTTTTCTATTGATAATCTTTTTTATAAGTTCTATAAATGTTCTATTGATTTGTTGGTTATATAGTGTAATTACCAAATTGTCATACAACATCTAGTTGTTATAATAAATTAAGTATAGTACAAAAAAGGAGCTAAATGAACAAGATTTTATCACAAGCTATTAGGAAAGCTGTCTCCGATTATACACCAGATGTGAATCAAAATTCTAAAGATAAAAGGTTAGATTTATTTTCTCTAAATAGTGAAACAGAATTATTTCAAAATTCAAAGGGCATAACGATCAAAATTGATAGAAGCAAAGATGATAACCTAACTGATTTTGGGAAAGCTACTCTTAAAGATAGATATTTAGGCGCAAACGAATCTTTTCAAGATTTATTTGCAAGAGTTGCTAGTCATTATGCAGATGACAATTTACATGCGCAAAGACTTTATAACTATATTAGTAATTTATGGTTTATGCCTGCAACTCCAGTTTTATCAAACGGAGGAACAACTAGAGGACTGCCAATATCTTGTTTTTTAAATGAAGCTAGCGATAGCCTTAATGGTATTCTTGACTTATGGAGTGAGAATGTTTGGCTTGCTGCAAGAGGTGGTGGCATAGGAAGTTATTGGGGCAATCTTAGATCAATAGGAGAAAAAATAGGAAGAGTTGGAAAAACTTCAGGAATAATTCCTTTTATTAAAGTAATGGATTCTCTAACAATGGCAATTAGCCAAGGTTCTTTAAGAAGAGGCTCCGCAGCCTGTTATATTCCAATTGATCATCCAGAAATTGAGGAATTTATTGAAATGAGGAGACCGACTGGAGGAGACCCAAATAGAAAATCATTAAATCTTCATCATGGTGTTTTAGTTTCAGATGCATTTATGAGAGCTGTTGAAATGGATGAACAATGGGGACTTAAAAGTCCAAAAGATGGTGCAGTTCAAGCAACAGTTTCTGCAAGAAATTTATGGATAAGATTACTAACAGCTAGAATTGAAACAGGTGAACCTTATATTGTTTTTATTGATACTGTTAATAGACAAATTCCTCAACACCACAAACTTGCTGGTCTTAATGTTAAAACATCAAATCTTTGCAGTGAGATTACACTTCCAACAGGAATTGACAAAGATGGAAGAGATAGAACTGCTGTATGTTGTTTATCATCATTAAATGTTGAAAAGTACGATGAGTGGAAAGATGATGAAAACTTTATAGAAG
Organism: uncultured Pelagibacteraceae bacterium; assembly: GCA_902561765.1. Classification (GTDB taxonomy): domain Bacteria; phylum Pseudomonadota; class Alphaproteobacteria; order Pelagibacterales; family Pelagibacteraceae; genus Pelagibacter. The sequence goes on along the minus strand of CACEQR010000006.1, from coordinate 4,350 downwards.
ATGTCATGAGGTTTCTAGATAACGTTATGACTGACTTCATAGATAATGCACCTGAGCAATTTAGTGATGCAACCTATTCAGCAATGAGAGAAAGAAGTGTAGGGTTAGGTGTAATGGGACTACATTCATATTATCAAAAGAAAATGATCCCAATCGAATCTGTTATGAGTAAAGCTTGGAATAAAAAGATTTTTGAACATATTCATAAAAATGTGGATAAAGCATCTAAAGACTTAGCAGAAGAGAGAGGACCATGTCCAGATGCTGCAGATTATGGAATTATGGAAAGATTTTCAAATAAAACAGCAATAGCTCCTACTGCATCTATATCTATTATATGTGGTGGAACTTCACCTGGAGTTGAGCCAATTGCTGCAAATAGTTTCACACATAAAACTCTTTCAGGATCTTTTAATGTGCGTAACAAATATCTAAGAAAATTACTTGAAAAACATGGAAAAGACACAGATGAAGTTTGGTCAAGTATTACAACTAACCAAGGATCTGTTTCACATTTAGACTTTTTGACTCAAGATGAAAAAGATGTTTTTAAAACAGCATTTGAGTTAGATCAAAGATGGCTTGTGGATTTGAGTGCTGATAGAACGCCTCACATTTCCCAAGCTCAATCTATTAACTTATTTTTACCTGCGGATGTCCACAAAAGAGACTTACATCAAATCCATTTCCAAGCATGGAAGAAAGGTTTGAAAAGTCTCTATTACTGTAGGTCTAAATCAATACAACGTGCTGAAAATGTTAATGATGCAAATTCAACCGACATTGCGGCAAACGTTTATAAATCAAAAGAAGAAAACAATAACCAACAAGATTATGAGGAGTGTTTATCGTGTCAGTAGCAGAAAAAATTAATAAAGAAATAATTCAGCCAAAAAAAATGGGTTTATTAGTTGAGAACCCAGTTTATAAACCTTTTAGATATCCGTGGTGTTATGATGCATGGCTAACTCAACAGAGGATCCATTGGCTTCCTGAAGAGGTGCCATTAGGAGACGATGTAAGAGATTGGCAAAAAAATTTATCACAACCAGAAAAAAATTTATTAACTCAAATTTTCAGATTTTTTACCCAAGCTGACGTTGAAGTTAACAATTGTTATCTAAGGCACTACACAACTGTATTTAAACCAACAGAAGTTTTAATGATGATGACTGCTTTTGCATCCATGGAAACTGTTCACGTAGCAGCTTATTCACATCTACTAGATACAATTGGAATGCCAGAGTCTGAATACTCGGCTTTCATGAAATATAAAGAGATGAAAGATAAATATGATTATATGCAAGGTTTCAACGTAAATTCAAAAGAAGATATTGCAAAAACTGTTGCAGTATTTAGTGCATTCACAGAAGGTTTGCAATTATTTGCAAGTTTTGCAATCTTACTTAACTTCCCAAGACACAATAAGATGAAAGGTATGGGCCAGATTGTTACGTGGTCAGTAAGAGATGAAACGCTTCACTGTAATTCAATGATAAGAATCTTTAAGGAATTTATTAAAGAAAACCCTGAGATATGGACACCAAAACTAAAAAAAGAACTTTATGAAGCCTGCAGAACTATCGTCGAGCATGAAGATTCTTTTATTGATTTAGCATTTGAAATGGGACCCATGGAAGGTTTAACAGCGAAAGAAGTTAAAGAATATATTAGATTTATAGCTAACAGAAGACTAGACCAACTTGGTTTAGACCCGATTTACAATGTTCAAAAAAATCCATTAACATGGCTCGATACTATGTTAAATGCTGTAGAACACATGAACTTCTTTGAAGGTAGAGCAACAGAATATTCTAAAGCATCTACAAGAGGGTCTTGGACAGAGGCGTTCAGTTAATAATTATAAGTGATCAATTTTGGATTGGTTGTAATAGGAGCTCATACTGGTGAGTTTTTACTAGATGAAATAAAAAAATTTAGTGATAAAAACTGCTTATTAATAGAACCAGTTCAATATAATTTCAATAAACTTAAACTTAATACGAGTTCATTTCATAATGTGATGTATTGCAATAAAGCAATATCTGATATTAATGAGATAAACAAATTTTACTATGTCAAAGAAGAGTCAGTTAGGAAATTAGGGAAAGATTGGGCTACAGGAATAGGATCATTCAAAAAAAAACACATATTAGACCATAGATATAAAAGGTTTAGAGTTGAAGATAGTGATATTGAGGTTAGAGATGTAGAATTTATAACATTTGATGATTTAATTAAAAAATACTTAATCAAAAGTATTGATAAACTGCAAATTGATGTCGAAGGGAGTGAGTATAAGATTATGAAAAGTATCGATTTTAATAAAGTTAAAATAGAGAAAATATTTTTTGAATGCAAACATTTTGATGATACTTTTACTGAAGGTGAAAAGTTAGAGGAAATTAAAAATATACTTTCGTCAAACGGTTATAGGTTGAAACGAGTTGATAAAGAAAATATGATTGCCGAAAAATAATTTTATAATTATAATTATCTTTGATTTAATTGAAGAACTTTTCTGTGTTTACTACCTCTGTAGCTTGCAAGAGGTCTAATCAGTTTATTAGCAGCATGTTGCTCAATAATATGAGCTGACCAACCAGTAATTCTAGAAATTACAAATATTGGTGTAAAGAAGTCAGTATCAAATCCCATTAAATGGTAAGTTGGACCAGTAGGATAGTCTACATTTGGATGAATATTTTTTCTATCAATCATTACTTTTTCTACAATGTCATAAATCTTTTCAAACTTTTTGTCTTTTTTAATCTTTGCAACTTTACCAAAATATTCTCTCATTGTAGGAACTCTTGAATCTCCACTTTTGTAAACTCTGTGGCCAAAACCCATAACAACATCTTTATCGTCTAAAGCTTTATTTATCCATTTAAGTGCATTTTCTGGTTTTTTTATTTTATTCATCATATGCATTACTTCTTCGTTAGCTCCGCCATGTAGAGGTCCTTTTAGACTTGCTATAGCACCAGTAATTGCACCATGAATATCAGATAAACTACTTGTTATTGTTCTTGCTGTAAAAGTTGAAACATTAAAACTGTGTTCTGCATATAAAATTAAAGATACATCAAACGCTTTAACTATATCTTTGTTTGGAACCTTACCAAAACACATATGAAAAAAATTTTCTGAAAAAGATAGGTTTTTTTTGGGTGGAATAATTTTTTTTCCTTTCCTTGCTCTGTAAAATGCAGCTAGAGAAACTGGCATTTTTGCAAAAATTCTCATAACTTTCCTCATATTGGCTTTAGGTGAATTATCCTTGGTTTCTTTGTCTTCAAGTCCCATAATACTAACTGCTGTTCTAGCAACATCCATAGGATGAGCTTTTTTTGGAAACTTCTTAATATCATCTAATAATGTTTTAGATAGCTTTCTCTCTTTTCTTTCCTCTTTTTCAAATTTTTTTAATTGTTTTTTGGTTGGCAGTTCACCATTGAGGATTAGATAAGCGACCTCTTCAAATTTACATTTCGCACATAAATCTTGTGCGGCATATCCTCTATAAGTCAAAGAATTGATTTCTGGCATTACTTTGGAAACTTCTGTTTCGTCAACAACTATACCTAATAACCCTTTTTTGATATCATCACTCATTATTCATGCCCGTCTGTATTAAAATTATAAATCTTTTCGTCTAAAGCATTATATTTTTCGTATTCTACTAAATCATATAATCTTTTCCGCGTTTGCATTTTATCAATAATATTGTTTTGATGTCCATCAGCAAAAATGGCACGTAAACCATCCTCAACATTTTTCATAGCCAATCTTTGAGTAGAAACAGGATAAATAACAATATTATATCCCAATTCTTCAAGTTGTTTATAATTGAGTAATTTTGATTTTCCAAACTCCGTCATGTTTGCTAAAAGATAACAATCAAGGGATTTTCTAACGAATTCAAATTCCTTCTCATCTTCTAAAGCTTCTGGAAATATTACCTCGGCACCTGCATCAATATAAGCCTTACATCTATCAATCATGCTATCAATTCCTTCAACACTTTTTGCATCTGATCTTGCTATAATCTTAAAATTTTTGTCTTTTCTTGAGGACACACATTCTTTTATCTTTTCAACCATTTTTTCTTTTGAGATAAGTTCTTTGTTATCTAAATGGCCACATCTTTTCTGCTCAATCTGATCTTCCAAATGAACGGCAGCAACTCCAAATTCTTCAAATGTCTCAATTGTTTCTTTGCATGACTTAAATCCAGTATCAATATCAACAATTGTTGGAAGATTTGTTACTCTAGAAATTAAATAAGATCTTGTGCTAACATCTTGAAGAGTTGTTAATCCAATATCTGGAAATCCTAAATCATTT
>CACEQR010000005.1 GCA_902561765.1 uncultured Pelagibacteraceae bacterium | reverse complement strand
TTGGAATTATTTAAAAATTAATATCAAAGAAAATATACACAAAACTATTGGCTTCACAATTCCATTAATTTTTTTAATTTTAATATTTATACAAATATCAATTGGTGCATTTGTTTCAGGAATGGATGCAGGTAAGATATATAACTCTTGGCCGTTAATGGGTAACTCTTATTTTCCAGACGATAATAAATTTGTTAATTTATTTAAATTATCTGCATTGAGCGATCCTTCATTAGTTCAATTTATTCACAGAAATTTAGCTTATTTTATTACTTTATTTTATATTTTTATTTTATTTAAGATTTATAAAAAGAAACTCAATGAATTATATAAAACTATAAACGTTTTGGGTTTCTTTATATTATTACAAGTGATTTTAGGAATTTTTACTCTTTTGTATGGTGCACAGATTTATATCGCATCTATGCACCAAATAAGTTCTATTTTTTTGGTAAGTTCTAGTATTTATTTTTTATTTCTAAACACTAAATTTAGCTTACAGCCTTCAAACTAGGTTTTCCAGATGCACCTAATGCTTGATCAAGATCAGCAATTATATCATCTGGATGTTCTATACCAATAGATAGTCTTACGTATCCTGGTGTAACCCCTGCAGCTAACAACTCTTCCTCCGTTAATTGGCTATGAGTTGTTGTGGCTGGATGGATCGCTAAACTTCGAGCATCACCAATATTTGCAACATGGTAAAACATTTTCAAAGACTCAATAAATTTTTTACCAGCTTCTACACCGCCTTTAACTTCAATACCAACAAGAGCACCATTTCCTCCTTTGAGGTATTTTTTAGATCTCGCAGCAATTTCACCTTCGTGAAGAGTAGGGTATATTACTCTTTCGACATTTTTATGTTTTTGTAAAAATGCTACTGCTTTTTCAGCATTAGAGCAATGTTGTTTCATTCTTAAAGGCGCAGTTTCCAAACCTTGTATTATTCCCCACGCATTATCTGGTGCTAAAGGAGCTCCTAAATCTCGCAGTAGGCATACTCTAGCTCTTACAGCAAATGAAACATTTGCCCCTGTTAGTTGCGGTACTACTTCACCCCATTTAGCTCCACCATAACTAGCATCAGGCTCATTAAATAGTGGTTGTCTTTTTGGATCTTTTGTCCAATCAAAATTACCACCATCTACAAGACATCCTCCAATTACTGTTCCATGACCACCAATAAATTTAGTTAATGAATGAACAACTACTGCCGCTCCATGTTCGATTGGTTTGCATATTACTGGAGATGCAGTGTTATCCATTATCAAAGGGATATTATGCTTTCTTCCTATATCTGATACCTCTTTGATTGGAAAAACTCTAAGATAAGGATTAGGCAATGTTTCTGCATAAAAGCATCTTGTTTTATCATCAACTAATTTTTCAAAGTTGCTAGGATCTGAAGGATCAGCATATCTGCATTCAATACCTAGCTTTTTAAGTGTATGTGTAAATAAGTTTACAGTTCCACCATATAAATCAGTTGAACTAATAAAATTATCTCCTGATTGGCAAACATTCATTATAGCAAATGTTGACGCCGCTTGACCTGAACCAACTGTCACGGCTGCAAGACCACCTTCTAGTGCTGCAACTCTTTTTTCTAAGACATCGTTTGTTGGATTCATAATTCTTGTATATATGTTTCCAAATTCTTTTAGTGCAAATAAATTTGCTGCGTGATCTGTATCATTAAATTGATAAGAAGTTGTTCTATAGAGTGGTACAGCTACAGCTGTAGTTGCTGGATCACTTCTGTAATCACCACCATGTAAAGCGATAGTTTCTGGATTTTTATTTTTACTCATTTTTCCCCTTCCTTTTAAAATTGTATTAAACTTTAATGAAAAAATACAATCAAGCTAAAATTTAAGTTGATAATGGGGGATAATTTGTAGTTATAAATTTCTTTAATACAGTTAATACTCTATCAGCTTCTTCTAATAGCATCATATGACCACAGTTATCAATTATATCAACTTGGCTACCTTCAATTAGTCCTGCTAATTTCTTACCCTCTTTAACTGGGCACATTTTATCATCTGTTGCTAAAATAGATAAGGTTGGACATTTAACTTTTTTAGCTGCATCAAAACCATTTTTATAGTTATCACAGGCTCTGAAATCTACACCTAAGGTATTTTGAATTGTGCGAGATTTTGCTAACATTGTTCCTGTATTTATATGATATAAACCAGGGACAGGATGACCTCCAAAATGACCAGCTGGACCATGAGCCCAATCCATCATCAAGTCTACAGCTTTAGGATCATTATTTTCTGCTAAAGATAGCAATTCTGGATTCATTGGAATTGCTCCAGCACCTCCCATTAAACTTAAAGTTTTAATTCTATTTGGATATCTCGCTGTACATTCTACTGTAACTAAACATCCTTGTGAATGACCAACTAATGAGGCTTCTTTGTGACCTACAGCATCAATTACAGCGTTTACCCAGTCAGCCATTTCTTCAATTGTCTTAAGACTTTCACCGCCTGAAAGACCATGTCCTGGTAGATCTACCGCTAAAGCATTATATCCATGAAATGCGAAGTATCTTGTTTGAAGAACCCATGTCATATGAGTTAAACCACTGCCGTGAACAAAAATTATTAATGGTTTTTTTTTATCAAAAGGTCTTCCACCTGTTGAGGCAAAAACCTCATTATTATTTACTTTAAATTTCATTGATTAGAAACAAGCCTTGGTTTTCTTGCGGCTCTAAAACCAATCTCGAAATCATTTTTGATATCATCAATATCTTCAATACCAACAGACAGTCTAATCATATCGTGCGATAATCCTGCAAATTTTAAAGTAGCTTCATCCATTTGTGAATGAGTTCCTGAAGCAGGATGTATAACTAAAGTTCTAGTGTCACCTACATTAGCCAAGTGAGATGCTAATTTAACATTATTTATAAATGCAACACCAGCATCTTTTCCACCCTTAATACCAAAAGCAATCATAGATCCACGACCATTTGGCAAAAGTTTTTTTGCTAATTCGTGATCTGGATGATCAGGTACACTTGGATGCGAAACCCAAGCAACACTCTCGTGGTTCAATAAATATTTAACCATTTTCTCAGCATTAGAACAATGTTTTTTCATTCTAACAGAAAGTGTTTCAATTCCTTGTAGTACATTCCAGGCATTTTGTGGGCTTAAGCAAGGTCCAAAATCTCTCATACCTTCAGCTCTTGCTTTCATTGTAAAAGCTGTTGGTCCAAATTCCTCAGCAAAAGAAAGGCCATGATAACCTTCATAAGGTTTTGTCATAGTTGGAAATTTATCATTTTGCATCCAATCAAATTTTCCACCTTCAACCAATATTCCAGCCATTGATGATCCATGTCCAGCCATCCATTTTGTTAATGAGTGTACAACAATATCAGCACCGTGATCAAAAGGTTTACACAAATATGGAGTTTGATAAGTTGCATCAACCATTAAGGGAATTCCAGCATCATGAGCTATTTTAGCTATCTCTGGCATGTTCATTATTTCATTACCTGGATTACCAACTAACTCTCCAAAAATTCCTTTGGTATTTTTTTGTATCGCCTTTTTAAAACCTTCTGTATCTCTAGGTTTAACGAAAGTACATTTAATCCCGAATTTAGGTAATGTTAATCTAAATAAATTAACAGTACCTCCATAAAGTTGAGAAGACACAACCAGATGATCACCAGCCTCACATAAAGTCATAACTGTTAAAAATATAGCACTCATGCCCGATGATGTAGCTAAAGCTGCTGTTCCACCTTCTAAAGATGCAACTCTTTCCTCTAATACACCAACTGTTGGATTTGAGATTCTACTATAAATATGTCCACCTCTTTCTAAATTAAATAGAGCTGCAGCATGATCAACATCGTCAAACAAGTATGATGTGGTTTGGTAAATTGGCACTTGTCTTGAACCAGCATTTTTATGTGGTTGATAACCTGCATGTAGACTTAAAGTATCGAATTTATAGGTATTTGGTTTTAATTCTTTTTTTTTATCACTCATTTGGCTCCTTTAATTATTAACTTTGAGAAATCCTTTTTATAGTATGTATTATTACTAATAAATGGTCATAATTCAATCAACCATTAAGTCCTAAAAAAATATAATAAATTGACAATATATGTAATTATAAGTATTAATCCCGCATTCATGACAAAATTTGTTAAAAAAGATGAGATAAATAGCGAGTGGTTTGAAATTGATGCTACAGGTGCTGTTGTTGGAAGACTTGCAACAGTTGTATCAAAAATCATAAGAGGGAAAAATAAAACAACTTTTACCCCTCACATGGATCATGGTGATTTCGTAGTAGTTAAAAATGTAGATCAAATTAAATTTACTGGAAATAAATTTCAAAATAAAAAATATTATAGACATACTGGATACCCAGGAGGTATTAAAGAAACCACTCCTGAAAAATTAAGTGAAAAAAAACCTGGTGAAATTTTAAAGCTAGCAGTAAAAAGAATGTTACCATCGGGTGCTCTTGCAAAAAAACAATTATCAAAACTTAAAATTTATTCTGGTAAAGATCATCCTCACAGTGCTCAAAATCCAAAAATTATTGAAGTTGGCAAACTTAACTTAAAAAACATTGTAAGAAACTAAAATGGAAACAAGCACAAACACATCATCAAAAGAAAAATTAGATTTTAAAGACAGCAAATATGCAACAGGAAGAAGAAAAAAATCTGTTGCTAAAGTTTGGCTTAAAAAAGGCACGGGTAAATTTTATGTCAATGGAAGAACTTTGGAAGACTATTTCCCGAGAGCTAATCATAAAATGCAAATTTTAAGACCTTTTGAAATTATTAATCAATCAACAGATTACGATGTAAGATCTAAGGTAGTAGGTGGTGGTCAAACAGGTCAAGCAGGGGCATTAGTGCACGGTATATCAAGAGCTTTACTAAAATTTGATGAAAATCTTAAATCTACTTTACGTAAAGAAAAACTAACAACAAGAGACTCCAGGTCTGTTGAAAGAAAAAAACCTGGTAGAGCAAAAGCTCGAAGAAGCTTTCAATTCTCTAAAAGATAATTACTTTTTAAATTTCAACTGTTATATTAATTTATGGGCAAGAAAAATGTTCTTATTTGTGGAGCAACTGGTTATATAGGATTGCAGCTTACAAAACTCCTTTGTAAACACAAACATATAAATATAAAATATTTATGTGGAAGTAGTTCCGTTGGAAAAAAAATGGATACTTTTGATAAAGAATTAAAAAAATACAAATTACCAAAAATATCTAAATTTAACAAAAAATACTTATCAGGTGTAGACATTATTTTTACAGCTCTACCAAATGGCGAAGCACAACTTATATCAAAATTTTTAAATAAAAATAATGTCCTTATTGATCTTGCTGCTGATTTTAGACTCAATACTAAAAAAGAATATGAAAAATGGTATAAAATTAAACACAATGCTTCAAATCTAATTAAACAAAGTATTTATTCTATTCCTGAGATAAGTGGCACATTAGTAAAGAAATTTAAAATTATATCATGCCCTGGCTGTTATCCAACTACGATATTAATTCCACTAATTCCATTAATTAAAAAAAACCTTATTAATAATAAAACAATTATTGTTGACTCTAAATCTGGTTATTCAGGTGCTGGAAGAGGAATACATAAAAAATATAAAAATAAAAACTTATATGAGTCACTTAGCGCATACGGTTTAGCAAATCATAGACATAATTCTGAAATCCAACAAGAACTTGATCTAAAAACTGGTAAAAAAAATAAATTTCATTTTACACCACATTTAACACCCATGTTTAGAGGAATTTTAAGCACGATTTATGTTGATTTAAAAAAAAACGTATCTTTAAATAAAATTCAAAGTGTTTTAACCAATCATTATAAAAGTCATAAGTTTGTAAATATTTCTAAAACAAATACATTCTTAAGTACTAATGATGTAATTAACACCAATAATTGCTTTATTTCAGTATGCAAAAGCAAATATAAAGATAAGATAATAATATTGTCAGCAATAGATAATTTGATTAAAGGTGGTGGAGGACAAGCTATACAAAATATGAATTATTATTTTAATTTTAATGAAAGCGATGGTTTAAATGTTTAAAAAAATATTAATGATCTCATTTTTAGTTATTTTATCTAATTGCTCGCTAAATCATCCTGTTTCAATGTGGAATGTTGATGATGAAAATACAAATTCAGATATTACAAAATTGAATTTTGATAATGAAACATCATTCGATGAGTTTAAAAAAAATGTAATTAAATATGGTGAGCTAAGTAATTTTCCTAAATTAGATTAATTAAAATGAAAAAAAATATAAATATTGCAGTTATAGGTCTTGGTCAAATAGGTTCTTATGTTTACAATGAGTTAAATATTAAGAAAAAAGATATAGAAATTAAAACTGGAAAGAAAATAAAAGTTGTTGGAATATCAGCTAAAAATAAAAATAAGAAAAGAAGATTTAAAATAAATAAAAAAATATTTTATTCAAATCCCTTAGATATTTTAAAGATAAAAAATCTTGATATAATAATTGAAGCAATAGGTTTATCAGATGGGATATCAAAGAAAATTATTGAAACTGCTCTAAAAAATAAAATTCATGTTATTACACCAAATAAGGCTCTGATATCTAAACATGGAGATAAACTCGGTGAATTAGCTGAAAAAAATAAAGTAAATTTAGAATTCGAAGCATCCGTAGCAGGAGGAATACCAATAATAAGAACTATAAAAGAAGGTCTTGCTACTAATAGAATAACAAAAGTTTATGGAATTCTTAATGGAACATGTAATTACATTATGTCTGAGATGGAAAAAACCAAAGATAGTTTTGTTAGTGTTTTAAAAAAAGCTCAGAACCTTGGTTATGCTGAACCTGCAAACCCTAAATTAGATTTAAATGGATATGATGCTTTAGCAAAAATAAAAATACTTTCTTCATTAGCATTTAATAAAAAAATCTCAAAATCAAATTGTTTGATGGAAGGTATCGAAAATATAGAATATAAAGATATTGAAATTGCTAATCAGTTAAACTTCAGAATTAAATTACTAGGTATTACTGAAATTATTAATAATAGTATTTTTGAAAGAGTTCATCCCTGCATGGTTAACAAAGACTCTTATATCGGAAATGTTAGTGGTGTTATGAATGCAGTAATTTTAAATGGATCACCAATAGGAGAAAGTGTTTTACAAGGCGAAGGAGCAGGGCCTGGACCAACATCATCTGCGATAATGTCAGACCTGTTGTCTATTTTAAGAGGAAATATTAAATTTCCTTTTGGAATTACTAGAACAAAAAGACAAAAACCAAAAATTTTTAATAAAGATATTTCATCCAATTCACTGTATGTAAGACTAGAAGTTAAAGATAAACCAGGAGTTTTGTCATCTATTACAAAAATTTTTGCAAACTATAAAATATCAATTCAAAGAATTATCCAGATACCAAATAGTAAAAAAAAAACTGCATCAATTGTAATTATTACTCATAATGCAAATGAATTAAGTTCTCAAAAATGTATTAAATCTTTTAAATTAAATCGAAACATAATTAAAAATCCAGTATTAATAAGATTGTTTTAATGGAACTTTATATAAAACTTTTTGAAGTTCTATTTCCAGTTTTTTTTATTGTAGGTATTGGTTACTTTCTTGGTAAAAAAAATCCAAACTTTGATACATCTTTTATAACGACTTACTCAGCTAATTTCGGCACACCATCTATAGTAATATTTTCTATATCAGCTAGTGGTGTAACTTTTGCAATGTTCTCTGAGTATTTTTTATACGCTATTATTCTTTTGACTTCTTTTTTGATCGTTGGATTAATTTTCTTATTATTAATGAAAAAAGATTATCTTAGAGAATTACCAACATTCTTTTTACCTAATACTGGTAATATGGGTATCCCAATATGTTTGTTTGCATATGGAAAACTTGGTATGGGAATAGCCGCAGCTATATCATCATTGGTTGTTTTACTGCATTTCACTCTGAATATTTTTCTGGCTAAAAGAGAATTTGATCTAAATGTGATAGTTAAAAGCCCATCATTTTATGCAATAATTGCAACAATCCTATTTCTATATTACGAAATACCTTTACCAATATTTGTTTTGAATACTGTTATGCTTTTAGCTTATGGAATGATTGTAATGATTTTGATGTCTTTAGGTGTTTCTCTAACACAAATGAAAGTGTTTTCATTTAAGGACGCTTTGATTACATCAACTGGAAGAGTTATTATAGGTCCTTTAATCGGCTTTGCCCTAATATCTTTTTTTAATTTATCTGGTTTTGCGGCAGGTGTTTTATTAATACAATCATCGATGCCTAGTGCCATTCTTTGTTATTTAATTGCTTCTATGTATTCTCCAAAAGAAATTGTAGATAATATTTCTAGTACAATTGTTGTTTCAACTTTGATGTCTTTAATAACAGTCCCAATAACTGTATTCTTTGCTTTAAAATACTTTAATTAAGAGCTATGCTTCTTTTATGAAGGCTGTAATACTCAATGCATCCGCTTGGATGATTGTTCCTTTTATGGATGCTTTTGCTAAATATTTAAGCTCCTCTATGGACGTTTTACAAATTACTTGGGCTAGATATTTTTTTACTGTTGTTTTTGCTCTTTTTATAATGCTTATTTTTTTCAGAAAATCTTTAGTTTGGAGTAAAAAACCTTTACTCCAATTGATAAGAGGGTTGATTTTTGTCTTTTCCACTTATTTATTCTTTTATGCAATTTCTGAAATTTCATTACCAAAAGCACTTACACTAGCATTTGTTGCTCCTATATGTGTAACAGCAATGTCACCTTTTTTTCTAAATGAAAAGGTGGGTTTAAGAAGATGGACTGCTGTATCGATGGGTTTTATAGGCACCTTAATCGTAATCAGGCCAGGGTTTATAGAGATTAATTTAGCTACTTTAGCTGCCTTAGGTAATGGTATTTGCTATGGGTTTTACTTAATTATTACTCGAAAATTAAGCTCATCTGACAACTCTCTTTTGACTTTGTTATTTGCTGGAACGGTAGGGACTATAGTAATGACTTTCTTTATGCCTGGTGTCTGGATACAACCATCTAATAGTCAGTGGATTATGATGGCTTTAATTGGCTTTATAGCAGCAATTGCTCATCTTTTTATAATTCTATCATTGAAATTTGCAGATGCCTCTAAACTTGCTCCTCTTGGATATACTGAAATAATTACCAATATTTTGCTTAGTTATTATATATTTAATGAATTGCCAGATAATTGGACCTATTTGGGCCTTTTTATAATAGTTCTTTGCGGTTTATATATATCTAGGAGAGAATATTATTTATCTAAACTATATATAGGTAAGTAATATATACCTATAATATAAACTAATACTTTAATTATTTAATATAAACTACTGTTATAATTGATTTTTTATTATATTAAATATATTAAATATATAACTTTAATTTTTATAATATAGCTAGTAGTCATTATTTTCTAATATTTAATTCATAAAATAATAATTTTCTTTGAAGAATTTAGCAAATAGGGTAGGGAATTTATCTTATTCATAAGCTAAAATTATAATACCTTAAATTTAATAATTCAGATGCTTAAAAAAGTGAGTAAATATGCTAATTTTACTAATTTATAATATTCAAAGATATTTCATTGCGATTATTTTAAATATTAAAATCAGAATTTTTAATAGAATAATGAGTAATTTTAATTAGCTCTGCAAAAATAGAATATAGCATTTAAAAGCCCAAAATAGCCTCAATTTTAAACATTTTCTGTTTTATGGTGCAACTTATAGGTGGTATTAAAAAAATATGACTAAATATTGTATTATAAGCAAAAACCGTTGATTTTTAACATTTCTAGAGCAAAATACCCTCTGATTTGAGTAATTTTCTCTTAGTATTTATACCACCTTTGCCTGAATAGCCGCCCAATGAACCATCCGACCTGATTACTCTGTGACAAGGTATTTTTGGGGCATATGGGTTCTTTCCTATTGCATTTGCCACAGCTCTCACTGATTTTGGTTTATTTATAGCCTTTGCTACATCAGAATAAGTCCGTATCTGACCTTTTGGTATTTTTTTAAGATATTTCCAGACTTTTAATTGAAATTTAGTGCCTTTAAGGATCATAACAAGAAAAAAAACCCTGTTTCTTTGTACCTTTTCAGGCACAAAGAACAGTAGTTTTTGGCACGTCGTTTTATGCGCTACCGCCATGCCTTCCACTCTACTATTTTAGCGCTACTCTGTAGAGCTTTCTGCCCTCTGGGCTTGAACCTCTCGGCTTTTCCCCAGCTGGTCAGTTAAGAGTTGCCTCTTAATTCATTTTAAACATTATCAGACAGAGTAGGTTGTATGTATCACTTTATTGTTGAATTTTTCTGGTTTTTAACAGGGCAGAATAGTGGGGATAACTTAATCTAAAGCTTTAAGTAAACCATCTAAACCCCTCATACATAGCAATTCCATAAATTGAGTGACGTACCAGGAACATAAAAGAGGTTTTAAAAGGTATATCCGTATTCATTGCTAATATTCCTTGACCAGTAAAAGGCAGAAATATTAATAATGGTGCTAAAGTTGTAAGAGCTCCAAAAATAAAGCCTGAAAAATAGCTCATTTTAAAGCCTATTTGTATAAAGAAAAAATAATAAATTACAGCCCAACAAATTGATACGTAGTAGTGAAAAATCCAACCCAAAAAGACCTCATATTTAATAGTTGGCATTTGGACTACATTTGGATTGTAAAATGTTCCATTTTTAAGCATATAGTAGGTCCATCTACCAACAATTCCCCAGGATGGCTCAGGAATACCTAATAATTTAAGTAAATAACCTAGAATATCCAAAATTATACAAGAAAATATACCAGCTACAAGAATGCTTAAAATATCGATCAATTTACCTCAAAACATTAATAGAAATAATAGAACAAATATGCTTATGAAAAATATGCCAAAAATAACCATTAAAATTCGATTTTTTGTTTGATCTGTTAGTTTTGGCCAGTAATTCATAATTAGGAACGTTCCAATAACAACAATAAGACCAATAATTACATATTTAGGCATTGAAGATCTTTTACATTAAATGCTTGACATGTAAAATGAGTTATATTATTACTAGTGATAATTAATTGTTATCGATAGTAATTATATGAATGAGCTAACAACTGAACTAAAAACGCTTCATGAAGCGACCTTAAACAACCTAAAAAGCTCAAAAGCAAATAATACTCTAAGAGCTTATAAATCAGATTTTAAAGATTTCAGAGTTTTTTGTATAAAACACGGTCTAAAATCATTGCCAAGTGAGCCAAAAATAATTTCCTTATACTTAACCCATCTATCCAAAACCTCAAAAATTAGTACTTTAAGAAGAAGATTGGTATCAATAAGCATGGTTCATAAGTTTAAAGGGCATTATCTAGATACTAAACATCCAATCATTGTTGAGAATTTAATGGGAATAAGAAGAGCCAAAGGAAGTATTCAGAAAGGTAAAAAACCCATATTAATCAATCATTTAAAATCAATTATTAATGTAATTAATGAACAAAAGACTGATGAAATAAAAAAACTAAGAGATAAATCAATAATATTAATTGGTTTTGGAGGTGGATTTAGAAGAGCAGAGCTTACTTCAATTGATTATGAGGATTTAGAATTTGTTCCTGAGGGTCTTAAAATAACACTAAAAAGATCAAAAACAGACCAATTCGGTGAAGGAATCATTAAAGGGTTGCCCTACTTCTCTAATGAAATCTACTGTCCTGTAAAAAATCTCAAAAGTTGGTTAGAAATTACTAAAATTAAATCTGGACCTATTTTTAGAAGATTTTCTAAAGGTTTATCTTTAACAACTAAAAGATTAACCGACCAATCAGTAGTATTATTAATAAAAGAATATTTGCGCTTAGCAGGTATCGAAAACTCAAATTATTCTGGACACAGTTTAAGATCTGGTTTTGCAACTGTTGCAGCAGACTCAGGTGCAGATGAGAGAAGTATTATGGCAATGACTGGTCATAAGACAACACAAATGGTGCGAAGATATATTAGGGAAGCAAATTTATTTAAAAATAACGCATTAAATAAAGTTAAAATTTAAATAGATGAAATAATTTTTCTACTTAGATTATCAAAATCTTCTCTTATAATTTGAATTTTATTTTTAAAATGATGATTGTATGATGAGAAAAATTTAATTTCTGAATTATCAACAATATCAATAACTTTTACATTATAATTAGAGGCAATATGAGATGGAGCTCCATGACATGATATTAAGCAATTACTATGTTTAATTAAAAATTGAAGTTCAAAAATATTAATTTTATCTTTTATAATTAAATTTGCATTATTATTGATAGAATTGCTAATTTTTAATTCCTCTAAAAGTGGATTTTCAAAAAAGCCGTTTACAACTATAACTTTTTTATTTTTAGATAAAATTGAGAGGAAATTTTCAAACTGTGTATAACTCGGTTCAATATTTCTATACGTTTTAATATAATTATTATATATCCACTTTTCATCTAGATTTAAAACAATATACTCAAAATCTAATTTTTTATATTTAAGAAATTTTGAATTTTCATATGTAGATAGAAAATTAATGTCAATAGATCTATATTCACAATCATTATTAGAAAGAAAATTTTTAATTAAATCTATTTTTGGAATATTATAATTAATTAAATAAACATTATTAAAAAAAAATTTAAAAATGTTTTTAATTGAAGAAGATGGAGTGAACAAAGTTTTATTTTTAGAACGTTTAAAAATAGAGGTGTATATAGATCTTTTTTTACCATCTAAGACTAGAATATGATCATAATCTTTCAAAGACACATATAAAGATAGTTTTTTTATAAAATTATCTGGGTATAGAAATACTTTGTTAAAAAAATTAAAGCTTTTGACATAGTCATAATTCAAGTTTGAACAAACTATATCAATTTTACAATTTTTAAATTTACGTTTTAAAGATGAAAATATAGGTGTTGAAATTAAAAAGTCCCCTATTCTATCTGTCCTAAAAATTAATATTTTATTCACTAATTGAATATTTTTAAATCACTATCAGTCATTTCTTTAACCAATTGATTAAATTTTATACGAGGTTTCCAATTTAATTTTTTTTTTGCCTTGGAAAAATCAGCAACTAAAAAGTCAACTTCCGCAGGTCTATAGAATTTTTTATTTATTTTAAGATATTTTTTATAATCAAGACCCGCATATTTAAATGATAATTTCAAAAAGTTTTCAACAGAATGAACTTTTCCAGTTCCTATTACAAAATCATCAGGTTTATTTTGTTGTAGCATTTTCCACATAGCTTCAACATAATCTTTTGCGTGTCCCCAATCTCTTTTAGCTTTAATATTTCCTAGTTCGAGGTATTTTTGCTTACCTGATTTTATTCTTGCAACAGCACTCGTAATTTTTCTTGTAACAAATTCAAAACCTCTTCGAGGCGATTCATGATTAAATAAAATACCTGTGCATGCAAATAAATTATAAGCCTCTCTATAATTTCTAACAAGATCAAAACCTGTACATTTAGAAATACCATAAGAAGATCTAGGATAAAATCTAGTTTTTTCATTTTGTGGTATTCTTTGAACTTTACCAAACATTTCTGATGATCCTGCAAAGTAGAGTTTAGTTTTTGGACTAAAGTCTTTTATTGCAGACAAAATATAGTGAGTCCCATTTATATTTGTGTTCAATGTTGAAAATTCATCTTGAAAAGAATATGAAACAAAACTTTGTGCACCCAAATGATAAAGTTCTGTTGGTTTAACAACTGATATTATTTTAACTAAACTTGCATAACTTTCCAATGTAGCTGCATGGATAGTTATTTTATTTAAAATATGTTTGATTCTCCAAAGTCTATGATCTTGATCTTCCATCGCAACTCTTCTTATTATACCATGAACTTTATATTTTTTTTTAAGTAGGAACTCTGCTAAGTATGATCCATCTTGACCTGTTATCCCTGTAATTAACGCAATTTTTTTTTTCATTTTTTAATTATCCATTTTATTAATTTTTATAATTTTTTTTATTTAAAGTGCAAAGATTAATCATTATTATTTCTCAAAAAAACATATTTTTTCATCAAATTTTAAGTTTAATGAATATTTACTACTTATAAATTTAGCTTCATCTATAGACATTATATTTTCCGAATTACCATTAATTTCTTTTAATTTATAATGAAATAGCCTTTTTAAACTAAAAGACAATTTTGGAACAATATTTTTATACCAATTCATACCCTTTCTTGAAGTTATCAATATACCTTTATGATTAAGCATTTTAAAAAGGTTATCTATAAAATAGTTATAAGAAATCTTGCAACAACTGTATGATTTAATGTTATTGTCTACTATTACATCAAATTTTTTGTTATAAAATAAATCACAAAAATTAGTAGAAAATTTATCACATAAAAAAACCTTATAATTATCCAAGTTTAAATTTTTACCTTTTATAACTTCATTTGATGAAACTGAAATACCATAAATAAAATTTTTTTTTATTATCATTTGTGCAAATAAAGAATTTCCAATACCTATATGTAAAATATTTTTATTTACTAAATTAAAATTATTTATTAAATAATTTATTATGTCTTTTTCATCAGTTGTTGAATTTCTATCCTCCCAATAAGAATAGCTATTTTCAAAATTAGGTCTATCACAATTACATATATAGTTGTTTTTCATTATATTTAATATCCTCATAAATAGTTTTAAGTTTTAGAAAAATTTTAAAATTTGATAAATCATTGGACATATGAATACGAGGTATATAATAAGTTTTGTGCTTAATAGTGTTAAATCTAGATCTAACTGTCGTCACTCCAAAATTATATATTTCTCTGACAGCGTCTGCAGAATACTTATTTATTTGACCAAAAGGATAACTAAAAGTGTCTATATTTGTTCCAACAGAATCTTGAATTTCGTTTTTAGAATTATAAATTTCATTTCTAATTTGTTCTTCATTTAGCTCGGTGAGTGATTTATGAGATTTACCATGTGAACCAATGGACATTCCATGACTTAACCATTCAACTATGTCATTTTTAGTTAATAATTCTTTATAAAAATACCCTTTTTTATTTTCATCCCATTTATTAGACTCACCTATAAAATCTGAGACTACAAAACATGTAGATATAAAATTATATTTTTTTAAAATTGGTAATGCATTTATAAGATTATCTTTATATCCATCGTCAAATGTAATGATTATAGGTTTTCGATTTTCTTTATAGATTTGGTTGAAATTAATTGAGTTATAACCTGATTTTCTCAAAAATTTCATTTGTTCTAAAAATTTACTTGGACTTACTGACAAGCTTGATTTGTCATCTGATATAGAATGATACATCAATACAGGAATAATCACTTATCTCTCCCACAAAAATTTTTTCCGACTATTTATTTTAAATATCTTATTAAGCATGTACTCTGCAACAAGATTTGAATTCATATATCTATGATATTTAGCATGTCCTGCTCTGGATATTTTAATTCTTAGAGAATCATTGTTTATAAGTGACTCAATTTTTTTAGACAAATCTGTTAAATTTTTATAAAAAACAACTTCCTTGTTCGAGAAAATCCTATTTAGTTTAGTGCTTTTTTCAACAAAAGTAAGAATTCCATTTCCAATAAGTTGTGCAATTCTATCGCTACTATAATATTTTAATGGTTTTCCTTGGCTTAAATTTAATGCCATCTTTGAGAGTTTAACTTTATTTTTAAATTCATCAGCCCATACAGGTTGTTTATTATCCATTCCATAAATATCAAATTTGATATTATTATTTTTTTTTATTAATTCTTTAATAAAATATTCTCTGCTATCAATTTTTCCTTGTTTTAATACACCTCTATGCACACCATGAGACATTGCAAAAAAAATATCATAAAGAAAATTTTTGTTCTTAAAAATCTTTAAGTTATCTAAAGTTTTATCGACAGGATTGGGAATATAAAAACATATTTTTTTTTTTAAATTTATTGCAGATGGATGTGTTGTACAAAAATTAGCATCCATTAAATCAAATTTTTGAAGAAATCTTTTTTTATTATGATACCAATCTTTATTATCCATTTTATCAAGAAACCATTGTGCAAATTTTATATAGGGGTAGAATTTCTTAATTTTTTGAATAGTTTCTGTTGAAACCATATCTGCATGACCAAATAAAATTAAATCTGGTTTATAATTTGAGGTTATATCCAATAGCTTGTTATTTAAAGCTTTTGAGCCTGTAATATCTTTTATTGTTTTCTCATAGCTTATGATATCTCTATCGCTTAAGGTTACAACAGAATTTAAATTTCTAATAAGTCCGTTGTTTATTCTTCTACCTGTGTTATAAAATAATCTAGCATTATGTCTTAAGTTAAAATTTGTGACATGTATAATTTTTTTATTTTTCTGACTTCTAAATAAATTTTTTTTATAAAAGTTTGTTCTATATTCATCAATCATTTTTGATACATATTTATCGGTTAAGTAAAAATTTTTTAAACTTCTTTTTTGCATTTCTTTTAGTTTTTTTTTATTATCAATTAATGATTTAATTGATTTGTAAATATTAATATAATTTAATTCCTTAATAACAATTGCATTTGTTATAGTTTCTTTTAAACCACCTTTATCTGAAATAATTACTGCACATCCTCTACTTGACGCTTCCAAACTAGAACGTCCAAAAGGCTCATTCCATCTGGAACAAGCAACTGAGATAGATGCCTCTTCAAGTTTCTTTAAAATATATAAATGATCCTTAAAACCAAAATTTAAAAACCTTGGATGATTAAATATTAGTTTTTCCCTTGGTTCATCTCCAAAAACATGTATTTTCCAATCTTTATATTCATTTAAAATTTTAATCGTTGCTTTACCAAACAAATCATATCCTTTTGATGAGTTAAGTTTACCTACAAAAGTGATTATTTTCTTTTTCTTATTAATATTAATCTTTTTTCGATTTATTGACTGATGAATTACAATCAATTTTTGAGAATTTTTATAAAATTTATCGAGATCTGATGTGAATTGATCTTTAGTCCAATTACTATTAAAAATAATTTTATCACATATATCTAATAGAAACATTCTTTCATATTTTTTTTCTGACCCAGTTAGTGATAAGGGATCATTATGGAAATAAAGAACAAACTTTCTATTACTTAAGTTTTTTAAAGTTTTTATGTAATTAGGTCTATTATGTACTTCAATAATATTAGATTTTCTTTTATTTTCTATTTTTAAAAAATTATTTAAATATATTTTGGTGGAACTTTGTAAATATTTTTTTTTTAAAGGTATATTATGATAATTTGATGAATATTTTTTTTTTAATTCTGTATTCCCGTATATTTTTATATCTTTTTTATATTTACTATATTTTGTTACAGAATTAATAAATATTGAGACAGCACCAGGATAAACCGGCGAATAATTCTCTTTATAAGGAAGGAGAATTGATATTTTCATTTTTTAGATATTTAGTTATGATTTGTTTTCTTAGTTTATAATTTTTTTTCAATTTATATTCTTCTTTCATTGCGTTACTTTTGTTATAATATTTTACGATATAAATAAGCTTCCATCTCTTTCCTCTGGTAAATTTTGCACCTTTTGAATTATTATGAAGAGTTATTCTTTTTTCTATATTATTTGTATAACCTACATATGATATGTATTTATTCAACTTTTTAGATAATATTAAATATACATAGTATAACATCATGATTTATATATATTTTATAAATAAATATTTAAATAAAATTTTTAATGTTTCCTAGAAAATATAAAAAGATAAGTAAATTTAAAAGATTTTTTTTAAAACTATTAAATGTTTATGCAATAGATAGGGAAAGTTTGAATCTTGTAAATCCTAATTATAATAATAATGGTAAAAACAGCTTCATTCTTAACGATAAGTCAATAATTTTATCTGAAGGATATTTAAATATAGATCGTAAAATTAAAAAACTTGATATTTATTTCCGTTATGCCCCAAATAATAAACTTTGGAATTCTACTGATAGATGGAAAAGAATAGTGCCAAATATTAATAAAGAGGAATTAATTTTAACCTGTTTACAAAGTTTAATAACTAGCATTAATAAATTTTTAGAAAAAAATAATTTAAATATAACCTTAAATTTAATTTCTGATGTATCAAATGATAAATTTGATAATAAAATAGAAGAACTATTTAATTTTAAAAATATAGAACTTAAATTTTATAAATCAAAAATTAAAGGTAATAGAGGCACTTATCTAGAATGCTGTGATGTAGCTGAAAGTGCTGAAGATTTAATTTTTTTTATTGAAGACGATTATTTATTTGAATCAAATTGTATAGAGGAAATGATATTTACTTATTCAAGATTATCAACTTTATTTAAAAGTGACATATTTCTTTGCCCAAGTGATTATCCCTTCTATTATGACTCGGAATATTCCACATCAATTTATATTGGACATAATTATAGATGGAGGATTGTAAAAGAAACATTATTAACCTTTATGATGTCTAAAAAAATATTTGATATTAATAAAGATAAAATACGAATGGTTGGAGAAAAAGAAAATGATCCATTTGAAAAACCACTTCATGAAATTTATCAAAGCACACCTTCTTTATCACCAGTTGGTTCACTTAGTTATCATATTAATAGACATATCCCTGCTATTAATGAAAACTGGAGTGACCTTTGGAAAAAAAACTTTATTAAAGTAAATAATTAGTATTTATCCAGCAATTACAGCAAGCAGTAATAATGCCACAATATTGGTTATTTTAATCATTGGGTTTACCGCAGGTCCAGCTGTGTCTTTATAAGGGTCACCTACAGTATCACCAGTTACAGCTGCTTTATGTGCTTCAGAACCCTTTCCACCAAATTTGCCATCCTCAATATATTTTTTTGCATTGTCCCAAGCTCCACCACCAGCTGTCATAGATACTGCTACGAACAAACCTGTAATAATAACACCCAATAGCATTGCTCCTACTGCAGATAAAGCTGCAACTTGACCACCAATAAAATAAATAATTATATATAAAACAATAGGAGATAAGACTGGCAACAATGAAGGTATTATCATTTCTTTAATAGCTGCTTTGGTTAATAAGTCTACTAATTTTCCATAGTCAGGTTTAGCTTTACGTTTCATTATACCTGGTATTTTTTTAAATTGCCTTCTTACTTCTATAACAACCGCTCCACCTGCTCTACCAACAGCCTGCATCCCCATAGATCCAAATAAGTATGGCAACATTCCACCAATTAATAAACCAACCACGACGAAGGGATTTGATAAATCAAATGTAACAATTATTCCCTCTAAGTTAGAACCAGCAACTTTAGAAAAATGCTTAATATCCTCTGTATAAGCTGCAAATAATACTAAAGCTCCAAGTCCAGCTGATCCTATAGCATAACCCTTTGTTACTGCTTTAGTTGTATTTCCAACAGCATCTAATGCGTCTGTTGTTTTTCGAACATTTTTTGGAAGATTAGACATTTCAGCTATGCCACCAGCATTATCAGTAACTGGTCCGTAAGCATCTAAGGCAACTACCATACCAGCAAGAGCTAGCATTGTAGTAACTGCAATTGCAATACCATATAAACCAGCAATATGATTAGTTAACAAAATTCCACCAACGATAATTAGAGCAGGTATAGCTGTTGCTTCCATTGATACAGCTAATCCTTGAATCACATTTGTTCCATGACCTGTTGTTGAGGATTGGGCTACACTTTTTACCGGCCTATAATCTGTACCTGTATAGTATTCAGTAATCCATATAATTAATCCTGTAATAATAAGACCTATTATTCCACAAAAATATAAGCTTAATCCAGTAAATGATTTTTCGTTTACAATATACTCAGTACTAAAACCAATTACGTATTTAGTAATAGGATACAAGATGACTAGAGAACTTATAGCGGTTATAACAAATCCTTTATACATAGCTTTCATTATATTTTTATCACTTCCGAGTGTTACAAAAAAGGTTCCTAAAATAGATGTAAGTATGCATGCACCACCAATTGCTAAAGGATAAATCATCATGCTAAAGTCACCAATAAAAAATATTGATGACAGAACCATTGTAGCAACAATTGTTACAGCATATGTTTCAAATAAATCAGCTGCCATACCGGCACAATCTCCAACATTGTCACCAACATTATCAGCAATTACTGCTGGGTTTCTAGGATCGTCCTCGGGAATTCCTGCCTCTACTTTTCCAACTAAATCAGCACCAACATCTGCACCCTTTGTAAATATTCCTCCACCTAATCTTGCAAATATAGATATTAGCGAGGCACCAAAGCCCAACGCAACTAAAGCATTAACTATTTCTCTTTCATCTATACCAATCTTAACAAGAAAATAATAATAAACTGCAATTGACAACAAAGCTAATCCTGCAACTAACATTCCAGTTACAGCTCCTGATTTAAAAGCAATTGACAAACCATTTGCTAGACTTTTTCTCGAAGCTTCTGCTGTTCTTACATTAGCTTGAACCGATACAAGCATTCCTACATAACCAGCTATTCCAGATAATGCTGCTCCAATCAAATAACCGAGGCCAACTAAAGGACTAAATGCAACTGAAATAATAATCAACACAACTACACCAACTATTGCAATAGTTTTATATTGTCTATTTAAGTATGCACGAGCACCTTCTTGAATAGCAGATGCTATTTCAATCATTTTGGCATTTCCAGAACTAGAGTTTAAAATATTTCGACCTGTAAAAAAACCATAAATGATTGATATAATTCCAGCTGCTATAATGTATAAAAGTATTGTTTCTGTTGATGAGTTCATTGGATCCTTTGTTAAATATATTTATGGGGTCAATGTAATACAAAAATTACTATAAAACGCAATGTTTAACTTCATGAGAAATTATGGGCATATCCCTCATTATATCTATGTTTTAAAAGCTTTTTATTATAGATAATTTGATTACTACGGATTTCATTGGTTAAATTTCCTATTAAAGTCACTTTTTGATTCATTCGTTTAAACAAAGATTTGATATATACTCTATTTGATTTCGAGGATGTAAATAGAATTTGATAATCATCTCCTTTAGAAATAAAATTTATTTTTTTTTTATTCGTTTTGATAAGGTAAGCGTTAAGTTTTGACGAAATAGGTATTTTTTTAAGATCTAATTTAAAAAATAACTTACTTGTATTTATTAATTTACTCAAATCGGCAAATAAACCATCTGATATGTCAATTGATGAACTGGCAAATTTTATTAGTTTTGAACCGATTTTTAAAGGTATATCTGGCATATAATATTTTTGAATAAAGTATTTTCTTTGCTTTGAGTTTTTTAAAAATGACTTTTTTCTCAAAATTGATAACCCCAAATAACTATCACCAAGGTTTCCAGTTATATAAATATCATCATTATTTTTACATTTATTTCTTTTTACTATTTTTTTTGAGTATCCCAGACTAGTAATTGTGAACACTGTTTTTTTTGATTTTGTTGTGTCTCCACCTGATAATCTAAATTTATATTTTTTTTGTTCTTGTCTTAAACTTCTATAGACAAGTTTCATATTTTTTTTTGAAAAAGATAGACTATTTCCACTAGCACCAATAAAAATAAATTTTGGTTTTACACCCTTACAATACAAATCAGATATTGAGGATCTCACTATTTTTTTAATTACCAAATCAGGATTATTAAAATTAAGAAAATGAATACCTTCAACATAAGTATCAGATGAAACAACAACACCATTTTTTTTGTCAAAAAAAACATCATCATTTAAATCTAATGCTGAGGGGTTATTATAAGTTAATTTTTTAAAATACTTTTGAATTAATGCAAATTCATTCATTGCTAATTCTTATTTTTTTTGAAATTTTATCTAATAAAGCATTTAAGTATTTAGTTTGTGAGTCATCAATAAAAAAATTTGATGCTTTTAAATATTCATTTATAATAATCTTAATAGAAGTATTAGGTTTATATAAAAATTCAAAAATTGCACTTTTGATAATAATTTGAAAAACTTTATCCATATTTTTAATTTTAAGGTCTTGATTTAAATGGTTATTAATTTCTGCATTTATTAGTTCTTCTCTCTCTATGGTTCCATTTACAATATCTTTAATAAACTTTTTAAATCTATGTTTTGGAAAGGTAATTTTTTCCTCATTGTTATAAAGTTTGCCGTAAAGTTTTTGTATAATTATTACCCTTGGATTTCTTTGTGGAGAGAATTGAACTGTCATAATTTATTGAGAAAGAACTGATAAAACAGCTTCCGCTGCCTCAGATCCTTTCTTTCCACGAGCCACAGCTTGTTTTTTATTTAAGCATGTGATCACACCATTTCCAACGGGTTTCTTAGATGTAATCGATAATATCATTAATGCATCCGTTGTAGATTTGGATATAAAATCGAAATGTGGCGTTTGCCCCCTAATCACACATCCTAAGGCAATAAAACCATCGAATTTTTTTAGATTTTTTGCAATCGTAACTGGAATTTCAAATGCACCAGGCACCTTAATCACAACAATATTGCACTTATTTTTAATTTTATTTTTTGCACTCTTTAATAAAGAGGTTGAAATATTTTCATAATAACTTGCAACAACAATTAGAATTTTTTTTTTCACTTTATAATTTCCTGTTTTTTAATTTTAATTCCATACCCGTCTAAACCTATTACTTTTTTTTTTGATCTTGTAACAAGTATCATATTTTTAATGTTTAAAGATTTAATAATTTGTGCTCCAATACCATAGTTTCTAATCAATTTGTCATGACCTTTTTTATAGAAAGTTTTGCTTTTATACTGTTTAAGTGTTTGTGTAACTGATTTTAAATTAGGATCTCTTATAAAAACAAGAACACAATTATTATATTTTTTGAAATAAGTGATTGTTTTTTCAAATGAATTTGGCAATTTTTGATTGATAAGATAATTTTGAACTACGTTAGATGATATGACTCTTAATCGGGGAACAACTCCTTTTTTTAAAGTTCCTTTGATCAATGCAAAGTTTTCAGATCCATCAAGAATATTTTCAAATACTTTAATTTTAAATTTTTGTTTTTGAACGATTATAGAAGAGGTTTTCTTTAATTTAATTAATTTTTCTCTTTTTAACCTATAGGCAATTAAATCCTCAATTTTGCCTATTTTAAGTTTATGTTTTTTAGCAAAGTTAAATAATGTTTTTCCTGTTGCCATTTTTCCATCATCCGCCATGATTTCACAAATAACAGCTGAATTATTCTTTTTGGCTAGTCTTGATATATCAACTGAAGCCTCAGTGTGACCTGCTCTGACAAGAACGCCCCCATCTCTTGCTATAACTGGAAATATATGACCAGGTGATACAATATCGTTTTTTTTTGCATTTTTATTAGAAGCAACTTTAATTGTTTTTGCACGATCATAAGCTGATATACCTGTTGTAACGCCTTTTTTAGCTTCTATAGAATATGTAAAAGCAGTTTTACTTCTTGATTGATTAATCGGTGAAGCTAAAGTTAAACCAATTTTTTTAGACTGAACACTATCCATTGCTAAACAAATTAATCCTCTAGCGTGTTTAGCCATAAAATTAATATGTTTAGGGCTAACAGCAGATGTAGAAATTACTAAATCACCTTCATTTTCCATTTCTTCATGTTTACTTTCATCATCTACAAGAATATACATTCCATTTTTTTTTACTGTCTTAATTATACTTTCAATTGAACTAAAATTACTTTTTCTCATTTACAAACTTTTTTACATATTTAGACATAATGTCTATTTCAACATTTACCAAATCATTTTTCTTTAAATTAATTAAGTTAGTCAATTTTAATGTATGGGGTATAACCCATATCTCAAAAGAATTTTTTTTAATTTTAGAAATAGTTAGTGATACACCATTTATGAGTATAGAGGCTTTTTCAACTAATTGTTTTTTAAACAAATTACTTATTTTAAACTCTAATATATTTGACTTATCTACTTTTTTTATACTTTTTAAAGAACAGATTGTATCCACATGGCCCTGACAAATATGACCTGAAATATTGTCACCAAATTTTAATGGTTTTTCTAAATTAATTTCATCACCAACTTTACTATTTTTAAACTTTGATTTAGCCAATGTTTCATTAGATAAATAAAATTCTAAAACCTTTTTTTTATATGAGATTAAAGTAAGACAAACACCATCACAAGAAATAGAAATACCTAGATTTTTATTTGACACTTTCAAAGAAGATTTAATGAATAAGTTAATTCCCTTAGTCCTTTTTTTTATTCTGCTTATTTTTCCTTTATTAAATATAATTCCATTAAACATTTTAATAATAGTGAGTAAGTGTATCTTTGTCTAAATATGTATTTATTTTTTTTTTATTTTTGTAGTTGTTATTAATCATTTTAATTAATGATGATATATTAATTTTATGTCTATTTGAGATTATTTTGTCGCTTTTAAAAAAATAAAATTCATTTAATAGATTTTCATTTAGAAAATTTGTCATTAGGTCCTTACCTGTCTCTACTAAAATCCTATGTAGACCCAATTTATAAAGTTTTTGAGTTATTTTTTTAAGATTAAAATTAAATTTATTTTCAACTTTTTGGTATATAAGCTTAATACCAAAATTTTTTAACAATTTAATTTTTGAAATATTTTTAGAACAGTGAAAAATAATTAATTTATTATTTTTAGAGTTTTTAATAACAAAAGAGTTTGTTTTAATTTTTAAATTTTTATCAATTACAACCACTGTTGGTGAAAATTTCTCCAATCCATTTAATCTGCAATTTAATTTAGGGTTGTCTGTATTTATTGTTTTATAAGAAGTTAATATTGCATGATTACGAAATCTTAAAAGATGTGAAACACTTCTTGAATGTTCATTTGTTATTTGTGATTTGTTTCTTAAAATTATTAAATTTGATGAACTTGCAATTTTTCCTATAATATAGGGAGCCTTATTAGATCTAATGTAGTTATATTCTTTGTATAGATTATAAACGTTTTGTTTTTGAAGGCCCGATTTTGCAATTATATTTTTTGATTTTAAAATTTTTTTTGTTTTATTAAAAGTACGTAAATCTTTATCTTCAATTGAATAATAAACATTCTTAACTTTATTTTTTATTATTGTATTTGTACATGGAGGTGTCATTCCGTGATGTGAACATGGTTCTAATGTTGAGTACAATGTTGTTCCTTTATTATATTTGTTTTTACCTAAAGCAATACTTTCTGCATGTGGTCTACCACCGTCATTAGTAGTAGCAAATGATAAAATCTTATTTTTTTTTACAATTACGCAACCAACTGATGGATTTGTTCCTGTAAAATATTTTTTATTCTCAGCTAAATTAATAGCAAAGTTCATAATTTTTTTTTCTGATAATTTAAATTTATCTTTTTTTAAAGACATCTATTCTATCCACAAATTGAACAAAGTCTTTTTCTTCTCTGAAGTTTCTATATACAGATGCAAAACGTACATAAGCTACTGGATCAAGATCTTTTAATCCTTCCATAACCATTGTCCCGATGGTGTTAGATGAAATTTCGCTCTGACCTAATTCCTCCATCGACCTACTAATTTTTGATATAAATTTCTCAATAGTCTCTGTATCTATTGGTCTTTTTTTAAGTGCCACATAAATTGATTTAGACAACTTCTCTCTGTCAAAAGGTGATTTTCTTCCATTTTTTTTAACAACCGTGAGTTCTCTAAATTGAACTCTTTCAAATGTAGTAAATCTCTCTCCACATATACAAAGTCTTCTTCTTCTAATCGCAGTTCCATCCTCTGTAGGTCTGGAGTCAACAACTGAAGTATCACCTTTTTTGTGGCACGGACATATCATATGATTAAACTAACCTAGATGTTTATATATAGGAAAATTTGAACATAGGCTAACAACTTCTTTCCTTACTTCATCTTCAATTTTAGAGTTATCTTCTGGGTTTTCTGACAGACCTTGAATAGTTTTTGTTATTAAATCACCTACTTTTTGAAATTCTTTCAAACCAAATCCCCTAGTTGTAGCGGCTTGAGAGCCAAGTCTAATTCCAGATGTTACCATTGGGCTTTCAGTATCAAAAGGAATGCCGTTTTTATTACAAGTAATATTTGCTCTTGATAAACTTTCAGCAGCAGCATTTCCTTTAACTTTAAAAGGTCTTAAATCAACTAACATTAAATGAGTGTCAGTTCCTCCTGAATAAATTTTAAAACCATTATTTTTTAAAGTTTCAGCTAAAATTTTTGCGTTAGCCAATACTGTTTTTATATATTCCTTAAATTCAGGTTTTAATGCTTCTTTAAAACCAACAGCTTTAGCAGCTATGATGTGCATCAATGGTCCACCTTGATATCCTGGAAATACAGCTGTATTAAATTTTTTGGATAAATCCTCGTGATTGGTTAATATTATACCACCTCTAGCACTTCTAAATACCTTGTGAGTTGTTGAAGTAACCACATGAGCATAGTCACATGGATTCGGATATCCTTTTCCTGCAACTAGACCGGAAAAATGTGCCATATCAACCATAAGATATGCTCCAACTTTATCAGCAATTTCTCTAAATCTTTTAAAATCAATTACTCTAGAATAAGCACTACCACCAGCAATTATAAGCTTAGGTTTATGTTCGAGAGCAAGTTTTTCAACATTATCATAATCGATAAGTTCAGATTTTTTATCAACCTCGTATCCGATTGCATTAAACCATTTACCAGACATTGAAATTTTTAAACCATGAGTAATGTGTCCTCCTGAATTCAGACTCATCCCCATGAAAGTATCACCTGGTTTAAGCAGAGCTAAAAATACTGCACCATTTGCTTGTGCTCCAGAATGAGGTTGAGCATTAGCAAATTTACAATTAAATAATTCTTTAAGTCTATCTATAGCTAGTTGTTCTGCTACATCTACATGCTCACATCCATTATAATATCTTTTTCCTGGATAACCCTCAGCATATTTATTTGTTAATACTGAACCTTGTGCTTCAAGAACTGCTTGGGATACGATATTTTCTGAAGCGATTAATTCAATATGATTTTGTTGTCTTACTAATTCATCGTTAATAGCTTTAAATATTTCTGGATCACTTTCTAATAAACTTTTTTCAAAAAAATCTTTATATTCACTATTCAAGTATTTTGTTTCACTAGACATATTTTTATATTTTCTTAACTCTTTTTTTGTGTCTCCCACCCTCAAACTTAGTATTTAAGAATGTATTTATACATTTAAAGGCTAAATTTCTACTGATCAACCTTTCTCCTAATGTAATAACATTTGCATCATTATGCAATCTAGATAATTTAGCATTTTTTACTGAATAACATAATGCTGCCCTTATGTTTTTATGCTTATTAGCTGACATTGCCATTCCCATTCCTGATCCACATACTAAAATTCCAATATTTTCTTTACTATTTATTTTTTTTGATAATTTATGAGCATAATCTGGATAATTGACTGATTTAGTAGATTGAGGACCCAAATCAAATATTTTATAAATTTTTGAATATTTCTTTTTAATGCTCTCTTTAAGATTAAATCCTGCGTGATCTGATGCGATGTAAATTTTTTTCAAACTAATTAAACTTATAATCTAAAACACAAGCTACTAAGTGAATTCTATTTTCTTCTCCACCATTAAAAGCATTGTGATATTTTGTATTATTAGTTACCCATACAGATCCATCTGCAGGCATATGCATTGCCACATTATCAATTACCATCAAGCAACCTGGGTTTGTAATAATTGGTATATGCAGTCTTGGTTCTGGGTCTCTATGCCAACTTAATGTCGATCTAGGTTCTTTTAAAAGTATTCTAACTCTTCCTAGTTTGTATTTTGAAGATAAAACATCATAAACCTCTTTAAAATATGTATTATCATAGTCTTTTATAAATTCCGAATATTTAGACTCATCAATGTTCACATCTCTTGATACTTCTTTTCCTGATTTATCAGGTTTAGTCCAATAAACACCTCTTGCTTTACTTCCTTTAATGGAGTCTGGGTCTCCAGGAATTTGAGTTAAAGATATTGCTCCAAAATTTGTTACACCGCCACCATCATCAAATTTTTTAATTTTAACAATTTGATTATATGCATCTTGAAGCTTATCAATATCAAAACTAATAGTTTGTTTTTGAAAATCACTAAAGTCTAAAACTCTGTCATTTTCGTTGTTGATGTTAAGATTTACAATTTTTTCTTTATTGATGGTCATGAAGATTGTTTTCTACTCATTTATATATATATTTGTATAATACATTTGTCGCATAATAAAATACATATGATTACAGGAAAATATCCAAATTTAAGGCTTAGAAGATCAAGAAAATATGCTTGGTCTAGAAAACTGATTCAAGAAAATACTCTAAATTATAGTGATTTAATATTACCTATTTTTTTAATTGAGGGCAAAAATAAAAAAGAATCAATCAAAAGTATGCCTAATGTATTTAGATACAGCATAGATAAATTAAATTCTGTAGTTGGAAAAGCTGTTAGAAAAGGAATTCCAATGATTGCCTTGTTTCCTCATATAAACCAAAAATTTAAAGATCAGAATGGGTCTGAAGCGCTTAACGAAAATAATCTAGTATGTAGAGGAATAAAATATATAAAAAAACGATTTAAAAATAAAATTGGAATTATGTGTGATGTAGCGTTGGATCCTTATACATCACATGGGCATGATGGACTGTTAGTAAATAAAAAAATATTAAATGATGAGACTATAGAGATACTAACAAAACAAGCTGTTCTTCAAGCAAAAATGGGTTGTGATGTAATTGCACCATCAGATATGATGGATGGTAGAATTGGCAAAATTAGATCTGCTTTAGACAAAAATAATTTTGATGATGTTCAGATATTATCATATGCTGTTAAATATTCATCTAGTTTTTATGGACCCTTTAGAGACGCAGTTGGATCTAAAAAATTATTAAAAGGTGATAAAAAAACATACCAAATGGATTATAGAAATTCTGATGAGTCATTAAGGGAAGTTTCATTAGATATAAAAGAAGGTGCTGATATGATAATGGTTAAACCTGGTATGCCTTATCTTGATGTTATAAAAAAAGTAAAAGATAAATTTAAAATACCAGTATTCGCATATCAAGTTTCTGGTGAATATAGTTTAATTATGAATGGTATTAATCAAAAATTAATAGACAAAACATCTATTAAAGAGTCTCTTATTTCGTTTAAAAGAGCAGGAGCAAGTAGCATTATTACATATTTTGCAGATCAGATTGATCTTTGACTATTTAAGCAAATTAATAAAATCAGTCCTTGATGAAGGAAAACTTTTGTTATTAGGTTTAATAATCGTTTTATCCAGAAAATCTCCAACTATTAAATAGCCACTGTAAATATCTTTTGTATTTTCAGGAATGATTTTTTTATCTATTAGAAAATTGGGTATTATTTTTTGACTTGAATCCACAACATATTTAGTTTGACCATTAATATTCTTATTAACCACGTAATCTTTAAAATTAATGTCATATCCAATAGATTTAAGTATGTTTAACTCTAAATACAAAAATTCAACCAACCAATTATCAACATCAATAATTTTAAACAACTTTTCTAAAAGAAAGTAAATTTCCATATTACTCTCATTTTCAACAGTAAGAATTTTAATTAAATTCATACAATATATAATACAAAACAATTTTTTTTTATTTTCTAAATAAACAGGTGTTTTAATTTCATCGATTTCAACTTTAAGATAACCTAATCTACCATCTTCTCTAAGTTTTGAATTTATGTGAAACTTATTACCTATTAATAAATAACTTTTAATTTTTTTTGATGTGGATCCAAAAATTACCCCTACTACTTTTCCGTTATTTTCTGTGAAAAATTCAGCTATGGATGAATTTTCATTATATTTGTTTAAAGATAGTAAATACCCTTTATCTTGCCAATTCATTGTTGATTAATTTTTTTGAGAAGTTCAGAAGCTGCTGATTGTTCTGCAATTTTCTTTGAAGATCCTATTGCATAAACATAGGTACTATTTTTAAGTTTTACGCCTACTTTAAATTTAGGTTTGTGTCTAGGACCAGTATTAGAGACTAGTTTATAAATAGGCAATATTTTAAAATTTTTTAAAGAATATTCCTGAAGTCTTGTTTTAGCATCAACAAAAGTGATTTCAGAATTGTTTATTAAATTTTTCCATTGTTTTAGAATAAAAATTTTAGAAACTTCAAATCCTCTGTCTAAATAAATTGCCCCAATTATTGCCTCACAACAATCTGAAATAATTTTATTTTCTACTATATTTCTACTAGATTTATAATTACCTGTAATAACAAACTCTTTAAGATTTAGTAAATTACCAACTTCTAAGCATTTATTTTTATTCACTAAAGAAGCTAATTTTTTATCTAAAGATCCTACTTTTTCGTCTGGAAAAATCTCAAATAGTTTTTTAGAAACAACTAGACCAAGCACTCTATCACCTAAAAATTCAAGATTTTCATAATTGTTATTTGGATCAAAGCTTTTGTGAGTAATAGCCTGCAAAAGAATTTTTTCATTTTTAAAATCTATTTTAATTTTTCTTTGAAGAATTTTTATTTTATCCATATTTATTTAATTATGTTGAAAAATCTATTTAGTCTTAAAATCTCATTCCATTTCCAAAATTTTACAATACTTCCAATAAATGGATCTGATGAAAAAAATAATATTTGAGCTTTACCAACAAGGTTATTTTTATGTACATAGCCGACTTCGGATAAAAATCTACTATCTTTCGAGCAATCTCTATTATCTCCCAAGAAAAATAAATGATCTTTTGGGACAATGTATTTGTCAGAGTTTGCAAAAGTAATATCTGTTCTATAAGAGGCTAAATAAACTTTACCATTTGGTAATTTTTCTTCAAACGTATTAACATTTATTTTTGCTTTGCCACAAAAATTTGTGATATTTTTTGACTTAATAGTTTTTAAAATTTGATTTCCATTAAGATAAAGGTCACCATTAATAAATTGGATTGTATCACCAGGTAAACCAATAACACGCTTTATATAATCAGTTCTGTTATCTGCTGGTGTTTTAAATACAGCAACATCGCCTCTTTTAGGATCTTTGGTAAAAATACGATTTTTAAAAATTGGAGGACTAAATGGAAAAGAATGCTTGCTATAACCATATGTATATTTTGTCACAAAAAGTCTGTCTCCAACTAATAAATTTGGTTCCATAGAAGATGATGGAATATAAAAAGGTTGTAATAAAATAGATCTAATTAAAACAGCAATAATAAGTGCATAAATTATAGTTTTAAGATTTTCGATTATTATTTTTTTCATATTATTTTATCTATAATTACAAAAGCGACTGAATAATCTTTTTCATCCGAAAGCGATAAATGGACTCTATATTTTTGTATTCTAAATTTTTTTTTTAAAAAATTTTTTAATTTATTTGATAATAAAATATAGGGTTTTCCATTCTTATGATTACTGATTTCAATATCATTAAAATTTATGTCATATCTAAAGCCAGTTCCAATTGCTTTAACAAATGCCTCTTTCGCAGCAAATCTTTTTGCATAAAAATTAATTTTATTCTTTAATTTTTTCCCTTGTTTAATTTCATTTTTTGTAAAAATTCTATTTAAAAAACCCTTGATTTTTAAAGAATTATTAATTCTACTGTTTTTGATGATATCAACACCATTACCTATAATATCCATTATCTTAATATTTTAATAAATTGTTTAACTACTTTTGAAATACCATGAGAAACAGACTCTCCAATAATAAAATGTCCAATATTAAATTCCTCTATTTGATCAATCTTATTAAGTATTTTTGTTGTTTTATAATCCATCCCATGACCAGCGTGAACTTCTAAACCTATATTTTTCGCATAAAAAGCACATTTCTTGATTTTTTTTAGTTCTTTAGAATAATTTTTTTTATTTTTTATTTGATTAGAAATTTTACCCGTGTGTATTTCTATGCATTTACTCCCTAGGGTTTTTGATAATTTTATATCTTGTAGTGATGGATTTATAAATAAGCTGGTTCTAATATTATTTTTATTAAAGATTTCCAATATTTTTTTTATTTTATCTTTATTCTTTTTTAAATTTAATCCACCTTCAGTGGTAATTTCATTTCTTTTTTCTGGCACAAGACAAATAAAGGAAGGTTTGTTTTTTAGTGCAATATTTATCATTTGTGGATCAGAGGCAATTTCTAAATTAATAGGAATTGATTTATTAGATGACAGAATTTTTAAATCTTTATCTTTGATGTGTCTTCTATCCTCTCTTAAATGAACAGTAATAGAATTTGCACCAGCCTTTAAAACATTTAAAGCTACAGTGTAAGGATCAGGATGTTTTTCTCCTCTAGCATTTCTTAAGGTTGCAATATGATCTATATTTACACCAAGTCTCTTTCTCATTTCAAAAATCGACTTCCTGGCTTTGAAATTGGTATTTTTTTTAGACTTAAAGGAACATTTTTTTCTTTATAAGTTGGAATTATTAATTTTACTTGAGAGACAATTTTTTTTCCTTTTATTTTTAAGGTTTGCTTATTAGATCTATCAATTAAACATGCAAATCCTAATAAAATTGCACCAGATTTTTTTATTAATTTAACACATTCTAAACTTGATTTTCCAGTAGTTATAACGTCTTCAATAATTAAAACTCTTGATTTTTTTTTTATATTAAAACCTCTTCTTAGTTTAAAATTGCCATCAACACGCTCACAAAAAATTGTTTCTTTTTTTAAAACTCTACCGATCTCATAACCGATCACTACTCCACCCATTGCTGGTGATAAAATTAAATCAATATTTTTAAATGTTTTTTTTATTTTAATTGCTAAAGATTTTGTAAATTTTTCAGATTTATTTGGAAAACTTAGTAGTTTTGCACACTGTACATATGAAGGTGAATGCAGTCCAGATGACAATACAAAATGACCGTCTAACAAAGCATTAGTTTTTCTTAAAACTGCTAAAGAGTTTTTTAAAGAAAGCATATTTTTTGTTTTTATGTCTAATAATTTTAAATTTATATTCCTTTTGTTTTAGTTCACTTATCAATTTTGTAAAGTTTTTAAGGTCATGAATAATCAGGTTAAATTTAAAGTTAATTCTACCATTAAGTTTTTCTACCATTTCTACGCTAGAAATGTTAACAAAGTTTTCTCCAATCATTGTTGTAACATCACCCATTTTTCCTGGTTCATCGGGAAGAGATATCCAAAGAGTGGTATTATATCTTTTTTCTTTAATCGGTTTTTTATTTTCACGATATTGCCAATATCGTCTTATTGCGGCCCTAGCCTTCCCAGTCTTGGTACTAGTCAACCAATGTAGAGATGGAGATGCTTTTTTTGAAGTAATGATCTTAACAACATCACCATTTCTTAAAACTGATTGTAAAGCACTATCTTTGCCGTTTATCTCACATCCAATTGCAGCATCACCTATTTGTGTATGAACTGCATAAGCAAAATCTATTGGTGTGGCATTTTTTGGAAGCTTTATAATTGAACCTTTTGGCGTAAAACAAAAAGCATTTTCTTGGAACATTTGAAGCTTAGTGTATTCGTAAGAGTCATCAGGATTTTCATTTTTATCTATAATTTCCACTAAATCTGCTAACCAGTCATATTCTTTCCATGTCAAAGAATTAAATTTTTCAGATGATTTATATTTCCAATGAGAAGCGATACCTCTTTCAGCAAACTCATGCATTTGCTTAGTTCTTAATTGAATTTCTATTGGTCTTTTATTAGGACCAATAATTGCTGTATGAAGTGATTGATACTTATTAATTTTAGGCGATGATATATAATCTTTGAATTTTCCTGGAATACAATTCCATTTACTATGAAAAACTCCTAATGCTTTGTAACAATCTTCAATATTCTCTAAAATAATCCTGAAACCAATAATATCAGTTATTTGTTCTAATGAAGTTCTTTTTTTTTGAATTTTTCTCCATATTGAAAAAGGAGTTTTTTCCCTTCCAACGATTTGGGGATTAATATTTTTATCCTTTAATGTTTCGGAAAATTGGTCAGAGATATTGTTAAAATTTATGAGATTATTTTCTTTTATTTTATCTAATCTATCTTTAATTAATTTTCGAGCATCTTCATTTAAAACTTCGAATGATAGATCCTCTAATTCATCTCTAATACGGTGCATACCCATTCTATCAGCAAGTGGTGCATATATTTCCATTGTCTCTTTTGCTTTTCTTATTTGTTTTTCTTTTTCAACGACTTTTATTGTTCGCATATTGTGTAATCTGTCTGCTAGTTTTACAAGTAAGACCCTGATATCTTTAGATGTTGCTAAAATTAACTTTCTAAAGTTTTCTGCTTTAGAATTTGAAATTGCTTGGTTTTCAAACTCTGATATTTTTGTAACTCCATCGACCAAATCAGCAACCTCTTTTCCAAATTCAGACTCTATGGTGTTGTAAGTTGCATAGGTGTCTTCTATTGTATCATGAAGTAATCCTGTTGCTATAGTTGCACTGTCTAGTTTTAACTCAGTTAATATATTTGCAACTGCGATTGGGTGTATAATATAAGGTGAACCCTCATCTCTTTTTTGTTTTTCATGAGCTTTCAAAGCAAAATCATAAGCTTTGGATAAAGTTTCAGGGTTTAAAAATTTATTATAGTTTTTGACTTTGTTTATCAATTCTTCAGACTTAAGCATAATTATTTATATCATTTTATTGAATAATTTTAATACCCAATAACTGTTCAGAAGTTAAATTTGACAACAAAAATACTATATTTTTGCAAAGTTTAGGGTGAAACCAATCTTTATTTATTTCAAATAAAGGAAGTAATACAAAATTCCTGCTGTGCATCCTTTCATGGGGTATATTGATTTCGTTATTTCCAACTTTTTTTTTGATTATTCGACCATTGAAATCAATAATATCAATATCACAAACTCTTGGAAAATTTCTTTTTGATTTAACTCTGCCAACTTTGCTTTCAATATTTTTGATTTTTAAAAATAATTTTTTTAAATTAAGACTTGTTTCAATAAATATAACAAAATTTATAAATTCTGGAAATTTTTCATTTGGCCATGATTTTGATATATATAATTTTGATTTCTTTTTTATTATAATATTTTCTTTATCTAATAATTTTAGAGCTTTATTTAAGTTTTTTTTTCTATCTCCTAAATTAGAACCAAAGGCTAGATAAACATAATTAACTTGATTTTCTAATGTATCTTGCTTTTTCACGGTTCCAATCTCTAGTTTTTTTTGTAAGTCTTTTATCAAATTGTTTTTTTCCTTTAGCAACCGCTATTTCAAGTTTAGCTTTACCTTTTTTAAAATACATTTTAGTTGGTACGATAGTTAATCCATCTTCATGAATTCTACCAATTATCTTATTTATTTCTCGTTTATTAAGTAAAAGTTTTCTTTCAGAGTAAGGATTGTGGTTTGAATAACTCGCTTGCTTGTAGATGGGTATATGTGAATTTATCAGAAATATTTCTCCTTCTTTGTCAACAGCGTAGGAGTCTGCAATATTAATTTTTCCAGCCCGTACTGACTTTATTTCAGATCCTTTTAATACAATTCCTGCCTCAAATACTTCCTTAAAAAAAAAATTAAAAGATGCTTTTCTGTTAATTGTAATAATTTTAAAACCAGTATTGGTTTTGTTACTCATTAATTAATTCAGCTGATAAAAGAGCTTTTTTGACTTCATTTTTAGTTGTATCTAAAACTGTTACTAATGGTAATCTAACATTATCATCACATAGACCAATAAGTTTAGCTGCATATTTTACTGGGGATGGGTTACTTTCGATAAACAATGATTTATGAACAGGTTGAAGTTTTTTATCGATTTCCTCTGCTTTTTTTAATTCATCTTTATTATTAGATTTAGAAAATTTTTGCATGTCTGAACACATCTTTGGAGCAATATTAGCAGTGACTGAAATACATCCTACTCCACCTCTTTTGTTATATTCAAAAGCTAGCCCATCCTCACCTGTTAATTGAATAAATTCATTTCCGATTTTTTTAAAAGTCTCATCAACTCTATTCAAATCTCCAGTAGCATCTTTAACGCCAACAATGTTCTTAAGTTCAAATAATCTAGCCATTGTATCTACCGACATATCGATCACAGATCTTCCAGGAATATTATAAATTATTATAGGTATCCCACAGCTGTCATTAATAGCTTTATAATGGGCATATAAGCCCTCCTGAGTAGGTTTATTGTAATATGGGGTAACAATCAATGCACCATCGGCTCCAGCTTTTTCCGCATGCTTTGTTAGTGAAATTGCTTCAACAGTTGAGTTTGACCCTGTGCCGGCTATAACAGGTATTTTTCCTTTTGCTTCTTTTATACAAAGCTCAATTACTTTTTCATGCTCGCCATGTGATAAAGTTGGAGATTCACCTGTCGTACCAGCTGGCACAAGTCCATTTGTACCATTTTCTAAATGAAAATTAATAATTTTAACATAAGTTTCCTCGTCAAGACTATCGCCTTTAAAAGGTGTTACTAAAGCCACATTTGAACCTTTAAACATAAATATTTATATCATAAGTTGTTAGAAATGATTTTTAGAAAATCTAAATTCCTATTTACAATTATATTTTTTTTAAGCTTTTTTCAATCATCATATTCAAATGAATTAATAATACCAAAAAAAAAACCTTCTTTTAAAAACAAGTTAATAATTCCTCCTTTAAAACCTGGCACTGTTATTGAAAAACAAAGCTTAAAAAATGATAAAGATCTACCTAAAGAGATATTTGGAATTTTATTACCACCGAAAAAACCACTTGTTGTTAAAAAACAGTTATTAAGAACTGCAAAAAAAACAAAATACTATAGTGAAAGAGACTTTGAATATGCAAAACAAGCAATTAGATTTATGGAAAAGTCTAATTGGAAAGATGCTAAAATTGTTGCAAAAAAGGCTAGAGCCACATCAATTTACGATTTTATTGAATGGAGACATTTGTTAACATCAGGAAATAAAGCATCATTTACTGAATATAAGAGATTTATTGAAAGAGTTAAAAATTATCCAAGATTTGATAGAATTAAATATCTAGCTGAACATAAGATCAATTTAAACAGTCAACCACCTTCAGAAATAATCAATTGGCTTACAAAAAATGAACCTTTAAGTGGATATGGAAAAATGATGTTAGGTGAAAGTTTGATAAAAATTGGTAGATCGGGAGAAGGCATTAAACTAATCAAAGAAGGTTTTGTAAATGCTGACCTAAATACAAATAATCTAAAATATTTTAGAAAGAAATTTAAAAATATTTTAGATACATCAGATTATATTAAACGAGCAGATTATTATGCTTGGGAAGGCAAACACTGGGACCTTAAAAGAATCATTAGATATTTACCAAAGGATTATCAATTACTTTATACA
Source organism: uncultured Pelagibacteraceae bacterium (assembly GCA_902561765.1). Lineage (GTDB taxonomy): Bacteria > Pseudomonadota > Alphaproteobacteria > Pelagibacterales > Pelagibacteraceae > Pelagibacter. The sequence continues at coordinate 48,068 of CACEQR010000005.1, read as the reverse complement.
GCTAGACAAATACTAATAAGTAGAGGTTATGGTGTTGATGAGGCAATAAAAAAAGTACCACAAAAATTAAAAAAAGACTCTGGCTTAAAATATGACAGATTAAAATGGAGAAGAAAAAAAGGTCGTGTAGATAGTTCATTGGAAATATTAAATAATATTCAAAATACAAAAGAATATTTAGTTAGACCTGATAAATGGTGGAAAGAAAGATCAATAATTGGAAGATCTTTATTATATAAAAAAAAATATAAAACTGCTTATAAAATAGTTTCAAAACATGCAATGACAGAGGGTCCTGAATATGCAGAAGCCGAATGGATGAGTGGCTGGATAGCATTAAGTTTTTTAAAAAAACCAGAGCTTGCAGAAATTCATTTTAAAAACTTTTATTATAGTGTTAACTACCCCATAAGTCTTTCACGAGGTGCCTATTGGTTAGGGAGAACTTATGAAAAAATTGGTGACAAAGAAAATTCTAACAAATGGTATTTTGTAGGATCAAAATATCTAACAACTTATTATGGTCAACTTTCACATATGAAAGTTAAACCTCAAGAAAAATTTGAACTTGATAAATTAATGTTTGTTGATGATAGCTATGAGCAAGAATTTTATTTAAAAAAACTTGTCGCAATTGTAGACCTACTTGATTATTTAAATAAAGACAAATATACAAAACATATATTAAGACATTTAGCTAATGATAATATAGAAAAAGGAAGCGAAGTTTTGGCTGCAAAACTAGCATCCGATATTTCACGATTTGATTTTGCAATACAAGTTTCTAAAATTGCATCATATCAAAAAAGATTTCATAACCAATTTAATTACCCAATCATGAGTGTGCCAAAATTTGTTGGTGGAAGAAAAATTCCAGATCCGGCTTTAATATTATCTATTATTAGACAGGAAAGTGAATTTGATACTTCAGCTAGAAGTAGAGTTGGTGCTCAAGGATTAATGCAGCTTATGCCATACACTGCTAAAACAGTTTCAAAACAAGCAAAACTAAACTACTCTAAATCAAAATTAACAACTGACCCTGAATATAATATAAATTTAGGATCTCATTATATAGCTGGATTAATAAGTGATTATAAAGGTTCCTACCCTTTTGCTACAGCTGCTTATAATGCAGGACCCAAAAGAGTTAAGTACTGGAAGAAATTAAACAAAGATCCCCAAAAAAAACAAATAGATTATGTGGATTGGGTTGAACTAATTAAGTTTAAAGAAACCAGAAATTACGTTCAAAGAGTTTTAGAAAATTATAATGTTTATAGGTACATATTGTCTCAAAAGCCAATTTATCTGAGCGATTTTTTTAAAAATAAGCCATTATATTAATGGCGGAAGGAGAGGGATTCGAACCCTCGGTACACCTTTTCAAGCGTACGGCGGTTTAGCAAACCGCTGGTTTCAACCAGCTCACCCATCCTTCCGTACGTAGATGTGTAACTTGAAATCATTGAATATTCAATATTAATCAAGTAATTTCTGGCAATTATGAAAAACAAATATTCGATATTCTCACTAATTAAAAATGCTTTTTCGCAGCATGAGAACTGGAAGCAAGCTTGGGGAGATCCTGAGCCAAAAAGAGAATATGAAGCTATTATAATTGGTGGTGGTGGCCACGGTTTAGCAACAGCTTACTACCTAGCTAAAAAACATAACATGAGAAATATTGCTGTGTTAGAAAAAGGCTGGATTGGTGGAGGAAATACAGGAAGAAATACTACAATTATAAGATCAAATTATTTGTGGGATGCTAGTGCTGGATTATACGACCATGCATTAAAGATTTGGGAAAATTTATCTCAAGAATTAAATTACAATATAATGTTCAGTCAAAGAGGAGTTATGAATTTAGCTCATAACCTTCAAGATGTAAGGGATTTAAAGAGAAGAACTCACGCAAACAGACTCAATGGTATTGATGCAGTGTGGTTAAATACAGATCAAGTAAAAAAATTTTGTCCAATAATAAATATTTCTCCAGATATAAGATACCCTGTTCTGGGTGGAACATTACAAAGAAGAGCAGGAACTGCTAGACATGATGCTGTTGCATGGGGTTATGCAAGAGGTGCAGATGAAATGGGAGTTGATATAATTCAAAATTGTGAAGTTAATGGTATAAAAAGAAATGGAGATCATGTTGAAGGTGTTGAAACGTCAAAAGGATTTATTAAAACAAAAAAAATTGGTGTAGTTGCAGCAGGACACTCAAGTGTGATTGCTAATATGGCAGGATTAAAATTACCACTTGAAAGTAAACCTTTGCAAGCATTAGTTTCAGAACCAGTAAAACCAATAATTGATACTGTAGTAATGTCGAACGCTGTACATGCATATGTTAGTCAGTCTGACAAAGGTGAACTAGTTATTGGCGCTGGTACGGACGCTTATGTTTCTTATACTCAAAGAGGTAGTCACGATGTTGTCGAAGGCACACTAAAAGCAATATTGGAGCTGTACCCTATTTTTAGTCGAATGAAAATGTTGAGACAATGGGGTGGAATTGTTGATATATGTCCTGATGCAAGTCCAATCATTAGTAAAACAAATATAAAAGGACTCTATTTTAATTGTGGTTGGGGCACTGGAGGTTTTAAAGCAACTCCTGGATCTGGTGATTTATTTGCTCACACTATTGCTAATGATGAACCACATAAATTAAATGCTGCATTTAATCTTAATCGATTTGTAAGTGGAGATCTTGTTGATGAACATGGTGCAGCCGCAGTAGCACACTAATGTTTTTAATAAATTGCCCATATTGTGGCGAAAGAGATCAAAGTGAATTTTCTTGTGGAGGCGAAGCTCATATAGTTAGACCTAAACAACCAACAGAACTAAGTGATGATCAATGGGCAGAATATCTATTTATGAGAAAGAATATTAAAGGAGTTCAGTTCGAAAGATGGAACCATGTTCATGGATGTAGAAAATGGTTTAATATGGTTAGAGACACATCAAACGACAAGATACATGCAATTTATAAAATGGGCGAAAAACCACCGGTAGAATAAATGACCAAATACAGAGTTAATAAGACAAAATATATAGATCAAACTAAAACCGTTTCATTTAATTTTGATGGAAAATCTTATCATGGTTTTGAAGGTGATACTTTAGCATCTGCCCTACTTTCAAATGGAGTTCATTTAGTTGGTAGAAGTTTTAAATATCATCGACCAAGAGGAATAGTGTCTAGTGGATGCGAAGAGCCAAATGCGATATGCCAAATCAATGAAGATACAGACTTAACAGAACCAAATGTTAGGGCTACAGAGATTGAATTATATGAGGGTTTAAAAGCCTCTAGTCAAAATTGTTGGCCCAGCGTTAATTTTGATATAGGAGGAATTAACAATTTCATATCTCCATTTATACCTGCAGGTTTTTATTATAAAACTTTTATGTGGCCTAAAAGTTTCTGGAAAAAAATTTATGAACCTCTGATAAGAATGTCTGCAGGTCTTGGGAAATCTCCAACAAAACCCGATCCTGAATTGTATGACCATAAACATGTTCATTGTGATGTATTAATTATAGGAGGTGGTATTTCTGGTATTATTGCATCAAAAATCGCTGCTAAAAATAATTTAAAAACAATGTTGATTGAAGATAAAAATGTTCTTGGGGGATCAACAATATTTCAAAAGAATGAAAATTATAAAATTAATAATAAATATTCAAGTGAATGGATAGAAGAAGAGATAGCTGAACTTAAAAAATTAGATAATTTAACAATCAAAACTAGAACAAGCTTAGCAGCCTATCATAGTTATAATTACCTCTTAGCAAAAGAAAATATTTCAGACCACCTACCATTAGATAAAAAAAATGGTGGCATTAGACATAGATTATGGAAAATAAGGGCAGATAAAGTAATAGTAGCAACCGGAGCTATTGAAAGACCGCTTGTATTTAATAACAATGATAGGCCAGGAATTATGCTTTCTAACTCAGTAAAAAAATATTTAGACTTTTATGGTGTGTCTTGTGGATTTAATAATGCGATATTTACTAATAATGATAGCGCTTATGAAACAGCTGTTTCTTTGAAAGAAAAAGGAATATCTGTAAAATTAATAGATATAAGAAAAAAATCAAATTCCAAAATTGTTAAAAATGCTGAAAATCTTGGAGTTAAAATCTATTGGAATTCAACAGTGGTTAACACTTTTGGTCATAGAAAAATAAATTCTATTGAGATAATGAATTTGTCAGAAGATGGATCAAATGTTGTTGGTGATAAAAGTAGAATTAACTGTGATTGCTTAGCAGTAAGTGGTGGTTGGACGCCTATGGTACATTTGCATACACAATCTGGCGGAAAGTTGGATTTTAGAGAAATCGATCAAACTTTTATACCAAATGAAATCGACAAAAATCATATTAATGTTGGTTCATGTAATGGTGACTTTGAACTTGAAGATATAATTAAGAATACAAATAACAAAATAAAGAATTTTTTGAAAGTCAGCGAAAGTGACTTTGACAGCTGTTCAGTAATAGACTCAAAAGAATTTGATAAAAGAAATATATGGCTACTACCAAATTATATATCAGAAGGTAAATGCAAATCCTTTATAGATTTTCAAAATGACTCAACGGCAAAAGATATAAAACTTGCACTTAGAGAAGGTTTTAAATCTATTGAACATGTAAAAAGATACACAACAACTGGTATGGCAACTGATCAAGGAAAACTATCGAACATGCATGCATTGGGAATTATTGCCGATACTGCTGGTGTTAAAATGGGTACATTAGGAACAACAACATTTAGACCTCCATTCACACCATTAACTTTTGGAGCAATAGTTGGACGAAGTGTAGGTAAATTTTTTGATGTTATAAGAAAAACATCAATTCATGAATGGCATATTCAAAATGGTGCTAAATTCGAAAATGTTGGACAATGGAAAAGACCTTGGTACTACCCTATTAATAACGAAACTCTTCATGACGCTGTTCAAAGAGAAAGTAAGGCAGCAAGGGATAGTGCAGGGATTTTAGATGCTTCTACTCTAGGAAAAATAGATATTCAAGGAACTGATGCATCTGAGTTTTTAAATAGAGTTTACACAAATGCATGGTCAAAATTAGGCATTGGAAAATGTAGATATGGCCTGATGTTAAACGAAGATGGTATGGTTTATGATGATGGTGTTACTACAAGATTAGGTGAAAATCATTATTTAATGACTACAACAACTGGGGGTGCAGCAAATGTTCTTTCAAAACTTGAAGATTATTTACAAACAGAATGGCCTGAATTAGATGTTTACCTGACTTCAGTTACAGATCACTACTCGACAGCGAGTATATGCGGTCCAAATTCTAAAAAAATATTAACTAAGATATTTCCTGATAAAGATTTTAATGATGATGCTTTTCCTCATATGTCTTACCAAAATGCAAAAATTAATGGGATTAATTGTAGAATAATGAGAATAAGTTTTACTGGTGAACTTAGTTATGAAATTAACATAGATTCAAAATACGGTATGTCTTTATGGGAAAAATGCATAGAAGCTGGCAAAGAATTTAAGATTACACCATATGGAACAGAGACTATGCATTTATTAAGAGCTGAAAAAGGCTTTATTATCGTTGGCCAAGATACTGATGGAACCATGACACCAATTGACCTACAAATGGATTGGATAGTTAGCAAAAAAAAATATGATTTTATTGGTAAAAGATCACTTTATAGAAGTGATACAATTAGAGAAGATAGAAAACAACTTGTAGGATTGCTCACCGATGATCCAAATGAGGTATTAGAAGAAGGAGCTCAAATTGTTTCAGATATAAACAAAAAACCAATTGAAATGATCGGTCATGTGACCTCAAGTTATTTCAGTCCAAATTTAAATAAGTCAATTGCACTTGCCGTTGTAAAGGGCGGAAAAAAAATGAATGGCCAAAAACTTATTGTCCCAATGGAAAATAAAAATATAAACGTTACAGTTTCAAATTTTATTTTTCTAGATAAAGAAAATAAGAGGATAAATGCTTAATCAAGAATATCCAAAATTTGAAAAGCATTCATTTGAGGGTCTCGAATTTTCATTATCTGAACCAATTACAAAAATTAATTTAAGAGGAAAAAAAAAAGAATTTTTTACTAAAATAGGTAAAATGTTATCAATAATTTTACCAATTGAACCAAATACAAGTTCATCAAATCAGCTATTCAGTACAATGTGGCTAAGTCCTGACGAATGGTTAGTATATTTTAATGGTGAAGATAAACAATTATTTAAAGGTCTATTTGATGAAATTTCAAAATTTAATTTTGGTTCAATAGTTGATGTTTCAGATCAATGGATTTGTATCAATATTAAAGGCATTAAAACTTTTGATCTATTATCGTCAGGATCGCCTTTTAATTTTAACAATTTTAAACAAAATAAAAATTCAGTTACTCAAACTTTACTTAACCATACAGATGTGATTATACATCATAAAGAAATCAATGATATAAATCTATTTGTAAGAAGATCTTTTTCAGAGGATTTATGGTTGTGGATTAAAGACAGTGCTAGATTTATCTAGTTTTTTTTTTATATAATAACTAACATAAGAAAATAAGAGTATGGATAGAGTCCATTGAAAAATAAACCAAAGCCAAAAAAAAGTATCAAAATCTGCTGATAAGTATTTAGCTAAATAAAATACACATATTGGAACAAGTACATTTCTCATCATATTATTGATCATTGCATAATTTGACTTCTTCAAACCCATAAAAAAACCATTTGATAAAAAGAAAATTGGATAAGCAGGTAATATGAAAGCTGCAATTTTTAGATACCTTCTTCCGTATTCTAATACCACTTCATTACTAGAAAAAAATCTTGGAACTAAATCAGCTGTTAAATAAACCAATGCTCCTGAAAAAATCATCAAAATGAGTCCATATTTAACTGAAACAAAATAAGTTTCCTTCACTCTATCAAAGTTATTTGCACCGAAGTTTTGAGCTATAATTGAGATTATTGCAGTATTTATTCCAAGTATTGGCAGTAAAACAACCTGTTCTATTCTCGTAGCTGCACCATAACCAGCAACTGCTAGTTCACTTGTCTGACCAACATAAGTAAATATAAATGTAGCAGCAACTGCATATCCACATATTGCGATTGATATTGGCATTGATTGAAAGAAAATATTTTTTAAAAAAATTAATTTTACTTTAAAAAAATCAATTGTAATTTTTTTAACTCGTGGGTTTTGTAAAACTTTAAAAAGAATAATAAGAAATGCGATTAATTGCGCAATAATTGTTGATAAACCTATTCCCATCATCCCCATAGCAGGAATAAATAAAAACCCAAATATTAAAATAGGATTTAAAATTATATTTAAAAGAAAACTCAGAACTAAAACATTCCTATAAGTTTTTGTGTCACCTTCTGCATGCAATAAAGAATTTAAAGAAACGACAAGAAAAAAAAGAAATGATCCATAAAACATAATATTTGTATACTGAAGACCTAAATTTGTAATTTCTTCAGTTGATCCCATTAAAATAAATACTTTTTTTGAAAAATAGAGACCTATAAATGTAATAAAAACTGATATGATCAGTCCATAGATAATAATATGGGTAAAATAATAAGATACATTTTTTTCTTTTTTTTCTCCAATACTATTCCCTATTAAGGAAGTTCCTGCAACTGTTACTCCAATTGATGTTGCTACAATAATAAAATATATTGGAAATGATTTACTGAGCGCAGAAAGTGCTTGGGGCGAGATTAATCCTGAATAAAAAGTATCAACAATATTGTATAAGGTTTGAAAAAGCGTACCTACACTTGCTGGAATTGCAAGTTTTCTAACAAGTAAAGGTATATTTTCTTTAAGCAAATCCATAAAAATTATAATTTAATTAATATTCTTTTTTAAAGATATGTCTCTTGCCAGTTTTTTTTGCAAGTATTATTTGCTTTTGTCTCATTGCAAATCTTGATTTTTGATCATCTGTTAAATAATCGTGACATTTTGGACAATGAATGCCTTCTAAATATTTAGAAGATTTTTTTTCTTTGATAGAAACTGGTTTTCTGCAACCACTACAAATTGAATAACTGCCCTGCTTCAAGCCATATTTTATTGAAACTCTATTATCAAAAACAAAACATTCACCGCTCCATTGACTATTTTTTTTATTAATATTATTCAGATAGTTAATAATTCCACCTTTTAAAACATATACATTTTTAAATCCTTTTTTTTTCAAATAAATATTTGCTTTTTCGCACCTGATACCACCTGTACAAAACATTGCTATATTTTCACTATTTTTAAATTGATTTAAATATTTAGGAAATTCACGAAAGTTTTCTATATTTGGATTTAAAGATTTTTTAAAAGTACCCACATCATACTCAAAAGATTTCCGTGCATCTATCAGAACTGTATTCTTTTTTTTAATTATTTTATTCCATTCCCTTGGATTCAGGTTGTTCTTAGGATAATTGTAGTTTCTAACCTTAAAACCCATTGGAACAACTTCCTTTTTGATTTTAATTTTAAGTTTATGAAATGGATTAAATTTACTATAAGAATTATTTTCTGAATTAAATTTTTTTATAGATAGTATTTTTTTTAGAAGTTTATTGAATTTTAAAAGGTTATTTTTCTTATCTGAAATTGTTCCATTAACTCCTTCGGATGAAATTATTATTGTTCCTCTAATTTCATAATCTTTAAGATTATTTTCTAATTTATTTTTTAATTTTTTAAGATTATTGAGTTTTTTAAATTTATAAAAACCAAAAATATTGAACATTATAAAACCCTACAAACAGTCATTCCATCTCCTAATGGGATAATTATTTGTTCTACCCTTTCATCAGTTGATACATGCTCATTCAATTCTCTAATATTTAATGTAAATTTATCCATATTATCTTCATCTGCAACTTCACCATGCCATAAAACATTATCAATAATGATCAAACCACCTTTTTTTATTATCTTTAATGATTTTTCATAATATTCTTTATAGTTAAGCTTATCAGCGTCAATAAAAACCATATCATATTTTTGTTTTTTTAATTCATCTAAACTATCTAGCGCAGGTTTTACAATCGTTTGAATTTTTTTATCTTGATTAGCTTTCTTAAAAAAACTTACTGCAATCTTGTTTGTCTCTTTGTCTTTATCAAGTGCTGTAAGTTTTCCATCATCAGGAAGTGCAAGCGCAATAGATAGTGCGCTTAAACCAGTAAAAGTTCCAATCTCAAGTACATTTTTTATATTAGATATTTTTATTATTAAATGGAGAAAATGACATTGAGATATTGCTACTTGCATTCTCTTTTCATTTCCAAGGGTATTATTATAATCTATGATTTCTTTTTGAACTGAGTTTAGTTTAAAACTAAAATTATTAATATATTTTTCAATTTTTTCAGAAATTTCAATATTCTTTCCCATCTATTTTAATTATATAATGACTATAGGTTTATTTAAATTAAAGTTTCTTCTTTAATATTTCGTTAATTAATTGAGGGTTAGCTTTTCCACCAGAAGCTTTCATTGCCTGTCCCACAAAGAAACCAAATAGCTTTTCTTTTCCTTGTTTATACTCAATGGCTTTTTCTCTGTTATCATTGATTATTTTATCAATTAATGCCTCTAATGCTTTTGGATCACTTTCTTGCTTTAACCCTTTTTCCTCAACAATTATTTGTGGGTCTATGTCACCATCTAACATTAACTCAAATATTGTCTTAGCAATTTTTCCTGAGATTGTTCCATTTTTAATTAAATTAATCAATTTTGCCAAATTTTTTGCACTTATTGGACTTTGAGCAATTTCAATATTTTTTTCATTTAAAACTGCAAATAATTCTCCTGTAATCCAATTTACGGCTAGTTTCATGTCACGGTTTTTACCCATTTTGGCAACAACTTCTTCAAAATATTTAGCTGTATCAATATCTGAGACCAATATTGTTGCATCATAAGGTGACACTTTAAATTCATCAATAAATCTTTTCTTTTTATCATCTGGTAATTCAGGGATTTCAGATTTTAGTTTATCAATAAATTCATCCGTAACTTCTAATGGAAGTAAATCTGGATCTGGAAAGTATCTATAATCATGAGCGTCTTCTTTTGACCTCATTGATCTTGTTTCATTTTTTTTTGTATCAAAAAGCCTTGTTTCTTGATCTATTTCTTCACCTTCTTCTATTAAATCAACTTGTCTATTTGCTTCATAAATAATTGCCATTTGCATGAATTTTATAGAATTAACATTTTTTATTTCACATCTTGTTCCTAAATCTGTTGAGCCTTTTATTCTTACAGACACATTAACATCGGCTCTTAATGATCCCTCTTGCATGTTCCCATCACAAGTTCCTAAATATCTCATAATAGATCTAAGTTTTTTTATATAAGCATTCACTTCATCTGGTGATCTTAGATCAGGCTTACTAACAATCTCCATTAAAGCTACACCCGATCTATTAAGATCAACTAGTGTATTACTAGGATCGATATCATGAATACTTTTACCTGCATCCTGCTCTAAATGTAATCTTTCTATTCCAACCTGTTTTTGACCTTCAGGCATATCCAAAATAACATTACCCTCACCCACGATTGGGTATTTATATTGTGAAATTTGATAACCCTGAGGTAAATCTGCATAAAAATAATTCTTTCTATCAAAAACAGACTTATTATTGATCTTAGCTTTTAAACCAATACCAGTTTTTATGGCTTGTTTAACACAAAATTCATTAATTACTGGAAGCATACCTGGAAAAGCTGCATCAACTAAGCTCACTTGAGTATTAGGTTCAGCACCAAATTTTGTAGAAGAAGATGAAAAAAGTTTTGAATTTGATGTTACTTGAGCATGAACTTCAAGTCCTATAACAACTTCATAAACATTATCATTTCTTTCAATTAAATATTCCGAATTATTTTTAGACATTATTTCATCCACCAATCAGTTATATTATTTTTATAATTGATTTTTTCCTCCATTGAATAAGCAATATTTAAAACTGTTTGTTCATCAAACGGTTTACCTATTATTTGTAAACCCAATGGATAATTATTTTTATCTACACCTGCAGGTATTGAAATCCCAGGTAAACCTGCAAGGTTTACTGGAACAGTAAATATATCATTCAAATACATTGAAACTGGATCATTAGATTTTTCTCCTATTTTAAATGCAGAACTAGGTGTTGAAGGTGTCAAAATAGCATCTACTTTATTATAAGCTTGATCGAAATCTTGTTTAATTAATTGTCTAACCTTTTGAGCTTTAAGATAGTAAGCATCATAATATCCAGAAGATAAGACATAGGTGCCAATCATTACCCTTCTCTTTACTTCTTCACCAAAGCCTTCTGATCTAGTTTTTTCATACATATCAATTAAATTTTTCCCAGAAGATCTTAGACCATATTTAACACCATCATATCTTGCTAAATTAGATGATGCTTCAGCTGGCGCTACAATATAATAAGTTGGCAAAGCATAGCTAGTATGAGGTAATGAAATGTCAATTATTTCTGCTCCACAATCTTTTGCATACTCAATACCTTTTTTCCAAAGTTTCTCAATTTCGTCTGGCATCCCATCAATTCTGTATTCTTTTGGAATACCGATTTTTAAACCTTTAATATTTCTAGTTAGCTCTGATGAATAATTATTTCTTTTAAAATCAATTGAGGTTGAATCTTTTTTGTCAAATGATGAGATCACCTCTAAAAGAATGGAGCTATCTTTAACATCTTTGCTCATTGGACCTGCTTGATCTAGAGATGATGCAAAAGCAACAATTCCATATCTTGAACAGGTTCCATAAGTAGGTTTTAGTCCTACTGTACCAGTGAAGGAGGCAGGTTGCCTAATAGATCCACCAGTGTCAGTACCTATTGTTACAGGTGTTAAATTAGCTGCTAAAGCTGCTGAAGAACCACCAGATGATCCACCAGGAACTAAATCTTTTGCGATTGGGTTTTGAACATTGCCAAAAAAACTTGTTTCATTAGATGATCCCATTGCAAATTCATCACAATTAAGTTTACCCAATAAAATACCACCTTCGTTCCAAATATTTTGAGTAACAGTTGACTCATATGTTGGGATAAAGTTATTAAGAATATTGCTTCCTGCAGTTGTTCGTACATCGGTTGTACAAAAAAGATCCTTAACAGCTATTGGAATGCCTGGAAGTTTTAAATCAAAATTTGGTTTATTATCAAACTCTTTTGAAAGTTTAAGACAATTTTCAAAATTTTCAGTTACATATACATTTAGTTTTTTTGACTTTTCACCTCGATCAACAAAAGATTTTGTAGCTTCATTTGATGATATTTTCTTTTCTTTTATATTTTTAATTAATTCAAAAAGGCTTAAAGATGTTATTTCTGTCATTAATCAACTACTTTCGGTACTACAAAAAAATCGTTATTTTTTTCAGGAGAATTTTTAAGAATCTTTTCTCTTATATTATCAATAGTTATTTTATCTTCTCTTAGTCTTAAAGTAGTCTCAGCTATAGAAGTTAGTGGTTCAACATTATCAGTTTTTAGTTCGTTTAATTTTTCAATAAATTCAAATATGGAATTCATATCATCTGCTAATTTTTCGGCTTTTTTTTCTTCAAGTGAGATTCTTGCTAATTTTGATATGTGTTTTACAGTTTTAAGATCTATCGTCATATGGTAAAAAATAATGTCGCAAAGTACCACTTAAGTTAAAAATATACAATATGATCACAATTGATGAATTCAAAAACAAATTATCAAGCGGTTCAAGATTATTGGGTATAGATTTAGGCACAAAAAGGATTGGAATTGCAATAAGTGATTATAATCAAAAAATAGCTACTCCCCTTGAAACCTTAGATAAATCTAAACAAGGTAAGTTAATTGACGAACTAGAAAGTATTATTACAGAAAATGATATCAAAGGAATTATTATAGGTAATCCAATAAATATGGATGGAACCTATGGAAAATCTTCACAATCAGCAAAAGATATAGCGATCAATATATCAAATAAAATTGATATTCCTGTATCCTTATGGGATGAAAGATTATCAACTGTTGGGGCTTTCAATTTATCAAGTGAATTAGATGTAAATGTCAGTAAAAGAGAGAGAGATATAGATAAATTTGCTGCAGCATTTATTTTACAGGGAGCGCTAGATTATTTTCAAAATTAATGCTTGCATAGTTAACTCTATATAGCTATAGAGTTAATTTTAATGGCAACTAAATCAAAAAAAGCTATTAAAATTTCTCAAAAACATTTGTTAGGTATTCAAGATTTGTCGGTCAATGATGTAAATATAATTTTAAACGAAGCCTCGAAATTTATTGAATTAAACAAAAGCAAAAACAAAAAACTTGATATTTTAAAAGGTAAAACGCAAATAAATTTATTTTTTGAACCTTCCACAAGAACTCAAAGTTCTTTTGAATTAGCAGGAAAAAGATTAGGTGCAGATGTGATGTCTATGAATATTACAAACTCAGCAATAAAAAAAGGAGAAACTCTAATAGATACAGCAATGACATTAAATGCAATGCATCCAGATATCATAGTTATAAGGCATCAAGATTCTGGAGCTTGTAATTTATTATCTCAAAAAGTAAATTGTTCAGTTCTAAATGCAGGAGATGGACGAAGAGAACACCCTACTCAAGCTCTACTAGATGCATTAACTATAATAAATAGAAGAAAAAAAATAGAAGGTCTTAAAATAGCTATATGCGGAGACATTCTTCATTCAAGAGTGGCAAGATCAAATATTTATTTATTAAACATGTTGGGTGCAGAAGTAAATATTGTGGCACCTACAAATCTTATGCCAAATGAAATAGAAAAATTTGGTGTTAATATTTTTTCAGATATGAAAAAAGGAGTTAAAGACTGTGATATAGTAATGATGTTAAGACTTCAGAACGAGAGAATGACAAGTTCTTTTTTATCTTCTAACAGAGAATACTACGAATATTACGGTTTAACACCAGACAAAATAAAATTTGCTAAAGAAGATGCACTTATAATGCATCCAGGTCCAATGAACAGGGGAATTGAAATTGATACAAACTTAGCAGACGATATTAATAAAAGTGTAATTAAAGAACAAGTTGAATTAGGTGTAGCGGTAAGAATGGCTTGCTTGAAGATATTTTGTGAATAAATGAAAAAAAAATACTTTATAAATGCAAATATAATTGATCCATATAATTCTTTAAATGAAATAGGTGGATTAATAATTGGCGAGGATGGCAAAATTGAAGCTGTTGGAAAAAAAGTAAACACTAATAATATTCCATCTAGAGAGAAAATAATTGATTTAAAAGGTAAATATATATTCCCTGGTTTAGTAGATATGCGTGTATTTGTTGGTGAACCTGGTTACGAATATAAAGAAAATTTTAGAACTTTGAGTGAAGCTGCTTTATCAGGCGGTGTAACATCAGTTGTAACAATGCCAAATACAAATCCAGTAATTGATAATGTTTCGATTGTTGATTTTCTTAGAAGAAGAGGAAGAGATAAATCTAAAATAAATATTTTTCCAACTGCCGCATTAACTGTAAATACGGAGGGAGAAAACATGACTGAATTTGGGTTGTTACAAAGAAAAGGGATTATTGGATTTACAGATGGAGTTAAGACAATTCAAAACCCAAGAATAATGAATAGAATTATGAGTTCAGCCTCAGATTTAAATTCTTTAATTATACAACATTCTGAAGATGCAGAGTTATCAAAAAATGGAATGATTAATGATGGGATAATTGCTACAAAACTTGGTTTACAGGGAATTCCTGTAAGTGCAGAATTGTTGATCTTAGAAAGAGATTTAACTTTATTAGAATATAATAATTGCAGATACCATATATCACAAATTTCATCAGCGAGTTCAGTTGAAATAATTAGAGAGAGAAAAAATAAAGTCAACTTTAGCTGCGGTGTTTCAATTAATAATTTATCTTTAAACGAAAATGATATTGGAGATTTTAAAACATTTTTAAAATTGTCTCCACCTTTAAGGACTGAAGAGGATAGAAATGCTTTAGTTCAAGGTTTGGTCGATGAAACGATTGATGTGATTGTATCAGACCATAAACCTGAAGACGAAGAAAATAAAAGATTAACTTTCGCACAAGCAGAAACCGGTGCATCAGGTATCGAAACTTTATTACCATTAAGTTTGGAGTTATATCATAACGGATCAGTGAATTTAGAAACTATTATAAAGGCTTTAACATCTAGTCCTGCAAAAATACTCAAAATAAATAAAGGTAATTTATCAATAGGTAATGATGCTGACTTTTGTATTGTAGACATAAATAAACCATGGGTAGTGAGAAAAGAAAAATTAATATCAAAATCAAAAAATACTCCAATAGAGGATAAAAAATTGCAAGGAAAAGTAATGAATACTTTTGTAAATGGAGAAGAATTGTTTAAAGCTGAATAATGGATTACATAATTACAGCTTTAATATCTTATTTATTTGGCTCAATTCCTTTTGGATACATATTTACAAAAATATTTCTTAAAAAGGATATAAGAAATGTAGGTTCTGGAAATATAGGAGCAACAAATGTTTTAAGAACAGGAAATAAAAGATTAGGATATTTAACCCTAATACTTGATATTATAAAAGCAGTAATACCTGTTATTTATATAAAGCTTTATTATCCTGATTTAATTTTTATTTCGGCACTTTCTGCTTTTTTAGGTCATTTATTTCCTGTTTGGTTAAAATTTAATGGAGGTAAGGGTGTTGCAACATTTGTAGGAATACTAATTTCAATAAATATTTATTATGCATTAATATTTGGGATTATTTGGGTTTTAACTTTTATTATGTCAAAATATTCCTCCCTATCGTCCTTAATTGCATCAGCCTCCATACCAATTTACATATTAATCTTAGGTAGTGGTAATTTTATTTTTTTTACTATTATGTTTGTTTTAATTTTTTACACACATAGAGAAAATATAAAAAGATTAATAAACAAAGAAGAAACAAAGAGCAAAATTTATTAATTTGACAGTTTAGTAGTTATAAGTAGTTTCAACAATTATGAATCTTGTAATTGTTGAAAGTCCTGCAAAAGCTAAAACAATAAATAAATATCTTGGTGCAGATTACACAGTATTAGCTAGCTATGGTCACATTAGAGATTTACCATCAAAAAATGGTTCCGTTGATCCAGAGAATTCATTTAAAATGATTTGGGAAGTTGATAGTTTTTCTAAAAAATATTTAAAAGAAATCACTGATACAGCTAAAAATTCAGACAAAATTATTCTTGCTACCGATCCCGATCGTGAAGGTGAAGCAATCGCTTGGCATGTAAAAGAATTTTTAGATGAAAAAAAAATACTGAAAGACAAAAAAGTTGAAAGAGTAGTCTTCAACGAGATCACTAAAAAGGCTGTAACAAATGGAATAGTTAATCCTAGAAATATTGAGAATGAACTGGTTGATGCTTACATGGCAAGACGTGCTTTAGATTATCTAGTAGGTTTTAATATATCGCCTATTTTATGGACAAAGCTACCTGGATCAAAGTCTGCAGGAAGAGTTCAGTCTGTAGCACTTAGATTGCTTACTGAGAGAGAGCATGAAATAGAGGTATTTCAACCTAAAGAATTTTGGACACTAAATGTAAATTTTTTTACAGAAGATAATTTAATAATAAATACAAATATTAATCAGCTTGATGAAAAAAAGATTGATAAGTTTTCATTTAAAAACAAAGTGGAAATTAACGCTGGAGTAGATTTAATAAAAAATAAAAAATATAAAATTTCTGATATAACTTCTAAAACATACACTCGAAACCCATCTGGTCCATTTACTACTTCAACTTTACAACAAACCTCATCTAGTAAATTAGGGTTTGGGGCATCAAGAACAATGCAAATTGCACAAAGATTATATCAAGGTATCGATATAGATGGTGAAACTGTTGGTTTAATTACATATATGAGAACGGACGGAACAAATATTTCAAAGGATGCTATTAACTCATTTAGAGATTTTATTGCTCAGAACTTCGGAAATGATTATTTGCCACCATCACCATTAAATTATTCAGGAAAAAAAGCAAAAAATGCTCAAGAAGCCCATGAAGCAATTAGGCCAACAGAAATAAGTAGAGTTCCAGATGATATGAAAAAATATCTAAGTACAGATCAATATAAATTGTATAATTTAATTTGGTCAAGATCCCTCTCCTCACAAATGGAATCTGCAAAATTTGACAGAAAAACTATTACTATCTCATCTGATGATGAAAAAAATATTTTTAAGACAAGTGGCTCTACTTTAAAATTTGATGGTTTTTTAAAAGTTTCAAAATTAGATGGAAATAAAGATGAGGAGGAAAATATTTTACCAGATGTAAGAAAAGGAGAAGTATCCTATAAAGATTTTAGTGATGAACAACACTTTACACAACCTCCTCCAAGATATTCTGAAGCTAGTCTTGTTAAAAAACTTGAAGAATTAGGAATTGGTAGACCATCTACATATGCGAGTATCATCTCTGTTATTTCAAACAGAGGATATGCTGATATAGAAAATAAAAGATTTTTTCCAACAGATAGGGGAAAATTGCTATCCGCGTTTTTAGAAAAATTATTTTCAAAATATGTGGATTATGATTTTACTGCGAAATTAGAAGATCAATTAGATGACATAACCTCAGGTAAAGAGAATTGGATTAAGGTTTTAGAGGAATTTTGGAGAGATTTTAATTTAAATGTAACAGATGTTAAGGAAAAACGAACAAGAGAAGTTCTAGACTTGCTTAATGAAAGTCTGGGATCATTAATTTTTGAAGTAGATAAAGATGGAAATATAAATAGAAAATGTAAGCTTTGTGATAGTGGCCAATTAAGCTTAAAAAATAGTTTCAGAGGTGGTGCATTTATTGGATGCTCAAATTATCCAGATTGTAAATTTACCAGACCTCTATCTAAATCTAAGGCTGCTCAGCAATTAATATTAGCAGAGCCAAAGCTAATTGGTCAAAATGATCTAGGTAAAGATATATATTTAAAAAATGGAAGATTTGGCCCTTATTTGCAATACGAAAAAGAAAAAGATGAAGAGGAAGTAAAAAAGAAAAAAAGAAAATTGAAAAAAGAAGAAAATAACATGAAAAATGTCTCAATACCAAAAGGGATTGATATAAAAAGTATAGATTTAGAGAGAGCAAAATATTTGTGCTCATTGCCACTAAGCTTAGGTAAAAATCCTGAAAATGATAAAGATATAACAGTCAATGTTGGTAGATTTGGTCCTTATTTAAAATGTGAGAATAAATCTGCTCGTTTAGAGAACGTAGAAGAAATATTTAGCATTGGATTAAATAGAGCTGTTACATTAATTGCTGAGGCAAAACCTGGTAGAATTTCATCTTCACTAATTAAAGATCTTGGAGAACACCCAGAAGATAAAAAACCAGTAAGAATAATGAAAGGTCAATATGGGCCGTATATTAAATATAAATCATTAAATGCTACAATTCCTGAGGAGAAAGACCCAATTGAATTAACAATGGAAGAGGCACTTATTTTAATTGAGAAAAGAAAAGAGTACGATAAAAATAAAAAGAAAAAAAAGGGTAAATAATGAATATTGATAAAAAATTAAGTGAAATGGGTATTACTCTGCCAAAAGCTACTGACCCGGTTGGATCATATGTTGCAACTAAAATCTCTGGTAATTTGCTTTTTATTTCAGGTCAAATATCTATTGATGCTGAAGGAAAATTAATTAAAGGAAAAGTTGGAATAGATTTAGACACAAATCAAGCTTACAAAGCTGCTGAGAGATGTGCATTAAGTATTATTTCTCAGGCTAAAAAAGCTTGTGGTGAAGATTTATCAAAAATAAAATCATGTGTAAAATTAACAGGATTTGTTAACTCTTCAGAAGACTTTATTGAACAACCTAAAGTAATTAATGGTGCTTCAGATTTAATCAAAAATATTTTTGGTGAAAATGGAACCCATACACGAGCTGCTGTTAGCACAAATAGTTTGCCGTTAGGTGTTGCTGTTGAAGTTGATGCTATATTTGAGATTAAATAACTATCTACCTATACTAAAATAATTAATTTTATTTTTTTTCATTTTAACTGGAGAATATAAATTTCTTAAATCATAAATTTTATAATTTTTTTTATTACTAATTTTTTTTAGATTTAACTGTTTAAATTCATTCCATTCTGTGTGAATTATAATTAGATCAGCTTTCTTGCAGGCTTCTTTTGTATTATTTATATATTTTACTTTATCATTATTAAAATTATCTTTTATACCTGTAGGTTCATAATACGAAACATTACAACCCTTGCTTATCAGGTAAGGTATTAGTTTTAAAGAAGCAGCCTCTCTCATATCATCTGTGCCTGGTTTAAAAGTTACTCCTAAAAAAGTAATATTTTTACTTTTAAGTTTATTTTTCATAATTTTATTTATTTTACTTATTAAAATTTTATATCTTGATTTATTTGAATTTATCACACTTTTAACTATTGAAAGATTAGTTTTAAATTGGCTAGAAGTTGCAACCAAAGCTCTTGTATCTTTTGGAAAACAAGATCCACCATATCCAGGTCCAGCTCTTAAAAATCTATCACCTATTCTATTGTCCAATCCAATTCCAGAAGATATTTCTTTTACATCTATATTTGTATTTTCACATAGATTAGAAATTTCATTAATAAACGAAATTTTTGTAGCTAAGAATGCATTTGAGGCATATTTAATTAATTCAGCAGCTCTTCTAGAAGTATAAAAATATCTGTTTGTTTTTTTAATTAAAGGAAAATAAAGATTTTTCATGATATTATTCGCTTTTTTGCTGTTGGTGCCAATTACCACTCTATCAGGATACATAAAATCTCTGATTGCTTCACCTTCTCTTAAAAATTCAGGATTTGAAATAACGTCGAATTTAATTTTATTTTTTTTTGAAGTTAATATTTTTTCTATTTGATCACCAGTTGTAACTGGAACAGTAGATTTTGTAACAATAATTTTATATTTATTTAAATTTTTTTTTATATCAGTGACAACTTTATAAACATATTTTAAGTTAGCTTTATTAGAGTTTTTGATTGTTGGAGTGCCTACACAAATAAATATAATGTCTGAATTTTTTATTGACGAACTAACGTCTGTAGAGAAATTGAGTCTCTTTTGTTTTATATTTCTTAATATTAGTTCCTGTAATCCAGGTTCGTATATTGGAATTATTCCCTTTTTAAGATTTTCGATTTTTTGTTTATTATTGTCTACACAAATGACCTTGTTTCCTAATTCTGAAAAGCATGTTCCACTGACCAAACCTACGTAGCCAGACCCAATAATACAAATTTTCATAATTTAGCGATCTCTAGAGTTGATTTTATATAACCTTCCATAGAACCACAATCTAAATACTTTCCTGAAAATTTATGGCCAATAAATTTTGAATTATTGTCAATCATGGTTTTAATTGAATCTGTAATATGAATTTCTCCACCTTTTCCTTTTTTTTGTTTTTTAAGAATTTTGAATATATCTCTACTTAATATATATCGACCGATTACAGCATTTTTGGATGGTGCTCCTTTAACTGTAGGTTTTTCTATTACATCAGAAATTATAAAATTTCTCTTATCTAGTTTTGAAGCAACAGAATATATACCCCAACGATTTACATTATTTTTTTTTACTGTCATACTTGCCATAACTGAGGCTTTATGTTTTTTATGTAATTTAATCATATCTATTGAACAGTTCTTTTTCATTATTAAATCATCTGGAAGAAGCATTAAAAAAAAACTATTTTTAATAAATTTTCTTGTCTTGAGAACAGCGTCTCCTGTTCCTAAAGGCTTGTTTTGATAAACAAATTTAATTTTTTTTTTATATTTTAAAATTTTTTTATATTCTTCAATAATTCTTGGGTCTTTTTTCTTTTTTATTAGAGATTTATAAAAATTATCATTATAAAAATATTTTTTTATCATCTCTTTTTTTTTTGAAATAATAAAAATTATTTCAGTAATACCAGCCTCTATACATTCATCAAGTATATATTCAATTCCTGGTTTACCATTTATCGGTAGTAGCTCTTTAGCGAAAACACTTGTTAAAGGTAAGAGTCTTGTACCCAAACCTGCAAGTGGAATAATAGCTTGTTTAATCATTTAGATAATTTATTTATAAACATATATTTATAAAATGAAAATAATTACAAGTATTTTTGATTTAAATAAAGAAATTAAAAACTACAAAAATGTCGGATTTGTGCCAACTATGGGTGGAATACATAAGGGTCACATATCTTTAATAAAAGCTTCACAAAAGAAAAAAAGTAAGACTATTGTAAGTATTTATGTTAATCCAACTCAATTTAACAAGAAAATAGACTTTAGGAAATATCCTAGGAATATTAAAAAAGATATCATCTCTTTAAAAAAATTAAACGTAAACTATTTATTCCTACCCTCAACCAAAGATATTTATAAATTTAAAACTAGAAAATTTGTTTTAAGTAAAAAAGATAAAATATTATGTGCAAAATTTAGAAAAGGTCATTTTGAAGGAGTGCTTAATGTGATGAATAGATTGATGTCTATTGTTAGATCAAAAGATATATTTATGGGTGAAAAAGACTACCAACAATTATATTTAATAAGAAAATTTTTATCAAAAAAATTTGATGTACGAATAAATTCATGTCCAACAATAAGAACATCTGACAAAATTGCATTATCTACAAGGAATAAATTACTTAATAAAAAATCTCTTAAAAAAGCCTCTGATATTGCCAAAATACTTAATAAAATAAAACTTAGATCAAAATTAAACTCATCAAAATTTAATTTACTCCTATCTGATTATAAAAAAGAGCTTGAGAATAAATTTGATATAAAAATAGATTATTTGGAATTCAGAGATGAAAAGAGTCTTAAACTTAATAATTTTAAAAATAAGTTTAGACTTTTTGTTGCGTACTATATAAATAATGTAAGATTAATTGATAACTTTTAATTATAAAAAATAAGCACCAACTCCTAAAAAAGAAACAAATCCAATTACATCTGTTATAGTTGTTACAAAAACACTGGATGATATAGCTGGATCAATATTCATTTTTTTTAATGTTACAGGGATTAATATTCCGAACAGTCCTGCAACTATCATAGTTAGAACCATTGAAATTGAAATTATTAAAGCGAGTTGTGAATCATTGAACCATAAATAAACAATTATAGAACTTATTATTGCAAATATAATTCCATTTAACACACCAATATTAAATTCTTTAATAATATTGTTTGTAAAATTATTTTTGGTCAAGTCTTGTGTTGCTAAAGATCTTACTGTTACAGCTAAAGTTTGCATTCCAGCATTTCCTCCCATTGATGCAACAATTGGCATTAAAAAAGCTAATACAACCATTTGCTCTATTGTGGCACCAAACAAACTAATACAGTAAGTAGCAAGAAAAGCAGTAAACAAATTTAATAATAACCAATTAAATCTTCTTTTTGTTTTTGTAATTACACCATCTGTAATTTCTTCATCTCCTACACCGGCTAATCTAAGAGCATCTTCCTCAGCTTCTTCTTTTAATACTGTTAATACATCATCATAAGTAATCATTCCAACTAACTTCTCTGATTTATCTACAACGGCAGCAGAACTTAAATTGTAATTTTCAAACAAATTACCTACTTCTTCCTTATCCATATCCACTGGTATTAGTGTTTGAGACTCGGCCATAATTGACATCATTTTATTATCTCTTGGCGTTCTTAATACTCTTGATGAAGGAACTGTACCTATTGGTTTGAATTCTTGATCAACAATAAATATTTCAAGAAATTCTTCTGGTAAGTCTTTATTTTCTCTTAGATAATCTATTGTTTGACCAACAGACCAATTACTTGGTATCGCTGTAAACTCACGTTGCATTATTCGAGCAGCTGAGTCTTCTGGATAACTTAAACTTTCAAGTAGAGCAAATCTATCTTTTGGGGGTAAAGAACTAAGAATAATATTTTTATCTTTTTCCTCAACATTTTCCAAAATTTTAATAGCATCATCTGACTCTAAATTTTTTAATATATTTACGATTGAGTCAGAGGATAGATAAGTAATAATCTCAGACTGAATTGACTCGTTCAGCTCGATAAAAACTTCAGGATCAACTTTAAAATTATTTAATTTAATTAAATTTTCTCTATCGTTTTGACTTAAATGTTCGATAATATCTGCTGCATCTGCTGGATGCATGTCATTAAATGAATTTGTTATAAATTCAGCATCATTTGAGGAAATTTTATCTGTGACAACTTTAATAAATTCCTTATTAAATTCAAAGTTAACTTTTTTATCTTTAATTTTTTTTACTATCGTCATAAAATTTACCTATAATTTAGTTGGCACTATTAATATAAAATAAAAATAATACAAATTTATAATGACAATAAAGATCAAAAAGTCAGTAAAACCAATAAAATATGAATTTGCTATAAATAAGTTGGAGGACATATTAGAGCAAATCAAAAAAAATAAGAGTAATGAACTAATATGGATATTAGAGCACGAAGATGTGTATACAGCTGGGACTAGTTTCAATAATAATGATATTTTAGATAAATCTATAAACATTATCAAAACTAATAGAGGAGGTAAAATAACCCACCATGGGCCGGGTCAACTAATTTTTTATTTTGTTATAGATTTAAACAAAAGAGGAAAAAATATAAAAAAATTAATAACTGCAATTGAGAAAACTATTATAGATACTCTTAAAGATTACAATATTGACAGTTTCGCAGATAGGAAGAATATTGGAATTTGGCATGAACAAAAGTCTGGAAAAATAAATAAAATCGCAGCTATTGGAATAAAGGTAAAAAAATGGATCGCTTATCATGGATTTGCATTAAATATATCAAATAATCTTGATGTGTATAAAAAGATAATACCCTGTGGAATTACTGATAGAGGAGTAACAAATTTAAATAAAATAAAAAAACAGAATTACAAAAATATTGAAAATAATTTAATAAAAAATTTTTTACTTAATATTAAAAGTTAAGTCTTTTAATATTTAACATATTTCTGAAATATTGTGGAGGTATTGCTCTAAAAGTATATTTTTTATCTTTGATTTTAAATTTAATTTCATAAGAATGAAGCATAAGGTTTTTATTATTTTTTTGATTCTTAAATGAATTATATTTTTTATCACCAATTATAGAATGTCCTAAATTATATAATTGTTTTCTCAGTTGATGTTTCCTCCCGGTAATTGGATTTAACTGTATAAATGTTGAATTATTATTCTTATCTAATATTTCATAGTTTGTTTCGGCTTTTTCTATAATTTTTTTATCATTGTCGTATCTGATTAGGTTATTTTTAAATATGCCTTTATCTTCAATATCTAGTTCACCTCTACATATTGCAATATATGTTTTATAAACTTTTCTTAATCTAAAAAGAGATGTTAATAATTGTGCCGTAGATCTATTTTTTGCTATCAGGAATACACCGGATGTTTCTTTATCTAATCTATGAACTGAATAAGGCTTATCATCTTTAAATATTTCACTTTTTGAAAATATATCAATAAGGTTTTTTTTTGATTTTGTTCCTCCCTGAACTGAAATACCAGATTGTTTATTTATAACTACAAAATCATCATTATTTTCAATTATAAAATTTTCATTTTCTTTGATAATTGTATTTGATGGTACAAAAATTTTTTTTTTAACTAATTCATCTTTTTTATATTCAAAATTATGTAGTTCTATAATGTCATTATTTTTAACTTTATTAGAACTTTTAACTCTTTTTTTATTAAGCTTAATTTTTCCATTTCTTAAATTTTTTTCTATTAAACTTTGAGGAATAGATACAAAGTATTTTCTTAAAAATCTATCAATACGCATACCTGAAAACGTATTATCTACGTTAATCAACTTTTTCATAATGTATTGTATTAAGCTGTAGCTTCTTTAGGTGTTTCTATTTTTTTTTCAGGTGTTTTGGATTTTTCTAATTTCTTTTTATCTACTTTTTTAGCTTCAACATCTCTATCAACAAATTCAATTACTGCCATTGGAGCATTATCACCATATCTAAAGCCTGCCTTTATAATTCTTGTGTATCCACCTTTTCTATTTTGATATCTTTTAGATAACGTTTTACGAATTTTGCTTGCTGATCCCTCATCTTGAAGTTTTGAAATTAATGCCCTTGTATTTTGAAGTGAATCTTTTTTTCCAAGAGTAATTAATTTATCCGCTTCTGGTTTTAAAACTTTTGCTTTAGGCAATGTAGTAGTAATTTGTTCATATTTCACCAAAGAATTAAGCATATTTTTAATTAATGCTTTTCTGTGTTCAGAAGTTCTGTTTAGTTTTTTATAACCAATTTTATGTCTCATTAAATGGCTTCCTCAAGTTTTTTTGATAACTCTGCAATATTGTCTGGTGGCCAATTAGGTATTTCCATTCCTAAATATAGTGACATACCCGTTAATACTTCTTTTATTTCGTTTAATGATTTTCTTCCAAAATTTGGGGTTCTTAACATTTCTCCCTCAGATTTTTGCACTAAATCACCTATATAAATTATATTATCGTTTTTAAGACAATTCATAGATCTCACTGAAAGTTCAAGTTCATCTACTTTTCTTAATAGATTTTTATTAAATTCTGGTTCTGTTGGCTGTTCTCTAACAATAACTTCTTGTGGTTCATCAAAATTAACAAACATTCCAAGTTGATCTTGGAATATTCTAGCAGAATATGCTACTGCATCCTCAGCAGATATTGATCCATTAGTCTCTACTTCCATTGTTAATTTATCATAATCTAATGCTTTACCTTCTCTAGCGGTACTTACTGAATAAGAAACTTTTTTTACAGGACTAAATAGAGAATCTATAGGAATAAGGCCTAATGGTGGTTCTTCAGGTTTGTTCATATCGGCTGGGACATAACCTTTTCCGTTACTCACTGTCATTTCCATGTGAAAATTTGTGTTTTCATCTAAATTACATATTACTAAATCAGGATTTAATATTTCAATATCAGAAGATGTTGTAATATTTGAAGCTTTTATTTCACCTGGTCCTTTAGCATCTAGAATTAGTTTATTAACAGTTTCCGAATTACTTTTTAAAGCAAGCGATTTAACATTTAAAACTATATCTGTTACATCCTCTCTTACACCTTTAATAGAAGTAAATTCATGCAGTACACCATCAATTTGTATTGCAGTTACTGCAGTGCCTCTAATTGAGGATAAAAGAATTCTTCTTAATGAATTTCCCAATGTGAGGCCATAACCTTTTTCTAATGGTTCTGCTATAATTTTTGCATAAGATTTATCTTCACTCAGATTTACATCAAGTTTTGGTGGTTTGATAAGTGATTTCCAATTTTTTATATTAACTTCAGTAGTATCCATTTACACTCTCCTTTTTTTTGGCGGTCTTGATCCATTATGTGGCATTGGTGTTGTATCTTTTATTGAAATAATTTTAAATCCTCTAGCTTGCAAAGCTCTTAGAGCAGTTTCTCTTCCTGAGCCTGGACCTTTTACTTCAACAGATAAAATTTTCATTCCTACCTCTAGAGCTTTTGCAGCAGCAGAATCAGCTGCAACTTGAGCTGCATATGGAGTAGATTTTCTTGATCCTTTAAAACCTTTTTGTCCAGCTGATGCCCAGGAAATTACATTTCCATTTGTATCAGCTATTGAGACAATTGTATTATTAAATGTAGATTGAACATAGGCAATTCCATTTAAAATATTTTTCTTACCTTTTTTTTTCTTTGAATAAGAACTTTTTTTTGACTTAGTTACTTTTTCTTGAGATTGATCTTTGTTTTCGGTTTTTTCGTTAGCCATATTATTTTTTAAGAGGTGTTAATTTTTTACCAGCGATTGCAATTGCTTTTCCTTTTCTTGTACGTGCGTTACATCTTGTTCTTTGTCCTCTTACTGGTAATTTTTTTCTGTGTCTTGATCCTCGATAAGAAGCAAGATCTATTAGTCTTTTAATATTCAATGATGTATCTCTTCTTAAGTCTCCTTCAACAGTAAATTTTTGATCTATAAATTCTCTTATTTTTAAAATTTCCTCATCTGTAAGATCATTTACTCTTTTTGAGCTAGGAATTTCTAATGACTTACAAATATCATTAGAATTTTTTTCACCTATTCCGTAAATATAAGTCAGACCAATTCTTACTAGTTTATTCTGTGGTATGTTTACACCTGCTATACGAGCCATAATATTGAGATAAAATTTAGCCTTTTATATAAGAAGTTCTTTTAAAGTCAATGTCTTAAACAGATAGAATTTGCTCAATTTTGCTTGATATTTCATCAATTTCTCCGCTTCCATCAATTTCATAAAAATTTGATTTTTTTGAATAGAAATCTAACACTGGTTTAGTAGTTTCCATATAAGTATCATATCTTTTAATAATAGTTGCAAAGTTATCGTCGGATCTTTTTTCTAATTCTTTTCTTTTCTCAATTCTTTTTATTATTATATCTTTTTTAACATTGAGAAAAAAAATGAAATCTATTTTTTGATTTGAGCTACTCAATAATGAATCCAAGTTTTTAGCTTGGCTCAAAGACCTTGGATAACCATCAAAAATTAGTTTATTTTTTTTATCTTGATCAAAAATGATTTTTTTAATTAATTCATTTACTATTTCATCAGTTGCAAAATCACCTTTAGAGATAGTATTTTCTATATCTCTACCTATTTCTGTTTGATTTTTAACTTCCTTTCTTAAAAGATCCCCAGTTGAAACTTGATGTAAGTTAAATTTGTTTACTATATTTATTGCCTGTGTTCCTTTTCCTGCTCCAGGTGGGCCAAAAATTATAACATTCACTTGCTACTATCTTCCAAATTTTGTTTTTTTAATTAATTGTTCGTATTGCGAACTCATTAGTCTAGTTTGTACTTGAGTAACAGTATCTATAGCTACAACAACAACAATTAATACAGACGCACCCCCTAAATAAAAAGGTATCGGGTAATTAGCTATTAAAAATTCAGGCATCAAACAAACAAGTGTCAAATAAAGTGCTCCTATTGTCGTCAATCTTGTTAGTATTGTATCAATATAAAGTGCTGTACTTTCTCCTGGTCTTATACCTGGAATAAATCCTCCATACTTTCTCAAGTTTTCAGCTGTTTCATTTGGATTGAAGGTTATAGATGTATAAAAGAATGTAAAAAAAATAATTCCTGATGCATATAAAATCATGTAGAGAGGTTGTCCTTGAGAAAAATAGGATGATATGTTTAGAAACATTTCATTTTGAGAAACACTAAAATTTGAGAATGTTACTGGTAATAAAAGTAGAGCTGATGCAAAAATTGCAGGTATTACACCTGCTGAGTTTATTTTTAATGGCAAGTGAGAAGATTCTCCGCCATACATTTTATTTCCCATTTGTCTTTTTGGATAATTAATAAGTATTTTTCGCAGTGCTCTTTCCATAAAAACAATAAATAAAATAGTTAATATTAATAAAATAAAAATAAATATTATCATAAGAGTTGAAATAGCTCCTGTTCTACCCAATTCAAAAGTAGTTACTAAAGCTCTTGGTATTTCGGCAACAATACCTGAGAATATAATTAGTGATATACCGTTTCCTATTCCTCTCTGAGTTATTTGCTCACCTAACCACATTAAAAATATTGTTCCAGCAACGATTGTTGTTACAGTTGAAATTTTAAAAAAAACTCCTGGATTTATAACAAGATCGGCTGAAGATTCTAATCCGACAGCTAATCCATATCCCTGAACTGTAGCCAGTAATACAGTTCCATATCTAGTAATTTGTGTTATTTTTTGTCTTCCAATTTCTCCTTGGGCTTTTAAATTTTTAAAGTAATCTGTTACTCCAGTCAAAAGTTGTACTATAATTGATGAAGAAATATATGGCATTATGCCTAGAGCGAAAATTGCCATTCTACTAACAGCTCCTCCAGCGAATACATTAAACATTCCTAATAATCCTTTTTGATTATTATCAATCATTACCTGTAGTTGATCTGGATCAATTCCTGGTAATGGAACAAACGTTCCAAGTCGATATATTGCAAGTATAAAAACTGTAAATAAGATTCTGTTTCTTAAATCATTATTTTGAGATGACTCGCTCATTTTATTTAGGATTCTTAATTATTAAAACTCCACCAATTTTTTCTATTTTATCTTTGGCTGAATTTGATGAAAAATCGGCCTCAATATTTATTTTTGTTGTTAAGCTTCCGTTTGAAAGAATTTTATATTTTAAATATGACTTATTTATAATTTTGCTTTTTTTTAAAATTTCTAAATTTATTTGGTTTTCTGGATTAATTCTTTTTTTATCTAGAAAGTTTTGTATTTGATCTAAGTTAATCTTTGCTATTTTATTTTTATTAATTGGGTTAAAACCTCTTTTAGGCAGTCTTCTGTATAAAGGCATCTGACCACCCTCAAAACTTTTAATTGCTACTCCTGATCTCGACTTTTGTCCCTTCACACCCCTACCAGACGTTTTACCTTTACCAGAACCTATACCTCTACCAAGTCTTTTTTTTGGGATTTTAACTCTTACATTGTTATTTAGAAAACTCATTATCCTCTTTTCTCAATTATTTCTGAAATTTTTTTATTTCGCAGCAATGAAATATTTTTTGGTGAATTTTGGTTAGATAATGCTTTCATGCAAGCTCTTATAACATTATGCGGGTTTGCCGTTCCAAGAGATTTTGCTACTATATCCTTTATTCCAAGAACTTCACATACTGCTCTAACTGCACCACCAGCAATTATACCTGTACCTTTTGGAGCTGCTCTAAGTTTGATTTTTCCAGCTCCATCTTTACCAAATATATCATGATGAATTGTTCTACCTTCTCTAAGAGGTATCTGAACTAAATTTCTTCTAGCTAGCTCATTAGCTTTTTTAATTGCATCTGGAACCTGTTTTGCTTTAGCATGTGCCACACCAATTTTACCGTTTTGATTTCCAACAACAACTAGTGCAGAAAATCCAAATCTTCTACCGCCTTTTACAACCTTAGTTATTCTATTAATGTGAACTAATTTTTCAACAAATTCTGTGTTTTTTTCCATAATTAAAATTCCATTCCATTCTTTCTTAGCTCTTCGGCTAATAATTTTATTCTTCCATGATATTTGTAGATACCTCTGTCAAAATAGACTTTTGTAATTTTTTTCTCTTTTGCCTTTTTTGCTAATTCTTCTGCAACAATCGTTGACAATTCTTTTTTTGTTTTTTTTTGTGATTTAACATCCTTTTTGTTTGATGTCGCGGAGATTAAGGTAATTCTTTTAGAATCATCAATTATTTGAGCACTAATGTTTCTTGTTGATCTACTTACACATAATCTAAATCGATTTTTTGATGAAACATTTTTTAATTTATTTCTTACTCTAAATCTTTTTCTATCAATTTTTGTTAAATTCATTATTTCTTTTTTCCTTCTTTCCTTAATATGTATTGACCTTGCTCCTTAATACCTTTGCCTTTATATGGCTCAGGTGGTCTTAAACTTTTTATTTCTGAGGCAACCATTCCTACTTGCTGCTTATCTGTTCCAGAGATCTTTAAAATAGTTTGTTTCTCAACTTGGATTTTTACTCCTTCTGGAATATTAAAATTTATATCATGGCTAAATCCTAATTGAAGATTAAGTATATTGCCTTTTAAAGCAGCTCTATAACCTACACCTGATAATTCTAGTATTTTTTCATAGCCTACACTTGCTCCAACTATAGCATTGTTAATTAAGCTTCTATTCATCCCCCATAATCTTTTGGTATCCTGATTATTTTTCTTTGGTTTTATTGAAACTTCCTTGCCATCACTTATATTTAACTCAAAAATTTCTAAATCAATGTTTAAAGATTTTTTACCAAGTGGTCCTTCAATATTTAACATATTTCCACTCAATAAAACTTTTACTTTTTCAGGTATTGAAATATTAATTTTCCCTATTTTAGACATTAAAAAACCTTACAAATTACTTCTCCACCGACTTTTTGTTTACGTGCATCGATGTCAGTCATAACCCCTTTTGGTGTTGAAATTATTGCTATTCCTAAGCCATTATTTACTTTTGGCAAACTTTCAGCACTTGAGAATATACGTCTACCTGGTTTAGAAACTCTTTCTATTGAACTTATTACCGGGTTTCCTAAGTTGTATTTCAAAATTATATGCAAGTTTGCTTTATTATCGTCAGATTTAACTTCATAATCAATTATGTATCCTTCTGATTTTAAAATTTCAGCTATTTTTGCCTTAAATTTTGAAGAAGGTAATTCAACCTTCTTGTGATTTCTCATTTGAGAATTTTTTAGTCTAGCTAACATATCTCCTATTGGATCGCTTAAACTCATAATATCCTTTCTACCAACTTGATTTTACCATACCAGGAATTTTACCCTCTAATCCTAATTGTCTTAAAGCAATTCTTGATATTTTTAATTTTCGATAAACACCATGTGGTCTACCAGTTATTTGACACCTGTTTCTAACTCTAGTCTTTGCAGAATTTCTTGGCATTTTAGAGAGTTTTTGTTGAGCCTTAAATCTTTCCTCTAAAGATATCTTTTTATCCATTATAATCTTTTTTAAAGTAGATCTTTTTTTGTAAAACTTATCTGATAATTTTATTCTTCTATTATTTTTATTAATTGCACTTAATTTAGCCATTAGTTACTCCTGCTTTCTTTGAATGGAAAGTTTAATTTTTTAAGTAGTTCAAAACTGTGTTTTCTATCCATTGATTTAATAACTATTGTTATATCTAGACCTCTAATTTTATCTACTTTATCAAAATTGACTTCTGGGAAAATTATTTGTTCTTTTATACCAAAAGTATAGTTTCCAAACTTATCAAATCCATTTGGATTTAAACCTCTAAAATCTTTTATTCTAGGTAGTGCAATGTTTACAAGTCTATCAATAAATTCATACATTTTATTTTTTCTTAAAGTTACTTTTAAACCTGAGTTTGTATTCTTTCTGGTTTTAAAGTTTGCTATAGATTTTCTAAATTTTGTATTAACAGGTAATTGACCAGTTAAATTTCCGAGGTCTTCTTTGCAAGAACTTACTATTTTTGCATCATTACCATCTAATCCTAAACCCATATTAAGAACAACTTTCTCAATTTTTGGCCCCATGTATAAATTCTTGTAACCAAACATTTCCTTCAAACTAGGATTAATTTCTTTATAAATTTTTTCTTTTAATCTAGGTTGCATTATTTTTTAGCCTGCTCCTTTTTATTTTCAATAACTTTCAAATTTGATAGATGGATAAAATTTTCTTTAGAAATAATTCCACCTTTTTTCTCTTTTGTAGTTTTGACATGTTTTTTAATTATATTTATACCTTTAATTTTTGCTCTATTATGCTTTCTATCAATTTCCATAACTTCGCCTTCTTTGCTTTTATCTTTTCCAGTTAAAATTTTTACCTTTAATCCCTTTTTAATCATTACAATACCTCAGGTGCTAATGAAATTATTTTCATTTGACCTCTATTTCTAAGCTCTCTTGTAACAGGACCAAAAATTCTTGTGCCAATAGGTTCACCTTTATCATCAGTCAGAACAGCTGCGTTATTGTCAAATCTAACCTTGGATCCATCATTTCTATGTATTCCCTTTTTTACTCTAACTACTACTGCTTTATGAACAGCTCCTTTTTTAACTTTACCTTTTGGTATAGCCTCTTTAACTGCTACAACTATTGTATCTCCAATACTTGCATATCTTCTTTTTGATCCACCTAATACCTTGATACATTCAATTTTTTTTGCTCCTGTATTATCAGCAACCATCAATTCGGTTTGTACTTGAATCATTTTATATCTCCAATTACCTCAAATTTTTTATTTTTTGAATAAGGTCTACTTTCTCTAATTGATACTTTGTCTCCAATTTTAAATTTATTTTCCTCGTCATGAGCATTATATTTTTTTCTAGCTTTCATAACTTTCTTAAGCAATGGGTGTTGATATTTCCTTTCTACTAAAACAGTAACTGTTTTATTTGGTTTATCACTCACTACGACGCCATTTAAGATTTTTTTAGGCATTTTTGACCTCTATTAATGTTTTTAATCTTGCAATATTTTTCTTTGTTTCGTTTATTTTAGCTGGACTTTTTACTTGTCCATTAACCTTTTGAAATCTAAAATTAAATAGATCTTTTTTAAGTTTATCTAAATTTTCTAGAACTTGCTTTTCAGTTAATTTTTTTATTTCTTTTTTTTTCATTCTATATTCTTTTAATAAATTTACATTTAATAGGTAATTTTGCTGACGCTTTGTACAATGCCTCTTTAGCGATTTGTTCTGATACACCATCTACTTCAAATAATATTCGTCCTGGTTTAACCCTGCATGCCCAAAATTCTGGTGATCCTTTTCCTTTACCCATTCTTACTTCAGTTGGTTTTTTTGAAACAGGTATGTTGGGAAACATTCTCGTCCAGACTCTTCCTTGTCTTTTCATATGTCTTGTTAATGCTACCCTTGCAGCCTCTATTTGTCTTGAGATTACTCTTTCTGGCTGTATTGCTTTTAAACCATAAGATCCATAATTCATAATATTACATCTTGATGCATTACCATGAATTCTTCCTTTATGAGCTTTTCTAAATTTTGTCCTTGTTGGTTGTAGCATTTTTAATTTTTATTCCTTTCTTGACTGAATTCCTTAGTGAAAATTTCTCCCTTATATATCCAAATTTTTATACCTATTATTCCATAAGTTGTTAGAGCTTCAGCCTCTGAATAATCTATATCAGCTCTTAAAGTGTGTGATGGTATACTACCCTCTCTAAGCCATTCTGTTCTTGCAATTTCATTTCCCCCAAGTCTACCACTTATAGACACTTTTATTCCCTTGGCTCCTAATCTTAACGCTGATTGCATAGCTCTTTTCATTGCTCTTCTGTAGGAAACTCTTTTTACTAATTGCTGTGCTATATTTTCAGCTACTAAATAACTATTAGTTTCTGGTTTCTTGACCTCTTTTATATTTAACACAACTTCATTATTTGTAAGTTTTGATAAGTTACCTTTGATTTTTTCAATGTCAGTGCCTTTCTTTCCGATAACAAAACCTGGCCTTGATGTATAGATTGTAACAAAACATTTTTTAGTGGTTCTCTCAATCATTACTTTAGAAACACCAGAATTTACTACATTTTTCTTGATATATTCTCTAATTTTAAAATCCTCTATTAAATTATTTCCAAAATCTTTTTTCTTTGCGTACCAAACAGAGTCCCACCCTCTATTTATTCCTAATCTTAGTCCAACTGGATTAACTTTTTGACCCATGTTTCTCCGTTTCTTTTGCTTTTTCTGATAAAATTATCGTTAAATTTGAATATGGTTTCATAATCTCAGCAGCTCTACCTTTTGCTCTTGCTCTAAATCTTTTCATAACAACTTGCTTCCCACAATATGCTTCTTTAACAAAAAGTTTGTCAATGTCATATTGATAATTATTCTCTGCGTTAGCTACCGCAGAGGAAATTGTTTTTTTAATATCTTTTGAAATTCTTTTATCTGAAAATGTTAAATCTCTAATAGCTACATCAACTTTTTTACCTACAATTGATTTTAATATAGGATTCAGTTTTCTTGTGCTCGATCTAATATTTTTGTTTATAGATTTTACAGTTTTAGTATCAATTTGTTTTTTCATCTTTGTCATTATTTCTTATCACCACCATCGACTTTGGCTTTTTTGTCAGCCGGAGTATGTCCAAAAAATTGTCTTGTTGGTGCAAACTCTCCAAATTTATGGCCTACCATATCTTCTGATACAGTAATCGGTATAAATTTTTTTCCATTGTAAATTAAAAATCCTATACCAACAAAATCTGGAATTATTGTAGATTTTCTTGACCATGTTTTAATAGGTTTTTTTACAGGATCGTTTTTTATTTTTTCCACTTTTTTAATTAAACTTTCTTCTACAAACGGTCCTTTCCAAACTGATCTTGCCATATGTTATGCTCTCTTCTTCTTTCTTCTTCTAATTATAAATTTATCGGTTCTTTTGTTGTCTCTTGTTTTTAATCCTTTTGCAGATTGTCCTGTTGGTGAAACAGGGTGTCTTCCTCCCGCTGATTTACCTTCTCCACCTCCATGAGGGTGATCGACCGGGTTTTTTACAACACCTCTCGTATGTGGTCTTATACCTAACCATCTAGATCTACCTGCTTTACCTATTTTAATATTTTTTTGGTCAGGATTTGATAAAACACCAATAGTTGCCATTGAATTGGAGTTGATTTTTCTTACTTCTCCTGACGTCATCTTTATAATTGAGTAGTTTCCATCTATTCCAGAAATTGAAACTGAAGTACCTGCTGATCTCGCTATTTTTCCACCACCACCAGGATTAATTTCGACATTATGTATATCAATACCTACTGGAATATCCTTTAAAGGCAGGCAGTTACCTAATTTAATTTCTGCATTAGAACCATTCTGAATTATATCTCCAACTTTAATATCCTTTGGTGCTAAATAGTAAAACCTTTCTCCATCTTCAAATTTAACAAGCATAATGTGACAGGATCTGTTTGGATCATACTCAATTCTTTCAACTTCTGCATTTACATCTAATTTTTTTCTATAAAAATCAATTTGTCTATATTTGTGTTTATGTCCACCTCCATGATTTCTTGAAGTGATTCTCCCATAATTGTTTCTACCCTTAGATGAATTATTTGGTGATGTTAAGGCTTTAAATGGTTTACCTTTCCATAGTCCTTCTCTACTTACAAGAATTGTACCTCTGGTAGATTTTGTATAAGGTTTAAAAGTTTTTAATGGCATATATTTAAATTCCTGTTGTCAAATCTATATTTTGACCTTTTTTAAGTGTTATAATTGCTTTTTTAAATCCTTTTACTTTAACTTTTTTTCCTCTAGTTGTTTTGTATCTTGTCTTTTTATTTACAATATTTACTTTTGTTACATTAACTTTAAATATTTTTTCAATATTTTTTTTTAAATTTTTTTTGTTAGCCTTAGAATGAACTTTAAAAGTAATTTTGTTCTGCTCAGAGAGATTAGTTGACTTTTCTGTAACTAAGGGTGAAAGTATTTTATCGTATAGGTGAAGTTTTTCCATCATTAGTATCTCTTTTCAAGCTCTTTAATTGAAGTTTCTGTAAAAATTACTTTTTTAAATTTAGCTAAATCATAAGCACTAAAATGATTAACATCAGTGATTTTTACATTTGGAATGTTTCTTACAGATTTGTAAATATTATCTTTAGATTTTTTATCTGCAATAATTATTGAATTTCTTGCCTCAAACTTTATCAATAAGCTATTCATTTCTTTAGTTTTTAAAATTTGTTTTTGTATGTCATCGATAATTATTAAATCATTTAAATTATTTTTTTTAGTTATTAAGGATGCAATGCTTAATTTTTTTTCACTTTTATTTAATTTTCTTTTTTTATGGTTTAATTCTCCTTTTGGACCGTGAGCTATTCCTCCCCCAACAAATATTGGAGCTTTTTTACTAGCATGTCTTGCATTACCAGTACCTTTTTGAGCGTATATTTTTGATGTTGATCCTGTAATTTCGTTTTTTTGCTTAGTCTTTGCTTTTCTACCTTTGTAATTTGCATTTGTTTTATAAAGTACTTGGCTGACTAATCTAGGATTTATTTTTGCTGCAATAATTTTATCAGATATCTCTATAGATGCTTTTTTACCGTCAATATTAATTTTTTCTAATTTCATAAATTATTTTTTTTTATCTTTTGCTTTTTTAGATTTTTCTGAAATTTCATTTTTTTCAGCAATAGTTAATTTATTAATATTTTTTACTGCTTTTTTTAATAATACTTCTGAATTTTTGCTTCCTGGTATTGATCCTTTTAAATATATTAACTCATTGTCTATATCTGTTTTTATTATTTCTAGATTTTGCATTGATCGCATTTTATCACCCATATGACCTGCCATTTTTTTCCCTTTAAATACTTTTCCAGGATCTTGATTTTGACCTGTCGATCCATGGGCTCTATGAGAAATTGATACACCATGAGATGCTCTTAACCCTCCGAAGTTATGCCTTTTCATTGCACCTGCGAAACCTTTACCTATAGTTTTAGATTTTACATCTAAAAATTTTATATCTTTAAAAATTTCAATTCCAAATTCATTTCCCTCTTTATATTGATCTATATCTTTTACTCTAAATTCTTTTAAAATTTTTCTAGCTTCCGTATTTTTTTTTGCAAAATAACCCTTCATTGCTTTTGATAATTTGGAATTTTTTATTCTTCCAAATCCAAGTTGTATAGCGTTATAACCGCGTTTTTCTTTATCTATAATTTGTACAATTCTTCCTTTTTCGACTTTTAATACTGTTACTGGTACTGATTGACCTGATTTATAAAATTCTCTAGTCATGCCAATTTTTTTACCTATTAATCCTATTTCACTCATTATATTTTAATCTCCACATCAACACCTGATGCCAAATCTAATTTCATTAATGCTTCTACTGTCGCTGGTGTTGGTTCAATAATATCGATTAATCTTTTATGTGTTCTTGTTTCAAACTGCTCTCTGCTTTTTTTATCAATATGTGGTGATCTTAGAACTGTATATCTCTCTTTTTTAGTTGGCAGTGGTATTGGACCTTTAATATTTGCACCTGTTCTTTTTACAGTATTAACTATTTCCTCTGTAGATTGATCAAGCACCTTGTTATCGTAAGCTCTTAATTTTATTCTAATATTTTGCTTTTCCATATTTAACCTGTTTTTTTAGTTACTTCATCTTGTACATTTTGAGGAACCTTGTCATAATGATCAAAAAACATAGAATATTGTGCTCTACCTTGAGACATTGATCTCAAATTATTAATATATCCAAACATGTTAGCCAATGGTACCATTGCAGTTATTACTGTTGCATTACCTCTTTGTTCCTGGGTACTGATTTGTCCTCTTCTACTATTTAAATCACCAATCACGTCTCCCATATAATCTTCTGGAGTGACTACTTCTACTCTCATTATTGGTTCTAATAATTTTAGTGTAGCTTTAGTACAAGCTTCTTTAAAACATTGTCTTGATGCAAGTTCGAATGCTAGTACACTTGAATCTACATCATGATGTAAACCATCAACGATTGTAACTTTGTAGTCGATAAGTGGAAATCCTGCTAATATTCCACCATCTGCAACCGTTTCAACCCCTTTTTCAACACCAGGAATAAATTCTTTTGGAATTGCACCACCTTTAATTTTACTTTCTATTTCTCTACCTTTGCCAGGTTCAAGTGGTTCAACAGTTAGTTTTACTCTTGCAAATTGACCAGCTCCTCCACTTTGTTTTTTGTGAGTATAATCATTTTCGGCATGTGAAAGAATTGTTTCCCTATAAGCAACTTGAGGTGCTCCTACATTTGCTTCAACTTTAAATTCTCGTTTCATTCTATCTACAATAATGTCTAAGTGTAATTCACCCATGCCTTTTATAATTGTTTGGCCAGATTCTTCATCAGATGTAACTCTAAAAGATGGATCTTCTTTTGCTAATCTTCCTAAAGCTTCTCCCATTTTTTCTTGGTCAGCTTTTGTTTTTGGTTCTACAGCAATTTCTATTACTGGATCAGGAAATTCCATTGGCTCTAGTAATACTGGTGTGTCTTTATTTGCAAGAGTATGTCCTGTTATAGTATTTTTAAGACCTGCTAGCGCAACAATGTCACCTGCGTTTGCTTCTTTTATATCCTCTCTTGAATTAGCGTGCATTAGAAGCATTCTACCAACTCTTTCCTCTTTATCTTTAGATGTATTATAAATTCCAGTACCAGATTTAACAGTTCCTGAGTAAATTCTTATAAATGTTAAACTTCCTACAAATGGGTCATTCGCAACTTTAAATGCTAAAGCAGAAAAAGGTGCATTATCATCAAATTTCATTTCAATTTCATCTTCAGATCCTGGTTTTGTACCTTTTATTGAGCCTATGTCTTCTGGACTTGGTAGATAATTAACAACAGCATCTAATAAAGGTTGGACACCTTTATTTTTAAATGCTGAACCAGTTAACACAGGAACAAAGTCGAACCCTAAACATCCCTTCCTAATACATTTAATTAGATCTTCTTCAGATATGTCTTTACCACCAAGATAGTCTTCCATAAGTTTTTCATCCTGCTCTACTGCCGTTTCAACCAACTCTTGTCGATATTTTGTTGATATTTCTTTTAAATCATCTGGTATATCAACTAATTCCCATGCAGCGCCTAAATCTTCATTTTTCCATACAACAGCTTTCATTTTAATAAGATCTACAACACCTTTTAAAGATGCCTCAACGCCAATAGGTACTTGCATAACCAAGGGTTTAGCTCCAAGTCTTTCTTTTATCATTCCTACACATCTAAAAAAATCTGCACCAGTTCTATCTAATTTATTAACAAAACAGATCCTTGGAACTTTATATTTATCAGCTTGTCTCCAAACAGTTTCAGATTGAGGCTCTACACCTGCAACACCATCAAATACTGCAACAGCACCATCTAATACTTTTAAGGATCTTTCTACTTCTATTGTAAAATCTACATGTCCAGGTGTATCTATAATATTAATTCTGTGATCATTCCAAAAACAAGTTGTTGCAGCAGAAGTAATTGTTATACCTCTTTCTTGTTCTTGCTCCATCCAATCCATGGTGGCTGCCCCATCATGAACTTCACCTATTTTATGACTTTTACCTGTGTAATAAAGAATTCTTTCAGTGGTTGTGGTTTTTCCGGCATCTATATGTGCCATGATTCCAATATTTCTATATTTATCTAATGTATGTGTTCTTGCCATTATTCTTTACCATCTAAAATGCGCAAAAGCTTTGTTCGACTCTGCCATTTTGTGTGTATCCTCTTTTTTTTTAATTGCTGCACCCCTGTTTTGATAAGCATCAAAAATTTCATTGAAAATCTTATCTGACATATTTTTATCTTTACGTTTTCTTGAAGCATCAACTAACCATCTCAATGCTAACGCCTGAGATCTTTTAGATTTAACTTCCACAGGAACCTGATAAGTAGCACCTCCTACTCGTCTTGATCTAACTTCTACTGTAGGTCTTATATTGTTAATTGCATCATTAAATACATTTAATGGTTCATCTTTAGATTTAGTTTTTATCTTATCAATCGCATCATAAATAATTTTTTCAGCTATGGTTTTTTTTCCATCATACATTATTGAATTTATTAATTTTGGAATAATTGTTGATTTATATTTTGGATCTATTACAGGTAATTTTTTTGGAGCTTTTCTTTTTCTAGACATATCTATTTACCTTTTTTTGTTCCGTAAAGTGATCGTCTTTGTTTTCTATTAGCAACTCCTTGGGTATCCAAGTTACCTCTTAAGATATGATATCTAACTCCAGGTAAATCTTTAACTCTTCCTCCTCTAATTAAAACAACAGAGTGTTCTTGCAAGTTATGCCCTTCTCCAGGAATATATGCAGTTACCTCAAAACCATTTGAAAGTCTTACACGTGCAACTTTTCTTAATGCTGAATTAGGTTTTTTTGGAGTTGTTGTATAAACTTTTACACACACACCTCTTTTAAGTGGTTGCTTCTGAAGAGCTGGTACTTTATTTCTTGTTATTTGTTTATCTCTACTTTTTCTAACTAATTGGTTTATAGTCGGCATATATTTTGTTTAATTAATTATATTTTTGATGAAAATAACTGGCATGTTATTTGTGGCAGCGTTTAGTGAACTAGTCACTACATTCCAACCAAAAACATGGCCAAAATACATTAGAAATGGTATTTGTCAAATTAAATTAGACCTAAATTACCCTTAAATTTATTGATTTATTTGCGTTTCTGAGGGTTCTTGTGTCTCTTGTTCAGATAAGAATTTCTGATCATCATCAATAGCTTTTTTATTCCATGTATTCTTAATCGCTCCAGTACCTGCAGGTACAAGTCTACCTACTATCACATTTTCTTTTAATCCGCTTAATTTATCAACTTTTCCTTTAATTGCAGCGTCTGTTAATACTCTTGTAGTTTCTTGGAATGATGCAGCTGAAATAAACGACTCTGTTTGTAAGGATGCCTTTGTTATACCCATTAAAACTCTTTCACCAACAGCAACCTTTTTACCTTCAGATTTTAATTCTTCATTCATATTTTCAAATTTTATTCTATCAACAACTTCTCCAGGTAAAAGTTTACTATCACCAGACTCTTTAACTTCAATTTTTTTAAGCATTTGTCTAAGGATTACTTCAATATGCTTATCATTAATTATTACACCTTGTAGTCTATATACATCTTGAACTTGATTAACAAAATACTCTGTTAAATCCTCAATACCCATAATTCTCAAAATATCGTGAGGTAATGGTTGTCCATCTAAAAGATATTCACCTTTTTTAATTTTTTCTCCTTGATTAAAATTAATATGCTTACCTTTTGGTATTAAATAACTCGATGTTTCTCCAGATTCAGCTTCGATAGTAACTCTTTGTTTTCCTCGAACCTCTTTTCCAAAAATTACACTTCCGTCATTTTCAGCTATAATTGCACTATCTTTTGCTTTTCTAGCCTCAAATAATTCAGCTACTCTTGGTAATCCACCCGTTATATCTTTTGTTTTAGTTGTTTCTTTTGGCAGTCTAGCTATTACGTCACCCGCAGAAATCTTTTGTCCATCTTTTACAGATAAAATTGAGTCTGGTACTAAATAATATCTTGCTTCGTTATCATCAGCTTTTTTAATTACATTTCCTTTTTCATCTCTTAATGTAATTCTTGGTTTTAAATCAGTATTTTTCGACTGAGTTTTCCAATCAACTACAGCTTTTGTAGAAATACCTGTTGCATCATCCACAGTTTCAGCTATGGATACACCATCAATTAGATCAACATAATTTGCAATACCATCTTTTTCTGCAATAACTGGTGTAGTATATGGGTCCCATTCGCAAATTTTTGCACCTTTTTTAACTTTTTGTTCATTCTCAAAAAATAATTTTGATCCATAAGGAACTTTGTAAGAAGCAACTTGTAATCCATTGTCATCTTCAATTGAAATTTCTGTATTTCTGCCCATGACAATTTGATTATTTTTTGAATCTTTTAGTAGATTGGTATTTATAATTTTCAAAATTCCATCTGAGCTAGATATAATTTGTGACTCTTGTTTAACAGATGCAGTTCCGCCTACGTGAAAGGTTCTCATTGTTAACTGTGTTCCCGGCTCTCCTATGGACTGAGCAGATATCATCCCAATAGCCTCACCTACGTGCACCATTTTACCTCTAGATAAATCTCTTCCATATGATGTTGCACATACACCTTCTTTTGCACCACATGTCATTACTGAATAGACGTTGATGCTTTTAACTCCCGCTGCATCTATTTTCTCACATCCAGCTTCATCAATCATTTCATCCTTTTTTATAAGAACATCGCCTGTTAGTGGATTCTTTATTTCTTTTGCAGCAACTCTTCCTAGGGCTCTTTCTGAAAGACTTACCATAATGTTTCCACCTTCTAGAACCTCTGTAAGTTTAATTGAACCACATTTCATATCACATTTAGGTTTAGTAATTGTTAAATCTTGAGCAACATCACAGAGTCTTCTTGTCAAATAACCTGAGCTTGCAGTTTTAAGTGCAGTATCAGCTAATCCTTTTCTTGCTCCATGAGTAGAATTAAAATATTCTAAAGCTGTCAACCCTTCTTTAAAATTTGATGTTATTGGAGACTCAATAATTTCCCCTGAAGGTTTTGCAATTAAACCTCGCATACCAGCTAATTGTTTCATCTGTGCAGCAGATCCTCTTGCTCCACTATCAGCCATCATGAATACTGAATTTATCTTTAATCCTTGATCTGTTACTTCTGTAGCAGAAATCCTTTTCATCATTTCCGAAGCAACTCTATCTGTACATTTTGACCATGCATCAATAACTTTGTTATATTTTTCTCCTCTAGTTATTAAACCTTCAGCATATTGTGTCTCATAATCAGCAATTAATTTTTTAGTTTCATCAATTAGTTGTTGTTTATTTTCAGGAATTACCAAATCATCTTTACCAAAAGATATTCCTGCTTTAAATGCGTGTTTAAAACCAAGATCTTTAAGTTTATCACAAAAAATTACTGTGCTTTTTTGACCAGAGAATCTAAAAACATGATCTATAACTTCTGATACTATTTTTTTTGGAAGCAATCTATCAACTAATGAAAATTTGTTATTAGCATTTTTTGGTATTAAATTAGATAACAAAAATCTTCCAGCTGTACTTATGTGTTTTTCTAATTTCTTATTACCTTTTTCATCTATTGTTTCAAATCTTGATACTATTCTTGAATGGACTTTTATTTGTCCTGTCTCCAAAGCATGTTCAATTTCTGTAGTATTAACAAAATATCCATCAATTTTTTCTGTTTGAACAGGTGGTTGTGATAAGTAATAGATACCTAAAATCATATCTTGACTTGGTACTATTATAGGTTTTCCATTTGATGGGCTAAGAATATTATTTGTTGACATCATTAATACTCTTGCTTCCAATTGTGCTTCTAAACTTAACGGAACATGAACTGCCATCTGGTCACCATCAAAGTCTGCATTAAATGCAGCACATGTTAAAGGATGTAATTCAATCGCATTACCCTCAATTAACTTTGGTTCAAAAGCTTGTACACCTAATCTATGTAGCGTAGGTGCTCTATTTAATATTACCGGATGCTCTCTTACAATAAGTTCCAATGCATCCCAAACTTCATTTCTTTCTCTTTCAACTAATTTTTTTGCCTGTTTAATAGTAGAAGCTAATCCTAATTTGTTTAATCGTGCATATAAAAATGGCTTAAATAGTTCTAATGCCATTTTTTTTGGTAATCCACATTCATGTAATTTTAAATCTGGACCAACAACAATTACTGATCTCCCAGAGTAATCTACTCTTTTACCTAATAAATTTTGTCTAAATCTTCCTTGTTTTCCTTTTAACATTTCGGCAAGAGATTTTAGTGGCCTCTTTCCTGTTCCTGTTATTACTCTTCCTCTTCTTCCATTATCAAAAAGAGCGTCTACAGACTCTTGCAACATTCTTTTTTCATTTCTTACTATTATATCTGGAGCTTTAAGATCTATTAGTCTCTTTAATCTATTATTTCTATTAATTACCCTTCTATAAAGATCATTTAAGTCTGATGTTGCAAATCGACCTCCATCTAAAGGAACTAAGGGTCTTAGTTCTGGAGGAATTACTGGTACAGTTGTTAATATCATCCACTCTGGTTTGTTTCCAGTTTCAATAAAAGACTCTATTAATTTCAGTCTTTTAATAGATCTTTCCTCAGAAACTTTAGATTTTGTCTCTTTTATACTTTTAATTAAAGCTTCTCTTTCTTCTT
Organism: uncultured Pelagibacteraceae bacterium; assembly: GCA_902561765.1. GTDB lineage: Bacteria > Pseudomonadota > Alphaproteobacteria > Pelagibacterales > Pelagibacteraceae > Pelagibacter. Next base: position 3,477 of record CACEQR010000005.1, on the reverse strand, counting down.
TTAAATTAATTGATTTTAATATTTCTAATATTGCTTCTGCTCCAATACCTGCAGTGAAGGCTTCCTCACCATAATCATCTTGATATTTTATTAACTCTTCTTCACCTAATAACTGATTTTTTTTTAATCCTGTAAGACCAGGTTCTATGACTATAAAGTTTTCAAAATACAAAACTCTCTCAACTTCTTTAAGTTTCATATCAATTGCGAGAGAAATTCTACTTGGTAATGATTTTAAAAACCAAATATGCGCCACTGGAGTGGCCAGGTTTATATGTCCCATTCTTTCTCTTCGAACATTTGATTTTGTTACTTCAACACCACATTTTTCACATATAATACCTCTAAATTTCATTCTTTTATATTTTCCACACAAACATTCGTAGTCTTTGATTGGTCCAAATATTCTTGCACAAAATAAACCGTCTTTTTCAGGTCTGAAAGTTCTATAATTAATTGTTTCAGGTTTTTTTATCTCGCCAAATGTCCATGATTTAATTTTTTCAGGACTTGCTAAAGTTATTTTTATGCTGTTGAAATTTTGAGCCTCAGATATTTCTGATGACTTAAATAAATCTGATAATTCTTTACTCATAATTTTAATTTAACTCCACATTTAATGCTAAAGATTTAATTTCTTTAACCAATACATTGAAAGACTCTGGTATACCTGACTCAAAGTTTTCCTCACCTTTTACAATTGTTTCATAAACTTTTACCCTTCCAGCAACATCATCTGATTTTACTGTTAATATCTCCTGCAATGTATATGAGGCACCATAAGCTTCTAATGCCCAAACTTCCATTTCCCCAAATCTTTGACCACCTAATTGAGCTTTACCACCTAGCGGTTGTTGAGTTACTAAACTGTACGGACCCGTAGATCTTGCGTGAATTTTATCTTCAACTAAGTGGTGAAGTTTTAGCATGTAAATAATTCCAACTGTTACAGGTCTATCAAACTTTTCTCCCGTTCTTCCATCCCATAATGTAGTTTGACCGGAGTTTGGCAATTTAGCTAAATCTAACATTTTTGTTACATCATTTTCTTTTGCTCCATCGAATACTGGTGTTGAAATTGGAACACCATTTTGAATATTTTGACATAAATCTTTAAATTCGGTATTGGAAAGGTTATCAATGTTTTCTGAATAAACTTCATTTCCATATACTGATTTTAAAAACTTTGAAATTTTTTCATCTTTTTCAATTTTCTTTTGATTTTGATTAATCAAATCAGTTAGTTGTTCTCCTAATTCTTTGCACGACCATCCTAAATGGGTTTCTAATATTTGTCCTACGTTCATTCTACTAGGAACTCCTAGTGGATTAAGAACTATATCTACAGGTTTTCCGTTTTCTCTATATGGCATATCTTCAACAGGCACTATTTTACTTACAACACCCTTATTTCCATGTCTTCCAGACATTTTATCACCAGGTCTTAACCTTCTTTTTATAGCTACAAATACTTTAACCATTTTCATTACACTTGGTAATAAATCATCACCCTGTCTTATTTTAAGAACTTTATCTTCGAATCTTTCTTGTATGTCTTTTTTGGCATTATCGTATTGTGATTTTAATTGATGCAATGCCTCTGTTTTTTTTTGATCCTCAACTGTAATTTTAAATAAATCTGAAATTAGCATATCAAAAATCAATTGCTCTGTTAGATTTATTCCAGACTCATAGTCTTTAATTTTTTTAGCTAATTTAGAGTTCGATAATATAGATGTAGCTCTTTGTTTTATACTTCTCTCAAGAATTTCCTCCTCAACATTCTTGTCTTGTTGTACACTTTCAATCTCTGCTCTTTCAATCGTTATTGATCTTTCATCTTTTTCAATTCCATGCCTATTAAAAACTCTCACATCAACAACTATACCGCCGCTACCACTTGGCATTTTTAATGATGTATCTGTTACATCAATAGCTTTTTCACCAAATATTGATCTTAAAAGTTTTTCTTCAGGGCCGGATGAAGAGTCACCTTTCGGTGTAACTTTCCCTACTAAAATATCTCCAGGTTTTACCTCTGCTCCAATATAAACAATACCTGATTCATCTAAATTTTTTAAAGACTCTTCATTTATGTTTGGTATATCTCTAGTTATATCTTCCTCACCTAGTTTTGTATCTCTTGCCATTACTTCATATTCCTCTATATGTATTGAAGTAAATACGTCGTCAGTGACACATCGTTCAGATATTAATATTGAATCCTCAAAATTGTATCCTTGCCATGGCATGAATGCTACTGTAACATTTTTTCCTAGGGCTAATTCCCCTGTTTTTGTGGAAGGACCATCTGCTATAATATCACCAGACTTTACTTTATCTCCCACCCTAACTAATGGTTTTTGATTTATGCACGTATTTTGATTTGATCTTTTGAATTTTTGCAAATTATAAATATCAACACCCGACTCTGAGTAATCCTTTTCATTTGATGCTTTAATTACTATTCTTTTACCGTCGATTTTATCAACTATTCCATCTCTTTTTGCAACAATAGTAACTCCTGAATCTAAAGCTACATCACTTTCTATTCCTGTCCCTACTAGTGGTGCCTCAGGTTTAAGAAGTGGTACTGCCTGCCTCATCATATTAGAACCCATTAAAGCTCTGTTTGCATCATCATTCTCTAAAAATGGTATTAAAGAAGCAGCAACAGAAACAAGTTGTTTTGGTGAGACATCAATATAATCAATGTTCTCTGGTTTTGATAAAATAAAATCTAAGTTGGCTCTACTTGAAACTAGCTCCTCAACAAATTTACCATTTTTATCTAAAACAGAATTAGCTTGAGCAATTGTAAATTTAGTTTCCTCCATTGCTGAAAGGTATTCAATTTTATCTTGTACAACTCCATTTTCAACTTTCTTATAAGGACTTTCTATAAATCCATACTTATTAATTTTTGAGTATGTAGAGAGACTATTTATAAGACCAATATTTGGACCTTCGGGTGTTTCGATTGGACAGATACGACCATAATGAGTTGGATGCACATCTCTTACTTCAAAGCCTGCTCTCTCTCTTGTAAGGCCTCCTGGACCTAAAGCTGAAACTCTTCTCTTATGAGTGATCTCTGACAATGGATTAGTTTGATCCATAAATTGTGAAAGTTGAGAAGTTGCAAAAAAATCCTTTAATGAAATTGTAAGTGGTTTCGCATTAATTAGATCTTGGGGCATTGCTGACTCAACATCTAAAGTAGTCATTTTTTCTTTTATGGCTCTCTCCATTCTATAAACACCAATACGTGCTTGATTTTCAACTAATTCACCTACAGATCTTACTCTTCTATTCCCAAGGTGATCAATATCATCTACGTCATCTTTACCATCTCTTAAATCTAGCATTTTTTTGATAATTGCTAAAATATCGTCATTTCTTAAAATAGTGATCTTGTCAGAACAATTAAGATCTAATCTAGAGTTCATTTTAACTCTTCCAACATCGGATAAATCA